>JBFHIG010000006.1:0-64221 GCA_041596615.1 Candidatus Moraniibacteriota bacterium | reverse complement strand
GTATGAATCTTTTGAAAAAGGCAGAAATTGCGAGTTGATGGAACTGCACCCCGACCAGAAGGAATTTTTGGAGGATGTGAACGAGAGAATTTTTGATTTGATGAAGGTTTTCAAGAAAGATTATCTGCATCCAGAATTCAACGGAAGCGCCTCAATCAAAAAAGTGTTGCCTGTTTTGGTGCCAGAACTTTCATATGCAGAGCTGGACGTGCAAAATGGAACAATGGCAATCGAAGCCTGGGGCAGAACAATCTTTGAAAAAATGGATAAGCAGGAAATTGAAGCAATCAGAAACAATCTCCTGAGATATTGTGAGTTGGATACATTGGCAATGGTTAAAATTTTAGAGAAAATAAGCTAGAATGATTGTAGCTAACATTACAAAAATATCATGATAAAAGAAAACCCTAAACTTGCCATTTTCAAAGGCAAAAAAATCAGAAGAACAATTCACAATAACGAATGGTGGTTTGTGGTGGAAGATGTCGTTTTATCCCTTATCGACTCAAGTGATCCGAAGCAATATGTGCAAAGAATGAAGCAACGAGATCCTGAATTGAAAAGAGGATGGGTACAAATTGTACATACCCTTGAAATATCAAAAATTAACTAAAAAGCGGCTCAAAGATTATCATTGAGGATTGGAAGGACTAAAAAATGCAAGATAAGATCACAACAATATTAAATGATTTTGCCGGTGGCAAGGTCAAAAATGCCGGCAACACAAAACCACTAAATACATTTAGAATTCTTATTCTTGAGGATGATCTTCGGACGCTTTCTTTTCTTTTGAAAAAACTGCACCTATTTGAAGAAGAGCTTTCAGAGAAAAAAGTTGGCTTTGATATAGCTGTTACAATACTTTCAGAATACACGCAAGTCAAAGAATACGTGAATAAAAAAGAGTCAGAGCCTTTTGATGTGATATTATTAGATCGAGATTGCAAAATTTGTGGCTCATTTCATTGCCTTGATTTCGAAAAGTATGGGGTGGATAAAATAATTTCAATTTCAGCAGTTCAGGAATGGAACAAGCAAGCACAAGAGAGGGGAGTCAAAAAAGTTATTTTGAAAACACATGAGAATATCGAGGATTTTTCTAAAAAAGTTATTGATGAGATTAGGAGGAGAATTAATCTTAAATAGAAGTTTTTGTTGAATTAAGTTATTATGAATAAAAACATTAGTTAAAAATTTTACGTAATTAATTACTTACATAAATTTTAAAACAAAAAAATGACACAAACTAAAATTGAATTTTCTAAAGAATTAATTAAAGGTAAAATTGCCGAGATGATTTTTGAGCAGATGTTACGAGATGCTGGTTGTTTTACTATTCTAGCCTTTGGTTATGAGAACATTTTACCAGAACTAATGCATCGCCAACAGGATATGAAAACCCAAGAAACCATGGAAATCATCCGTCGAGCCCCAGATTTTGCTGTTATTAATAATGAAACACACGATGTGACGTTGATTGAAGTAAAATATCGAAGGAATTTTACTTCCAGGAAAGTATTGGAGATTGCCGAAAGAATGCATGACTCCTGGAAGCCATCATATCTCTTTTTAGCTACACCAGAATGTTTTTATTTTGATAAAGCTATAACAATCACTAAAGAGGGTGGTAAAATTAGACCATTCGAACATAAAAATATTCCTCAAGAATTGCAACAGAAATATCTAGGCCTTCTAAATGATTTTATGACTAAAATATAAAAATTAATTATGCCCTAGTTAATCTTAAATTAACGGGGTAAATAATTAATTACTTACATAGAAAATGCCCATCACCGAAAAGAAAGAAAACGGAAAAATCAAGGAATCAGCAGTCCAATACGTTGCTACTTTGGTTGATATTGATTTAGGTTCCCTCATAGGGTCTTTTCACAAGTTGCAACATCACATTGGAATGAAAAGTGAATTGGAGACTGAAGAGGGAAAGGAGAAATATGATATAAACACCTTATTGAAACTCTATCAATGCACCGGAAACATCATCTGGGGCTATCACTCAATCTATGACAAAAACGCCCAAGATCTGTATGAATTTTTCTACCAAGAAAAAGGGCTTGATAAAGATGCATATTATGCCTGCCAATTTCCAATCGATTGGACTCGATTCAAAAAAGAGCGGGTTAAAGAAAAGCTAGTAAAAGAATCCCTGGAAGATCTGACCATTTTGGATAAGAAAATTGTTAATTATATGCAAGAAAATTTTCAGACATTTCGAAAATGCTTGAAGGTCAAGGTCAAAGCGAAAAATACTTTTTCAAAAAAACTATGCTAAAATAGTTAATAACCAAATATTCACATAAATTTCGCTGGAGCGGGCAGTTCAAGCGGAATAATTTCATAAATTAAGTGTTAAATAAAAAAAATGGAAAACAACAAAGAACAAACAGAGAAAGGAGAGAAAACAGAGCCAATTGAACAAGCTGAGCCAGTAGAAACAACTGAGCAAATAGAGTCACCAGTTGAGGCAAAAAAACAAGAATTCCAAAAGTGGAAAGTGTATTTGGTACTTGTAGCAATCGTTGTCGGGGCAGGAATCTATGGATATTCTTGGTTGCAAGAAACAAAGCAGTTGCGTGCACAGGCAATCGAAGTAGTTGAACGCGCTCAAAACTATGATGTTTTGCTTTCAAAAGTTGAAGATGAAAAGGATCGATGTGAAACTTTCATCTCTCAAAAAGAAGGCGACTTTGGCAGTTTTGAATATTGCAAAAAATTTATTGACTGGACCAAAACCCTTTCCGCATCAGAAGAAGGTTTAAAATAGGGTTCTGTGGATGACGAAAACATTGATCAATAAAAAAGAGTTGCTAATTGCAAAGAAGAAAATTTACGAACATTCAAAGTATAAGAATATCTTCAATCTTGATATTTATGTAAGTGTTAATTTAATAAAAATACTATGTTTCTAATAAAACTGCTACTGCTATTATTTTTTTCTTTTGGTGTATATAAATTTTTTCAAACAATTGATTGGAGGCAAAATGTAAAAACAAGGCTTTTGTTTAAAATACAAATAGTATCATTACTTATTACTTTATTTGCGTTGTTACTACTATATAGTGATCCATACCTTGCAATGATTCTTGTTTATCCAGGAGCCTTTATTTATCTGGTTTGCCAAATAGCACATATTATCTCATCACTTTTTATAAATAGAAATAAAACAGATAATATATTTTTAGCATCCAGTGTTTTTCTATTTATTTTAAATGCCTATTTTCTTGTTTTCAATATTAACCATCTTTAGTTGATTAAAAAAACATTAAAGAATTCAAATAACTAGCCGTAAAAAATTAATTACATAAAAACCCATGCCTAACATCAAAGAAAAACTCAATTCATTCAAAGAAATTGTCACCAGAAATTGTGATAATGAAAATTTCGAATATCGGGATTGGTTTGTGAAAGATCATCTTATTATTGTTGAGCGCATTGCTATGGAATTGTGCGATATATATCCAACGGCGGACAGAGACTTGGTATTTGCTTTGGCTTGGTTTCATGATTTTGGAAAACCACTTGATGCTGAAAATGAGCACACCCTAACCAGAGTCAAGGGAGCGGAGTCCTTGCGATTAGTTGGATTGGAAGATGATTTCATTGGACATGTTCTTGAGCTTTGGGAAAAAATGGAGAAAAAAGAAGAAATAGATATCGCAAAAGAAGCAATCGAGATTCAAATCATCAGTTCAGCAGATGGCGCATCACATTTCACGGGGAAATTTCATTCTAGTTTCTTCCGAGACAATCCAGATGAAACGCTGAATTCAATAGAAAGTAGGGTAAAGAGGAAAATAATCAAAGATTGGGAAAGAAAAATGGTGCTTCCGGAAATAAAAAAGGCATTTAAAAATAGATATCTTCGAGCATTGGAAATCGTGGGGGAGTATCCTGAGAAATTCATTGCGTAGATTAATTACATAAAAATAAAAGCAGGAGCTCTTGTTAGAGCTCCTTTGTGGTTAGAAAAACAAAAATCGTTTCTTTTTCGGTTCTTGCTTGGTAGTGAAATATTCTTTTATTTCTTTGCCTGTGCAAAGAGCTTCCATAAGAGATTCTACGAAGTTATCTCCTAGTCTCAATAGTATCGCATAGAGCTTTCTGCTCTCATAATGCACGCCGAATGGCCCCGCGCTTTTATTGGCGAAGAAAAAGGCACTTCTTTTCTCATCAAAAAAGATGTGGCACTCATCACGAAAGCCTAGGGCAGAAGTTATCGACTCTTCATCTTCTCCGATATAAAGCGTTTCTTTTTTACCTTTGATTTCGGTGCCATTTTCATTAGAATGAATAATGTCCAGGCGTATATCTTCTGGTAACTTGGAATTTAGTTCTTTTAGCGTTGCTAAAAGTTCTCTGGTTTTTTGAATTCTCAAGGCTTTTAATTTGGCCTCGGCCTCTGCTTCTTTCTTTTCGCGAGCTCTCTTTTTTAGCTCTTCCTCTCGCCACCCCATAGATCACCTCTTCGATTTTGAAGGAACTAGCTTCCTGTTATAAACGTATATTTCCATTCGTGCCTTGATTTATTATATTCACACAGATAAATCAAAAAATCAATTTAGATGGAAAATAAGTGACTGTTTCCATCCCCCTTTGAGAAGGGGGATACAGGTGGTTTTAGGTAACTAGTTCTATTCCCCTCTTAGTTTAAGGGGAGGTTAGTGTTTCTAATCTTCTGATAAAACAACACGCAGACGCGTAACCCACCCTAACCCTCCCTTAATCTAATGGAGGGAATGGAGTTCCCACCCTTCTAGCCTCCCTGCCTCTCTTTGGCTTGCCAAGATGGGCCTTTATTAGGAGAGGGATAATACAGAACTGCTTGTTTCATTCTGAATTCCCAAGATAGCCCTTTATTTTTTACTAAAACGTCTTTTTGGCGTAGAATATAGATAAGAATTCAAATAACTAGCCGTGAAGATTAATCACATAAAACATAATCCATCATGAACGCAAACGAACTTTATCAAAAATTGGAAATCGATTTTGAATTGGACAAATGTAAAGACGATTGGAGCCAAATGGACTTTAATGAATTTGTGACTGACAATTTCCGGCAACGTCAAATGGGATTGGTTTTGGACAATACTTCCGAAATCAAAAAAGTCTATACGGCAGTTTTTCCAAGTGACCAAGTGTTGAATACTATTTTAGAAAAGGGAGAAAAGAATGTGCTACTTTTCACACATCACCCAATGATTTGGGACACAAAAGCGCCTGGGTTTCCTTTTTTGAATATGAACAAAGAACTGCTTGCAAAACTAAAGGAAAATGAGATTTCCATGTACACATTGCATGTCCCTTTAGACAAAAACGGTGAATATTCAACGTCTGTCAATTTTGCCAAAGTAATCGGAGTCTCCTGCGAAGAAGAGTTCGCTGAATATTTTGGCATTTGGGCTGGAATACTTGGAAAGACAACTTGCAAAACTTTTGATGAATTAGCGGAAAAAGTGAGAGAGGCAGTTGGTCATGAAGTGCAAATGATCAAACACAATCCAAAAACAATTCTTGATGGCCAAACAATTGCCGTGGTTGGTGGGGGAGGAAATGATTTAGATGTCATGAGAGAGTTAATAGAAAGAGGAATCACGACTTATGTTAGTGGCTTGGTTAGTTCTTTTTCTGATTATCCACCAGCTCTTGAATTTGATCGTTTGGCGAAAGAAAACAAAATAAATCTGATTGGTGCTAGTCATTATTCCAGTGAAAAATTTGCGTGCATGCAGATGGTTAAATATTTTGAAGCACAAGGACTTGAGTCTGAATTTATCGAAGGGAAGCCTGATATGGGAGACATCAGCTGACCAATTACAAATAAACTTAGTATCGAATGAGGCCCAAAAAGGCCTTTTTTGCTTTACAAAAACACTACTTCATGCTTTAATGACTCAATCGCAAAAGTGCGAGAAATAGGAGAAGTTATTTTGACAACCTAAAACATGTGAGGGGGTAGACGTTATGGAAGTGATGAGAAGTCTTTCGGATAAGGGAAATCTAACCAACCAGGTCAAGGGGAAGGGGGATAAAAAATGAGCAAAATTGTACCGGTTGTAACAGACAGTTATTGGTTTAAAAATCTGACTCTTTTACACAGTGGAAAAGTCCGCGATATGTACGGTATCCCTGGTCACGATGACAAATTGCTGATGGTCGCGTCAGATCGCATCTCAGCATACGATGTCATTATGAACGAGGGCATTCCGGGAAAAGGAAAGGTTCTGACGGATTTGTCCCTTTTCTGGTTTGATTTGTTGGGCGATATCGTTGAAAATCATTTGATCACAGCCGATGTACGTGAATATCCAGATGTATGCCAACCGTATGCCGAGAAACTTGAAGGTAGATCAATGCTGGTCAAAAAAACCACACCATTGCCGATTGAGTGCATCGTTCGAGGCTATATCTCCGGCTCATTCTGGAGTGCGTATAATAAGGCAGCACTTTGTGTATGCTGTGGAGTTCCCTACAAGACGGTGCATGGATTTCAGTTGCCTGGAAATATGTTTGAGTCTGAGGGGTTTGAAAAACCATTTTTCACGCCTTCAACCAAGGCAGAAATTGGTGAGCACGATGAGAATATCTCTCTGGAACAGATGAGAGAAATCGTCGGGGGCAGAAAAGCCCAAGAAATTGCTGAAATTTGTCTCAAATTATATCAAAGGGCTGCTGAACACGCTCTTGCAAAGGGCATAATCATCGCTGATACCAAATTTGAATTGGGCGAACTTCCTGACGGTCGATTGATTCTAATCGACGAAGTTCTCACACCCGATTCATCTCGTTTCTGGCCTGTGGACGGATACGAAGTAGGGAAGTCTCAAACAAGCTTTGATAAGCAGTTTCTAAGAGACTACCTCAGCACATTGGACTGGGACAAAAATCCGCCCCCACCTCCTTTGCCAGATGTGGTTGTTGAATCAACCAGATCTCGATATCAAGAAGCGGTATCGCTCATCACTGGTAAATAAAAGAAAAAATAGCTAAAAGAGCTAGAAGCTTCACTGTCGAAATATTTTGATGGTGAAGCTTTTTTATTTCAAATTTACTTTACGAAAAGTTGTTTATCCCTTAGAATAAAGATAAATTAATCATTGAGGGTTGATGGGAAAAACATGAATATCAAAAGAAAATTAGTAAGTCCTGTGTTTATGTGGGCAATTGTGCTTGTGGGAATTTTTTTGATATTTCAGTTTGTTTCAGCAAGGTTTGTGTGGGAGCAGAATTATTTCGGTTGGGTGCTTTTTTTCATTACTTTTGTGTATTGGACCTATTTCTTTTTTGGCGCACTTTGGGTCAACCGAAGAGCAGCATTGAGTGCAGACAAAACCAAGCGAATTATCAAAGAAGGTGTCTATTCAAAAGTTCGTCACCCGATTTATTCTGCCGATATCGTGCTTGGCTGGGGAATCTTTTTCTTCTATCCAGACGTGAGATTTTTGATTGGCGCGCATTTGTTCATGTTTGTACTTTTATTTTGGATGAAAAGAGAAGAAAAAGCTCTCACTGAAAAATTTGGCGATGATTATATTGAATACAAAAGAAATGTACCAAAACTATTCCCAAAAATTTGGGAATAGTTACAATTGAAATCTAATCTAAATTATTATGAATACAGCGAAAATTCAAAACAACGAACAGGGGGCTACTCAGCCAAACAATCCCTTGCATGGAGTCAAACTCAAAGATATGCTTGAAGAGTTGAGGATTGAATATAGCTGGGAAGAGCTATATGAAATGGTGAGAATTAATTGTTTTTTTAAAAATCCCAGCATCAAATCTAGTCTCACATTCCTGCGCAAAACTCCTTGGGCTCGTTTGAAAGTAGAAGAATTATATCTTGATCTATTGGAAGAGCGCAACCATAAGAACTGAACAGTAAACACCATGAAAGGCAAATCAAAAGTCTATTTTCTAAAGTTGTCCGAGATTGAGAAAATCAAAGACCTACTTCCAAGGTTTGAAGGAAAGTTGGGCTTGAAGTGTCATTTTGGGGAGGAAGGTAACAATGCCTATCTTTCTCCTGAATATATCAAACAGATTTCTGCCATGGTGAATTTTCCTACCATGCTTGAGACGACAGTGCTCTATCGTAGCGTTCGTTCTCGCGCCAGTTCACACAAAGAATTGGCCATTCGACATGGGTTTGATTTTGCGCCAATCGATATCTTGGATGGCGAATAAGGTGATGATAGTCTTGAGGTTAGTTTAGATGAAAAAATAATTGGTAATGAGCTTGGGAATTTTTTTCTGGGTGCAAATTTAAAAAATTACAATTCTCTTTTGGTTGTTTCGCATTTCAAAGGACATGAGCTAGCAGGATTTGGTGGAGCGATTAAGAATTTGGCAATGGGATTGGCCAGTCGACGAGGCAAGCTTGATATGCATGCTGGCGTGAAACACCAAATCAATCAGAAAAAATGTATCAGTTGTGGAGCTTGCATTGAAAACTGTCCCGTGGATGCAATTTCATATCAGAAAAATGGAGAGGCGCATATCGACAAAGAAGTTTGCATAAGTTGTTCAAAGTGCATCTCGGTTTGTCCTGTCAAAGCCATTGCAATCCCCTGGGGAAGTGTGACACGAGAAGAATTTGAAACTCGTTTGTCAGAATATGCCTTGGCCGCAACAACAGGGAGGCAATGTTTTTATATTAATTTTCTTATCAACATTGTACCTCTTTGTGATTGCATGGGAATCAAGCAAAAAAGACTGACTGATGATATAGGGGTCCTTATCTCCGAAGACCCAGTGGCAATCGATCAAGCTTCATATGACCTTGTGCAAAAACAATGCCCAGATTTTAAAGAATATAACGGGGAAAACCAACTGTCTCGGGGGGAAAAAATTGGATTGGGTAAAAGAGGCTATGTTATAATAAAATCACCACTTTAAAAGCAGTTGCTTTTTTGAAGAATCGGTTGGAATTTTTTAGGCTTAAATTAAAAAATATATAGCTAAAAATTCTTCAACAAAACTTATGCACTACACAGTTAAAATCCAAAAGGCGATTAGGTTTGCAATTAAGACTCATGAAATTTATCAAAAGCAAATCAGAAAAGGAAAGGGTATCGCCTACATCACACACCCACTAATTGTTGGGATTATTTTAGCTAATATTTCAGCCAGTGAAGATGTTATTGTTGCCGGAATATTACATGACACCATTGAAGACAGCATTCAAGAAAAAAAAGTCACTAAAGAGATGCTATCAAAAAGGTTTGGTGAGAATGTCATGAAATTAGTCTTAAGCGTAACAGAACAAAACAGGGAGCTCCCCTGGGAAGAAAGAAAAAAAGAAGCTTTGGAACATATAAAAGACTTTAGTCACGATTCCTTGTTAGTTAAATCGGCAGACGTTATTAGCAATGTTTCAGAACTTATCGACGACTACGGAAGAGATGGTGAACAAGCATTTCTTCATTTCCACGCCTCAAAAGAGAAGACGATTATACAACAACTGAAAGTAATTGATGCTATTTTGAAACAATGGGATGAAAATCCACTGGCAAAAAATTTGACCTCTCTGGCGAAAAGTTTATCAGAAATAAAGCTTTAGAAAAATTAGTCCTTGAAGACAAAAATATGCTATTATGAAAATGTTTTATGAAATTCTAAGAAATATGATGAATGTTTTTACGAAAACAAAAGTATGGAAAAATTAAGCTATAAAAAATTATTTATCCAAGCCCTAAAGGATGGTGCAGAGGAGCATAAAAAGGGAGAGAAAAAGCCCTATGAATTATTAGGGAAAGAAATCTTTAACGGAACTATGGAATGGAAATATAAGAAAGTTGTGGCGGCAACAGAACTCCTACTAGAGATTGCCCCGGAGATTATTTCAGGGAAGATAAAAGATGTGCTTAATGACAAGGACTATGATAAATTGCCCTTTGATCTTAGTCAATATGAATTTCAAGAACGAATTGGAAAGGGAGAGGTTTCAAAAGTACACTTATTACAAGCCAAGGACATGTCTGAACCTAGCTATGTTCTTAAGATTTGTTATCGCCAAAAAGGCGATGTAGATAGTCTGCAAAAAGTCGCTCAAACTGAACATGAAGAATATGAAAGAATTAGTGCTATTTACAAAGATATTAAAAATTTTATTCCCGCTGAACAATCAATAATTACAACCGATAAAAAAAATGGCGAACCAGTGATTGCAACAATTCAGCAATATATGGGTCAAGATATGCGTGATTTTTTTTCTGAAATCGAAACGGGGGAGCTTAAAAAAATGTTTGAAGAAAATGAAGATTTTCGAAAAGAGTTTATTCAATTTGCAGATATTACACTGCAATTATTCCGAGACAAGGGAGAGGTTATTGATTTATCGGGCAGGAAAAATCTTTCTGTTATAGAAAAAGAAGGGAGACCCCACTTAAGATTTATTGATCCTCACAATATTTCATCGACTGCTTCTTCTGATAATAAAAAAATGATGGACAGAATTCAGAATGCGCTGGTTTATATAAAAGAAATCAGAGATAGTGTTGGGGATTAATCTTTTGTGATTCATATTCTTTGCGGAAATGATTCTATTTAAATAAAAACAAAAGCATGGCGAATTTTAGAACTCACATCAGCTTTGGAATTTTTCTTGGCATAGCCTTTATTGTTGCTTGTTTGATTTATTCACTTTTTTCATCAACAGAGGTAGTGCTCTGGATTTTCCTAGCTGTTTTGATTGGCTCTTTTTTGCCCGATCTTGATATGGACGAGGGAATCCCATTTCAAATTATTTTTGGTGTTTTAGGGTTAGTGATTGCGGGGTTAGTTTTTTTGAATTTGTATAATGAAGAAAAGGATTTGCTTATTCTTATTATGACACCAGTTCTTGTTTTTACCGGAATTCGTTTTGGGGCTGGTTATATTTTTGAGAAATTAACAGATCATCGTGGAATCTTTCATTCAGTACCTGCTGCAATTCTGTTCGGGCTAATCACGATTTGGCTTTTAGATTTTCTGGAAATTTTCCCCGCTCACAAGTTAATCCTGGGCTTAGGTGTGAGCATCGGGTATCTTGGTCATTTGCTTTTGGATGAAATATATTCCTCTGTAAATCTCCATGGACGCTCTTTGCTACCCAAGCAATCCTTGGGAAGTGCGCTTAAACTCTATTCATCCTCTAAAATAGCCACTCTCTTATTCTATGGTTTAATTTTCGCTTTAGTGATGCAAATTCCAGAGATAAAAATTTTTTTAAAAGAATTCTGGGGTTCAATTAATTAAAAAACTAAAAATAAATGAAAAAAAGATATATATTTCTCGTAGGTTTAATTTGTTTTGTCGCAGGGTTTTTTGTTACAATCTTATTTCGTGTTCCACCTGAACCAGAGCCTCAAAAATGGAATGGGGGCTCATGTGAAGATGCGACTGAAAATCAAGAAATAGATAGTGTGGATGCTGAAATAAAAGGAAATAGCAAAAATCCCGGAACTGTGCTGGAAGAAGAGCTGGAAACTTTTTATACAGTTTTGCAAATAACTGATGGGGACACTTTTTCTGTTAGTATCGACGGTGAGACAGAAAGCGTGCGTTTGATTGGAATCGATACCCCAGAGAATAACGAAAAATATCGCTCTGTGGAATGTTTTGGTGGGGAATCAACAAAGCGCGCAATTGAGTTGCTAGAGGGTAAACAAATTAAATTAGAGGCCGATCCAACGCAAGCTGATGTTGACGAATATGGCAGGCTTCTGCGATATGTTTTTTTGGATGATGGGACCTTCATAAACCAGTTACTGATAGAGGAAGGGTTTGCAAAGGAATACACTTTTAAGGGTTCCGAATATAAATATCAAAAAGACTTCCGCCTTGCAGAGAGCAAGGCTCAGAAGGAATTGAAGGGGTTGTGGGGAAATTGTAACGCAATTAAGAATTAATAATTAGGAATGCAGGTAAACGACAATTAAGAATTAGAAACACACGCGTCATTCGCGCGAAGGCGGGAATTCATTGGACTGTATAACAAAAAAATATAGCATAAAATGCAAAAGCACTATTTTTTTACATCATGACAAATAAAATGTACAGCACTTTATATGTTGGCTTCACTAATGATTTATTAAGAAGGGCTTCCGAACATAAGGACAGAAAAATTAAAAGAATACTTTTAAAATAGTTAATAATTTTTTAACAAATTTTATGGGCAACTCTAGTTAGTCTACTAAATTAAATAAAAATATAAACAAAAATGAAAAAGAAAATCTATTTGGCCTTGACGATGATTCTGGTTTTTCTGCTGGGGCTTCTTTTGTATGCAATGATTGAAGCTGCATATATCAAAGAAGTTGTTTCTCTAGCAAAGCAGCCTTTCGACGTTTGTTATTTTGGTTTTTTATGGAAAGAGCTTCCGGCTTGGTTAAGATTTTTTATCTTTTTAGTGGGAATTATAGATGGATATTTCCTCGGCCAATATTGGTGGAAAGTTGTCTATGTTGAAAAAAGACATTGGAGATTTCATAAAAACAAAAAGAAAACAAAGAAGAAAAAAATTTAGAAATTCAAAGAATAGGGAAGAAATAATTCCTTAAAAAAGTCGGACAGTAGCAATTCTGTTCTCGACTTTTTTAATTTATATAAAAGGAAAAACGGGTCGTCATGTCTATGACGACCCGTTCCTTGAGCCTATTCTTCCTCATTCTCATTCAAAAGAAGGGGCAAGACAATGGTTGGTATTATATTTACAGTGGGGGGCTCTGGTGCCGGTGGAGGGTCATAAGTCCAATTAACGTATATAATGCATACGTTATCAGGTCCTATTACAAGGGGTGTTGTTGGTATAGTTGAATAAGTAAAACTTATTCCAAAAGAATTTGTGGCGTTTGGGCCATAAAAGTCTTTTATGGGTTTTCCCGCGAACTGAGTCCTGAAAACTTGGGAGATATAACCCATTGTTTCGCTAGTATATCCGTTGAATACTTCAACGGATATTGGTCTCTCCTCGCTTGTCTTTGCAATTATATATTGCACCGAAACTGCGGTTATTACACCTTCTGGGTGGTATGTTCCCTCAGTCAAAGGATTAAAATACGCTGAATATGTAAAACCTCTTTTCATGTTAGAGGCTCTTGGACAATCAATCGTCTTATGCAAGTTTCCTCCAAGTGCAAAGGCCTCTCCTACTAGGAGTGCCATTACTGTCATTGTTATTAATAATGCCCACAAAGCTGTTTTTTTCATTGCAATACTCCTTTTTCTGTTTTTTCTTTTTTCAGAGCCGACATGGCAAAAACTTTTGTTTATTTAACTAACAACTCTACCACTATTTTCAAAAAGAACTACATTTAGCGCCAAAATTGTATCATTAAATATCAACTTTGTCCAGTGTAACCTGGGAAACGTAAAAACAATACAAGCCTTCCAATTTTTAATTAGAAGGCCCGTTTTGATTATTTCTTGTCTCTTATTTTATTTATAGCGAAATTTCTCCAAATGAACCAAGACTTTTTTGCTAAGTGGAAAAATTCCATAAAAAGATAGCACCGTAATAAAAATAGAAGAACCAATTTTGCCCGGACTGCTTATCAAGACAAAATCCCAATATCCAAACCAGGTAAGCATTATGCATACCAACGAAACAAAGACTGCGATAAACTTAGAAAAGTTTCCAGGAGGAAGGTCTATTGAGGAAAAAAGTCCTCCTATATAGCCAATTAGAATTCCCGGAGCTATGGCATAGCCAAGAGTTTTTAGTAGAACACTACTGAATAATCCTCTTGGGAAAAGAAGGAAATCAGAATATGGGGCTGATACCAAAAAGATTGCAAGGATTTGATGACTGAGTAGCGCGACAATAACTCCGATTGAAACACCAGCAAAAATACTTCCAAACAAATTCTTTTTTTGAGTTTTCACGATAGCACCTCCCTGATTTTTTTAAGAACCCACTTCGCCAATAATCTCTCATATTATTTATATAGCTTTTTTGCCTAAAAAGCAAGGTTTTAAGTGAGATTGACTTTCAGAATGAATGGTTTAAAATAGAGATATATACACCTACCTACCAGGGGGGTACAATTACTTAAATAAGCATAAGGACAAGAAAAATATGACCACTGAAGATAAAAAAATAATCACTGCACTCAAAAAAGCCTCCACTCTTTCCCTCAGAGTCGCCAAGATGGTTGAAGAAAAAGAATATTGTATCGACATTATGCAACAAAATTTGGCGGTGATAGGGCTTTTAAAATCTGCAAATAACAAACTGATGGAAAGGCATTTGAAAAGTTGTTTTGCCAATGCGATGAAAGGATCAAACGAAAAGATGAAAAGAAAAATGGTTGAGGAGCTTTTGCAAATTGAAAAAATGACGAAATAGGGTTTGATTTTAAGATAAAATAATTGCCTAACATCCTTACACTTTACTGCAAATTCCAAATTTAGGCTACGAAAAAAAGATGCTAAGCAGTCACTAACAAAAAGCATGAAAACTAAAAAAATTTACATAGCAGGAATGCACTGCAAGAGTTGTGAGAAGTTGCTCGAAACAGAGTTTGGGGTTGTCTCTGGTGTCGAAAAAGTACGAGTCAATTGTGTTTTGGGGGAAGCCGAGATTGACTATACCACACAAGAACCTAATTTCTCACAATTGCGAAAAGTGGCAAAGAAATTTGATTATCGGGCCTTTGAAAAAAAGCCGAGTGAAAAATTTTCCAATCATAAAATTTTGGCTAGTTGGCAAGAATGGATAAAAGCAATTCTAATTGTTATTGGAATATTGTTTCTATTTAGAATTTTTCAAAACATAGGGATTGTCGATAAGGCAGATCTTAGCAACGGAAATGTTGGTTATGGGGTTTCGTTTTTAATTGGAATGGTAGCCTCGCTCTCTTCTTGTCTTGCGGTTGTTGGAGGGGTGATTATTGCTTTTGGGGAAAAATATAGAAATGGAGAAAAAGGATTTTTTGCCTCCGCTGTGAAACCGAACTTGTTTTTCCATGTGGGGAGACTTGCCACCTTCTTTTTACTTGGAGGACTTTTGGGACTTATTGGGGGAGAGATAAGTGTTAGTGGAAATGCTGTGGCGATCCTGACAATTTCAGTTGCGATAATTATGATTTGGCTAGGGCTCAACATTCTTGGTTTAGTACCTTCGATTACAAAACTAGGTGTCAGTCTGCCAAAAGGATTGACCAAATATTGGAAATATCTAAGAGAATCTGAGCATAAGGCAGCACCGTTTTTGTTGGGAGGTCTTTCGTTTCTACTTCCTTGTGGTTTCACTCAAAGTATGCAACTCTATGCAATTTCTTCTGGGAGTTTTCTCTCTGGGGGTTTGAATTTATTCTTCTTTGCACTAGGAACATTGCCAGTTCTTTTGCTTTTGGGAATCACAACGTCTTGGACTAGTGGTAAGAAGATGCTTGTTTTTCAAAAGGTTGCCGGGATGATTGTGGTTATTTTTGCAATTTTTACCCTCAATTCAGGTAGATCACTTTTAGGAGTTGAAACTGCGGTGCTAGAAAGTGGCAAAAAAACAGAAACCACTCAGGCTAAAGAAATCTTAACAAGAAAGTCATCGGAAACAAAGGCAGTGAGTGAAAATTCCGCAGATGCTATGGTAGTGGAAATGAGCGTCACAAACAAAGGCTTTGAACCAAGCGTTTTGAAAATTAAAAAAGGAGTTCCTGTTCGCTGGGCGATTAAAGGGGTACAAGTTTCTGGCTGTACTAATCGAATTATCATTCCCAGCTTAGACAAAGCGGTTGATATAAAAAAGGGAGAGAATATTTTAGAATTTACCCCAACAGAAACTGGTGTACTTCCTTTTAGCTGTTGGATGGGAATGGTAAGAGGGAAATTCATTGTAGAATAAGCAAAATTAAACATAAATAAGATGACAAAGAAAACTGTTACAATCAGAATCCTGGGAATGACTTGTGCCAGTTGCGCACTTAATAACGAAAAGGCGCTCGAGAAGACAGCGGGTATTTTCAAGGCCAATGTTAATTTTGCAAACAAAAAAGCAACCGTGGAATTTAACAGTGATATTTTAAGCGAAAGTGATTTATATAAGGTGATTATTGCAAATGGCTACAATGTCGAGGAAAAGAAAGCTGCTTCAGACAAGGAGAATGTGCACGGTCATGAGCATCATCACGAAATGGGAAATGCTGAAAAAAGTAAAAGGGCTTTTATTGGCGCTTTAGTGATTAGCATTCCGCTACTTTTGGAAATGTTTGTAGAATTGCGCACAGATGTTTTGTTTTTGGGGATTGATTTGGTAATGTGGCTGCATATTTTATTGTCCGCAGTAGTAGTTTTCTATTTTGGTGCCCGTTTCCATCGTATGGCATTTTTGCAGGCAAAAAAATTGCAGACCAATATGGACACCTTGATTTCAATGGGAACTCTGGTCGCATTTTTCTATAGCGCTTGGGCTGTCTTTAGCGGAAAGCCGGTGTATTTTGAAACAGCTGCAATCATTATCACGTTGATTATCCTGGGGAAATATTTTGAAGAAAAAAGCTTGGGGAAGGCGAGTGAAGCAATGAAAAAATTGATGGAATTAGCGGCCAAAAAAGCTCATCTTTTTGTGGACGGAAAAGAGAAAGAGGTTGAGATTGAAAAAGTTGTCAGAGGAGATGTGCTTGTGGTGCGCCCTGGAGAAAAAATTCCTTTAGATGGAATTGTGATCGAAGGAAGCTCAAGCGTGAGTGAATCCATGTTAACAGGTGAGTCATTGCCAGTAGAGAAGAATGCTAGAGCAAAAGTTTTTGGCGCAACTTTGAATGAGGATGGTGTATTGAAAATCAAAGTGACAGAAATAGGCGAGGGGACAGTTCTTGCACAGATTATTAAAACGGTGGAAGAAGCACAAGGATCAAAAGCGGAAATTCAAAAACTTGTTGATAAGGTCTCTGGTGTTTTTGTTCCAGTGGTGTTGTTAATCTTCCTGCTAACATTTTCGGGCTGGCTATTTACGACGGGTGACTTTTCTTTGGCAATTATTAATGCAGTCGCTGTTTTGGTGATTGCCTGTCCTTGCGCGCTGGGGCTTGCAACTCCAACAGCAATTATGGTAGGGACTGGTAAGGGCGCAAAAAGAGGAATCCTATTCAAAAATTCAGAAAGTTTTGAGCGCGCAAAGGAC
The DNA here is from genome assembly GCA_041596615.1 of Candidatus Moraniibacteriota bacterium. Lineage (GTDB taxonomy): Bacteria > Patescibacteriota > Minisyncoccia > Moranbacterales > DUUL01 > UBA2772. The sequence goes on along the minus strand of JBFHIG010000006.1, from coordinate 47,102 downwards.
ATCTCAATGGTGATATTTGATAAGACCGGAACTTTAACCAAGGGAACTCCAAAAGTGGAAAAAATATTACTTGAACCAAAATCTGGTTTTGATGAGAATAAAGTTCTAAAAATAGCAGCTTCAATCGCAGTCAATTCAGAGCATCCGCTTTCGAATGCCGTGAGTGCTTTTGCCAAAGAAAGGAAAATTGATTTGCAAAAACTGGAAAAGATAAGGGAAGAAAAAGGAAAGGGTGTAATTGGTTATTGCTCCACACATCAGAAAAAAGTGATGCTGGGAAATTTCAAGTTGCTCAAGGAAAATGGACTTGCCACAAAATGGGCCCAAGAAATTCTGTCCAATGACAAAATCCAAGAAGGCACAAGACTGTTTGTTACTCATGATGATTTGGTGATTGGCGCAATTGTCGTTGCTGATGAAGTTCGAGCTGAGTCCAAAAAAGTAGTTGCGGATTTGATTGCAATGGGACTCAAAGTTGCGATGATATCGGGAGACAATCTTAAAACCGCAAAAGCTGTTGCAGGTCGTTTGGGAATTGAAAATGTGCTGGGAGATGTCTTGCCAAAAAACAAAGCTGACGAAGTTGCAAAATTCCAAGCAAACGGTGAAAAAATTGTCTTTGTGGGAGATGGAATCAATGATGCTCCAAGTCTAGTCCAAGCAAATCTTGGAATCGCAATGGGAGGCGCATCTGATATCGCAAAAGAAGCAGGACAAATTGTGTTAATGCAAAGTGATTTGAATCTCGTTGTCGAAGCAATCAAGATTTCAAAAATAACTTTCAAAACCATCAAACAAAATCTCTTCTGGGCTTTCGCCTACAACGTTATCGCAATTCCACTTGCAATGGCAGGTTTCTTGAGCCCAATGATTGCTGCAGCTGCAATGTCATTTAGCTCAGTTTCGGTGGTGACGAATAGCCTCCGGATTTATCGGAAGTAGAGAAACGATTCTTAGTTTTCTTTGGTGTCGTTCTTGTGAAAACAGGAATCCAGGCTCGCGTTGTGTTTTGTGGCTTAAATTTCCAAATATCAAAAACTAGCCTGGATTCCTGCTTTTGCAGGAATGACAGGTGGACATGTTGCAATATAATTTAGCATCTTGACCTTGACAAATAGCACTAAATGTGCTATCATGAACAGTCGTAAAATATTAGCGGTAGTTTAGCAATCAAGCAACTAAAAAATTGGAAAGAATGGGGGAATTAAAATGGCAACTAGCGGAAGTATTGTTCGACACATAGCTCAAATAATAGAAAAAAGGGGATTTTTAGCACCAATTAGAGAAGCATATGCCTCAGAAGAAGGATGGTTACAGGAGAGGGATTTTTCTCAAATGTACAGAGATACTGTCTCATTTTTGATGGGGCATTATCTCTCCCAAGATGAGTATATGCAGGGCTTCAGGGCGAAGCTCTCTGTATTAAAAATTTTGGAAGAGGAAAAAAACTACTTGGCAAATTGGTTCTTAGAAAAATTTCCCAACGACCCCTTCGTCTTTGAGATTTTTGAAATCTTAGAGATTAAGTCTCCAGAAAAATCATTCTGGAAACACAGAATGGAGGCCAGAGAATTAGCTAGATGGGAAATTGGAGGGGATGCTTCTCCATTGGCAAAGTTTTTCAACAAATCCCTAAGGAGAAGGGAATTGAAGAAGAACAATAAAGGAGTCAACCATGTCACATTCTTCGTCAAAGAGGGAGAATGCCCTAATTGTGAAGGCAAAAAACTCTCTAAGATGAATCTGGGGGGATTCAATTACAACAGGTGCGATGCCTGTCAAAACACGGCATCTTTTCTTTCTAGAGAATAGAGGAGAGATGCAAAACAACCCACAAGTAGAAAACAGAAAACTCATCTGTGCTACTTGCTGGGTTTTTTGTTTTTATAGGGCAAAAAAATAATAAAACTATTTGCTGGAGCGGGTTTGTAACCCGGTTCTAGGAAATAAGTATAATTTTTTATACAATGAGTATCTGGCTAATCTTGAGGGCATTTTAAATGAGTTTTTGATAAGATGATATGGAACAGCGCCATAAATTTATTTTATAGTCACTTGCCTTAAGGCTGGCAGAAAAAAATCGAGATAAAAGACTTATCGGAAATAACTCGTGTGGATAATTAATAAAAAAAGAAGTAACGACTTCAAAAATAAGCTTGGTGTATATTTAAACACCAAGCTTATTTTCTTATATTTTTTTCTCTTCCTCTTTCTTAAAAAACAATTACATGCTTTAATTTATATGTTTAGTCGATTATTTTTATATTCTATTTATGAACATCAGAAAGTTAGAAGATTTTTTGAAAAAAGAAGGTGAGCCAGCCTTTCGCTTCAAACAAATTTGCAAAGGAATTTTTAGTGATGTGAAGTTTTCATTTTCAGATATTTCAACAATTTCCAAGGTTTTGCGGGAGAGATTAGACAGTGAAATTCCTGTGCTTCCTTTTTCTCCAAGTGAAATTTTAGTTTCCAGAGATGGAAACACCATCAAGGCACTCTTGGAGCTTGCGGATGGAAATCTGATTGAAACAGTGCTTCTTGCTCCAAGAGAAGGAGCTTGGTCAGCTTGCATTTCCTCACAAGTCGGTTGCGCTTTGAATTGTGCTTTTTGTGCTACTGGCAAGGCTGGTTTCAAGAGAGACCTCTCCAGTGATGAAATCACCAGCCAAGTTCTGTTTTGGCGACAATACCTTTTGAAAAACAACATTGAAGGACAATTTTCGAATATAGTTTATATGGGGATGGGGGAGCCATTTTTGAATTGGAAAAATGTAAAAGAAAGTTTGGAAATTCTGATTGATGAGAAATTCTTTAACTTTGCCAGCAGAAATATCGCTGTTTCAACAGTTGGAATCATTGAAGGAATGGAGGAGTTTGCAAAGGATTTTCCACAGGTGAACCTTGCGATTTCTTTGCATTTTGCTGATGACAAAAAACGAGATCAATATATGCCTGCCAACAGAAAACATGGACTCAGCGACTTGCGCAACTTTTTGCGAGAATATTTTCAAACAAACAGCAGGAAGATTTTCATCGAATATATTCTTTTAGATGGCATCAACGATAGTAGGGAAGACGTTATGAAATTGGCTGTTTTTCTAAAATCAATTGGCAAATTACAAATGTTGCATGTAAATCTGATTCGTTATAATTCCATCGGGGAAGATTTAGCCTCCTCATCAAAAGAAGTTGCCAGAAAATTCAAAGAAACCTTGGAAGCCGAAAGAATCCAATGCACAATCAGAAAAAGCATGGGGGAGGATGTTCAAGGGGCTTGTGGTCAACTGGCTGGCAAGCATAAGAAATAATTAAAATAAAAATATGTCTAAGATTTTAGTAACAGGTGGAACGGGGTATATCGGCTCACATACAACTGTTGAACTGATGAATGCTGGATATGAGGTTGTCATTATTGATAATCTTTCTAATTCAAACAAAAAAGTGCTTGAGGGGATTGAAAAAATCACTGGAAAAGTTCCTGCTTTTGAAGAATTTGATATCTGTGACAAAAAGAAACTAGACGAATTCTTTTCACGACACCAGGATATTTCCGCAATGATTCATTTTGCAGCTTTCAAGGCGGTAGGAGAATCAATTGAACAACCCTTGAAATATTATCGAAACAATCTCAATTCTCTTTTGAATTTGATGGAGTCGGCAAGAAAAAACAAAATTAATAATCTGGTTTTCTCATCTTCAGCCACTGTCTATGGCGATGCTGACCGGTTGCCTTTAACAGAAGAATCCCCCTTGAAGAAAGCCAATTGTCCCTATGGTGAAACAAAGCAAATTTGCGAAGATATGATAATCGCATTAGCAAAAAGCGACGAAGACTTTCAAAGCATTGTCTTGCGATACTTCAATCCGATTGGTGCACACGAATCAGCACTTATCGGTGAATTGCCGATTGGCGTTCCAGCGAATCTTGTGCCTTTTGTGACACAAACTGGAATTGGTTTGCGAGAAGAATTGAAAGTTTTTGGTGGTGATTATAACACGCCAGACGGAACTTGCATCCGTGACTACATTCACGTTGTTGATTTGGCCAAAGCACATGTAAAATCCATCTGGCGAATGTTGGAAAATAAAAAAGGTGGAGTGGAAATTTTCAACCTAGGAACTGGAAAAGGAAATTCGGTCCTAGAGGTGATCAAATCGTTTGAACGTGTAAGTGGACAAAAATTGCCATATCAAATCGTAGAACGTCGAAATGGGGATGTGGAAGCCTCTTTTTCAAGCACCAAACTTGCTAACAAGACTCTGGGTTGGAAAGCTCAAAGAAATTTAGATGATGCACTTCGAACAGCTTGGGAGTGGGAAAAGAAACTTAAACTAGAAAATGCAAAATAGGGTGTGCTATAATTGCCCAGTAAACAAAATTAAAAAAGAAAAAGTGGAAACAATCATCGAAAAAGTAGCAAAAATATTTAAAGCAGAAAAGATTGAGATGACGGATGAGTTTGAAGATACATTGTGTCTGATGGAAGAAACCAATCGGAATATTTTCATCACAGGAAAAGCTGGGACAGGAAAATCAACTTTGCTAAAATATTTCTGCAAAGCAACAACAAAAAAAATTGTGATCTTAGCTCCTACAGGAATCGCAGCTGTTAATATTCAAGGGAATACAATCCATTCCTTTTTTCTCTTTCCTTTTGGGGTTGTGAGACGGGATGATGTGGAAAATTTGCATCACAAGGCTGAGATTTTTGAAAATCTAGATGCAATTGTGATTGATGAAATTTCAATGGTCAGGGCTGATATTATGGATGCCATTGACCATTCTTTGCGAATGAACACCAGAAAGAATTCCCCTTTTGGCGGAATTCAAATTATTGCTTTCGGCGATCTTTTTCAATTGCCACCGGTTGTGATGGGAAGGGAGCGAGAATATTTTATCGACCAATATGAAGGAGTTTATTTTTTTAACGCCAATTGTTTCGAGGAAGCTGATTTTGAGGTAATTCAGTTGACTAAAATATTTCGTCAAAAAGACATTGATTTTCAGGAGCTTTTAAGCAGAACCAGAGAAAGACTTTTAACAAATGAGGACTTTGAGCTTTTCAATACGCGCTGTCGCTCTTGTGAAAACAAGAATGAACCAATCATAACCTTGGCCAGTACAAATGCTACTGTGGATAGAATAAACTCGGCAAAGTTATCCGAGGTCAAGGGAGAAGAAATGGTTTTTAGAGCTAGTGTGAAAGGCGACTTTCAGAAAAAGGATTGCCCAGTTGATCCTGAATTAAGACTTAAGGTGGGTGCCCAAGTAATGTTTGTGAAAAATGACATTGAAACCCCAAAACGCTGGGTAAACGGGACTCTCGGTGTTGTTAAAAAACTCAGTGAACACTATGCGCTAATCAAGGTTGGGAAGAAAGAACATCGAGTTATGAAAACCGTTTGGGAAGTTTACGATTATAGATACAATTCTATGGAAAAAGAAATTGATAAATTTGAACGAGGGTCTTTTGCTCAACTTCCTTTGAAATTGGCATGGGCGGTGACTATACATAAAAGTCAAGGAAAGACATTCAAAAAAGCCATTATTGACCTTGGAAACGGGGCATTCACTCATGGTCAGACATATGTCGCTCTTAGCCGTTGCACAAAACTTGAAGGGATATATCTTAAAAATCCACTTCGTCCACGAGACATTATTATAGACAAAAAGGTGTTGGATTTTCATAATAAAAAATAGGGATTATTATTCTTAACTAAAAAAATGGCTATAAACCTATTTTTAGCATCCTCAACTTTATACTATTATAAGCCCTTCACAGAACTTATTTTTTTTGCTATCTTAAAGTTAAGAATATAAACTTTAATCAATTTCCAAAAAATTTCATCTGTAATGGTTCTATTTTTTAATACCAATAACAAAGCAAAGCCATGAAAAGAACATACCTTTTGGTTTCTATGACAACGATTGGACTCGTAAATTTAGCCCTTTTAAAGGCATTAGAACTGTTTCTTGTTACACAAATTGTTTATGGTGATTTAAATTTAAATGATTTATGGTTTTTACAAGGAATGAAATTCTCTTTCCCCCTTTGGTTCCAAGCCTTTTTTGTTATTTTAGGTTTAATTCTAGGATTTCCAGTTGGATATAGGTGGTGGTATGCTGTTTATGTAGAAAAGAAAACTTGGAGATTCGGAATAAATTGGACAAAACAAGCTAAATCTAAAGCATGATTCCTGCTTTTTTAAAATACCCAGCTGGTTATTTTCATTTTCTATTTTTTATATTTTTAGCGTAGTTTTTATTCTTCTCCTTTTTTAATGCTCAAACCGAAGGTTTCTTTTTTTAATTCTCGTGTTTGTTCAACTTCCTTTTTTGTGGAAGAGGGAAGAGCTTCGACGACTTTTTTTAACTGAGTTTGATTCAATTTAACGACTTCGTCCCAAAGCTTTTCTCTTTCTAATATTTCCTGCAGGCGTTTCTCGTCATATCCAAAAGTCTGTCTACACGTTCTTGAAACAATCTTTCCATCGCTAAAGAGTCTCTCTGCTTTTTCGGCTTCCATTATTTCTAAAATTCTTTCTTGCAGTTCTCCTGCTTTTTTCCTCTCGTTTTTAGCATTCTCTTGAGCATTTATATATTGTTTGATAGCATCTCTTTTTTCTTCGTCCGTAGTCAAAACAACTTTTTTAAACTTATGTTTCCACATAGGACAAATTTTTTGATATCCACACCAGGCACAAAGAGGCGTAACAACAGCGGGGAAGTCAGACTCCTCTACTTGGTGAATGACTTCAAGCAACTCGTCTTTGACCATCTGTAACTGTTCTTTTGTTTTTGTAGTTGTTAGCTTTTCGCCGTGGTGCACAAAAAATAAAGAAAGTTTGACCTTGTTAATTTCGTTGAAATTTGGATAACGTTTCAGAAATGCTAAAAGATATATTGCGAGCTGAAGATTATTATCAACAAATTCTTGAGGGGGTAGTTTTTTAGAAGTTTTGTAATCAATAATCTCATAGCCGTCTTCGGTCTTGTCAATGCGGTCTATAAACCCAGAGACAAAATGTTTCTCATCTCCTTCCTTGTCATCTAGCTCAATTGAAAAACGAGATTCCAAATCAACAATTTGAATTTTGGAAGGGTCATATTTATGAAAATATTGTTGGATTATTCTTACGCCTTGGGCAAAAGCGGTTCTTTCTTGCAACTCCTCTGTAAAAACATCCGGGTTCCATTTAGTGGCAAAAAATTGTAAAGCCTCTTGTTCTGTTGGCGGAAGAAATCCACCCGAATGAATAAATTGCAAGGTTGAGTGAATTAAAGTTCCGAAGACAGCCTCTGGGGATTTAGGCGTGCTGATTTTATCTATAACTTGAAATTTATATTTCAATGGGCAGCTCTGAAATGTGTTTAAAGCTGAAAAAGATGTTTTCATTTTTTTAGTTGCTTTAATTATAAGATCGTAAGGGGTAGGGGTAATATGAATTATTTTTCCTTGTTGATAATATTGACTACGACCCCGTACAACTCAATATCTTCTTTGCACAATTTTCCGAAAGACCTAGAATCATAAGAGACCTCTTCATTGTCCCCAAGAACCCAATAACAGCCATTTACATCAATTGAGTCAAGCCTTTTTGTTAATATTTCTCCTGATGCTTCTTTACATTTTTCTTTGCACTTAAAAACTATTATTTCTCCTGCTTGAGGAATTCTATTAGAGCTAACAATAATTTCGGCGCCATCTTGAAGTGTTGGCTCCATAGAAGAGCCTTCACCAACAAAAAGATTTTTTGTTCTATCGGGAAGAATCTTAAAAATTGTATATAAAAAAATAATTGAAACAATCAGAATTATAATGTAAAAGCCCTTGGAAAAACCTTCTTGTTGCATAAAGAATTTAAATTAAGCTTTAATTACTACGTTAATGATTTTAACATAAAAAAAGAAAGATAACTAACCGATAAGCAAACAAAAACTGATTCTTTGGCCAGGTAATTTGTTTGGCATTAAATGCCTTTTTCTAGGATATTTAATAATATTCAGAGCAAAAGGTGCATTTTTTAGAGATATTTATTACTAAAATAATGCCTTAATTAAGCCAAAAAACGAGGCTCAAAATTGAGTTCTAAGCGCTTTGAAATCGCAAGTTGATTGGTTATGCCCTTAAAATGCCTTAAATAAAGCTCTTGTGAGGGTTTGTAGAGGTTTTTGTATTATTTTTTCAATATAGGCGTTAGCACATAAAACTAAGCAATGAAAAACCAAACTAAAGCTCAAAAATCAAATTTGGGTAATTTATGACAAAAGGTTAATGGACGTTCTAGGAAGGTTTAATAAAAATAAACTTAATCTAATTTATAAGTATAAGAGCTGGGAAAGAGCGGGGCAATTAAAAGACTAGGATGACTTTGTCTCTGTGGCAACAGAAACGTCTTGGAACGGTTATATATGTAACGTCGCACAATGTATATTATGCGACGTTAAACCTTTTTTAAAAAACACGTCAGTGTTTTGTTTGTTTTATTTTGTTTTTTTGTACTGTACCGCTATTATAGCATATTGATGCAAGACCGTCAACAATTTAATCAAAATGCCAGATTAAGCCCTTAGTTATAGTATTTTAAAGGTATAACTAATCAACTTTTATTATTTAGGCGCTTAGAACTCAATTTTGAGCCTCGTTTTTTGGCTTAACTAAGCCTTTTATGGTAGTGCAGAAATATACCAATAATCTAGTTTTCTACGAACATTCTGGCCCTTTTTTCAAATTCCATGTCGTTCCATTGCAAATAAACAAAACTTGATACTGGATTTACATGTCCAAGTATTGCCTGGACATCTTTTGGGTTTCCTCCGGATTCTAAAATTCTGTGAGCTTTACCATGGCGAAAACTATGCGGAGTTATTTTTGATACTATTTCAGCTTTCTCACATAACAATTTTATTGTCCGTTGAACAGATCTTGTTGTTATTCTGTTACTTACTTCCCCACCTGCCTTTGTTCCAATAAAAAGTGCCGGATTTGTATTTATACTTTTTCTTATTTTTATAAAATCACATAATAGGGAATTGGTCTCACTTCCCCACACTATCCTTCTTTTTTGAGTAGTTTTTTTTGTTGATATAATTGCAGATTTATTTGAGGTATTAATTGAACTAACATTGAGATCAGTTAATTCACTTACACGAATCCCCGTCTCATAAAGAATCCTAACCATAATATTTCTTTGTAGCCCAACAAAAGAGCTTGTATCAATTTCTGATAGCAATCTAAGGCACTCGTCCTTAACTATTGGCTGATATGAGCAGGCTGTTGCTCTCGGAACTTTGATGATGCTTGGAGAGATGCAAGACACCCCTTGGAGCTTATGGAACTCAAAAAAATTCTTGATGATTATTGTTGCATATTGGATTGTGGTTGGTTGAAATTTTGTTTTTAAATAAGAATTAAATTTGATTATATCGTCGATGTTGACATCCCCAATTGATTTTTTGGTCCTGTTATTAAATCTTTCCAACCAAATGCGATAATTATTACAAGCCCTAGTTGCATAAGTCCCTTTCCACGCTAAGTAGTTTTCAATTTCTTTGTTCATGTAAAAAAAGCCGCCCACTGCCGTCAGTTGGGAAACTTTCGGCTAATGAGCGACTTTTACAAACTATCTATAATAAAATAGATAGAATAACAGAATTTTGTTTTGAATAAAATTTCTGTCTGTTATAAGTATATCACAAAACCACTTGTCTTCCCAAAATACCTTTCGGCACTGTCCTGACGGACACAAGTTGCTATGAATTTTTAATTGATACCTATCATTTAATAGATAGCTTTGCACTGTAACATAGCAATATTTTTTTGTAAAGGATGCTAATAAGTTTGAAAAGTAAAGATACTTGACTTTATATTTCAAAATTGATAAGTTTAAAGTATAAATTTATCAATTTTATTTACATTATCATTTTACCATGGTTAGTGAATGAGTAGATATTAATTTATAACATTGTTAAGGTTTTCTTATAAAAGGATGTTACTGCATCCTTTTATCTTTCATTACTTCATGCTTTTTCTTTCTTTCTTTCTTTTTCGCGGTCACAGTTTGCTTTAATTTCTTGAAATATAAATGCTTTAATATAGCTGTCTATCCATCCGCTACCGGGATAATTTTTATTTTTATATCTCCTATATCTTTTTGTTAGTTGTCTGGTCATTTTGTTTTATGTACTACAGCAAACTCCAACCATGGCAAAATGATAATGTAATTTTTTGTATATATTTGTTATGTTTAGGTAAACTCCTCATAACTATTTTTTAAAAGAACAACTTCTCTTTTTGAGTTTCTTTATTTATATTTACAAAATAAATTAAAAGTGTCAATAGAACACAAAAACAGGTAAAAGTCAAGGTTATTGACTTTTACCTGTTTTTTTAGTTTATGCAAGCCATTTTCAATATTTAAAAGCTCTCATATTTCCAACTTTATTTCACTTCAAAAACCCGATAACTAACAAATTGATGCGATTTTTCTTCGTAATAATTGATTTTTCTTCTTGCTCCTCCAAATGGGTCCAGGATGTATCGGCCAGTTTCATCAACGCATCTAACAACAAAATGCTGTTGTTTGCCAGGTGCAGGACTAAAATCAACCTCCTTGATTGTAGGTGAAAGAATTGGCATGTGATCGATGTTATAATCTCTTCCGTTGAATTCCCATCCTAAAGCTTTTGCAACTGCTACATCATCAATCAGATCTCCGGAAGTTCCAAAATAAACATTCTTTTCACAAAAAAACTTGTCTAGCTCAATAGGATCTCTTTGCAAGATAATAGCAAAAGTAAAAAGCTTGCAACCATAATCTGCCATATCGGTAGATCTCTTTGTTCCAAACTTAATTCCTCGATAAAGAAGTTGGTTGTATATTTCAAATTCTTCAACTTTCTGCTCATCAATCTGGATTTCTCCTTGGCCAACTAAATTCATCAAAGCCTCTTTTTGATTATCAGCTTCGATTTCATAGCGCTTGTCTCGTGTTTTGATTTTATAAATCATTTTTGTAATTATTATTTTTTTAATATAAGTTCTAAAACTGCCAATACAAAAGCAACAACCACAATCCAGACAACCTTATCAACAGTTTTCTCCGTCTTTTTTGTAGCATATCTTTTATCGAATTCATCTGCTAAATCCTTTGGCAAACCTGCAATCTGAAGCTTTACATCTCCGATATCCTTTTTTACATCATCTATTTTTCTCATTACCTCCTTGTTTATTTCTGAACACTCTTTTTGAGTTACAATGTCTTTACTCATTTTTTATCCGTATACAACTTAACGAGATTTCTCACGATTGATAAAAGTGCAACCTTAGCGACATTTCCGATAATAACAAGATCAAACATTGATTCCTCTGTAACCAGTGCAGTATACAAAATAAAGAATGTTGTGATGTAGGTTAGGACGAATGACTTAAGATGTCTTTCAATATTTTCTTTTGTTTCTTGGTTCATTTTTTTAGTTAATAAATTTTTAATGTTTTATACTCCGACAAATTGGATAGACATATAATTTCTACTGCCGGTTGATACCACTTCAATAACCCTATTAGCCCCAGTAGATTGATAGACTGTGCTAGTAACAACATCTCCTTTGTTTAGATAGATTATGTCTGTAGCTATACTAGCCGTTATTTGTGGTGAATAACCTCCACCGATTCTTGATCCAGTTGTTACAGGAACGGAATTTACATCTATAGTAGAAAGTAGTGCAGATAATGTTGCCCCCGCTAAAGCTACAGAAACGTGCGTATTGATATTATAATATCCAGATACCGGGGCTGTATATCCAGAAGAAGCAAAATTATTGTTGGGGTCATAATTTTCAGTATCATATAAAATTTTAGTATAAACTGCTTCATTTGCTGTTTGTGCCGCATTACGATAGACCCTTGCTCTATACCAATCTTCTCCTCGTTTAAACCCCTGAGGACAATCATTATAAGAATAAAAAGGAAGTGTAATTTCTGAATCGACTAAGTCTACTTCTCCAGTTACAGTCACTGTTGTGTCAGTAGAAAACACACTTGTTACAACATAAAAATATTTGACAACAGAGTTATTAATAAGTTTGATTTTTGCCCCTTTAGTATATTTTGCTGTTAGATCAACTCCCTCTATCTTAAATTTATTGGTAGCGACATAAGCCCAAGCTTCCCCAGCTTCAAACCACCCTTTTATTAGATTTTCCCAAGTGACACTAGAGATTTCCAATCCAGTTGCTTTAACATTCTCTGCATTAACATTTCCATGGCTCCCATCCTGATTGTGTTCTGCTAGAATCGCTTGCATCAATTTATTTATATTGCTTGCGCAAATAACAATTTCAACAACAGCTCCGCCGGAATGTCCCTGTGCTGTTCCCTCTACTCCTCGAAGACAACTGACTAAGTTATCGCCTGAAACAACTCCAATAACACGCTCCATTTTACTTGGCGTTTTGTTCCCATTTTGGTCAACTCTATCAATAGTCACTAATACGGCTGTATCCTGTGGAAGTCCTGCTGCTGAAACAAGCCCAGCGGTTTCAATCTCTGCATCTGGAATACCTGAAGCACCTAATTGCCAACCAGTGTTAGAAGCTACTTTCAATAATAAGTCTGTGTTTTGTGCACCCATTTTTTTGTTTATAAATAATTAATATTAGTTCCAACTCGAAGGTGGTCGTGTTGGTGTGATTGTTCCCTTGGCTTGGATATGTAAAATTGTATAATCTACATTGATAGAATTTGAATAGATATGAAATTGGATTCCGTTTAATTCCTTTCCGATTTTTATTCTCTTTTTAACTGTTGCTTGGGAATAAGTTTTTGGAGCATCTTCCTCGTCTTTCAAGGTTATCTCTCCTAAATCTCCAGTCCAAAATTCATTGACCTGCAAGGTATCCGTTATCTGCTTTGTTTTAATCGATGAAAAACCTCTTTTTTTCTCTAAACCAAGAACTTCAATATTAATAGTTCCCTTTGGTCGTCCAAGCACAACAATCACCTCATCAACTTTTGCAAATTCCGACTGGTCTTTCTCATCTATAGGAAAAAGTCCGCTGATATATGATGTTTTGATTGGTTTTCCTAAATCACTTAAGAAATTGTCTGAGATTTCAATGAGTTGTGGCTCTCCTGGCTTTACACCTAAAAACTTTGTGTTTCCATCTGAGTCCGTATATTCCAAGAACTGTTTAAATCCAATTGTCCATTTCCAGTTCCAATTCTTTCTTTCTGTGTCATTGATGAATGTCATATCATTTTCTCCATCTCCCTCTGGAGCTGAAAAGAAAATTTTTGCATCATACCAATATCCAGCCATTTGACCAATCCTGGATAAAAATAGTGATCTATATGAAGGACGAATATTTCCGCTTAGTTCATCAGTAGATAAAACATTTGTTACCTGAGCTTTATTTCCAAGATTGAATACACCTTTTTTGTTCGGGAAAATCAATGAATCCATTGCTTTAACCACTGCTCCAGGAGCATCAGTTCCAATTGAACCGACAATCTTTTGAGGGCTAGGAACAATAATTGTAGAATCACCTATCGGATAAGCCTCAAGTGAAATTTGCCAAATAGCACCAGTTCCTTCTGGTGTTTTACAAAAAACGGTTGCAGCACTATCACCTTTTCCAGTTCGATAATGCTCAACAAATTGTACTGTCTCTCTTCCTCCTTTATCAAGATCAACCCATCCACCACCATAAGCATCAGCGAAATATCCTAGATATTGGCCAGTACCTGAATAAAAAACTCTGTAAGGATGTTCATCCGGTGCCACACCCCAAATTCTTGAGCCACTCATTGAAATCATTGAAAACTTTGGCGCTCCAGTTGTATCTACGTCTGGGCAAAGCACAAAAGGATTTGAGACATTAGAGTTGTCGTCTTTATAACTATTTGATTCTACATTGGCTAAAAGAGTTTCTTCTCCTGCTGATTCAGAATAATAAACTTGATATTTTGTTGCTCCACTTACTGCTGTCCAGGATAATGAAACATATTCGTTACTAACTGAATTCCAAACACTTCTTTCTTTGTTTGAAGTAACATCAATTTCTGAACTTCCGACTGTTTCACCAACATCATTAAGCGCTGTTACTTTGTAATAATTGTGATAACTGCCAGCAGTTAATCCTGCGCCTCTCACGCCTGCAAATCCTGTAGGTGCGCTGATAGTTGTATACCTAGTAAAAACAGAACCATTGTATCTAGTTAACGGATCGGCTCCATTACATACAAATAAATAATTATTAATCTGTTTGAAAAATGGTTGCTTTGCGTTAATATCAAATATCGCTCCAGTGATTTCACTCCAAGCTCCTCCATCAATTGAGCTGTATCCTTTCCCAGTTGTTGCACCAATTGCAACAAGTTCCCTTGCTCCATCGTTTTTAATATATTCCCCAGCCCCTAATATTTCAGATTCTCCAGGAATAGCAGCTCCATAAAAAGCAGTTCCTGGTCGAACTTTATTTCTTCCGTCTTGAACCTGAATCATGTTTATTAGCTCTTTGGCATATTTTTTTCCAAGAAGCGCATCATCAAGAAGTGTTGCACTACCCCCTGAAAAATCATCTAATTCCATTTTCCAGGGAGATTCTTGATTCGATTGTCTAAAATTGATTTTACGCATTGTTTAAATAATTTACATTCCTATCCCGAAACTAGATTCTGAAGGAGTCCCAGTGATTAATTGATATTTTTTGCTATCTAAAATATCTTTTGCATTATCAAAATGTACCTGTGCAATATTGAAATTCTTATCATCTAAATATAATTTTCCTAAAACATACTCGAGCAAATATTCAGGATCAACATCTAAAGCATCAGTTTCTACGCCAGTTGAATATCTAGTTGCTTTTCTGATATAAGGAAAATATATAGTTCCTGAAATTGCAGGAAGAGTCCTTATTTTTCCAGCTTCAATCCAAAATACATTAGGGCTTAAATTATCTTGTTTCATTCTTCTTCCCTCCCCCATTCTCACCTCGAGCCATTGAGTCTTTCCATCGGAAATAACTGCTGGGTGTTCATCTGCTCTTATGAAGCTAAAGAAATTATCTGGAAGAGAATCAAGACCTGTTCCATTTGCAGCAACCTCACCATCTTCTTTAAGCTCTGGCCACTGAACATTATCTCGAGCTTCTTTCTCCCAAGTAGCTATTCCACGATTAGCATAAGCAAGACGTACAACAAAATCCTCAGAAGATGCTTCCGGATAATCTGTATTCTTTTCGTACTCAACATGAACATTTTGCAGAACCTCTTGAATTGTTTCCATTTTATTTTTTTCTTAAAATTATCTTGCGTTGTTTTCTTGAGACTGTGCTTATTCCTTTTGTGCTAGGTCTAAATATGGCCTTTGCTGCTTTTTTAGATCCACCGAATTCTTTCATTAGTTTAAGTTCAATAAATGAGGTATCGAGATCTAAATCTTTGGCCTTTTTCGCCTTTTTTGGTTTAGTGAATCCTCCGTAACTTTTGTACTTCATGTAAGTCTCCATCAGACTCTCCATATCGTTTTGAATTGTGCTTTTATCTAATTCATCAAGACTAGAATCATTCATCATTCCCTCCATTAAACTAAACTTTTCCTCCGCTGACTTCATCCATCCGCTAAGATTTTCATTTCTTTTTTGGCCCTCCATTTTTTGCTGAAGAATTTGTGAAGTGAAAGTATCCTTTCTTGTTTGTTTTACTGTTCCATCAAGACTTTTTCTCAATACGATATCTCCCAAATCCATAAAATTATCAGTTGAATTAGCTAATTCAACCTTCTTTTGTTCTATTTCAAAGCCACGCATTATTTTTTGCATTGGTGAGCTCATTTCATCACCGTTTTCCAATTCTTTAGCTTGTGCATTTTTACCAAAACCAAACCCTATATCATTTACAATGTCTCCGAATTTGTCTCTAAAAGTAAATTCTTTTAAATCAGAAGTTTCTCTGTCAGATCCTTTTAAATTTGAATACATCTGTGAAATCTCATTGATTTTTGGCCAAGAATCAATATCTTCTTTGTTTTTATAATAAAACTCATTAGCTCCTTCTGGATTAGTTTTTGCCAATGCCCTGAATTCTTCATATACGTTTTTGACCCTCTCTTTTGTATCCCAGAACTTCTTACTGGCGACTTTTCCTTCCGTACTAAATCTTATTGGAGCCTCAGTCATTTGTGCCAAAACCTCTCTGTTTGGTTTGCCAGAAGCAAAGTCAATTCCTCCCTTAACCCATGGGTGCCCAGTATATGATTTGCCTAGATATTTTGCTCGATCTAACCATTGTTTAGAAACAGAGTCGTCCTCATCAGAAATATTACGCCCAAAATAATCGCTGTTCGTTGCAACATCAGCGAGAGGTTTCGATAAAAGAGAGCCACTCCCTTGCCATGCGCTCCCAAGTGCTCCACTCAAATCTCCTTTAAATAATTTCTCGCCAACCTTAATTCCAAGTCGTGGCATTGTTGCGACTGATGGCATAAAGGGGATTGAAATTAAATCTCCATTGTTCCCAATTTTTATATATGACTCAAACTTTTTACCCTCAGGATTATCCCATAAATGTTGACCTGTATTTTTATAGTTCACCCAATCATACAAGGCATAAACAGCCAACCCACCTGTTAGAAATTGTGTAGCAGATCGATTTCCTCTTTTAAGAGGGTTTCTACTGAAAGATTTCAAAGCATTACCAAAAACCCTAAACATATTTGCTCTATGAGTTGGCGCAAAAAAAGCTGTCTCTAATATATCCTTAGACCATTGAGACCTAGCTTGTTGTTTTGCTGCACTTCCTAGTCCCATTCCCTCTTTTAATTCCCTAGCAGCTATTGCCTCAGCATCTACTTGGGAATATCCTTTTTTTAATAATCTCTTTTCAATCGAATTAAAAAATTTAACTTGATTCATTGGTAAATATCTCTGGAAAGTTGGCTCATTGATAAGCGCATTCCAATGTCCACCAATACCGCTACCTTTTTCTCCAAAAATATTCGCCAAGAAACCTTTGTCCAAAAATCCACCTTGATCTAACATTGTTGATAGATTTATGTCATGCTTTTTTATCTTTTTAATCTGATCTAGATTTTCTATAAAAAATTTACGACTTGCCCTCGGTGAATTAGCAGCAACAAATGAACTTACTGCATTTGCAGCCCTTGTTGGTGATAAAGTTCCTATTTCCTTGAGTGTCATGCTTATCCCGTATGAATTTACAGTAGTCGCTGGAATACCTCCTGACATCAATGTCTCTTTTAGCCATCTTGAAACTGCAGCAGCTTTTTCTAATGACTTACCACCCAGATTCGTGTAATACTCTTCTGAAGGATCTCTAAATGCATTATTTAACTTATCAGCAAGTTTTGGGTTAGTTGATAATCCCTCTGCTCCTTGCATAGTTAATGCCTTCATTCCAGGTTGCAATCCCTCAACAATTTCCCCAGACTCTTTAAAATTATTGATACCTCTTAAGACAGATTTAGCTCTTTCTAGTTGTTTCGCATAATGCCCAATAATCTGTGCTGGATGCGTATATTTTCTATGCAATCCAATTTTCTCCCCTAATTCATAACTCTTTAGCATTCTTGAATTTGCAAAACCGAAAAATGGAGTCTTTGTTGCACCTTGCTCTATTGAAGCAATGTCATCTGGTCCTATGATTCCTTTCTTTAAAGCCTTCCCTATTTTTTTGCTTATTTCTTTAGGGTCTTCTTTCCAAATGTGTGTAATATAGTTTTTGATATACCCAACATCTAGACCAGCTTTTTGAGCTTCATTGAAGAAAGTGTCAAATTCATTTCTTATTTCTTTCACAAAAGGAGCGACATCTCCAGGAGCATTAGTCGGATTATCTAAGTGATAAATTATTTCTTCAGCTTTTTCTCTTGGCAACTTAGAATATTTTTGCAAAAATTGAAGTCCTCTTTCTATGCCAACCTCTTCAGCTTGCTTAAAGTCTGCAACAAATTTTTTAAATTTACCTATTTCATTTTTTTTATTTAAATATTCTGGATCATACTTAGCTTTGAACTTATCTATGATTCCTTCCGCCTCTTTAAACCCAATTTTATCTATTTGTTTTTTCTTATAACCAATAGCCTTTAGTTGTTGTGAATAATTTAAAATATTTGTTTCATTTGGCATCCCGAGTCTCGATCTTTTTCCCTCTGGTGTAACCTCTAAAATATCCTTTGTTTTTTCTAATAAAGGTTTACTATTCTCATTAGAATTTTTTACATATGTATCATAAATATCATCAATAGTATTGGTTCGTTTAACATAAGGACGGTTATTTATTTTTTTCTGGATAACCTCTTCAGCACGCATTTCGTTCTTTAAATTACCATTGTTGTCAAAATTATCCTCCCATTTACTTCTAAAAGGAGATTGTGATACATTTCCCTTATTTTTATCTAAAAGACTCCCCTGAGCCTGTTTTTGAGGTGCTGTAATACCGTTTGAAAGGTGTTCCGCATCTCTTGCGTCTTGATTTGCAATTTTTCTTGCAACATCTGCACGCATTTTATTCTTTTTGACAATCCAGTCTGGGGTGGCGCTAGGACCTTCAGGACCAAAGCTATTCATCATATCATCCAGAACCTTGCTAACCTCATTTTTTGGAGTTATTTTTTTCTCGATATTTATTCCTTGAAGTTTTTTCAATTTATCTTCCTTTGGAATATCAACAACATTCTTAAATTTTTGATTTACTTTGAATTGCTTAGATGGAGTTTTTAAAGTAACTTTATATACATTGTTGCCGGCTTCTTGCACAGATTTAATAAAATTTTTGCCACCGAGCCAACTTCCAAATCCGGCGTTTTCTCTATTTGGCTTGATGTATATGACATTCCCCTTGCTTTTCCATAAATCATAAACTGGCTTCTGTATTGTAAAAATATCACCTATTTGCTCCTTTAATATATTTTCTGGATTTGGATTTTGCTTTGACTTTTTGCTAACATCTTTAATACTTGTCTTTATTGATTGATTATAAAAATCTCTTAGTGTAACACCTTTGTTTTTCAATATAAGTGCTTTGGAATATAGATCTTTGTCAGATTTTAAACTATTCACAAATTGTTCAAAATTTCTACTAGAGCGTGCGTTTTGAGCTAAACCTTTCAATTGTCCAACTTCAACAGATGAGACTACCTGTGGACCTTTTTTGCTAACATCTTCAATGGTTAATCCAGGCTTAGCAGTCGTTAATTTTCCGAGAATACTTTTTGGCTGAAATGGCAATTTAACAGTTTCAATAACTTTTCTTTCACTAGAAGCAATTGGTTGCATTTGGGGTTTTCCACCAGGAGCAAATGTTCCTGGAACTGGACTATAATCATATTTAGTGGCAATCCTCTTGGCATAAGGATTTTTGACAAACTTAATGTCATTTATTGTTCTTTTCACTTCTTGTCCTACTGCTGGAGAAACTCCTCCCAGGACACCGCCGGCAACAGCACCCATAGCACCACCTTTAACAGCACCTTTTATAGCATTTTTTCCTTGTTCTTTGAGACTATCCCCTTCCTGGAGGCCAGAGAGAGCACCAGAGCTTGCACCATAAGCAAGACCTTCTTTAGCTCCTCGCTTAACTCCATTTTTGAGTGTTTCTTTAAATCCTTTTTTACCAATTTGGTTAAATCCCTCTTTTACAAGGTTTTTTCCAGTATTACCACCAACAAATAAAGAACCTATATCCAACCCTATATTGGCAGCCTCTGCTCCTCTCTTAATAAGATATGATGGAGTTGCCTTGCTTTTACCGTAGTCTTTAAATGCTCCCGAGACTGTTCTAGAAGGAATATTCATTATTTCTTGAGGAATTGATGCTGCAAATTTTCCAACTGGATTTTTAATTTTATCTGCAAAATTAAATTTAGGAGCATTCTCTGCTTTATTGGAAAAGTTTCTTAATCCACTATCGACACTTTGCATCCATTTTGGAGCAGAATCCTTGAAAATAGCATCACTAAAATTGGAAGCCTTTTTTTGAACTCCCATTTTGCTTTTATTGAAATTCCCAAAAGCTCTATCGCTAAAATCTCCTATTTTTGCATCAATTCCATTTTTGAATTTCTGTGCCATTGCACCAAGACCAGAAGAAGTCCTTTGTTTTACTGGAGCAAAGGATTCTTCTTTTTTCTTTTTGAATTTTTTATACAGGTCAAAAAGAGCCATATAGTTAGTTTAAATTTAGTTTTTGTTAATTTGCGAAGATAAGAGGATTACTTAGAATATCATTCTCGTCTCCTTCTTTTTTCTTATCTTTTATGTTTGGATTATAGAAATCCTCTTCTTCTTCAGCTGGTCCAATACTTAACTCATCAGTAAATTCTGGGGTATCCAGTGCCGCTGGAGTATCGATACCTATATTAGAAGCTGAAAGCTCCTGCGTATTTCCTCCCATTTCTGTAATCCAACCATTAAGCGTGTCACGAAATGCTCTTGCTCGTGCTGAGATTTCAGCGACCTGCTCAAGAAATTTAGAAAGATTTTGATTGTCTTCATCATCAATATCATCCTTCTTCCAGTCCGGAAGCTTACTTTTAAGCTTTGATAAAACTTTTTTATTTGTAAGATATTCTTCTTGTGCGATTTTCTTCTGCCTGTCTTCCCATTCATAAGCATTTTTCCTCTGAAGTGAATAATAATCTTGAGCATTAGCTTCTTCTTGGTTCTGTCCTGAAATCTGGTCTCCATACCCTTGAAGAATTGCTTTTCTATCTTTACCAGCTGTTCTGGCCAACGCTTTAGAAGCCGCACCAGATGCTGATGAATTAGCAGCTCCGAGAACTCCTAAAGATAAATTAGTGTTAAAAATATTATTTCTTACTGAATTAGCTAGATCAGTTAGATCTCCCTTTTGATTTTTAGTTATAAGTTCTCTATTTCCAGCAATTGCAGCTCTTTTTTTAGCTAGATTTTCTTCATTTGCTTTGAGATATGCATCACGCGCAGCACCTAATTTAGAAGTACTCTTGCTCATATCGTCTATTTCCTTACTTACACTGCTACGAAGGCTATCTGCATCATCCCAGCCAGAAGCCACTTGGTTTCTTACTGCTTGATTTTTAGCGTTTGCGTACGAATTTCCATAAGCACCTGATGATGTAATATCGCTCAATCCGTTTTTCATTGTGTCTGTATTGTTGAGCGGACCAATGAATGCGCCTGAATTACCGCCTGAACTAATAGAATTGTTTGAGTTTTTATCTGAAGTAACCTTGTTGTCTTTGTTTCTGATTATATTACCCATACTTGCAGAAAATACATTGCCTTTAATGGATGCTAGTGCACCATCTTTCATTATATTTCCAGTTTTACCTGCTATTTTATATGCGTTATCAGCTGTTTTTCCAATTCCCTTATCAAGAGAACTCTTAAATGCTGATGCATAATTTCCTAATTTACTCATTGTTTTTTATGTCCATACTTCCCATTGTATTGACGTTTTTATTTGATTATGATTTAATAATTTGTTAATATAAGACTACTTATGAAAACCCAGCTCAAAAGAATTATTCGTTTATTTGTAATATCGGTTTTTTGTGTTGCAATTTTATTTATTTCACTACGGTTACTTGTGCATTTTAATTTCATCGGAAACTCCGATGGTAACTCTATGGAACCGACAATTAAAGATAGAGAGATACTCTTAGTAAATCCATTTGATACAGAACCAGAGCCTGGGAAAATAATGATATTGAAATTGTCATCATTAGCTGATGCTGACACCAATGAGGACGTCTCTCAAAAGACTAGTTTTCTTAAAAGAATCAAGGAGATAAACTCCGATGGATGTATTTGGTTCGAGGGAGACAACACAGATGAACTGTCCACTGATTCTCGCGACTGGGGCTGGTTCTGCCCAGGTGAATTTGAGGTTGAGGGTACTATAATGTTTAAGGATTAATTATGAAAAAATTTCTTAAAATCGTATTTTTTTTAGTGATCAGTGGTTTTTTGGCACTTTGTTTGTTGTTTACAATAGTTCAAATTACTTTATTAAATACTTTTGTAATGGTCACCATTTCTATTTTACTTTTTTTATTCCTAATATTTGCTTTGTTTAGAAAAAAACATCTATTTAAATTTATCTATTGGTCTTTCGGTGCAGTAATGATTTTTGCCTTCTTTTTTCTTCTTGTAAGTGATTCATACGATGAAGCTGATGCACCTAGGCAATATGTCGAGTCAGAGAATGACAGAATTACTGAGGTAGATGCTTCTGAATACACAGAGGAGCTAGAAAGTGAAAGCGAATTATGTATTGAATCCTTACAAAATGAAATTTACGACTTGAGAAGCATTATTGTTTCTACTGAGATTTCGCTGTCCCAGGCAACTAGACCAGGCTTTGGCTACTATCCCCCATATGAGGATTTATTGAATGCCTTTGAGAGTGCAAATGATTCAATCAGCGAATACTCTGGGCAGAAAATATATGACTATTGCGCAAATTTTCAATAATTTTTCCTATATAAAAAACAGCCATTTAGACTGTTTTTTTGTAACAAAAAAATCCCTTGTTAGGGATTCTGTATATAGAAAAACACCTCAGCTTTAGGTGTCGAAGTTTTTACAAACGCGACTCGGAGAAGAGGGCCACCTCATTCCTTAATTACATTATAACAGTGATTTTATTTACCGTCAACTTCCATGATTATATAAATCTAAAAATGGATCTATAAATAATACATGAAAGACATTCCCACCACTATAGTAGCCTATAATTCTAGCCTTTCTACCACCAAATCTAAATACATTTACCTTTTCAACATCTTCTGTAACAGAATTAGGTAAAGGTTTTTTGAGACACTTTACATCCAATAATTCAAATCCGCATCCTGTTCTGGTTGAACTACGAACTTCTTGTATGGACAACTGGGAAATTATTTGAATTTTTTTAATAAAAGCTTTGTGCAATTTCTTATCTCCCTTATTACAAAGAATGTTTGCATCATACTCACTGTCGATTTTTTTAAAACAAAAAACTGTATTATCCGACAAACTACTTGTTGATTTTGTGTATTTTACTTTATGATACTCATCCTGATTGTATGCTGGTGACTTAATCCAGTTGCTCATGGTCTTTTTTCAATTCTTGTCTCAAAAAACGATTGCATGGATTTATGACTTATAACATCTGACTGTCTAGTGTTTTTCCATGGATCTTCCTGATGAGTCATATCTCTTAATTTCCATGCAGAAAACTGTCCAAAGAGTTTCCATATCCTTTGTATATATTCCAATCGCTCTTCATCAAGAGAAGATTTAGTTCTTGGTAAAGCTATCATTCCAGCGCCATTTTTCTTATAGATACCATATACTTTTTTTACAACAGGTCCATGTTCCCAAGCAACAATTTGGTCATCAAAAAGTGGTTTTTTATATAAAGCCAAATGAAATCCTTGTGCATAGTATAAGAGTTTTTGCAACTTCAGATTAGTGACCCCATCACCAATTTCAGGCTGGCTCAACAGAAGAAACGCTTTTGCAACTTCTGAAGCTGATATTGTTTTATTTTTCATGACCTAATAGTTATTATTAACAATAAAATCTATCAACAATAAGATAATTTGTCAAAAATATTTTTATATTTGTTTTAAAATTTCTTCTCTAAACTGATTATTACATATTAATAAAAAAAAATCTATAATAAAAAACCATTCACTTAAATCAGAACGGTTTTTTATTAGTATCTATTTATTCTGTCCTAATATACGATTGATGAGTTGAGTCTTATTTCCGGTATATTCTATTTTTGATTCCTTACATACATCCTGGAGTTCTTTGACTGTCATTTTTTCTAACTCGCTCTTTAGCTCTTCTAAATCGATGCTTTCATCTTTACCTTCGTCATTACCAGTTTCTGGTTTTTTTGGAGCTTCTTCTTCAACTCCATATTCCTTAACTTGAGCTTCAGTTAGATAATCTCTTCTCGCTCGAAGCACATTTAAATCTTCCATTGTTAGAGAATTTTTGTTTTTTGCTAGAATATCATCTAGCATTTTTTGATCCTGTGGATTCATGACTTTATTATTTAATTATTATTGCCATAACCTTGACCCCGCGAAGGGTCAAGAAATAACAACAAAAACTAAGAGATACTGAAAGTTGCAAGCATGTTAACACCTGCTTTTCTTCTCTCATCAGCAACTTTAACTCCATATCCGAATAGTCCTTTGATAAGGGTTCCATATCCGCTCTGGTTGTCCTTAGCTGGGATAATATTGATTGGTTCAATAAATCCTCGTCCAGCAGTAATAAATGACTTGTGACCACCAACTATGTAGTAACCATTTGTATTATCACCAGTAAACCAACTTGTTGGAGCTGTAATGATTTTAAATCCACCTGCATTAGCAACGTGTCCTTTTTCGACAACAGCACCATGAACTCTTTCAATATCAACATTAACTTCAGGAGCACTAAGCAAAACAGTTTTTGCTTTAGCTGGGATTAACAACCATCTATTTCCATCATCTGGAATTTCTTGATCATTTAATACCTCAGCCATTGTATTGATGTATTGCATAATAGTAGACTTCGTGATAGCAACTTTTGTATTTCCTTGAATCTCAAAAGCAGCACCAGCGATTGCACCTCCATCATAAGCAGAAGCTAAATCATCACTATCATTTTCAATAACAATATGAGTAGTATCGGTAAATGTTTTAACTCTGTACCAAGCAGAATGACCTACAGCCTTGAAAGGTTTTCCAACCATAGAAGCTGTAAAAGTTGTTCCAACTCCAACAACAGCACCGGTAGTTACAGTTACAGTAACAGTTCCAGTTGCATAGCTTGTTCCAATCCAATTTCCTGCAGCAACATCACCATACATTCCAGGAATAACCTGGCAAAGAGATTTCTTCAATTTATCACCAGCTTGGGTAACAATCGTTGACTCTGGGTCATCAAGAGATGAAGCAAATGCAGCCAAAGAAGCAATTTCGTCTTCCAATGAAAGAAAGGCATTGATTGTCAATGTTGACACAACTTCCTTAATTTTTGTAAAACTTAAAGCTCCACCAGAATAACTTTTCCAACCATTAGAATACAAAGTTGTAATTTTAAAATCCTGGTCTTTTCTTTTAATAGATTTCGTAGTCTTTGGATTGTCATCCGAAGGGGTCTCAAAATCTTTGTTTGTAACCATGTCGAAAAAACTTGTTCGGAAAAACACTGCTAGTGCTTTCGTCATAAATTTAATCGCGGTTTTCGTAGTTCCGTAATTATCCATTTTAATTTATTATCGCAAGTTATTAATCCTGCGGAACATTCCCTTCATTCACCATTTTTTCAAAAAGTGCTGGGTCACTTTCCCGGATTTTTTCCATTTTTTCCCATGTGAGATTCTCGGATTTAACCTGTGTATTAGATGAACCAATAGAACCTGAAAGAGCTTCTTGTTTATCAATTTCTTGATTATCTTCTTCCTCTTTTGTGATTTTATTGATTGAATCAGTCACTAAATCATAAGCATCGGAACATTTCATTCCTTTGAGTACTAATTTTTCGACTGCATCTCCAATTTTTTGGTTATATTCCTTGGAGTTCTCATCAAGTTCTGGATGGGATTCAACCGTTTTTACAAGATCATCTTGAAAGTCGCGCTCATCGATGTCTGACTGCATTTCCTGAAGTCTTTGTTCGGCTTCAGCTTCAATCAACGCCTCATGGTCCTCTGGGCTGAGTTCAGTTGTTTCAGCATCATCTAAATTGCCTTCATCATCGCGTTCTCCTCTTCGAAGAACTTTGTTTTGAGCTAACAATCTATGAAGTGCTTCCTTTTTTTCTTTAATTGAATTACCAGAAATCATTCTGGCAACTTCATTTAAATCAGGAACATCTTCTTCGCCTTGTAAAAGTTGGTTATTGATATAGATTTTGGCAATTCTCTTTTCAAGTCGTCCAGGCTCTGAAGCCTCAGGCTTCTCTCTTTGAGATTCAAGGCTTTCACCTTGCTCTATATCATTGCCAGCATTTTCTGTTGGCTTTTCCAGAACAGTTTCCTCTTTTTCATTAGGATCTGTCGTGTCCTCTTTGTCATTGGTTTTTTCTTCTGTATTATCAGAAGCAGGAATGTTGTGTTCACCAATGGCATCTCTAATTTCATCGTCAATATTTTCTTCAGCAGTTTCCGTCTGCGAGTCGTTGTTGACTTCTTCTACGGATGACTTATCGCTGTCATCTTGCGTTTTGTTTTCTTCTTGTTTCATTTTCAATACCTTATCGATTAGGTAGCACGAATGCTATTTTTGGCCCTGCTTAATGCAGAAACGCCCAAGTCTCCCCTACTTGGAAGTTCCTGAATCTTAATCTTCTGGTGATTCTTTTTTCATAATTAATTTTGCTTGGCTAGTTGACTCCACTAATGCCAAAATTGTTTTAAGTATTTCTATCTTGCTTTTGCGTGACTCATTAACAATTGCAAGAACTTCTAAAGTTCCCGTAGATTCTATTCCGATTGGAGTCAAAAGTTCATAAAGCATATCCTCCATAACTTGTCTTAAAACTTTCCACCCTTCGTGATTTGCTAAATCAGCAAGATTATCATCCTTTTTTTCTAAAAATTCTTGGCTTATTTCTTTTATCCTTCCATCAATCAATTTATGGAGTTTTTTTATCTCTTTTGCGTTCATTGTTGTTGCATTAATTGTTGTTCAGGCATCTCAACTGGTTGTTGCACATCCTCATATACTGGCTCTTGTTCCACGTTGTCCTGTTGGATAGTCGCTCCTTCATTTCCTATACCCTCAATACTTTCTGGGTTTTGAGCATCGACAATAATCTTCTCAGCATCTTGGATTCCTTGATCAAGAACAATCCTTTTAAATGCCTCTCCGAAATCAACTTTCTTACCTGCTCTTGCTAAATCTTCTTTAATTTGTTCGTTTTCCGAGTAAAGCTTAAGGATTCCAATAAGCTTATCTCCAGTATCGTCTTTCTTCATTCCAGTACTTCCTGAATCATATATGTATCTGTATTGACCTCTAATTTCTTCTGGATCTATCTCTAATATTTCACTGTCGTCTTTAGTCACCAACTTATCTATTTCTGAATCAGGATATTGATCTTTAATTCTTTGAATAGAAGTTCCTAGTAGTTGAAATGCAAATTTCTTTATACCTTTTTTAGCAATCATATTTGCCATAATTTCATAGACTCTTGTTGAAAAAATCTCTTGCATATATGAATCCCAAACATCACGAGCGCCTTGTCTCTCGCCTTGCATCTTCAAAGCTTCTGGTGTTTTACCAAATCCTGCATCAACTGATTTAGCAATAGATGTATCAGAACTAGCTCCCTGTGAAAGTAAATTTGCCTTTAAAGTTCCATATACTCCTTGAAATGTGCTTAATCCTTGAGGACTAACATTTTGCATGTGGATTGCATCAACAGCTCCATTCTTAACAAACCATTTAGCTTTTGGTTGTCTAACTATTGATGACAAAACAACCTGATCAGGGTCCATTGTTGCGGGAGGATTGATTGACATATCCACTCCATCCAAAGTTAATCTAGTTATAGTGTCTATAGATTTTTGCCCTGTTTGACCTCTGTCAAAATTTGTTATTGACCAGAGCTCATCTAGTGTTGGGAATTGCCTTTTAATTGCTATAGGAATTCCAGGAAAATAATTTTCCTCATCCAAAAGAACTTTCTTGGATGCAACATCAAACACAAGCCAGTCTCCGTTTGAAGATAGTTTGTGACGGATTGTTATTCCTGTTTTGGTCTTTCCTTTTTCATTTGGAGACCTGTCTTCTTCTGGTGTTCCGCTTCCTTCGTCTTCCTTGTCGTATTCATTGATTACTTCATCAATATTTTTCCAATATTCTTTGTTTCTGCTCTCAAGCCATTCTCTTGATACATCAGTATCAATAAAACAATAATCCATATCTTCAATGGCAATTTTTCCTGGTTGAGGTCTAAATCTGCGAGGGTGAAGAAGAATCATATCCGGACCAATGTATCCCCTCTTTTTATCTACTATCCAATCAATAAAAACTGGAACTCCTGGGAAAACATTTGACCAGAGATTAACCAATCTCTTTTTAAGTAAAAGTGGTCCTCCGCTAGTAGCATTAGGAATCACATAATGTTCAAAAAGAAGATTCATTAACATATTTGCTCCGGTCTTTCCGTTAAAGTTCTGGAATCTACCTGATGGCATCTGAGCCATAACTCTACATGTTGAATCGATTGCAAGGTTTGTAAGCTCACCAGTAGAATAGATTGATTTAGTTGGCTCTTGAGGATTTTTATATTTACCACGAAAAAGACTATCTCTCTCAGTCCAAGGAAAATCACTGTTATCTCTAACTTCTTTATGAGCAGTTTCTGCTGTAGTAAATTGCTTTTCTACCTTGTCTTCAACGACTAGGTTCTTAACAATTTCCTCTGCTTCTTTTTTAATTTCTTTTTTCTTCATTTTTTGCATAACAAAAAAACGCACACGTTAAAAAACGTATGCGTCGCTCGATGCCAAATAATTGGCGGTGAGAAGACTATTAAATTTCTACATTCATAATAACTCTAATCTGAAACTGTGTCAAACTATGTCATTAAAATCAAGCTCCAATTCGCTCTCGATCAAAACTCCATCAACTTTTCCTTTCGTTAAACAAAACTTAAAAGAGATCTCTCCACTGTCTTTTTCCTCATCACATTTCTTTAAAAATGAAAGTATCCTTAGCCCGGCTTCTGAAGCACCAACTTTTTTTGGGAATGTCTTTTTCAGAACTTTCTTTCCAAAAACTTTCACAATTTTATTATTGTGCATTTGAAATCTAACAGGGATAGAACCAAAACAAGTGTTAGACAGGTGCTTGTCCAAACATGCTAATTGATTTAAGTTTTGATTTTCGTTTTTATTCATCTTAACCTAAAGGATTGTAATATATTTCTTGTTTATGGTTTTCGTATTGAGAGTAATCGGCTTTCTTTTGAATATCAGGAGTTATTCTTTGAAACATCTGCCAACATATTCCCAAAGGTATTATTCTATCATCATGAGCGTTATATTCAGCCTCAGGCTTCCCACTGTTTGATATGATAAAACTATAAAGTTCATCAATTGTTTCCTGCTCATATATTGTGATTGCCCTTGAATCTACTGCATTTTTTAAGTCTCCAACTAGAACAGGCCTTGATTGACTAGTCGTATCCCATCCAAGCTTGTTTGAATGTTCTTGTCTTTGCCCATCACTCATTTTCTTCTCATTTTCTTTCCCGAATATTGGCATGTTCCATATTCTAAACTTCTTGTTGATATTCATACTATTTAACCTGTCCATTTCACTAGCACCTCCCATATTTCTTTCAAATGCAACCCATGGAGCAACTTTTGTAACATCATAGATCATCTCGAGAATTGCAAAGATGTCCGGAGTCATTGTTGATGCCACTCCCCTATTCTCATAGACTAGAGGAACATCAATCTTTTTGCGCGAAAGAAACTGTCCAATGTTGTTGTCAGCTCCACCTTGCGCGCAATCAACTGCCACAAAGAAAAGCTCTCCGACATCTAACTTTCTAAATTGTTTTAGTTTTCCATTTAGCATTATTTTTTCTTTAAAACAATAAAGGCACAAACATTAAATATCCATCTGAATAAAAAGAATTTTGGTCTTTCCTTTAAAAAATCTTGTGGGCGTAATCTTTTCTCGAAAGCTTCAGCTGCTTTCCTGTATTCCTTTCGCGCGTCTTTTCTTTGTTTTCTTAGTTTTTGAACTTTTCCCATTTGGTTATTGTTTTAATTTTTCTATCTGTGATTTAATTTCTCTTTTACATTCATTTTTACTTTTTACGAATTAAATTATTAGAACTCCCTCAGTTATTGGCTCTCTGACTTCATTCTTATAAAACTTCAAAGCATTTCTATCAAAGTAACAGTCACCACTCATCAAGAATGCATCTGTGTCATCAAATGGATATTCCCTTTTGATTGTTAGAACATCCCTAGTCTCTTCCTCTTGGCCATGTTTAGACATTCTTGATTCAATCTTTTTGATATACCAATAGATCTGTTCGGGTGTTATTTTATATTTCTGCATCTTAGCCTCATACTCTGGTGTGAAAACTTTTGCTCTTTCTTGTGGGTCATTAGGTATCGCTCTTGTGTATGATTTCTCCAAATACCAGGGGAAGAATCTTGATTTAAAATCTCCTAAACATTCCTTGCCTCTAGCATACTCTTGGCCAAAGAAATCTCTCGGAGTGTTCCCGGTTGATTCACGGAATATCTTTCCAATTCCTTCACCGACTTGTTGTTCCGCTCCTGTTACTAAATCCTTAGCATTTAGAACTGGTGTATTAGGATAAAATGCTGGCTCTGACCAGTGAATGTTCTGCAATGTTCCTCCTCGTCCGAGTGTCTTTGCTCCTGCTGTTCCAACAAAGATTTCAGCACCTGAGTGCGCTTCCATGTAGGTGCTATGGTTATCAAACTTTAAAAATCTTTTACGTTGAATTTTGTTTTTATGAAGGAATGAATCGATGTACAGATCTATTCTTGAGAATAGCGGCTTAACTTCTTGTGCTTTATGTGAAATTATCTGTGAGCCAATAACTGGGATGTCTCCTAGTGCTGAGAGAATAAAGTCAGTTGTGATTATCGCATCGATTAGAGATGAAGCCCCTTGCTGACGTGCTTTTAAAACATTTTCTCTAAGATTTTCCATTGTTGGATAATCATTTATCAGCAGATAATAATAGGCATTCTGAAATGTGTTGAAAATAAAGGGGATTATTTCTCCTTTTCTCGTTTTAATTGAGAAGTTGTCTTCTATGAATGCTTTGTAGTTTATTCGTTGCATTTTTGGTTATTTTCTGAGTTCTAATTTTAAATGTTTTATGCAAAGATATCTTTGTTTGTTTCCATAGATGAATAAATATCCTTCTTTCTCGCATATTTGACACTTGGCTGGATTTCCTCTCTCAAGCTTTCCGAGGGATTTTCTTGCTTTATTAATTATCTTTGTTATGTTTTTATTCGTTACTGTTACTTTCATTCTGCTTTTTCAAAATATTTAGATGAATTGAAGTTGTTGAATTGTACTGCCAGGCCAGCAGATGGATCATCACCAAATTCTTTTGCTCTCTTTTTTTTCATCCACCATTTAGCGTTTTCTACGTCTTTATCTAGGGTATCCACTATTGTTTTTCTTGCTTTAAATGTTGGGAGATTTTTGAAACACTCTTTTTGCTCCAAAAACTCTGGGTTTTTTTCTTGATAGTTATAAAGTGTCGACGGAGTTATTCCAGCAAAAACGCAAGCCTCTTTGTCGCTACATCCATAAGAAAAAGCTTCCGCAAGTTTATAGAGTACACTGTCATTTATTGAAGCTGGCCTTCCAGTTCTAAATTTTCCAGTTTGTGGATCTAATACCTGCCCTTTAATATTCTTCTTCGGCCTTCCAATTTTTGCCTTCTTATCTAACTTCTTTTGAGTTGATTTTTTTTGAATATTTTTAGCAGCAATTTTCTTTTTAAGCGCCATTAAATTAACGCCTTTTTTGGGTGATTTCTTTTTAGGTTGTTTGTTTTTGGTGATGGACTTGGACATTTTTATTTACATTTATCACAATCACACATTGCCATTGCTTCGTTGACTGTTTTGTATGGGTAGGTTTTGGTTAGTTCTTCTATTTTGCAATTTTTTATTTGATTCGCATGATCATTTTTAAATTCATTAATTGCATCCGTCCTTTCTCTTGCTAACAGTTTTTCTATTTCAATTATTCCTTGGGCTATAGTCATTTCTTTAATTCTTCTATCTTATTTTTAACTTCTTTTTTAGCGATGTTTTTCCCCTTAACAACTGCTTTATGGATATAATCATCTGCTATAAGTGGTTTGAACTCCTCCTCCTCAACTGGTATAGAGTCTAAGAGTTTGGTAAATTGTATTTCAATGTGTGATAATAGTCCAGCTCTTGCAACCTCTTTGTTTTTATATACAAGTTTATCGTATATATTAAGGGATTCTATAATGCTTAGTCTTATTTCTGTTATATTCATCTTGATTTAATTAAGTTGTAAATTATAAATATTATCATAAACACACTTACTCCATAAACTGAATTTCTAAGCCATCTAGTTATTTTATAATCATTTATCTCTTTCATCACTTTCTATTACAAATTAAATTATGCAGTGCGTTAATAGTTGCTTCTGATTGCTCGTGGAGAGGTTTACCTAGTTCCCAAATTGATAATACTTCCAGTAAATTTGCTTCTGTCCTAAATATTCCACCATAATTTTTCCTAAAAACTTCTTTGTAGCATTTTAGAATATCTTCCAGATTTATATCTCTTCCTATGATTTCAGTAGGCTCTCCATATAAAATTCTTCCACCACCAGCAATTTGTATTTCTAAACCAGTTTCTTTATCAACATTTAGGTCATTTTTTATTATAATTCCATATTCATCGTGGTAATTACCATTAGAATCTTCCCAACACTGCTCACAATAAACTTCACATTCGAACAATTTCAATTCTACTATATCAGGATTACTCTTAATTATTTCTTTTCTTAGTTCTTCTAATTTTGTTTTCATAGGTTTATTATTTTATAAATTTATTTATATCTGGCATTGGTAAACTGCTCATAATTAACTCTACTCCTTTTTTCACCTTGTTGTTGCAGGAATATTTTAGATTAAATTCTTGCTTGTGATATTTTATAAAAAAGTAAATAGTGGATATTTTTTTGTCGTGGTTTACTATCGCAAACAGTGGTTGGTTGTGCTTAAACTCTTTACCAGATACAACGAATTTGTATTTTTCCCCTAACCTCTTTAATTGATTTATATCAATATTTTTTGTTCTAGTTTTATAGTTTCCCTTTTTTTCTCTTTGCTCTTGTTTTCTTTTTCCTAAGTTCATTATTTTTTATCAATTAATATTACATAACACCTAAGACTGTAAGATTTTTATTTTCCGATTGCTTTGATTTTTAATCCCTATACAATCGGCTTTTTAGATTATTTTGATAATTCTCTTTTTTAAAAATCTGCATACTTTCTAATTCTCGTAAATTATAGATATATTTCATTCCTTGCTACATCCATATCATCACTTCCCCAACAGATATATAATGTCGTCACTATCGGACTATCATGATTAAACATTCTCTGAAGAGTTAGGATATTCTTAGTTTTTTTATAAAAATGATACCCATAAGTTTTCCTCATTGAATGGAGTGAAAATCTTTGTCCCAATTTAACCCCTTCTCTTGCTTCACTAAGGATTGTGTCAGCTTGTTGCCTTGTGATGGCCATGGTTTTGCTCTTCTGGCCTGTAAACATGTAATCATAGGACGTCAGCCCATTTCTCTTTTTATATTCCAACACCTCTTCTTTTAGTTCCTTTCGCATCTTGTAATTTTGGGCTTTTTTTGTCTTCAATTCTTTCATTGAGATATATCCGTTTTCAACATCTTTAACTCGTAATTGCAATAAATCCTCTGCCCTGAAAGCTGTATTAAATCCCAATTTACACAACATCCAATTGCGATCAGCTTGATATCTTTTAGCTTTGGTTTTTGCTAACTCCCTTTTTCTCAAAAAATAATTCTGGATGTTTTCTACGTCCTTTTTATTTTTGAGTGGGACCGTCGCTTGCTGTCCTCCAAATGTTTTTATTCTTCGTGTGTACTTTGCCATTTTATATTTGAAAGCTATTAAATATAAAAGATAATAAATAAATTTAGTATAGTAACTAAAATTGTTAGTATGTTAAGAACTACGCTAGCCTGCTTATTGTAGATAAAATACTTTATAATTTTTTTCATCTTTACTTTTAAATTTATTATTATTTTTTGAGAGGGGTTTTTTACGCCCCTCATTGGTTTTAATAGCGTGTTAGCTATCTCATCATTGCCTTGATGCGTTTGACTCTTTCCGAGTCATTTCCTTGTTCGATAATCTTCCTTTGGAGTTGTCCATTAAAATGCTCATCACAGAATCCAGATGAAAAGTTTTCTGTTGGGATTGGACATCGTGGGAGTGTGCAGTTATTACAATACAGTTTGCGTGGTTCACGTTCTGAATCGTAACAGCTGAGAGAATTTCCCTTGCAGATCAAACAGTTGGTGATGATCACTTGTCGCATTTTTACCTCCTTTTTGGTTTTGTTAGTAGATAAAGGGGAGCAAGAGACTTTCACTCTTGCACGTGGGTTTGTTTTCCTTACGGTGCTCGGTTACCAGCCTTACTACCACAATTTACCTAGATATATACACTATCTGGCGACCAGTCTTGCAAGTCCTGGTGCTATAACCTCATGCGTCTTATTTTCCGCCACCCCCTTTATCTACTAACAAATTTTGAACGAACCTTATTAACTCAATCCCACCCACATAATGAGTGGAGATGAAATAATAAACTAAATTTCTAGTGTAGAAATGATGTAATCTATTTCTCTTCTTGCTTCCCTAACTTCCGCTATTCTATCTACTAATTCTCTTCCTACAGGGGAATCACTATTTGTAAGACTAGAATTGAGTTCCTCTTTTGGAAATTCATTCATAACTGGTGAAAGTCTATCATGCAATCTAGTCACATCTTTGTTTAGTGATGAAGTTTCTCTGTTTAAATCCTCCAATAGAATTGAAACGACTGAACCCTCTGTTTGCTTTGTGCATCCAGTTGACCCTGGCTGTTTATTTTGTCTATATGAATCTCTCAGACTAGGACCATCACACTCACACTCAATTGATGCTTCTTCATTCATAATTTTTTTTATTCAATTAATTAAATTTATTTTGTGATTCCCTTAACTGCCCACATTTGAGCTGTTTGGGCTTCAGTGATAGCCACTGATAGCAACCTGTTCTTTTCTGGATGTCTGTCTGACTCATTACAATTTCGTTCTTCATTTAAAAGGTCAATGATTTCAGCGTATAGCTTTTTAACTTTATCAACTTTTGGATTTCCTCCTGGGTTGAAGCTCAAACCAACAGCATCCTCACCATAAGTCATTATTCTTCCGGTTGTTATTCCTTCTGACATTTTTTTATTACTTTTAAAAATTAAATTAAACTATTCAATTACAAACCAATCTTCAGCAAATATGTCTCCTTGGCTTGCTATCCATGGAACCAATTTACTATCTACATTTGAGATGTAGATATAAGGCAAATTCATTTTTGAATTCTCATCTGGGAATTGAGCTTTAATGAATTGATTTTTGCCGTTCCATCCGCTCCTCGAAAGTGATCTACCATTTTTTAAATGTACTAATGCTTCACTGAAATTAAATTCTTCTGACATTTTTTTGTTATTTAAAATTAATTATGTTGAAATTGATTATTTTTTAACAAACAATGAAACTACAAACTCACCTGTGGTGTCTATTTGAGATTGATAATATTCATAAGTAACACCGTTAATCACCAAATTATGAGCTGAAGAATTCATCCTTAATCCAATTTTTACTCCTAATATCAGTAAGCATATGCTAACAACAATAGTTACTAAACATAGGATTATATCCTTTTTTATTTTTTCCATTTTACTTGTTTTTATTGGTGGGGCATCTTATTGATTGCCCCATGAGATTAATTAATCTTTTGCATTATGCACTTTTTGCATATTACACTTTGGACAGGACTCAAATTGTTTTGTTGATACTCCTAGAAATACATTTGAGTTTGCTCTATTACCACAGAGGCAGATGAATGTTGTTGATTTTTTAACAAATTTCTTAGTCTTTTGGGTTGCGTTAAACCTTGACCTGTTCATTTTTGCCTCCTTTAATAAGTTAATTTATCGTTTATTTTCTTCCTCAAAAGATTTAGCTCCAGTTTTTGTAAATCTAACTGAAAAATTTGGTTCATAAAGATTGTTATATTCGTCAACAACTTCGATTGGTTTTCCATCCATTAAAGTTGTCATGGCAATATCACTTTGAATTTGTTTTAGATCTGCGATTGTCATTTTAAGATCATCAACCCTATCCCAACGACTTCCCATTTGTGATTGAGTGATTGTTTCCAATTCTTTCTTTCTCAACTTTAATTCATCAAGTTTTTCAATTAACTCCTGGTATTCTTGATTCTGTAATAAAGCATCTTTGTACTCCGCACGGATTTCTCTTTGCTCTTTTTTTGCTTCTTTTAATTCATTGAAGATTTCTTGAATTTCTTTCACCTTTTTGTTTATTTAAAAAATTAATTAATAAAGAACTCATGGGGCATGTAAGCACACCCGGCTGAAGTGTTTGTTTTGACTTTATTTGTTTTGGGATAGTTTCCAAGTTTATATCAATGTTTTTGTTAGCCGGAGGCGTTGGTGGAATACACCCGATTAAATATATCAACACCCCTAGCCCCGATACATTCAACTGCGCTTTCGCCTCCCAATATTTTAAAGTTCGATTGTCTTAGCATTTATCAAAGCATCGGCCACTTTCTTTCTTCCCTTGGCAAGCATCCTTTGAACTGTGCTTTGTGATGTATTCATCTTTTTAGCAGCTTCTTTCTGTTGCAATCCTTTATAATCAACTAATCTGATTGATTCTGTCTCTTCCTTTTCAAGTCTCACTGTCCCAGGTAGAACATTATATTTTATTCTAGGATCAATTACTGGCTTAAATTTTTTAGTTTTCAGTTGTAGGTGGATTGTTCTTTTCGGCTTTTTAAACATTATTTTCTTTAAATTATTTTTTAATCTTTATCTGAATCCTCGTATATTAAAATTTCAATCGTCTGATTTTGTGATCTAGGAACCAAGAAATTTTTTATTCTAACCTCCTTGATTGCATCTGGTTTTTCAGGACTTAACTCTTGATTAATGCCTATGTAAATATATTTCAAAGCCGCATTATTCAAAGGATTTATTGGTTTGTGAGAGTTTACAATAATCACTAAATCAACCTTTCCTGTAATCTTATTTTTAGCGACGAATTTTCTCATCTCATAAATCCACTTGCCTGCCAAATCTATTCTTTCTGGTCCACCAATCTCAGAATAATAATCATCGATTGACCAAACAGCTGCTTCTTCAATAGTAAATCTCTTCATTTTTGTTTTTTAATATTTATAGGCTTTGTTTTGTTTAGCTTTTTCAGGTGAGCGCATTTTGAACAGTTCTTTTTGCTTTGGAGGTTTTATGTTTCTAAGTTTTTCCCATTTCTCTAAAAATTCTTTAAAACTAATTTTCCCTTCCCTCCACTCGCTTTTTATCTGTTTAAATTCTTTAGTTTCCATGTTTTTTAAACCTTTGTTTTTTTCTTATTTCTTCCAACATGTTGTCTATTTTTCTTTGTTGTTCTGGTGTTCGTTCCTCCTTTTTGATTTTTGGTAATAGATTATTTTTAATCTCTCTTTCTGGAAAATCTTCTATAATTTTAGATAACAGATAAGCTTTATAATCATTTTTGTTAATCCCTTTACTAACTAATCCTAATTTTAATTTTGTAGCTAGTGTTTGAATTTGTTTTCTACTACACCTATATTTTTTAACCCATGCTTCTAAGTCCTCGTTTGGTATTTTTTCTAAGTAATTTTTAGGTGAGTCCCCTCTCTTAAGTGAAGTGAGTTCAATTGGATTGAGTTCTGTGAGCAATTTTTGCTCTACCCCCTGAGCAATTTTTGCTCTGGGTGGAGCAATTTTTGCTCTACCCCCCTGAGCAATTTTTGCACTACCTCCTAGATTATTAATTTGATATAAATTTGACTTTTGTTCTTTTTCTTTAAATCTATTTTCTTTTGTTATAAGTCCAATTTCTTCCAATACCTTAATAGCTTTATCAATTGTCCTTGATGATTTTATTCCTGTGTCATTTGCTAATGTCCTTCTTGAAGGAAAACAAACACCGTCCTCATCTGCATAAGAGGATAACCACATAAAAACAATCTGTGCTTTAGCATCTAATCCACGCAATATGCTTTTGTTTGGAAAGTGAAAGAAATCACCTTTTTTGTATTTCTGCATCTTGTTTTTCTTTTTCTATTTGCTTAAATGCTTTTTCCTGAGCTTTTTCGTCTATTTTCATCCCTTTGAAAATTTTGCTCTGTTGTCTTTTAGCTCTCGAGTTTCGACTTCCTCGATAAGAATGTTTTGCCATTTTTTTATAAAAACTTTTTATATGAATTATTTTTATAAGCAGTCCATGGGTGCCATCCTCTTTGTTGATATTTTTCCCTTGCCAATTCAAGATTTTTATCTAAACCTAGCAATTCTTTTGAACATTCTTTTCCAGGAATATTAATTTGAGCTATTCCACAATCAACTGACCAAGCATTTTGTCTGTCTTCTGGGTTGCAGGCTTTGCTAACCACAGTTCCATTTATGCTATACCTACAGTTCCAACCCTTTGCATTAAGACTTAGACCACTTTCTGCTTTAAAGATTGCTATAGCCGTTTCTGGCTCTTCTGGGAAGATTTTAGAAATCTCTTCGATTAACGATGTTTCTGGAATAACTTCCTCCGTCACATCTTCAATGATTGTTTCTATTGTTTCCCCTTCCTCTGCATGAGCTTCTCTGATTGTTGGATTTTCTATGATGATCACTTTTGTGAATTTTTCATCTAACATCTGTCCAACATAAGGAACAAAAACGCTTCCTGATAAATAAAGAACATAACCCCCGCCGATTAACGCGAATAATGTGATAATCCACGTCTGCTTTGCAATGAATCCGTTAAATGATTCAAATGCCTTTTTAATTTTTTTGATGATCCAGTTTTTCAACTTCAACATCATTTTTTTAATTTGCTTCGTAATCCACTTTTTAATTTTTCTCATCGATTTGTTGTGATTGGAAACACCCACGAACAATCAATTTAAAATAATAATTAGATGTACAAAAAAACACGTCATTTCTGACGTGTTTACGTTTTCTTTAAATTGTGTTTTTGGTCTGACTTTATCTAGTTATGCGACGATAGCGCTGACAATAGATATTATGCGACGTTAAGCATGTTTAATAAGCTTTGTTTAAGAATTCCCAAAAGACATTCACAATCTCCTTCTCACAACACTTCTAGTAATCTTGCAGTAAAGATACCTCCTTTTCCTTTAAATTCCTATTAATTCTAAAGTTAAAGAGCTACAAAACAACATAAAACATACCTCTTTAAAAATGCCTTAATTAAGCCAAAAAACGAGGCTCAAAATTGAGTTCTAAGCGCTTTGAAGTTGGAAGTTGATTGGTTATGCCTTCAAATTGGCTTAAATAAAGCAATAAATGGAGCACGCTGCGTTGGGACTTTCAAAAATGAGTTTCAAGGGAACATTTTGCCTTAAACGACTGGATGTAACTAGAAATAGCATTTATTTTGGCTTGTGAGGTCTTTTTAAATCACTTAACCCAGCCAGAATCTCTCAGACAGTCCATATAGAACATCTCTGAAACTTCTTCTTCGGGATCAAAATTAGTTCCTTTGTAAAATTCCTTTATTTTAAAAGAAGCTTCTTCAGCGCATTTTTGCTTCCGATATTCTAAATTATGAAAATTTTGATAATATAAAAAAGCTGCAAAGAAAAGAATCATTCCAGCAAGCACAACCAAAATAGCCGTTCTTTTTTTATTAACAATTTTTATTTTCATTTTTTTAATATAACTTTTTTATTTCACACTACCCTTCCGCTAAGGCATTTTGGGGCATAAATTATTGACAAAATTTTATATATTTGTTATAAATAAAATGAAGTTTCTTTGTCTGTCTTATTTTTCAAACATGCTCCAGTTTTCCATTAATTGAAAAATAAGATGGCCCAAAGAAGTAGTTTCTTATAAAAACAGCAAATTGAGGTGATTTCATGAAGTTGCTAACTAAGTCCATTCTGGTGTTTTCCATGGTTTTTTGCTCCTTTTCTGCACAATCATCAGAATCAGAGACCTCGGGAGTTTCTAGGCCAGCAGCTCCCCAGGGTGCACGGATGCTAGACAAAGCACCCCCTAATACCAAAAAATACTTTGGGAAACCCGTAGTCTCTTCTGAAGAGGATCAAGCACTGGTGATTAAGAAAATAACTCTAGTGCCGGTGAAAAAAAAGCCCTGATATCATCAACCCTCCGGCAGGCAAAAATATTATGTCTGCTGGGAAATTCTAAGTACATCTTTATTGCTTAAAAAAGATGTTCTCAGAATTTTTTAGAAAACAGTCACTTTACTAGATATTTTGGCTGTTTTTTGTTTTTAAATTACTTATAAATAATCATTTGGTCAACCGTTGTTGAGCTATTGTAAATTCTTCCTACCAATTTTCTGGAAGTGTCTAGATAAATATTGCTGCCAAAAAGCGGGTCATGTACAACATATTTATCTTTTTTATCCTTCCCATGGACAACTACATAATGTCCGGCACCAGAGCCTGAACGAATAAAAACAACTACGGGGTTTCCTTTTTCGATTGATTTATCAACTTCTTTCCAGTCAATATTTCCGTGCCAAGTTGTTGAATCAAGATCAATATCTCCCCATGAATCTGGCCAAACGATAAGATCTCTTGCAAAAATTGGCTTACCAGAAAGACTTCCTGGTGTAATTTTTTCCCCATGCTGAGTGAAAACCATTGCGATAGCAGTAACAGCACATCCATAATCCTTCATGAGCGTGCTTGAAAGCCCAATTCTTTTATAACCCCAGTTTTTATCATCTTGAGCATAATACCATTTTGTTGAAGCTAGCCCAGATGTTGGTTTCGAAGCAGAATTTTTAATTTTGTCCAAATCATCTCTAGTGTCACTGGAAAGAGCATCTAGGTCCCCGATTAGTTCTTTCATTTGCTCCTCAACTCTGGATAATAGTTTTTTATATTCCAACTCTTGCCCCATTGTCTCTTTCAATAAAAGAGTTTTGTTTTTTTCTTCGCCCTCCAAGTATTCCATTTTTTCCTCAAATGTTTCTTTGTATTCTTTCAGTTCGATGTTCTTTTCTTCAATTTCTTTTTGCCTCACTTCAAGTTCCTCACTTTCTTTTTTGGTCAGTTGAATGACCTTGTTAATTTTTGCAGAAGCTTGATCAATGTATTGTGATTGATTTAGGATTGATGAAACATCTGAGTTTTGAGCCATAAAAGAAAGAGAAATATTCTTTTCGGTTTGATAGAACAATCTAAGCATTGCAGCAAGCTCTTTCTTCTTTTGAGTCACTTCCTCTCTATAAATATCCACTTCTTTATCAAGAACTTCAAGCGCAATTTCGTTTTCTTCAATCTTTTCTTTTGTTATTTGCAAATCATTCCCAAAACTATCAATTTGCAAATTCATCAATTTAAGCTGATTGTTTAATGTACCTTGTCTATTTTTTGCCATATCAATCATGACTTGTAGCCTTTGTTTTTTTTCTTCTAAAGTTTCTATTTTTTTTTCAGTTGATTCTGCATAAACTCTATTTACAAGCAAGAATAAAAACAAAAAACAAACAAACGCTATTTTTTTATTTATCCGTAGATTGTTGTTATTTTTTGTTTTTTTCATTTATTTTATTTGAACTCAAACGTTAAATTTGAGATTGCACACATTTCCTATTTTTCAGTATAAATTATACCACAATTCTAATTTTTAAGTAGTTCCAGCGATTTATCAATTCTTGCCAAAGTCTCTTTCTTGCCAAGCGCCCAAGAAAGCTCGAAAGGGCTTGGGCTGAATTTTTCTCCACTAAGTGCAACACGAAGTGGCCAAAGTAAATCACCCCTGTTATCACCCGCTGCTTCTAAGAGGGAATCTGTGATTTCTTGCAACTTAAATTCTTCAGATAAACTCCCCAGTACTTTTTTTGACTTTTCAAGAGCTTCAATTGTTTGCTCAATAGTATTCTTCTTCCAAACTAAAAGCTCTTTTTCATAATTTCCAATTTCAAAATAAAAACCAATGTTCTCAGTTATATCTGAAAGTCTCTTCATGCGCTCTTGTTCTATTTGAACAATTTTTTTAATAAGAGTATCGTTTTCTTTTAGCCCTTTTTCTTGGAAATATTCTTTGAAATATTTCTCAGTAAGTACTTTTAGTTCATCTATGCTTCTTTTTTTGATATAATATGAATTCATCCAATCCAGTTTTTTATAGTCGAAAACTGCTCCGGCCTTGTGCAATCCGGCAATATCAAAAATTTTGATAAGGTCTTCTAGTAAAAAGTGCTCTTGCTCTGTTTTGGGATTCCATCCCAACAGTGCAAGAAAATTTACTAGCGTTTCTGGTAAATAACCTTTGTTTTGAAAATCCTCCACAGTGACGTCTCCTTGTCTTTTAGAAAGTTTTTTTCTGTTTTCATTAAGAACATTTGGAACATGTACCAACACTGGCATTTCCCATCCAAAAAATTGATACAAAAGAGCGTGTTTCGGAGCGCTTGGAAGCCAATCCTCCCCCCGAACAATATGTGAGATGTTCATTAAGTGATCATCGACAACAACAGCAAAATGATATGTTGGAAAGCCATCTGATTTAATCAAAACTTGGTCGTCAATATCCTCGCTTTTGAAAACTATTTTCCCATAGACTTCATCATGAAAGAAAACGCATTCTCCTCGAGGTACATTCATTCTGATTACATATTTTTCACCAGCTGCAATTTTTTTCTCAACCTCCTCTTTTGGCAGAATTGCACAATGTTTATCATATTTTGGCGCCTGTTTAGTCTCTTGTTGAATTTTTCGTATTTTCTCAAGCCTTTCTGTTGTACAAAAACAATGATATGCATGTCCGGAATCCAAAAGTTGCTTGATGTATTTTTGATAAACCTCCAAACGCTTTGATTGAAAATATGGTCCACACTCCCCTTCTTCAATAATCTTTTTGTTCTTATCATATTTCACACCTTCATCGATTTTGATTCCTCCCCAGGCCAAAGCATCA
Source organism: Candidatus Moraniibacteriota bacterium (assembly GCA_041596615.1). Lineage (GTDB taxonomy): Bacteria > Patescibacteriota > Minisyncoccia > Moranbacterales > DUUL01 > UBA2772. The sequence goes on along the minus strand of JBFHIG010000006.1, from coordinate 4,273 downwards.
AGAATTTTCTCTAAAGATCCCTCGATAAATCTTTTCTGGTCAGTGTCTTCTACTCTAAGCAAAAACTTTCCACCTTCTTTTTTTGCGAGAAGATATGCGTACAGAGCAGTTCTTAAATTTCCTACGTGCACAGAACCTGTTGGTGATGGCGCGAATCTTGTTCTAACTTCCATTGTCTTTTTTAATACTGTTTAAAATACTTCAATCTGAATCGGAACTTCTTTTGTGCTAACTATGAAATTAGGTCTTTCTCTTTTAAAAATTCAATCGCCTTTCTTGAAATTCGTTGTTTGTTGAATTGATAAATTTGGTCTATTAATTTATCGGCCTCCTTGGCGTTCATCAATAGATATTCACTAAATTCAGCCTTTTTCATCTCAAGTTTTGGCAAATCAGTTTCCAGGGCTACATAAAAGAAATGCTTTCCTTTCATAAACATCTTCATTCCATCATCCAATTTCAACTCTCTTGACCCCCATAGCTTCTCAGGAAAAGAAATCTTGTCCTCAAACAAAAGCTCTGGCTCACCAATAATATGATTTGAAATATCATTTCCAAGTTCTTCTTCGAGCTCACGTTTTGCTGCTGAGATTATGGTGTCACCGTTATCGATTCCTCCTTGAGGAAATTGCCAAAGTTTATATTTATCATCAAAAAACATGAAAACCTTTTTTTGATATATCAGGCAAACTGCTATTTGTGGCCTAAAGCTACTTTTTCTAATGTTGTTAATTTCTTCTTGTGAAATATCCATTTTCTTTCTTATTTTATTATTCTGATTTGTCAAGAATATATTTTAAAGGAAACCTAAAAGTTGCCTCTAGGACTCTCTTTATTCTAGCTTTTTTCATTGTATAACCGCGCAAAATTAATAATCTCCACAGCCATTCAAATCCCAGCTTCCTCATTATCTTCGGCGCTCTTTTCCTTTTGTTTGTCCAATAATCAAAAGTCCCTCCCACACCAATCGCCATTCTTAATTCTGGCAATTTATCTTTAATGCCCTGAATTAACATTTCTTGTTTTGGCGCTCCAAGACCAACAAAAAGAACCTGGGTATCTTTCCTTATTTTCAATCTGCCTTGCACATCTTTATTAGTTGCATATATTTCACAATTGCACAACCTTTTCTTGCCAAATTCTTTCTCTAAAAATAAAATTAATTCTTTTTTGGAACTAAGTCCCTCTTTATTTATTATAAAGGAAATTCTTAGTTTGTTTTGCATTCCTTCTTCTAGGATGATTCTAGCCAAATCCGCTCCAGGGGTTCTATGCTTAATTCCTCTTCCGAAAAGAAAAGAATAGAGTGTTATACCAAACCCATCAACAATTCGCAAATCAAACTCATTTAGAATCTTTCTATATTCAGAATTATCCCTAGCTTTCAGTAGAATCTCTGGGTTTATTGTTGCGAAACAAATTGGCAACTTTGAAAAATTTCTCCCTTTTTTAAGCGTTCCTTTGATTATTTTTTCCAATCTTTGTCGCTTGTGGTTATCTATTTTAACTTTAAAAATAAGGTCTTTCATGGACATTGATTATAAACAAAGAGGTATGTTCTGTAAAACTCTGGTAGAATAATTCTTTTTTTCTTGAATCCCTTCGACTATGTCGATGCTATCAACTGAAATAACAACATTCATCTGTATTTTTCCTAGATTGATTTCTTTTGAAAAACTTTTCCTAGGGACTTTTGCTAAAGTTATATGTGGTGAAAATTTTTTGACTTCCTTGGCGCTTTCACTTATAGCTTCTTCAATTAAGTTTCGCAACCTAATCAATTCTTCATTTTGCGGACCTTTTAACCAAAACATCTTGGGATTTTCATCGCTTGGGCCCCATACAATTTCATCAAATTTCAAATCGAAAACTTCCGTCTCCCCAAGAATTTCTTTTAAAGCTTCGCAGATTTCGAGCAAATTTTCGTCACCAATAACGCCGATTGTTGCCAATTGCAAAGAAAAATTTTCTGGAGCGACCCACATTGCATCAATGTTTTCTGTTAAGTTTCTGATTTTTGCTGCTATATGACTCTGAGTTGACTTGTCTAAGGATACAACAACCTGAACTTTCTTTTGCATAATTTCTATACTTCTTTTTTATTTAAAAAATCTTCAAGCACAATCTTCGCTGCCGTAACAAAAGGAACAGCAAGCACAATTCCCAGCACTCCTGCCAATTTAGCACCCACCAGCAAGGAAAGGATTATAACCACAGGATTTAACCCAACAACCTTTTTCATTAGAAGCGGAACTATTAAATGATTCTCCATTTGTTGTATTGCAATATATACAATTGCCACAAATAGCCCTGTCCAAGGAGAAACTGTAGCACCAATCAATACTGCTGGAACAAATGCTATTAGCGGACCAATATATGGAACGATCTCAAGTAATCCACCCAAAAGCGCCAAAACTAAAGCAAACGGGACTCTCAAGAAAGAAAGCGCAATAAATTCAAGTGTGAAGATGATAAGCATTAACAAAAATTGTCCAATAAGCCAGTGCCCCATCTTTTTTTGAATTTTATTAAGCAAAAAAAGTACTCTCTCCCGATGTTCTTTTTTCGGCACTATTGAAGAAACAAAGGATCTGGTACCATCTTTCTTAATTAGCATGTAGAAAGCTAGGGAAAAAACAACTAAAGCCTTGAAAATATTGGAAAAAAACTCAAGTGTATTTGAAAAGATATTAGAAAATGAATTACCAAGAGCGTTAGTGGAATTTGAAAGAATTTGATTGATATTTTCTTCAAAATTATAAGTTGCCGCCAAAGCTGTTATGTTTTTTATAAAAACATTAATGCTACTAAAATACTCCGGCAAAACCTTTCCAATCAACTGAATTTCTTGATTTAGAACCGGGATCACAAGGCTTAAAATAAACAAAATAAACAGCACGAAGACTGCATATAACAAGACGACTGCCAAAATTCTATTTATCTTCTTCGCTTCCATTCTATCAATGATTGGTCCAGCAGCGCTAATGAGAATAATCGACAAAAATAGCAATAAGAGGATGTCTTTAATAAAATACACAAACCAAAGAGCCAGCAATATCAAAATTGTTTTCCAAACAATGCTTGGTGAAATTTCAATTTTTTGTGCGCTATGCATCATCTTAGAATGTTAAAATTTTAGCGATTTTTTCCTTATTTTTATGTGGCCCGATAACTGCGAGATTAAGTCCCTTATTCTGAATCATTTCTTCTGCGATTTCTTGAATTTCTTTTGCTGTAACTTTTTCAATTTCCGCTAGCAGATAGTCCGATGAATGAAGCTCTTTCCGAAAAAGCTCCTGGTCTCCAAAAAAAGATGCGACTGAGTTTGTTGATTCCAAGGACATCACAGTTTTCCCTTTTAGATACTCCTTTGCTTTTCGCAGTTCTTTTTCAGGGACTAGTTCTTCTTTTATTTTCTTCAGTTCCTCCAAAATCAATTTCACGGCCTTTTCCAGTTTTTTAGGTTCAACACCAGCATTAATACATAAACAACCAGTATCAGTGTTTGTGCCCATCCCAGCAGAGATATAATAAGTAAGCCCGTGTTTTTCTCTGATATTCAAAAATGTTCGAGAACTCATTCCTCCTCCCAAGACAATTCCCAATAAACTTGCTGCGAATCTCTTTTTGCTAAACATGTCTGGACCCCTCACCCCGACAACTAAATGAGATTGTTCTGTTTCTTTATAGTGCAATTCAAATTTGGGTTCACTTTGAGCCACAACAACTTTCAGCTTTTCTTGTTTTATCTTTTTAGATTTTGCTACTTTAAAATATTTTTTAATCAGCTTTAGAGTTTTTTTCTCGTCTACATTTCCTGCGATTGAAATCACAGTTGACTCTGGTAGATACATTTTTTCAATATAATCCTTAAAAACTTCTCTATTAAAGGATTTAATATTTTTTTCTGTTCCAACGATTTCCCACCCTGCTGGTTGATCACCATACAGAAGTGTCTCAAAAACATCCCAAACATAACGATTTGGAAGATCGTGATACATTGAAGCTTCCTGCAAAATCACTCCCCTTTCTTTGTCGATTTCCTTTTGTTCAATCTTTGAATTTAAATATAAATCGCTCACGACATCAAGTGCCATTTCAAAATGTTGCACTGGAACTTTCACCCAATAACCAGTTTGTTCTTCTCCTGTGACAGCGTTATATTCTCCGCCAACACTATCCATCTCTTCAGCAATTGCTTTTGTGTTTGGTCGTCTTTTAGTTCCTTTGAACATCATGTGTTCAAGAAAATGTGAAATTCCGTTGTTTTGCT
>JBFHIG010000005.1:0-86286 GCA_041596615.1 Candidatus Moraniibacteriota bacterium | reverse complement strand
TTAATCAAGATGGTCAGCTCTACTTCGGTAGAGAAGAATCAACGAGCATAGCAGGGCTCGTAATCCAAAACCTGTAGTCGTATTTTCTAGAGTATAGAAATATGCATAGCGCTTTGGACTAATCGCTAAAGTTTGTGATAGTGCTTAACACAATAGATAGATTTTAAAACAAGGACAGCTTTAGGGCTGTTTTTTTGTTATTAATCGTGTGATTTTTAGGATGAAAGCCAAGGTAACATCAAATTGAACTTTATATATTTCAATCAACCTTGAATTTCCTCACAATTAGTGTGATAATTTAAGTAGGTCATATTGTTCCTTGAAAAGAAACAGTAAGAACAACTCCGTCTGTCACGAAACAGTCCTTAAATACTTTAGCTCTATGGAGGAGCTGAAAATAACAACAACAAAAAAAGAGGAGACTCCAATGAAGAAAAATGCTTGCAGTATTTGTTTGTTGATCTTGACCCTACTTTTTCCGGTAATCTCGACAGCAGCTCAACCACTTGATCGGGGTGGAGTAGTTTTCACCTTCGATGATGGTGCGGCTTCTTTGTTCACGAAAGCCTATCCGATTATGCACAAGTATGGCATAGAAGGCACAGCCTTTGTTGTCGGAAACTGGATGGGTGAAACGAATAGTTTTGGGACAATAACTTTCGCCCAGGCGCGAACGTTGCAATGGAATGGGTGGGAAATCGCCAACCATACTGATGCGCATGTCCATTTTTGCAGTATGGACGATGCGTCGATTATTGCGAGTCTGGTTAATAACGAAAAACTGTTAAATAATCAGTCGATAGAGATGTCACCGGGATTGGCTCCGCCCTATGGAGAATCCTACAATCAGGCTTGTCCAGGACTTTACACGCGAATGGCTATGATATTGGAACCGTTGGGATTTCTATATTCCCGGCGAGCTTGGACAGAGGATACGCCGCTTAATGACCCAGTTACATTTGACTATTATGGCATAAATGTTCTGAGCATTAAAAATAACGTTACCTCTGCGACGGTTAGAAGCTGGATAGACAAAGCCATCAGCCAAAAGAAAGTTTTGGTGCTGGTTATTCACAATGTTGCCACCATAGCAACGGACACTTATGATACAAGTGTCATGACACTCGAGAATATCGCTTGGTACGTAGATAACAAGCGAAGTACAGGGATGTTGGATGTCATGACGCTGCAGAAGGCTTCCCAGAAATTGGAATACCATCAAAATCAGCAGTAGTAGTCCGCACCCTAGGGCGCGTATTTGGAAACTACCCAGATATCGCGCCTTTTTATATTTTGGAAGTGATATAAAGACAATTAATTACACTAGAAAAACTGTTTTTTGTTTTGAATAAATGCTATAATAAAGGTGCTAGCATATGGGTAAGAGTTTTTGACTTTAATTTAAAGGTCGATATCCTTGTGCAAGATAAGTAATTTAAAAAAATATATCCTTAACTTATCAAGTAACCATAATTTTAACTTGGTAGGAAAAGGCACAAAGACAATGAAAAATCTACACTATTTAACATTTATACTATTGGTAGTTGGAGGTTTGAACTGGCTTTTAGTGGGATTATTCCAATGGGATGTTGGTGAAATTTTTGGTGGTCAAGATGCCTTGATCTCAAGAATAGTTTATATCCTAGTAGGACTCTCTGCTGTATATGAAATTATCCGCGCAAGAAGTTAGGTGTAACTTTTGTCAAACCAAACGATTAAGCTTTTGACTTAGTCAGTTGTTTGGAATTTTTTCCGAATAGATTTCCAATGCCTGTTTTTGTTTGAATTTTTGTTGATAATTTAAGATAGTAGTAATCACCCTTAAGGGGTGTTTTTTTATTGAAATTGTAAGACCGCACGCTCTGAAATTCTAGAGGTGCGGCCTTTGTTTATCGGTCGATGTTAGAATCAATTTTCATTCTCCATTCCTTTTCCTCCTGTTCTTTGTCGGAAGAAATTATATTACCGACAAAAAGAAAGGAGAGGGTGCAGATTATTACGGTTACTGCTAGATAATTATTCAAAGCAGAATTTTCCCAGCCACAAATTGCCATTAATAGGGAAATAAATAAAAAATTTAATTCGTTGACAATAAGTGACGCAATGTCTATTCTGAGACAGAAAATGATAACTCCTATCAAGAGTGCGAAGATAATACATCCCAAACTCCAAGGTGCTTCATTGTAGGCATTTCCGATGAAAATACCTCCTAGGACGGTGACTATAACTGAGAAATAATATCCCAACAAGTTTGCATTTCTGGGCCTCCTTTTCGTAACTAAATAATAAAAACTAGCTAGCGGTATACATAACATTGGAAGTATCCTCCAAAGAAACTCTATTGCCAGATTATTTTCAACAGATAAATAAGGGGCGGAAGTGGACTGAGTAATTTTTCCAACAGCATTGGTGGAATATTTTAGATTTACTTTTTCATAAGTCACCATAAGAGGGAATTTCCAGAAGTGAATCTTTCTGAACGAGTTTTCCACATATTCCGAAACAGTATATTCGGAAATCCCACCCTTTAATAGTTCACTGGAATTTAGATAATCGATCCTCCAGTGATCGACTGAGTCATCGAGGATATCTTTGTAGCGCTCGGTTTCTTTATTCTTGTCAGTTGAGTTATAAACCACCAAATCGCTACCTTCTTTTTTAATCAACACATTAGCAAGGACTGCTTCATGCGTCCCAACAAAAAAGAAAATTCCCAGCAGAATTATGAGAGTTTTTTTCATAGCCTTCGAAGCTCCTTTTTGAGATTGAAATGAAAAGGGGAAGATCCCTTACAAAAAAAGTACTGATGATTTTATCGTTAAAAGAATAGCTTTATCTAGGGCTTTTGTCAAACAATTTAGGATCTATATTTATTATAATCTTTGGATAAAATAATCTAGAATTTAAATCATCATTCAGAATAGATGCTTCTGCAGAGGCCTCTATAGAAGGCTCTAAAAATAAATTAATATTTAAATAAGCATGCAACTTTTCAAGAATGTGTATTTTAGAAAATAGATGTTACAATTAAATTTAGAATAAAAAACATGAAACAAGCATTTAGAAAAACAGTTGGAACGATTAAGATCTCACTTCCCATAATAATAGGGGTGCTTTTGCTTATTAGTTTGATGAACTCTTTGTTCGTTGGACAATATGCAAAAGTTTTTACAGGGAATTATTTTTTGGATCCATTTTTGGGAGCTGTTTTAGGAAGTATTTCTTTTGGAATTCCTATCACCAGTTATGTGGCAGGAGGGGAATTGCTAAAAGAGGGCGTAAGTTTGCTTGCAGTTACAGCTTTTATTCTTGCTTGGACAACAGTCGGTGTTGCAATGTTGCCAATTGAAATCCGAGCTTTTGGAAAGAAATTTGCTCTACTGCGAAATTCTTTGAACTTTGTCTCCTCAATTGTGATCGCAATCTTAACAATTGCTACGCTAAAACTTTTTAACTAGATGATGATTTCAAATAAATTTAAAAAAATTCCAGGAGGGTGGAAATTTCTATTAGCGGTAACGTTTATATATATAGTCTTTGCAATATTTGATCTTGATTTTACAAAGGTTGCTTTTTTGCAGTTTATAAAAACATTCACGGAGATTCTTAAAATTTTAGCTATGGTTTTCTTTGTGATGTTTCTTGTTAATCTTTTTGTTAAGCCGGAGGCAATCAGAAAGCACCTCGGAAAGGACTCTGGTATCAAAGGATGGTTCTATGCCATCGTTGGTTCAATTTTGGTTTCTGGTCCGCCATACATCCTTTTTCCTTTTTTGGGAGAGCTGAGAAAGCACGGAGTGAAAGATTCTCTCTTGGTTGTATTTTTGAACAATAGAAATATCCAACCAGTCTTTTTGCCAGTGATGATTTTCTATTTTGGAACCCCCTTTACAATAATTGTATCTAGCTATATTTTACTTTTTTCTTTTATAAACGGTTTGATAGTAGGAGAAGTTCTAAAAGATGAAAAAACAGTTTGATATCTTTTTCGGCTTTGTGTTATACTGATAATAATTCAGAAGAAGGAATGTCCATGTCTAAAAACCATAATATAAACTTGAGTTTTGAGAGGTAGACAGATGTTATCAGGGGGAGTCTTAGCTCAATCGGATAGAGTGCTGAATTTTCAGATTCAGCGGATAGAGGTTCGAATCCTCTAGACTCCTCAAAAATAGTGAAATTCGGTAAAAATGAAAATATTTTTTTTTATCTGCGTATAGGATTAATGTGCCTTCCAAAAGAGAAGAGGAACTCGAGCCTCTTTTTTATTAAACATTAAACTAATTCTCTGGTATATTAAAATTTACTTTTTAACAATCAGAGGAAAAACGAAAACAAATGCTAAAAAGAATTGCTGTTTTGACCTCGGCTCTTGCCGTTGTCACTGTTCTGACTGGATGTGGAAAACAAGCTGAGAATTCTACGCCTATTGAACTTCAAACAGAGAATCGTGAAATGTCAGCGCAGGGAACTGAAGACGGACAAAAAACGTTAACAGGAGACCAGAATGGTAACAGAGGAGCGGGAAGAGGGCCAGGAATGAATCTCGCAGAAGCCAAGGAAGCTTGTGTTGATAAAAGTGAAGGAGATGTTTGTCAATTTACGGTCGCCAATGAAACACAAGGTGATATGCAAATCGTAGGGGTATGTGAAATTCCTGGGCAACGGGCTGATGTAGTGGAGACGGAAACGGAAATGCTAGATCTTTCCTGTCGACCAGATAATGATAAAATGCCTAACAGGGGCAATGGTGTGGCTCCTCCTCCAGAAAAAAATATTGCTGAATAAGTTAGATCTAAAAAACAGATACAAGAAATTGTGTCTGTTTTTTTTAATATATTTAAATGAAAAATATATTTTTGCAAACATTTTTAAATAGCAGCGTATATAAATAATGTGATTTGTTAAAAAAGTTGTCTAGGTAATTTCAAGTTTCACACTTTTGTTTAATTCTGTTTTGTGCACAAATAAGAATATTATAAATCAATTCAAAGCTGAATTTCCAAAAACAACAATTTAACAAGCTGACAATTTAAAAATTAGAAAATCTAAAATGAAGAAAAGTACTAAAATATTAATTCCAAGTATCGCGCTTAGTATTTTCACTATTGCGGGAGTGACAGGAGCAGGATTTGCATCAGCAGATGACAGTCAAAATCTCTCAATAGCTCAAAGATTAGCGAATCGTTTCAATTTAAGCGTAGATGATGTGAGCAAGGTTTTTGAAGAGCAAAAACAGGAACGTCAAGCTGAAATGAAACAAAAACAGGAGGAGAAGCTCGATGCTTTGGTAAGTGAAGGCAAAATTACAGAGGAGCAAAAACAACTCTTAATTGATAAGTTCGAAGAAAAAAGAGTTGCAGCGGAGAATAAAAAAAATAATAGATTGCAAGATAAAGAGAATCTTGAGAATATGACTGAGGAGCAAAGAGATGCAGAAAAAACTGAAAGACAAACAGAAATGAAAGCAGAACGTGAAGAGATGGAAAAGTGGTTTGCAGATAATGGAATAGATAAGGATCTGTTTTCTAAGATGGGAGAGGGTGGACAGAAAGGTTCTCATCGAGGGCTTAATGATAGGAAATAAAGCTGGTTAAATGGAGAGATTGTAAAATTGAATTTTAAAGTAACAATAACGCGCTTGAAGAGGTGTGTTATTGTTTTTTTGTGAAAATATTTTGAAAAATTTGCGTATTTATAAAATAGGTGGGATGTTCAATTATGATAATTTTTTAGTTTAAGAATATGAAAAAACTAACTTTCTATATGTTTTTAGCATTAGGGTTTGCGATAAGTGCCGGAAATGTTCTGGCTGATGGGATCGGAAATTTATCATCAGCAGATTGTCCGGTTGGAAGATGTATAATGGAGGAGGTTAGCAATCGAAGTGGAGGTTTTTGGAGAGGAGGTGACGGACACATGGGATACATGATGAATAATGGTGGTTATTTTGGTTTTGGCTGGATTACCCAAGTCATCTTTTGGGCTTTGATTATTGGGGGAATTATTTATGCCGTTAAATATTTATCGAGAAATGAAAATAAGCAAATTCAAAATGTAACAACAAAAAAAGAAAAGTCTCCGCTAGAAGTTTTGAAATATAGGTATGCTAAGGGTGAGATAGATAAGGAGGAATATGATAAAATAAAAAAAGATTTGGAATAATATACAGACTTTCTGGCTAGATTGTTTTCTCTAAAAATTTTGTATTCAAGTGGAGGATTATTGTTTTACAAGAAGTGAAAAGTATGATATAAATATAGGACTTAAAAAGTATAAAAAGGTTAATTTAAGCTGACATTTTTATGGTTATGAAGCTGTGGTTATCTCTCCCTAGGGCCCTTCCGACACATCTTTTTCTTTCACAAACTGCCAGTCAACTTTTTCTTCCTCATCAATTTCTAAATAATCTCTTACAACAGGTGATATGTAGATACCAACGCTATTATTTTTCTTGGTTTTAGGAGTACTGTCCCCGAAGACATAGTTTTTGTCCTCTTCCCCGTAAGGTCCAACATCTTTTCATTGGGCATAGGCCGTTTTTCCATCTTTAATGATTTTTAAAATAATTTTTTATAAACAAATGGCGAAAGGACATAGAGCAGGGGGTAAGGTTTCAGGAAAGCATACAACTGTAATTCCTGCCTCAGAAAAAATTGTAGACTTTTTAGAGAAACAAACTGGAGTCAAAAAGATTTCAATCGGTTTTATTAAACAGGGTATCAGGAGTGGCACTCACTCGATTAAGATTATAAAGAAAGAAAGCGGGTTGCTCTTGAAAGTGCGTGGAACTGCGAGTATCCAGGAAATTTGGGTGTACACAGATGAGGCGGATAATATGATAAAAATAATTAAAGATAAATTTATTTGACATGTATTTTGGAGTGTGTATAATGTAAGTAAGTTCATTAGAGAATTTTATTTAAAGTTTCGGTTCATTATTAAATGAACCACAAACCAAAAATAAAACAACTCCAATCAACAAACAAAGCGGCAGATTTCATTGAAATTTGCCCTCTTTTTTTCGGCGTAAAAATTATGAGTTAAACACGATTTCTATTCAAATTGCATTGACCTTTCTTCAAAATAATTTTATAGTTAAGGTATGATTAATTTATAAATCTCTGCTATTTTTAAGTAGCTTTTTTTCTAATTTATTTTTTTGAAACTCAAATACTTTTTTATTGTTGGAATGTTTCTTCTAATCCCATTTCTTGTAGATGCAAAGGATTACGATTTTTACGTAGACGGGTCTGCTAAAAGTGGAGGGGATGGGAGTGTTGGAAAACCATTTAAAGATATAGAGAACGCAATTAAGAAAGCAGAAAAAAAAGGGGGTAAACAAGAGATTTATATTTACAAAGGTACTTATTCCAGTGGCTTTACTGTTGGGAAATCAATATCTCTGGTTGGTGAAGATGAAGACAAAGTTATTATTGCAGGCAGTATCAGTATGGCAGATAAGTCGGGAATTAAGAAAGTAACCGTTAAGGGAGGTTATCCTTCTGTTTCCGTTGTTAAAGATGCGGAAGTCGAAATTGAAAATTGTGTAATTCGTGATTTTACAAAAATTGGGGTCGATATTGCTCCAGGGGGCGGAAAACTTACAATTCAAGATTCAAAAATTAAGAATGGTGACGGCAAAGGTGTTTATGTTCAAAAAGGAAACCGTATTAAATTTACCGGGAATGAAGTGTATGACAATGACGAAGAGGGCGTTGATCTTAGGGCAAAAATAAAAGGCATTATTAGTGGTAATTATATCTATAACAATAGAGAAGGAGGGATCGAAGTTATTGTTGGAGACGCAGATTTAGAGATTTCAAATAACACCATTAAGGGGAATAAGGCTAGCGCAATTGCTGCTCAATTTTATGAAAGTTCTGATGATCGAGGTAATATCGATATCAAAAACAATAAATTAGTTGGAAATGGTAATTATGCTTTAGATTGCAAAAATACCCAAGGAGGCTCAATTGAAACAGGTTATTGGATGGAATCCATTAAATTATCAGGCAATACATTTGACGATAATGAAGAAGGTGTTATTGGTAAGTCTTGCAAGATAAGGGTTTTGGATTTGGCAGATATAGATTCTGATGAAAAAATAGATAATATTAGTGTTGAAAATGAGGAGGGTTTGAAAGAGGAAGTCGAGGATGAGGTCGAAGATGAGGAGCAATTGATGAATGAAAACAAATTGCTTGAGGAGAAAATTGATGAGAGGAATAGAAGACAAGCTGAAGTGAAATTAATTTTGCAAAAAAACACAGAAAGACTCAATGTCTCAAAAACAGGTTTAGAAAAAGTTGAAAAGAATGGGCGCGTGAGAATTTTTTTTCTTGGTATAAATAAAAAAGAAATTGAAACGGCAAGAATCAATTTAAATCAACAAGAAGATGAGTTGCAAAAAGCAATAGAGATATTGGGAGGAGATTATTCTGAGATGCCAGAAGGAGAAGAATTGAAAATCAAAGTTAACGAAGCATTAAATTGGATTGGTGTGCAAAAAAACTATCTTGTAGTAAGGGAAAATTCATTTAGTTTATTGGGCTGGATTAAGAAATTGTTCCTTATGTAAAGCAAAAAAGTATAAAAACGTTGAGAGGCGTTTTTTTATTTGCAAATTTTTAAGGAGAAGTGTAGAATAAACACATAAGTAAACAAAGTAAACAGTAAACAAAAAACAAAATGGAGCTTTTAAACAAAAAACAAGAAATATTCCTAGAAGCATTGAAGGCTTTTAACGCGAGAAATGGCAGAATGCCATCGGTGCGTGAACTAAAAGAAGAGGTCAACGCCATGGGGCTTTCATTGAGCAGCTCAAGGTCTATAACGTTAGGCCTCAAGGAATTGGAGGATTTAGGATATATCAAAAGAACATCAAAGAGATATGGAATTGAAATCATTGAAAGGCAAATGGAATTTTTCCTAAACATTCCAATTTTTGGAATGGCAAACTGTGGCTCACCTTGTATGATAGCAGAAAATAATCCCGAGGGAATGCTTAAGGTTTCTAAAAATAGATTTTCTAGTACCAGCGAAGGCAAAAAAATATTTGCCATTCAAGCAGCTGGAAATTCTTTGAATATGGCAAAGATTAATGGGAATAGAATTGAAAACTACGATTATCTTTTAATTGATCCTAATTATAAATCTTTTAAGGGTGACGGGAGCGAGGTTGTACTTGCGATTATTGACGGTCTCGCAACAGTAAAAGTTCTTAAATATACGGATGATGGAAACGTTGTTTTATCGCCGAAGTCTACTGAAAAATTCCATGAACAAATTTATCTAACAAGGGATGATGATTTTGTGATTAACGGTCTTGTGGTGGAGGTCATGAAGTCGTAGGGGGTGCCAACCTCCTCTTTCACATTCTTTTTAAGAGGGTGGGGCAAGAGAGGGCGGTTGGCATTTTTGGTTAGTTTTGTGTTAAACTTTAAAAACTAATAAATAAAAAAAATGTTTCCCAAGCCTTTTTGGATAGTTGGTGTTTTTATTTTTTTGAATATTGCTGCTTTTTCATTGATGTTATTTGATAAGAATATCTCAAAAAATAAAGGAAACCGAAGCAGAATTTCAGAAGGAATGCTTTTTTTTATGGCAACACTTTTTGGTAGCGTTGGAGTGTATTTAGGTATGTTCGTTTTTAGGCATAAAATAAAAAAATGGTATTTTATTGTTGGAATCCCTCTTTTGATATTACAAAATATTTCTTTTTTGTATCTATTTTATAATTTTCTTGTCTAGAGGTTTAAGCTTTAATTTTAAAACAAATGGAATATTGGTTGATACTTGGAGTTATTTTAGCTCTAGCAGGGATTGTTGGGAGTTTTATTCCAGCACTCCCAGGACCGTCTCTTAGTTTTGGGGCCTTGTTGATTTTATATCTTGTAAAAGGTGCAAATATTATTTCTGTGCAGACCTTATTTTTATTTGGGTTTGCAATGTTGATTTTAATTGCCCTGGACTACTTTGCTCCGATTTTTGGAGCAAAGGTCTTTGGTGCAACCAGGAAAGGTCTTATAGGAGCTTTTATTGGTGGCTTTTTGGGGGTCTTGTTTTTTCCTCCACTTGGGATTTTTATTGGCTCTTTTTTTGGGGCAGTGATTGCAGAAATCTTGAATGGTAAAAGAGCTGAAGATGCTTTAAGAGCAGGCGTGGGAACTTTGCTGGGTTCTGTAGCAGTCATGATTTTTCAAGTTATTTTTTCTGTTGTTGTCGCTATTTATTTTCTTATTAAATTAGTTTAATTTTAACTTTAATGAAAAATAAAATTCAACTAATAACATATGCCGATAGCTTAGCGAAGGATTTTAAGGAGTTGGACTTTGTTTTGAAAAAGTATTTCAAAAGAGAAATTAAAGGAGTCCATATCTTGCCATTTTACCCGTCATCATCTGACCGAGGGTTTGCACCCTTGACTCATTTTGAAGTTGACAAATCATTTGGAAATTGGGGCGACATTAAAAAAATTTCTTGTAAAAAAGATCTTGTGGCAGATCTTGTTGTTAATCATATCTCTAGTGAATCAAGAGAATTTCAAGATTTTTTGAAAAATGGGCAGAGGTCAAAATTTAAAAATTTTTTTATTACAACAGAGAAATTTTCATCAAGATTTGATTCTGTGAGGATCAATAAAAAAATCCGAAGAATCTTAGCTATTTTCAAGAAGCCAGTGAATTTCGCCAGAAGGGTTGATTTTATTTTTCATCTGCAAGGAGTGAATAAATTTGTTTTGCAAAAAATATATCGCCCAAGACTGGGAAGTCCTTTTGAGTCTTTTGAGTTTAGGGATGGGAAAAAGAAAGCACTCTGGTGTACTTTCTCAAAGAAACAGGTAGATCTTGATATTAAAAGTGCTGGAGTTAGGAGAAAAATTAAAAAATGGATTGAAAATTTGGCAAATAATGGAGTTGATTTGTTGCGACTTGATGCGGTTGGTTATTCTGCAAAAAAAAGAGGCACCACAAGTTTTATGATTCCTGAAACATATGAATTTATAAAATGGCTAGGGAAAATTGCACATAAAAATGGAATGGAAACTTTGCCAGAAATTCATAACCATTACTCAATGCAAGTTAAACTTGCTAAAACCAAGGGAGTTGATTATGTTTATGATTTTTGTCTTCCGCTCTTAGTTTTACATTCAGTTTTTAAAAAAGATAGCGTGCGTATTAAAAATTGGATTAAAATTAGACCTAAAAATCAAATAACAACTCTTGATACACATGATGGAATTGGAGTTGTTGACGTGGAAGGACTTCTTAATGAGGAAGAATTAACAGAGTTGGCAGAGAGTATCTTTAGAAACGGTGGAAATGCAACAATGCGAGCTAGCGGAATTAATTCCGACAATGTTGATGTATATCAGATAAATACTACTTATTATTCTGCTCTAAAAGAAAACGATAGAGATTATCTTATCGCAAGGGCTATTCAATTTTTTGTTCCAGGGATTCCACAAGTTTATTATGTGGGACTTTTAGCTGGGAAAAATGACGAGGAGCTTTTGGAGAAAACTGGAAATGGCAGAGATGTGATGAGACATTATTATTCACTTCTTGAAATTGAGGAGTCCATCAAAAAACCTGTTGTGGGAAAGTTGATGAAACTAATGAGATTTAGAAACGAGTACCCAGCTTTTAATGGAAAATTCGAGATGCAAGAGTCCAATAGTCATGAATTGATCTTATCTTGGAAGAAGTGTCGAAGTTATTGTAAATTACTGGTGGATTTTCAAAGAAAGACAGGAGAGATAGAATTTTGGGATAAGGAGGAAAAGAAAATAAAAACAATAGTATTGTAGATATATTTGTCTTCTATCCAAAAGCATTGTTTTTTAACAGTGTTTTAAGATAAAAAGTCCGAGTTTTTAACTCGGACCAACGTAGGAACTCATTTTCTTTTCTTTTTCCTAGGCTTCTTTCTCTTGATTGTTTTTCTCAGAGAAAAAAGTATAACACAACCTATCATTGAAATTATTCCAACGAAAACAAAGGTGTATCTAAAGCCAATGTATTCAGCAATCGCTCCACCTAAGACGGCTGAGATTGATGTACCTACAGCCACAGTTGTGGAATAGAGACACCATTCAAAACTTTCTCTTTTTTTATCTAGATGTGTACTCCAAAGACCCAACCATGTGGGATATGCTAGTCCAGAACCTATGCCATAAATTAATTGAGCAATGTATATATGGTTTATTGTTTTGGCAAAAATATAAACAAAAGGGACACAGGCAATGGCAATGCTACCAATAATTAACCACTTTAAATCATCACTGTCATCATGAGAATCTACATGATTTGAAAAGGGGAGTTGGATTGTCGCTTTAGTCACCATAAAAATAGCACTGGCAACTCCAGCAGTGAAAATAGTTCCACCAACAAGGTTGTCATTGATAAATACAGCCATGATTGGCTGAATAAGACCAAAACCGGTAGCAACAAAAACATCAGATATCATTAATAATTTAATGGTTCTATTTATTTTCATTAAAAATTGAAAAAGGATTAGTTTTGCTACGGCACAAACACGCTCGGTTTTTTAGGCAAGAGAGTTATTCACAAAAAAAAGAAAGCTTAATGTTTCCTTTTCTAAAGTATTTATTTTCTTGGACCCTGCAGATCAATATTTCTATTTTTGATGTATTTGTTTGAAGCAATTTTATTTATTATACATAAAATTTTAAATTTTGGTAAGTAATCAGATTTCAATTCAAAATAAATAATTATTTCTAGTCTATGGATTTCCAGCGATGCAAGAATAAAAAGTCGAGCTCTATGGACCAGGCTGGGGAAATATTTTTAACATAATGAAAAAAGGATTTTTTGTTATTTTTTATATAAGAAGTATTTTCATACCAAGACAAGTAGCGTTGTAACTTTTGTTAATGTTGTGTATAATTTAACGATGGTTTGTGATACCTAATAAATAAACAGAAGTCTATAATGTTGGAACAATTTTTGAATTGGTTTGTTTTGGATTTTTTAAATATTGCAAGTAGCTCTCATCTTGCAGAAAGTTTGAAATTTTTTCTAAAAGATGTAACAGAGATTCTTTTTTTGTTGCTGTTTTTGACTCATTTGATGAGTTTATTCAGGTTTTATTTTCCAATTGGAAAGCTGCGCAATTTTCTTGCGACCCGTAACTTTTTTGGAGCAGACTATTTTCTGGCTAGCATCTTTGGCGCCCTGACGCCTTTTTGTTCCTGTTCTTCAATTCCACTGTTTATTGGTTTTTTGGGAGCAAGAATTAAGATTGGGGTGACCTTTGCTTTTTTGATTACATCTCCGCTTGTTAATGAAGTTGCAGTTGCAATTTTTATTGGTGTTTTCGGTTGGAAAATTACAGTCGTATATGTTTTGGCAGGAATCGCAATCGGAATGCTGGGGGGTTTTGTTTTGGGAAAAATGGGAGTGGAGAAATATCTGACAGACTATATCAAAGATATTCAGAAAAGTGGCATAAAAACAGGGACAACAAATCAAAAGAAGAGGCTTTCCATAGAAGTTATTAAACGCATCTCAAAAGAGGCTTTCTTGATTGTTAAAGGTATTGCAATTTATGTTATCGTTGGAGTTGCACTTGGAGCGGCGATTCATGGTTATGTGCCGGCTGGATTCTTTGAGCATTATATTACCAAAGAAAATATTTTTGCAGTTCCAGTTTCTGTTATTTTAGCAATTCCTATGTATTCAAACGCAAGCGGTGTGATTCCAATAATCGAATCATTAGTGGATAAGGGCGTTCCATTGGGAACAGCGCTTGCTTTTATGATGGCTGTGGTGGGTGTTTCTTTACCAGAGGCGTTGATTTTAAAAAAGGTGATGAAATTGCCATTGCTAGCAGCTTTCTTTGGTGTGGTAACTGTGGGGATAATCCTGATCGGATATTTGTTCAATTTGATTTTCTAAAATAGTTCAAATAAAAATAAAAAGTTGTATTCAAAATCCCTCCTTGACTTGGTCGCGGAGGGATTATTATATTTTCGGCAACTTTAGCCTTAATGGCAAGAAACCCAATTTTTTATAGAAATAACGACATCTTTTTTTCTTTCCGAAAACAGTGGCAGGTGCCCAGAATTTTTCACTTTAAGCATTGAAACTAAATCTGGAAATCTGTTTTCCTGCGCAGCTGCAAATTTTTGTAGAGATCTAGATGAGACCCACCGATCTTCTGTCCCAAACACGATTAATGTCGGACACACAACCTTTGCTTTTTTGGGAGGATAAAACGCCAGCTCCCTTGATTCTTTTCCCGAGATTGGTTGTATTGATTTTAATAGCTCGTGAGCGCTTTCTTTCGGAAAAGGTGATATCAAGGAACGATATTCATCCCTTGTGGGCATCAATGGTTGCCCCAATATAACGCGCCAAAGATTTTTCCATTTCAACATCATCTTCAACAATGTTAATGTGAAGAAGAAATGCCATCTTGGTAGTGCTGGTGATAACGCTATGACGCCGGAAATTTCCTTTGAACTCTCGGCAGCTGCAATTTGTACAGCACTGCCTCCTGCAGACTGTCCCACTAGAATAATAGCCGAATCAGTGCAATCATTGATTGCTTTAAGTATTTTGTTTACTCGGTCGCGATGATTCCAATTTATTGAATCGGAAACATCAACTAGGACTACCGCAAACCCATCCCGTTCAAGTTCCTCTTGAAGAAAAGAAAATTTTTTCGGATCTCCGCCAAGACCATCCATACAGATAAATGTAGTCATTACATCTCCTCCCTTGTGGTATTTTCAGATTTTGAAGTTAGTTAAGTACTCGTTTCAATATACATGGTGTGCATGAAAAAACAAGCAAATTTCTTAGTTTACGGCATCTCCAATGTTGCTGGAGTTGCTTCTGTTTCAGCTTCTTCTGATTTTATCCAATCAGTTTGCTCTAGTGAAAGTGTGTTTTTTAGATTTCCAGAGGCTAAATATACATTAACAATACCTTTTTGTCTGGCATAAAACGAATCAAAAGACGGTCCGTTTTTTCCTATAAAGAAAATAGAATCTGTACCGTTCGAGGTTATTGTTAGAGTAGTTGATTGTTCTCCGTCAACTTCAAACTTTGCTTGATTATCTTTGTTTTTAGAAGCTTCCTTTTGTATTTTTGTGGATTGGAAATTTTGAAAAAGAATATTTATTTTTTCCGCAGAAGCTTCTTTGTCATTAATCATCCAGACCCCATCTTTAAGAGTTAAGTCAATTTTTTTATCTCCTTGTTCCACCACAATTTTTTCAGTATTTTCCTTTGTGAATTGAGAAAAATTAACGCTGACATTTTCAAATTTATTTGTAGCATCTTTTCTGGGTGTAGTTCTCTCCTTGACCCAAGGGAAAACAGTAACCACCAAAAGAGCTGTGAAGATTATAGCTAATATTTTGATATTTTTCGGTTGCATTTATTTGGGTAATTTAGTATTTAGTTCTCATATGAACGATGTTTCATATTTTTTCTGCGAGTCATTCTGAAAATTCCGAATCCTGCTGGCAAAATAAGTGCAATCGCAAGATTTGAAAATTTAATAGTATTGGCCTGTTTATCATCTTTTAAAAGCAAAGTTCTATCTGTTTGATTTCGGAATTGAATTTCAGAAAGTGATTTTTCTTGTGCGAGCCAAGAGATTGACTCCATCCCGAAGGCTAAGTTACCAAAAGGTCCTTCAACAAAACCATTTGAGATAAAATCAGAATCACCAACCACTACAAACCTTGAAGAATCATTTTTTGAAGCCGAAACAGCAAGTAATTTTTTCCCAAGTCCAGTAGGGGAGAACTCTTGATCAAGACTGATATTGAACTGACCACTTTGAGCTCCTCCTGTTTCTGTTGTAGTAATAAGTTTCTTAGTCTCGATAGAATTTTCAGCGGCAAAGCTATCATCAACAGTAAGAGAGCTTGCCCATGGCATAAGTACCCCCTGAACCTTTTTGGTAATCAACTGGTTTTCTTCTGTGGTGGCTGTACGAGCCCAGAAAGGATAGCGAACGCGTACTGGGAATGCACCTCCACCAGCTTGAACAACTTCATTGGAGCGCACATCATAAACAAGATCTTTCTTTATTTCGACCGAAGTTTTCTCCTTGATAATATCGCCAAGAATATCCGGCAATTCAGTTGCTGATAAGGTTTGTGTGGATACGTCAACACTATCAACTAGAAAGAAGATACTACCGCCTGCATCGGCAAATCTTTTGATTTCTTCTTTTTCAGCTGGTGAAATTTCTTGTTTTGGACCAGCCACTACCAACACACTAACATCTTTCGGAATAGTGATAGTTTGAGGAGCTTGAATTTCATTCTCAGTAGGAGTTTTCTGAGATGGTGCTGTTTCTAAAGAATTTTCTTTCTCAGTTGTGTCTGGGTTGATTGTTGTTACATTGAATTGTTTTGATAGTTCGTTTTTGAATAGGGATAAATCTTGAGAGAGATTTTTCTCTCCATGGCCAGACAAAAAGGCAATTGTCTTTTTGTTTTCGCTGGT
The DNA here is from genome assembly GCA_041596615.1 of Candidatus Moraniibacteriota bacterium. Lineage (GTDB taxonomy): Bacteria > Patescibacteriota > Minisyncoccia > Moranbacterales > DUUL01 > UBA2772. The sequence goes on along the minus strand of JBFHIG010000005.1, from coordinate 69,793 downwards.
GAGCTTTACTATAAAACTTGTTAATTGATATTCTAAGTCACTAGTGTCTCCAATAAAAGGCAAGGATTCATGTTCACCACCATAAGAAACTGCTAAGCCTAAGTATCCATATTGCAATTGTCTTTCCTCAGCCCGAATAATATCAAATGGAATTTTTTCAACTCCCAAAGAAGAAGCTTCTTTGGCGGTGGCATCATCTCCAGTTGGATATTTAATTTCTAACTTAATGTTTCCGTTTCCAAGAGTTTGATAATCTCTTAGAATATCTCTTACTTCACGCAAGGTGGGTTGAAGTTGAGAGGGGAGTTTGTTTGAGGTGAAGAAAGTAATATTGACGATATCATTTAAACCGCCAACAGTTTCCTTGGTTGTTTCACTGAGAGTGAAAACTTTTTCTTGGGTCAAATCAATTCTTCCTGGAATTCTTGCCCCAACAAAATTTGTCATCACGATGATGCCCACAATTAGAATAGTCCCCATTTGAAAATTACGATAGATTTTCTTTTGATTTCCAAACTTAGCCTTCAAGAGCAATAGATGCGCAATAACAAGAAATGATGCTGTAATCGAAATAAAGTACCAAACATCTCTTAAATCTAAAACTCCTCGAGACATTGATTCGAAATGAGTTAAGACTGAAAATTGTTCAAAAAAAGGAATAAGGCCTGAACTAAGTCTTGAAGTTACAAATTCAAGTCCAGAGATAATCAAGAAAAAACTTGAAACAGCAGTTACTAAAAGCGCTGAAACCTGACTTTTAAAAAGACTAGAAATCAAAATCCCGAGAGCTGAAAGCGTTGAGGCCAGAAAGATGCTGGCAAGATATTGTCCCCAAAAAACTCCCCAGTCTAAATTTCCGACAGAGTTTAACCACATCGCAATAGGGAGGGAGAATAATAAGGCAATTGATAGAAATATTGTGCTTGCAAGAAATTTTCCGATGATAAATTCACTTTCCTTTAGTGGTCTTGATAAAAGCAACTCAATTGTTCCTTCTGATTTTTCCTGAGCGACAGTTCCCATCGTTAATGCCGGGATAATAAGAAGAAAAACCCAAGGCAAAAGAGCAAAAAGTCCGCTTAGCGAAGCGACACCAACCTGGAAAACGCTCTTGAAAAAGAGAAATTCCCAAAGCAATAAAAATGAGATAAGTGCAATGTAAGCAGTGGGGTTGTTAAAATAACTTCCCAGTTCTTTCTTGATAATAGTAATTATATTCTTCATATCTTTCTATTTTCTTTTTAGTAATTTAGTTAGTTATTTTGTCTTTGTGAGTTCTTGGAAAATATCTTCTAGGTTTTGTTCTTTTTCGATTAATTTCCAAATTACCCAATTATTTTTACCTATTATTCTTGAAAGTTCTGGTTGGATCCGAGCTTCTTTTTCAGTCACAAGTGATAATTTTGTTATCTTGTCCTTGGTGCTGATATTTTTAATTTCTTTAATCCCAGAGATTTTATCAAGCTCTTTTTTGATATCTTTCCCCTCGATCTCAAGAGTGAGTAAGCGTTCATTTTTTGCAGAAAGGGAAAGTTCCTCGGTTGTTCCATTTGCAACAAGCTTTCCTTTATTAATAATCAGCATCCTATCACAAACAGCAGAAGCTTCTTGCATAATATGAGTGCTTATAATTATGGTATGATCTTTTGCCAACTTCTTTATAAGTGTGCGTATTTCCTTCCTTTGGTTTGGATCAAGACCCTCAGTTGGTTCATCCATAATAATAATCTCGGGATTGTGAATCAATGCAGCCGCAATTCCAACACGTTGTTTAAAACCCTTGGAAAGCTCGCCAATTGGTCGATAGAAAACATCTTTAATATTGACTGCATCAACAACAAAATCCAAAGCTTTTTTCTTTTCAGCTTTTTTGATTCCATTTAAATCAGCAGTTAGATTTAAAAATTCAGAAACTTGCATATCTTTGTACAGAGGATTGCTTTCTGGAAGGTAACCAACCTTTTTTTGGATTTCAGTTGTATTTTCCTCGATATTTTTGCCATCAATAAAAATTTTTCCTGAGTCAGCCGATGTGAATCCAGTTAGCATTCTCATGGTAGTTGTTTTTCCAGCGCCATTTGGTCCTAAAAAACCAACGATTTCACCTTTTTCAATTTCAAAAGAAAGATCTTCAACCGCTTTTACAAAGCCAAAAGATTTAGAGATTTTCTCAACTTTTATCATGGTCAATTTGTTATTTTTTTAGAGTATTTATTATATGAATTCTTTCAGTTTTTTAGTATACTGCGAAATTTAAATATTGGCAAACGCCTAAATATTGGCAAGATAATGATGTAATTTTTTATTTATTTTGAAAAAATGTTATAATCTTAGAAATCGTTATAATAAATTAAAAATAAAAAATGAAAGAGCAATTGGAAAAGTTTAAAAGAGGGAAATTTTTTAGATTTCTAAGAATCTTAGGTGTGCTATTGCTTTTATTGATTCTTTTTAATATCTATAGCATAATTTTTTTAAAGAAAAGTACTTCTACTTTGAACAGGAACGGGGGATTGCAAAAATCTATGACAGCAACTCCTGGTGGAGATGGAGTGACTGGAACATTTAACTCTCCTAGTGCGAAAAGAGGAATGACGGACGATCTCATTGAGGACAGTTCGATGTCAATGGAATCCACTGAGCTTTCTACGGGCAACAATGCGTCAACCCCTCAAACGGACAAAAGAGTAATAAGAAATGGTTTTTTGACACTTAAAGTTGAAAGCACAAACAATGCAACAAATGAAATTTCTGAAATTATTTCCAAGAACGAAGGGGAAATTTTTTCAAGTAATTTCAATGAATACACTCGCGGTTCAAGAAGCGGTATTATTACAGTGAAAGTTCCTGTCGCCAATTTCCAAAAAACAATTGTGGAATTGAAAACGGTTGCAACTCAGGTAATCAGTGAATCAACTTCAGGGCAAGATGTGACAGAACAATACGTTGATTTGCAAGCGCAGTTAAAAAACAAAAAGGCCGAAGAACAAACTTTTGTCAGTCTTTTGGATCGAGCAGGCAAATTGGATGACGTACTTAGTGTTTCAAGAGAGATTGCTCGCGTGCGAGGGGATATTGAGAGGTTGGAAGGAAAAATCAAATACCTTGAGTCCCAAACCGATATGTCAACCATCACGATCAATATTAGTGAAGATATCGAAGTGACACCAATAAGTGATGATTGGAGACCATCGCAGGTTGTGAAAAAAGCGCTAAATGATTTGAAGTTGACCTCACAAAGCTTTGTGGAAGGCGCAATTCACTTTTTCATCGTAACAATTCCTTCTTTAATTCCTTTTGTAATTTTCTTGGCTGTTGTTTATTGGATAGGGAGAAAGATTTACGCAGTAGTTATTAGGAAATAAGTTCAAAACAGAATTTTTTTGAGGAAAACAGAAGCCACTATAGACATCTCTATAGTGGTTTCTGTAGGATATGTCAAGAGAAAATTTTCAATTAGTTAATTTTCAACAAAAAGGTATATAAAATTTATTTCTTTAGTTCTGAGCTTTTTTGTGATATAATAAAAACATTAAAAACAAGAAGTGTTTATTGGGGAAATGGACCAGTGGACAAGCTTTTTTTGAAAAAAGAGGAAAAAATAAAACAAAAAAATGGAAATATTAAGCACAATGAACGAGACGATTGAATTTGCAAAACAATCTTTAGTTTTTTTACTTCCCTTGGCGGTTGCTTTTATTTTATTTTTTACTCTTTTAGAGTCCAAAGCACAAAAACAATTGATAAGAAAGCAGCAAACATATTCCGAACTTCCGCTTTTGCGTTTGCAATGGTCAGATAAAGACGTTAAGGAGGCTTTTCTGTTATTGAAGAGGGATAAGCCAGAAAAATTTAAATCATATACAGATTTAAAATTGTTTAATGTTGGAAATGGTATGGCAAGAGATGTTAAAATCAGCCCCTTTATGATTGCTAAAAAACAATATAGATTGATGAACGTTGATGTGCTTGCGAGTGACCATTCTGCACAGCTTCGGTATAGAGCCGGGTTTAAACACAAAGGTTTTTTGGATGATGAGAATTATAAACAAAAATTTGTAATCCCTGTTAAATATAAGGACGTAGAGGGCTCGAAATGGGTTGTAAAATTTGAGCTAAATATTGATTATAATGATGGTTTTAGAATAATCGGACCAACAAAGATAGATGGAGTCGCTTAATTTATTTCTAAATATAAAATAAAACAAAAAATAAAAAAATGAAAAAAGATAAGACTACTAAAGTTGTTAAAAGTAAGAGAGATAATTTTCGTGGGAGTGCGGAATATAAATCACTTGCGCTTTTTGTTGTTGGAACAATTGGTTTTTTATTGACAATCTATATTGGATTTGGTTTGATAATGGTCGCTATTAAGGCAGACAGATTAGTGAATGGTCAAAAGATCTCTAAAAGAGTTCCGTCCGAAGTTGGTACTGTTCGGCGTGATATTGAGAGCGAAAAAATAGGTGGTATGGATAAAAATCAGAAAAAGATTGACGTGATTGTGAAAGAGGTTTTTGGCAAGGTGACTTCAGTCAATGAGGATGTGATAAGAATTGAAACAAAAGTATACGGAGAGGATATGAGAAATGTTCGTTTGAAATTTGCTGATGAAAATAAAGGCGGAATTTTTGAATATCAAATAGGCGAAGATGGGGAGGATGCTGAAGTTGAAATGAAACTGGAAGATCTTAAAGAGGGTATGTATGTTGGGGTTAAACTCCCAGTTGAAATTCTATTATCAGAAATAGAAAAGGATCTTATTTACGTAGATAATATCGTTGTTGATACTAAATATAAAGAAGATATGCAAGAATAGTGTTTTTATGTAAGTTATATAAAAAAATATAATATAATGAAAAATAAAATAAGGAAACCTGCGCTAATTTTAATTTTAACCATATTTTTTTCAGGAATTTTTTCTAATGCCTCAGCTAGTCCTGGCGACTGTGGGAATAATTTCTCTGGAAGTTTTCTTTATTCCGGGAAGCGTTTAAATTCCAGTGAGCCTTTTACGACAATTGTTCCGACTGGATATGAATTTAAAACACACCTCACTATCAGCGCTGATGGTGAAGATAATTTAGAGGCAGGAAAGAATGTTGAAATTGTTTTAGTAATGGATAGATCAGGTTCTATGGGCGATGAAGAAGGTGGTGTAAAAAAAATTGAAGCCGCAAAAAATGCTTTAAATATAATTGCCGATACTTTTGTGAAAAGCTCTAACCCAGACAATAGACTGAGTTTGGTTACGTATAATGAGAACGTGACACTGGATCAATCGCTAACATCAAATTATGATAAAGTCAAAGATGCAATCGACAGTTTCTCTGCGTTGGGTCAAACCAATATCAGTGGCGCTTTAATAACAGCAGGCAATCATTTAAAGGCTACAGCTGATAGTGATGCAAAGAAGTTTATAATTCTTGCATCAGATGGGAAACAAAATGTTGGGGTGCCAATTAATTTTGGAATTATGAGTGTAGCTGGTGATACCACGGTTTTTTCAGTTGGCATAGGAGGTGACGCTGACAGCAATACTTTGACAAAAATAGCTAAAGAATCTGGCAATAAAGAAGGTGAATATTACTCATCAAATGTTGGAGATTTAACTTCAATTTTTACAAAAATAATTGAAGATATTTTGATTCCTTTTAGACCAGAGAATGTTGAAACAACTTTTTATCGTGATAATGCTGATAAATTTAGTTTGATTTCAACAACGCCTGATTATTCAATGGTTTCCAATAGTCAAGCCTCTTGGAACAATCTTGGTTCAATGCTAAACGGCGTGACAAGGGAATTTGATTTGATTTACAACCAAGTCGGTGGAATTGGAGTTGGGATGCCTATAAATACAGGTGAACTCCTAATGAAGTATAATCTTTTTGGAGAGGAATGCTCGGAAATTGTCCCAATTCAGATTGTTTCAATTGAAAATGAACCTGAATGCGTGGGAGCTATTCCTAGTAATGCAAATTTGTGCATAGGTGATGAAAGTGGACTTTCAGTGGAAGCTCCGCGTCAACTTGTTAGTGGATGTTCCTCTTCTGACAAATGTGAATACGTTTGTGATCCAGATTTTAAGTTAAAGGACGGTAAATGTATAATGGAAGGAATTTGTGGCGTGGCAACGAAAAAAACTTGGTGTCGCGATGAGCCCGCAAGTGGCTGGTGTGGAACGGGAAGTACTTTAGTTGAAGGTCCAAATCCTGCTGGGGATAAATGGATTTGGTCTTGCTCTGGGATGTTTGGTGGTCCAAGTGCTTCTTGTCAGGCAGTTCGTGCTTGTAGTGAGGGTTGGAGAGAGGTTAGTCTTTAAAGAATTTCGTGTGGTGTTTCGAAAAGCTCTTAATAAAACATTGAGAGCTTTTTGTTTTTTTAAACTTTTTTCTTCTTGAGATAATTCTCTTTTTTGTGTATAATTATTAAAGAAAATAAATAAGATTTTTTAGTCTCTCAAATAAAAAAAACAAAACCCAAAAAGGGGATGAATAAAAAGACAACAAATGAAAAAAATAGACGCAATAATCTAAATGGTTTTATTGCGGCTTATGCATTAGTTGCTGCGGCGGTTGTTACGACGTTGCTAACGGGACTTTTGGTTTTTGTCAGTGTAGCTCAAAGAAGAGGCTCGGATGAAATTTCTCGTCAGCAAGCGCTACAGCTAGCAGAAAGTGGAGTGTACTTTTATAAATGGTATTTAGCTCACAATTTAGATGGAAAAAATGCTCAACAAATTAGAGCTTTTTGGGATTCGGGGACGGTTTATGGAACTGATTCGCCCTATGTGGTAGAAGTTGTTGATAATGACGGGAATGCGATGGGGAAGTATAGTCTAAATGTTACAGTTCCGAGTGTTGATTCCACGATTGCAACAGTCGAATCAACGGGTTGGACGTATCAACACCCAGAAATTAAAAAATCGGTCAAGGTGCGTTTTAGAAGGGCCTCATGGAGTGAATTTTCAGTACTTGCAAATGATGAGATGAGGTTTGGAGCAGGAACCAACGTTCAAGGACCAATACACTCCAATGGAGGAATTCGTTTCGATGGGGTTGCAAACAATCAAGTCTCTTCCGCAGTAGTCTCATATATTGATCCAGATACAGGTGTTACTAGGCCAGGAGTTTGGACATCGCAATCAGATGAAAATGCAGTTTTCTTGGCTGGTAAGAAATTTCCTGTTCCGGCAGTTGATTTTAATGGAGTTACTACTGATTTAGCACTGATTAAATCAGAAGCTATCAGCGATGGGCTGTATTTTGCAGGAGATACTTACACGAAAATAGTTTGTGGATGGTTTTGGAATCATGGTTGGCATTGGCAATGTAACTCTCAAGAAAAGCCTGTTGCTGGTTATCACATAACCTTAAGGGCTGATGACAAGATAGAAAAAAGATTGGTATACAGTAGCGGGGTAACTACTTTTGATATTAGCAGTGAATCTTCTGCAGAGATTTTAAATATTCCTAGCAATGGATTGATATTTATCGAGGATAATGTTTGGGTTGATGGAACAATAGATACTGCGCGAGTTACAATCGCTTCTGCTAATTTAGCGTCTGATGCAATTGAAACTAATATTTATATTAACAATGACATTCGCTACACTCATACTGATGGGCAAGAGGTTCTGGGTTTGATCGCAGAGAATGATATCTCGATTGGATTATATTCTGAAAATTATCTCCAAATAGACGCTGCATTATTAGCACAAAAAGGGAGAGTTGGTAGAGATTATTATGGATTTTCCAGTTATCGTTCTCGGAATACCATAACAGTCTATGGATCAATCGCAACTAATCATCGCTATGGTTTTGCCTGGACAGATGGGACTGGATATGCAAATAGGAATTTGATTTTTGATAATAATCTTCTTTATACGCCACCCCCTTTTTTTCCAACAGGAACTACGTATGATTTAGATTTGTGGGAAGATTTATAAATTGAAAATTTAAAAAATGGCAATAAACTCGTTTAAAAAATATTTTTCCTATTTTTCAAAGCCACAAACATTCGCTGTGGATGTTAATAACAGCGATCTGAAGGTTTTTCAGATTGAACGCAAAGGAGACGATGATATTATTTGTGGATGGAGCAAGAAATTTCTTCCACAAGGTGTGGTTGTAGACTTTGAGGTTCAAAAAACAGATGAATTTGTAACTATTTTAAAAGAAGCTCTAAACGAGGCTGCTGGTAAAAAAATAAGAGGAAAATCAGTAATTGTTTCTGTGCCTGAGGATAAAGTTTTCTTGCGCTTAATTAAGCTACCATTAATGGAAAAAGAAGAGGTGAAAGAAGCTATTCAGTGGGAGTTGGAATCTAATATTCCTATTTCAGTGGAGGAGGTTTATTTTGACTGGCAAATTGTAAAAAAAGAAGCTAAGAATATGGATATTTTAGTTGCGGCAACGCCTAAGAGGGTTGTTGATAGTATATTGACATCATTTGAGATGGCCGGCCTAACTGTTACTGTTCTGGAGGCCGATTCTGTTGCCACAGAAAGAAGTGTTTTGGATGCTGATGAAAAAGAAGTAGTTTTAGTTGCTGACATTGGAATCGATGGAACTGCTTATTTTGTTTATAGAGAAGGATACCCAGTTTTTTCTTCAAGTAGCTCAATTTCAGGTAAATTGTTTACGGATGTTGTTTCAAAAGAATTTGGAATAGATGTAAAAAAGGCTGAAAATTATAAAACAAAAATTGGTTTAGGGTCAAACAAAAAAGAGCGGGAGGAAGCATTGAGAATTTTTAAACCGATTCTTTCTAATTTGATTCAAGAATTAAACAGAACAATTGATTTTTATAATGAAAATTTATTGATAAATGACAAGAAAATTGAAAAAATTATTTTAGTTGGAGGAGGGTCAAGCTTAAAGGGATTGGTTTCTTATGTTGCCCTGCACCTTAAAAAAGATGTTGTGCAGGGAGATCCTTGGAAAAATGTAAAATTCAAAAGACAGATACCCCCCATCTCACAAGAAAAAGCGCAGAGTTATATAACTGCAATCGGTTTAGCATTAAGAGGTTCAGAAGATGAATATTTCGATTAATTTTCTTCCGCAAGAAAGGAAGGATGAACTTAAAAATTTAAAGCACATTGGAGTTGTTATGCGGGTTGGTATAATGGCTATTTTGGCATTGTGTTTGTTGGTTGTTTTTCTAAAATCGATAACATATTCAATCGAAATTGAGAAGGATTTTGTTGAGAGCGAGATTCTTCGTTTTGAGAAAAGTAGTGAGTATCGAGAAACTAAGATAGCGCAAGAGTCTCTTCGTGAATATAGTAAAACAGCCGGAACAATTAAAAATGGATTAAGAAATAAGAAGGACTATTCTAGTTTGATAGCAGATATTAACAATATGATTCCAGAGGGGATTATATTGAGCAATCTTTTGATAGGCTCCAAGGAAGTTATTTTAAGCGGGACTGCTCTTAAAAGAGAGAATCTTCTTTTCCTGGAACAACAATTGAAGAATAACGAAAGATTTAAAAGTATTGATTCTCCGATTTCAAATCTTGTATCAGATACAAATGCCATATTCACATTTAAGGCTGAATTAGAATAAATTTTACCGAAATTAAATGAACAGTAGCAGTGTTAAAAAAAGTAAACAGGTCTTGGTTATTTCAATTATTTCCATCATAGTAATGGTAATTTCTTTGGTTCTTTTTGTGATAAGTCCAATTGTTGAAAGTGTATATCAAACAAAAGATGATTTCGAGGAGGATAAGATGAAATTTGAAATAATTAAAAAAGATGCAGTCCAGTCCCAAGTCTTCGTTGAATTAGTTGATAATTTAGGCAAAGATCAAAAACTTGTTGAAAATGCGTTAATCAAGAAGGATTCAATTGTAATTTTTATTCAGGATACGGAAAAAATTTCCAAAGAAGTAGGAAATAGTGTCAATATCTCACAGATTTCAGCTGTTAAAGCTTCGAAGGCAGCATCTAGTGAAACAGAAGAGGATAAGGCTAAGCGGTTGGCTGAATTGGCTAAAGAGAAAAATAAAGTACGTTTATCACTCGAAATCACTGGAAATTATAAACAGTTTCTTGAGTTTTTGTATAAGCTAGAAAACATGACATATGTTTTTGAGATAGAGTCGATTGAGGTGGGAAATTCTTCCAATAAGTATATAAGTGAGCTAAAAGCAACAGAGGAATATCCAGTTGATTTCACAATAGGAAAAGTGACGCTCTCATTTACGCCTAAAGAAATTAGTAATGAAAAAAAGTAATGCTAAAAAATAAAAGCAGACAAAAGATTGGAGTCTTTTTAAAAAACAAATTCGTTGCCTTTTTTAGATTTCTTGGAAGCAATACTTGGATTTTTACGATTTTCTTTTTTGGAACTGTTCTTTTGGCAGCTGTCTTGATTTGGTGGCAATGTGTTTATAGATCTCAACCTTCAGCTTCTGTGAGGACGAAAATCGAAACAGAGAGAGAAGATTTTGATGAGATGAAAAGAAAGACGCAAGAGGCGATTACTTTTTTACAAGGATATAGAGATAATTACAATAACTCGGATAAGTTTGGAAGTCAGAGAGAGTTATTTGTAGATGTTTTAGACGAAAGTGTTTTGGAAAGACTGAAGGATGCTAAAGATGTCGAATCGGGAGAAGAAGAGGGAGAAGGAGAATCATTGGGCGATGAAGAGAAGGTGACACCAGAGTCACAAGCAAAAGAGTCAACTCAAGAAAAAGAAGATGAAGAGGGTGATTTTCCAACTGAAACAAAAGAAGATTCAACGTTCAATGATTAAATTTCATCTTTATGGAAAAGGAACAGATTTAAGGTTTATATCCCAACCTTTGACTAATGGATTTTTTTCTGTTATTCTTGCCAGAGGTTTTTGAAACTGAATTTTTGAAAGTTTTAAAAATAATTTTGTCCTGGTAGCTCAGGTGGATAGAGCAATAGACTTCTAATCTGTAGGTCGGGGGTTCGAATCCCTCCCAGGACACACAAATAATAAAAAGACATGAGATAGTTCTTATGTCTTTTTATATTCGGTTATATTAGGCACTCCAGAAACAGTGATTATGACCTGTCAAAATGAATTGTTCAGGCGGGGGACAATAAAGATTCACCAACTGGCGAAAACTTTTTTACTAAAAGAAGTTTAATGAATGTCAGCGGTTCGGAGCGAGCGATGTGTCTGGCTAAGGAATTGCATCAATACGAAAGGATTTATTTAAATTAAAGTTTGATTGCTAACAGGGGATGATTTTTCGCTAGAATTTTTTTGGCAAAAGAGGAGAATTCTAAGATTTAACTTCGAATTTTTCGATAGCTTCTTTGACAATTAAGAGGACTTCTTTGTCGGAAAGTATTTTGTGATGACCAGAAACACCAACCTTGATGTTTTGGAGTGCTCCATCTAACCAACTACCCTTTTCAGCCCATATGAGGTTATCATAAAAAGGTATTATAGAAATTATTTTATTATTATATTGTTTATTGCTTTGAAGTTTCTTTATTATGAAGCTGTCCGGCAGAAGTTCTAGGAAAGCTTTTTGTGGAATAAGTTTTGCCATTGATGATCCAGAAAATGGAGTTGCAATGGCAATTACACCAACGACCTTGTCTTTTGAGGCGTGGTACTCGATTAAGTATCTTGCAATTAAGCCACCCTTGCTATATGTGAGTAAAATAGCATTTTTTAAATTATGTTCTTTGATAAATTCGCCCACTATTTTTGCTGAAGCGGGAATGTTTATTAAATTGTTTTTTAAATTTTTAACCACATAGATAGGATGACCATCGAGAGAAAGGGCATTTACAAGTGGTCTCATAAAGGACCATCTTCCTAGGATTCCAGGAATTATCACGACAGGATTTTTATTTTTAACTATGTGACCCAAATGATGTTTTGGTGGGGCGAAAAAAAGATACATAACAGCACTTCTTTTTACCAGATGGCAACAGTCTAGCATCCAATAGAATAACTTTTTCATTTTTAATAACAACTGAATCTTTATATATACTTAAAAAAGAGGGGTGAAATTAAATCAAAAATTCAATCACATCGCCATCTTTTACAACGTATTCTTTTCCTTCAGTGCGAAGAAGCCCCATTTCCTTTGCCTTTGTTTTTGAGCCAGCTTTTATTAAATTTTCGAAGGAGACTATTTCGGCTCGGATGAATTTTTGTTCAAAGTCTCCATGAATTGCGCGACCTGCTCTGGGAGCAGTGGAGTTTTTAGGGATCGTCCAGGCCCTAGTCTCAATTTCCCCGGTTGTTAAGTATGTCATAAGTCCTAACATGTCATAGCTTTTAGTAATAAGCTCAGATAGTTCAGATTTAAGCTCTAGCTCTTTTTTGTCTTCGTCTGTGAGCTCTAAAAGCTCTTCTTCTGTTTTGATGTCTAATGCAACGAAATTTTCGATACCCTTAAGATCATATTTTTTTATTTCCTCGGAAATATTAGCTGGGTTGCTGGTATTGAAAACATATAAAATTGGTTTGAAAGTTAAAAGATGTAGATCTGAAATAAGCTTGAAGTCCTCACCCAAGTCAGCGATGAATAACTGAACTTTTTCCAAGTTGTTTTCGTCTAAGATATTTTTTAGCTTGGAAACAATTTCCTTTGTTTTAATTGCATTTTTGTCATTGCTCTTTGCTTGCCTCTCAAGAGAATAGAGTCTCTTTTGCGTTGTTTCTAGATCAGCTAAAATAAGTTCGGTATTAATCACCTCGATATCCCTTTTGGGATCAATTCCGCCATGAACATGAGTGATATTTCCATTTTCAAAGAGTCTGACAACCTCAACAATTGCATCAACTTCTCTGATGTTGTGTAGAAATTTATTTCCCAATCCTTGGCCTTCGGAAGCCCCTTTTACCAATCCTGCAATATCAACGAATTCGATAGTAGCATAGAGTAGTTTTTTGGATCCAGAAAGCTTGGAAAGTTGTTCAATTCGCTTGTCAGGAACTTCAACAACTCCAATGTTGGGTTCGATAGTGCAAAAAGGATAATTATTGATATCTACTTGGATATTAGTAAGTGCCTTGAAGAGGGTTGATTTTCCGATGTTAGGAAGCCCTACGATTCCGATTTTCATATAATGATAAATTTAATTTAAAATGTCTGTCATTATCATTGCTTTTCTTGCAAAAAATGTCAAAGGTGCCATAATAATTTGGAATTAAACAATTTGTGGGCCTAAGACTCAACATTCATAAAAATTCAACAGCAATGGAGGTTGATATGTCTGAATCGCTAAAGAAAAAGGGAGTCGAATCACCTGAGCTAAGCGAAGAAGTCATCAATGCAATGAGGGCTTGGTCGGGAATAGATCCTGATTCTGAAGTACTAGAAGAGAGCGGTGTTATTACTACGATTATCAACACTTCTCTTCTTGGAAATGCACTTGTCCGTGAATATTTAGAGATGTTTATAAGTAAATAGTCTGCTCTTTGGGCTCGCGTTTAGAACAGAGTTCATGAATTTATGAACTCTGATCGCTTTTTTTTGGAAATAGTTTGGATAAAGACGCAGTTAAATTGAAGGATAAGGTTTGTTTTTTGTCGTGGTATACTTAAAATATGTAAAAAATATTTAAAATTAAAATAGTAAAAGAAATGAAAAGAGAGGATCTTTTGAAACAAATTGTTCGTAGTGCGGGGGAAATTATTTTGGAAAAATTCGAAAATTCAGACATTCAATATACAAAACACGACAAACTAGACATAGTTACGGATGCTGATTTAAAGTCCAACGATTTTATTATTGGTAAGATTAGGGAAAACTTTCCAGAAGATGGAATTTTTTCTGAAGAAACCCAAAGCAAGGATGGCAAGAATGAGTACACGTGGGTGATTGATCCACTTGACGGAACAGTTAATTTTGCCACAGGAATCCCACTGTTCGTTGTAATGGTTGCCTTGATGAGAGATAAAGAGGTTGAAATTTCTGCAATTTTTGATCCTGTGCATAATCGATTTGCTTTTGCCAAAAAAGGCGAAGGAGCCTTTATTAATGGGAAGAAAATTCAATGCTCTAACAAAAGCCGACTCACAAGCTCCAGAGGAATTATGAGCTTTATTGTGAAAGAGCAGGAAGTTTATTTGCGAAAACGTATCATTGAGAAAGGAAATGAAAATGGCGTTTGTATGGGAGTAAATTCTTTTGGTTGTGCTGGTTTTAATGCAATGTGTGTGGCAGAAGGTAAGAGAGAATGGATGGTTGGTTTTAATAGAAAACTTTGGGATATTGCACCCGGTGCACTTTTACTTTTGGAAGCGGGGTGTAAAGTTACTAATCACAATGGTGAAGATTGGAAGCCAGGGATGCCAATGGTTGCGGCTAATGAAAAATTGCATAACGAATTGATTATACTAGTTAAAGAGTTGAGATTTTAATTTATAGAATCAACTCTTGAGTTATTTTCATAAAAATGCTATTCTTTTTTGGTTAAAAGAGTTCTACACGATAAACTTTTAAGGAATGAAAAATAAGAAGCCTGAGGTATTAGCACCGGCTGGAAATTTGGAAAAAATGAAAACGGCATTTGCATTCGGGGCGGATGCAGTTTATTTTGGCATTCCTAATTTTTCTCTACGAGCAAGGATTAACCAGTTTGACGAAAAGGAAATTCTAAAAGCATCAGAATATTGCAGAGAAATGGGGAAAAAATTCTACGTAACTTTAAATATATATGCGCATAATAGGCATATTAATGAATTATCTGAGCACCTCGATTTTGTTAAAAAAATATCCCCAGACGCACTTATTATTTCTGACCCAGGAATTTTGCGAATAGTGAAAAAAGAATTGCCAAAAATGCCAATTCATATCTCAACTCAGGCCAATGTAACAAATGTAGAGGCTGTCAAATTTTGGCAAGAACAAGGAGTTGAAAGGATTATTCTGGCAAGAGAGGTGACTCTTGAGGAAATTCGCTTGATTAAAAAAGAAGTTCCAGAAATGGAGCTGGAAATTTTTGTCCACGGAGCAATGTGTATGTCATACAGCGGGCGCTGTATTCTTTCAAAATGGATGACAAACCGTAGTGCTAATCTTGGGGATTGTAGTCAACCTTGTCGTTGGGAATATAAAAAAGTAACCGAGGAGGTGGAGGTGGTTGATAACAAAGAACGATTCAAGATGAAAATAGAAGAAGATCAACACGGAACATATCTTTTTAATAGTTATGATATGTGTTTAATTGAGCACGTAGGAGAGTTGATTGAAGCGGGGATTGATTCTTTGAAAATTGAAGGCAGAGGGAAGAGTGTTTTTTATGTAGGAGTCGTTTCTCGTGCTTATAGAAAAGTTTTAATTGCTTATTACAAGGGAAAAGTTAAATATCAAAAGGCGGTCAAGGAGGAGAAAAAAGAGCTTTTAAAATTAGCTAACAGGGGTTATGGAAAAGGATTCTTATTAGGAGAAGAACCTGACCATCTATTTGATGCGCCAGCCATTTTGGCTTCCTGGGAATTTGTAGGAAGTTGCGAAGGGTTTGATAATAGCAAAACGAGAAAAATTTTTGTGCACAATAAATTAAGCGTTAAGGACCAAATAGAAGTAATTACGCCTAGTGAAATTATTAAAGTGAAAATTTTAAAAATAAAAAATAAAAAAGGGGATGAAATTGTATCAGCCCATGGAGGGCAAAATGAATTTTTTGAAGTTGAATTTGATGAGAAAATTAGCGGACCCTTCTTACTTAGGGCAAAAAACTAAAAGTGCTTTTTTGTTCATGTTTACTGACATTTTTTTATTGACCTGAGATAATAATATTGTTAAAATTATGAACTTGCCAAAAGTCGGCAAGATTAAGAGGGAATAAAAATAATTTATGTATTTTACGTACTTACAGAAAGCTAGAATTGTTCTGGTTTTGAACTTTGTGGTTTTGTTTTGCATTATCATTATGACCCCATTTTTTATTAAGAATGGGACCCTTTTCTTTTCCGAAGAGTTCGTGGAAGGTATGTTTTTAGCAATTGAGCTGGGTGCTTTGATTGTTGTTTTTCGTCATTATGATATTCAGATCAAAAAATATGAAAATGAAGCAGTTTCATTAAATACTAAATTAGAGAAAAAAGAAAAAGAATTGCTGAATGCGCTAGAGTATTTAGGTAAAGTAAATGTTCAAGTATCAATGATAAAATCGATTTTTGAAAAAACGAAAATTCCTTCAACAAGAAGTCAGCTGGCAAAGGTATACTCAGAGCTTTTAGGAATAGTTTGTGGGATGACAGATGAGTCATATGCTATTTTACGAATTGTGAATCTGCAAAACGGACGAGTTTTAAGTGAGCGTATTGAAAAAGTAAATGGAGGAAAAGATAATGAAATTAAGGTTCCAATAGGAAATAAAGAGTTGATTGAGAGATTTTCCGGGCGCAAAAAGGAAAACGAGGGTGAATTTGCTACTTTTTTTTCTGATGTAGAAAACTTCTATATCAAAGCTTTTATAATTATCCCAAATTCAAAAAATAAGAAATTTCAACAAGAAGAGAGAACCTTTTTGGAGGCCGTTGCCAATCAATGCGAGATTGTTTTCTTGCTATTCAATTCGGAATATTACAAAAACAAATAGGAAAGTTGATAAAAATAAATAAAAACATTAAAATTGAAGAATAACTTAATTGTTATTGATTTTTTAAATTAAAAATAAATAAATGAAAGGCATTATTCTTGCAGGTGGAACAGCAACAAGACTTTTTCCACTAACAGCTACAACAAGTAAACAACTTTTGCCAGTCTATGACAGGCAAATGATTTTTTATCCGCTCAACACATTAATAAAGGCGGGGATAAGAGACATCTTGATTATTGTTGCTCCTGAGCATTCTGGACAATTCTTAAATTTGCTCGGAACAATTTTTGAAAAGAGAGGGGTCAAGATTGAATTTAAAGTGCAGAAAATCCCGAAAGGTTTGGCCGATGCTTTTATATTAGGAGAGGATTTTATTGATGATGAAAGCGTGACGATGATCTTAGGGGACAACATTTTTGAAGATGATTTTTCTGAGGTGATTAGGAGTTTTAAAACCGGTGGGCATATTTTTGCTGCCAAAGTTCCAGATCCAGATAGATATGGAGTTGTAAAATTTGATGAAAGTGGTAAAGCTCTTCAGATTGAAGAAAAGCCAAAAGAATGGATTAGTGATTACGCAATCCCCGGCTTATACATATATGACAACCGTTGTTGTGAAGCTGCTAAGAAAGCTAAGCCGTCCGAAAGGGGGGAGATAGAAATCACAGAGTTGCATAATTTTTATCTTGAAAAGGATGAGCTCGGAGTAAGCGCCTTTGAGGGGGCTTGGTTGGATGCGGGAACTTTTGACTCGCTATTGGAGGCAGGAAGAATCGTCAAAGAAAAAGGAATAAGTAGAAATTTTGATCCCATTATCAATGAATCAATCGAAGAATTTAATGAGGAGATAAAGATGATCGCCAAAAGAAGATTGGCGTAGGGTTTGTTTTGGGATATAATAGAAAATATTTATAAAAAAATAATTGTTTAAAAATGAAAATCAAAAAAGCTGTTATTGCTGTTGCTGGAAGTGGGACCAGATTATTACCAGCCACCAAAGCTATGCCAAAAGAAATGTTGCCAATCGTGGATAAACCAATCATTCAACTTGTGGTTGAGGAATTGGTAGCAGCTGGTATTAAGGACATAATTATGGTTACGAAATGGGACAAAAAACCACTTGAGGACCATTTTGATCACAGTTGGGCATTGGAGAATGATCTTGAGAAATCTGGCAAAGAAGCTTATCTGAAAGAAGTCAAAAGAATTGCTGGAATGGCAAATTATATTTATATCAGACAAGCTCCGCAATATGGAAACGGAGTACCCGTATTGTCTGCTGCAAGTCTTGTTGATAATGAGCCTTTTGTTTTTGTTTGGGGAGATGATTTAGTGAAATCAGATGTTTCTTTTACGAAGCAAATGGTGGAGGATTATGAAAATAACGGAAATCTTATGATTGGCGTTCAAGAAGTGCCAGCCGATCAAGTTAATCGTTATGGAATCGTAAAATTGAAAAAAGGAACAATGCAAATGATTGATGTTGTTGAGAAGCCAGAAATTGGAACTGCCCCCTCAAGGTATGCTCAATTCGGAAGAATGATTCTAAATCAGGATATCATTGATGTTTTAAGGAGGACACCTCCTGGAAAAGGTAATGAGATTTGGATTACAGATGCGATTCAAACCTACATTAAAGAAGGTGGAAAATTCTTTGCTAAAAAAGTTGAGCGTGGCGAATGGTTAACAACAGGAGACCCACTTAACTACATGAAGGCTTCTTTGAAATATGCCGTTGATAGAGAAGATATAGGGCAGGAAATAAAAGATTTCTTCCAAAACGAACTTTTAAAAAAAGATAAATAGCAACAATACCTATCTTTTCTAGGATTGGGAATATCATTTAAACTGGAGATTGCAAGGTATAATCTTGAAAAATAAATTTAATGGAGGAGACAAGAGAGAGGATGTTAAGTTCTTCAAGGGAAGAATCTTTTGGATACAAAGCCTTATTAGATAGAGAGGTCTTTGTTGATGACGAATTTTTGACTAAATGTAAGAAGGAAAAAAAACGAGTTAGTGAAGAACTAGCAGAGATGGTTAATTTTGTTGATAAAAGATATGAGGGGCAAGATTCAACACTTTCAAATTCTTTTGAACAGTTAAAATCATTCAAAGAGCATAACCGGCAAATTTTGGATAAATGTATCGAGCGAGGAATTGAAAGAGGGCTTAGTCAGGAGGACCTGACGAAACTAGAAATTGCTGCAATTTTACATGATTTTAGCAAAGGAGATTCTTCGCCAAAGTGGGCTCAAGAGATTGAAAATTTTATGCTTGTTTATCATGGTGAAGCGGTTGCTAAAGAGCTTGATTCTAACGAAGAACTCAGGAATATTTTGCGAGATAAACTAGGGGGGAATAATTTTGAAGAAAATATTATTTACCTGCAAAGGGTAATTAAGTCACATATGGGTCCGCATCCTGGATTTATGAGTAAGTCTCTAGAGATTGTTAATAAACAATTAAAAGAAAAAAACCTCCAACAGATTGAACATCCAAGTCCAAAGGAAGGTGATCGGGTTGCCGAAATTTTATTAGCGGCTGATATGTACACTCTCGCCAGTTCGAAGGGAATGCAAAAAGTCGTCACAATTAGAAGCGAGACGCCATCATTTAGAAAGCAAGATAAGGAGTTGAGCTCCCAATATGCACAGGTAGGCATTGAGTTAGCTCCTGCTGAGGCTGCTATTTTAAGTGCGCTTGATAGCGCATATGCAGCTAGGGATATGATTAAAAATAAAGAAGATTGGAACTGGATTCAAGGAGCAATTGAAGAGGCCAATAACTTTGATTATAAATACAGAGTTTCTGCTGATGCAAGAGTGAGTGAATTGAGGATATTGTCGAATTCAATTGAAGAAGTTCTACAAAAACGCCAACAGTTCGAAGACAAAAAGAAAACGGAGAAAATTTCAGAAGAAATTAGGTTAGGTGGTGGGCTATAGGGCTTTTGTTGACAAAAGCTCAAATAAATGCTATTTTTAAGGTAGTTTCGCTTGCAATGCAATCGCTTTAAAATTATTTTTAAAGAGGAAAGTCTGGACACCATCATTTTAATGATATGGATAATCGGTAATGCCGATCGGTTTTATCAGTAATGATAGACAAGGGATAGTGCCGCAGAGACAATACTACCCGCTTTTGGCAGGGAAAGGTGAAAAGTGCATTGGTGTGATCGTCAAGATGATTGCTACAAAGCTCGCTTGTTGGTGACAACAAGTTGTGGAAAACCCTATCTGGTGCAAGGCCGTGTTTTGAGAAATCAGAAAGTGCCGCTAAAGTTGTTTGGAAACACTCAACATAGATAAATGATTGCAACTCTTTTGAGTAACAGAATCCAGCTTATTTGTTGGTGAAACTAAATAAAAAACAGACCACAAGGTCTGTTTTTTGTTGCAAAAATGGTTTTTAAATGATACAATTCGAACATTGAATTTGTGTCAAAGGATAGTGGCAAGAGGTTGTTTTGTGATTTTTGGTGATGACAAATTGTATATATATTTTATGAAAAAATCTGAATTATTCTTTAGCGCATTGCAAGTTCCAATTGACTATATAATGGTTATTTTGGCAGGTATTACGGCATATGTTTGGCGTACTTCTGAATCAATACAAGGGATAAAAGTCATAGAATACCAGTTTTCCCTCAGGCAATTTATTGAGATATTACCTTTTATAGCAGCCTTCTTTGTGATAGTTTATGCTTTTGAAGGTCTTTATGATATAAGGGCAACAAAAAGAACTTCACGTGAAGTTTATCGAGTTTTTCGTGCCACAATGCTTGGTCTTATGATTATCATAGTGGGGATATTTGTAGATAGAGAAATTTTTTCCTCTCGTTTCATTATTTTAGCGGGAGGTTTTTTTACAGTTATTTTTGTTTCTATCGGCAGAATAATGGTGGGGTTTTTTCAGAGATATTTGCTTGTTACAAGAAGTATCGGGGTGCATAGATTGTTGTTGATTGGGGTTGGTGACGTTTGTGGATCAATTAAAAGACAAATAGACAATAATAGGTATAGGGGATATAAATTGGTTGGGCATATTGAAAATATTGATTTAGAAAGAATCGAAAGAATAAAAAAACTAAAAGGTGTAGATGAGATTATACAGTGTGATCCAAAAGCTTCCAAAACAAAACTGTTAAGTTTGAAAGAATTCGCTATTCATAATCGAATTTCTTTTAGGTACACACCAACTAGATTGCAAACTACGAACTATGATCTGGGTGTTTTTATGGGTGAACCCATGATTGAGGTTAAAAATACTCCTCTTGATGGTTGGGGTAAAATTATTAAAAGAGCCGTTGATTTTACTGGTGCACTGATAGGCATTTTGATTTTTGGAATTCCTATGATGATAATTTCCTTAGCAATTTGGCTTGAATCTGGTGGGCCAATTATTTTTTTCAACGAAAGAGTTGGGCATAAAGGAAATTTTAATCTTTATAAATTTCGTTACATGAAGACTAAATATTGCCACGGGAAACAATTTTCAGCAGCTCATAATAGGAGAGCATTGATTTTTTTGAATGAACTTATAAAAAAACAATCGATTAAGAAGGGTCCTATTTATAAAATTAAAAATGATCCGAGAAAAACTAGAATTGGGGCTATTTTGGAAAAATTATCGCTTGATGAGCTACCACAATTTTTTAATGTTCTTACGGGGAAAATGAGTCTTGTTGGTCCAAGACCACATCAACCAATCGAAGTTGATAAATATCAAAATCATCAACGACGTGTCTTAACAATCAAACCTGGGGTGACTGGTATGGCACAGATCTCTGGTAGAAGTGATTTGGAATTTGACGATGAAGTTAGATTGGATACTTTTTACATCGAAAATTGGTCTCTCTGGCTTGATATCCAGATAATTATAAAAACGATTCCCGCTCTCTTACACAAGAGGAAAAATTAAATTTGAATTTGAAAAGTGAAATAATCAACTAGGGTAAGTCTATGAAGAAGCAACTTGTTTTGGATGAAGTGAAAAATGTCTATATGATCGGCATTAAAGGATCGGGCATGATTGCCCTTGTGGAAATTTTTCATGCGCTCGGAAAGAATGTTTTTGGAAGCGATATAGCTGAGAAGTTCTTTACTGATGCAACGCTGGAAAAATTGGAAATTGAATATACAGAGAATTTTGCCGAGAAAAATATCTCAAGGCACGGGAAAATTGATCTAGTCGTTCGCTCCACGGTATATACTAAAGATAATAATGTTGAGGTTAAATATGCGGAAGAAAATGGGTTATTAATGCTTTCATATCCTGAAGTACTTGGTCTTTTTTCTAAAGCAAAAAAAACAATTGCCGTTTGTGGAACACATGGAAAAACAACTACTTCTGCGATGACGACACTCGCACTAAGGGAATGCGGTGCTGACCCGACAGCAATTATTGGTTCAAAAGTGAAGCAACTAGATTCTAATGTGGCTGTTGGAAAATCAGATATTCTGATAATAGAGGCTGATGAATATCAAAATAAACTTGCCAACTATTTTCCATTTGGCGTTGTTCTTTTGAATATTGACTTCGATCATCCTGATTATTTTCTCTCGATAAAAGAATATCGGGATGTTTTTGTGCAATTTATTCAGAAAATTCCCAGAGAAGGGTTCTTAGTTGTTTGTGGTGACAATACCGATGCTATTGAAGTTGCAAAAAAAGCAAATTGCAAAGTGATTGTGTACGGTTTTTTAGACGGAGATAAGAAAATTACCAAAGTAGAGAAAGAGATGAAAGATGCCGGAATAGATAATCTGGAATTCTTTTCGGTTCCAGCAAATTTAAATATGAATGTTCCAGGAAAGCATAATAAATCAAATGCGACAGCAGCGTTGGTTGTTTGTGAACAATTAGATTTTAGTTGTGATAAAGCTAAAAAGGCGGTGGAAGCATACGAAGGTGTGGCGAGAAGATTTGAGGAAATAGGGAGTCGTAATGGCGCACTTCTGATCGATGATTATGCTCACCACCCAACGGAAATCAGGGCGACGTTGAGTGCGGCAAAAGATAAATTTCCCACGAAGAATGTCATTTGTATTTTTCATCCGCATACCTTCACTAGAACAAAAGCTTTGTTTGGTGAGTTTGCAGAAAGCTTTGCCGATGCAGATGAAGTTATTGTACTGGATATTTATGGCTCCGCTCGAGAGAAGCAAGGAGGGGTAAGTTCAAAGGAGTTGGTTGATGAGATTAAAAATTTTCATAAAAAAGCAAGCCATATTGCAACACTAGAGCAAGCCTTCGAGGATTTGAAAGATAGAGTTTCTATTGACGATATTGTCCTGACCGTGGGAGCTGGAGATGTCGATAAATTGGCAAGAAGATTAGTGAATGATGTCTAGTTGTTGTGTTTAGTATTTAGAATTTAAAATATGGAATTTAAAGCTTATAATTTAAATGACACGCGAACGTTAGCAAGAGATGTTCTCGCCTCACTGGATGGAAGAAACGTTATTTTATTGAAAGGTGATTTAGGTGCTGGAAAGACGACCTTTGCACAAGGAATTTTGGAAGAAATTGGGGCAGAAGGTCCATTCACATCGCCAACATTCGTGGTGATGAAAGATTATAAATTAAAGAGCAATAATGTTTTTGAAAAAGTATATCATTTTGATTGTTATAGAATTGGACTTGATGATTTAAAAGATTTATCTTGGGAGGAAATCATAAATGATAAAAGAAATTTGGTGATTGTAGAATGGCCAGAGCGTATTGAGGGTGCATTTTATAAGAACGTTGTGAATATCAAGATAGAAATTTTAGATGAAAACGAGAGAAAATTTATTATAAAAAATAATTAAAAAACAATGGAAATTAACTCAGGAATTTTTAAGGCTTATGACATTCGTGGTGTCTATCCTGGTGAAATAAACGAAGAGACGGTTTATAACATCGGGAGAGCCTTGGCTGTTTTTACAAAAGCAAAAACAATTGTAATTGGAAAAGACATTAGAAAATCATCTGATAATTTGGAGACTAAAATGATCGAAGGGATGACTGATGGTGGAGTCAATGTGATAAAGATTGGAATTTCAACAACTCCGATGCTTTATTTTGCCTCTTGGAATCTGGATGTTGATGCGGGAATTATTATTACAGCCTCACATAATCCAGCGGAATATAATGGGATGAAATTTTGCTTCAAGGGCGCTGTCCCGATTGGAGAGGGCAGTGGAATGGAAGAGATAAAGCAACTGGCGATGGAGGGTAATTTTGAGCCCGTAGGTGAGAAAGGTTGTGTTGTTGAAGATAAAAAATTGAAACAAAAGTACCTAGAATATATCGCGGGATTTTTCAACAAAGAGGTCGCTACAAAAAAGAAAAAAATTGTAGTTGATTTCGCTAATGCGATGGGAATTTTAGACAAAGAGGTTCTAGAGAATATGGGAGATTCAGTTGAAAAAGTTTATATGTATGATCAATATGATGGTTCTTTCCCAAACCACGAAGCGAATCCTTTAAAGACTGAAACGCTGGAGGCTTTGCAAGAAAGGGTTCTGGAGGAAGGCGCTGACCTTGGTGTTTCTTATGATGGAGATGCAGATCGAGTTGGATTTGTTGATGAAAAAGGAACGGTTATTCCAATGGACTTTGTAACTGCACTTTTAGCAAAAGAGATTTTAAAAAAGCATCCCGGTAGCAAAATCTTAATGGATCTAAGAGGTTCAAATTCTGTTAAAGAGGTCATTGAAGAGGCTGGCGGAGTTGTTAGTCGTTGCCGAGTTGGTCATTCATTGATTAAAAAACAGATGAGAGAGGAGGGTGCAATTTTTGCAGGTGAGCTCTCAGGGCATTATTATTTTGAAGAAAATTCAAAAGCAGAGTTAGCAACTTTAGCTGTTGTGACCCTTTTGAATCTTTTAAACGAGACTGGCATGACAATGTCTGAACTAACCGAAGATTTAAAAAGATATTTTCATTCAGGAGAGATTAATTCTGAAGTTAAAGATGTAAAGGCTGTTTTGAAACAGCTAGAAGAAAAATATTCAGATGGGGAAATGGATAGGTTGGATGGCATCAGAATTGATTTTGAAGATTGGTGGTTTAATGTGCGAGCTTCAAACACGGAACCAGTATTGAGACTTAATCTTGAGGCAAAAACAAAGGAACTTATGGAGGAAAAAAAAGATGAGCTTTTGGGGATTATTAGGGGATAAAGTAGAGTTTATAAAGTTTGTAAAGTTCATAAGGTTTATAAAGTTGAGAGAATAAACGATCAATAATTTTCAATAAAAATAAACCGCCAGGATTAACTGGTGGTTTATTTTTTAAGGCAAGACTTTAGTCAATTAGAAAACTATTTATTTCAGAAGATATTTAAGTGCTAGTTTAACTTTTTTCTCTATTTTCTTCTTGCTTTTTGCGGTAAATTTATTGGCTTTATCTACCATGAAGCCCTTTGCTTTTAATCCGCAAAATTTTAAAGTTTCTCCCACAACAACTTTAAGTGAACGATTTCCCAAAATCAGCTTTTCAGCAAGTGCTGGTCCTCCAGTGGTTGTGATGACCGCAACTTTTCCTTTTAGGAGGCCCTTGGGAAATTTGAATATATTATAGCGAAAGGCAAATTTATTTGTCAGTGTGCGGTCGAAAAAGCCCTTTAAAATTGCTGGTGTTCCATTCCACCAAGTCGGGTAGATGATGATGAATTGCCTTTCTTTTTTGATAAGTGTTTGAAATTTGAGTGTTTCTTTAGCGAGATGGTAGTTTCCAGAAGTGTAATGCTCTTCTTGTTTTAGAACCGGATCATAGTTTAGTTTGTATAAATCCAGAACTTCATATTCTATTTCTTTTAGTGCAAGTTCCTTCTTGATTTCCGTTAAGACGTGTCCACAATGTCCGTCATGATTTGGGTGAGCGTAGATGATTAGCATTTTAGTTGTTTGATATAAGTTATTTTTATAAAACCTTGATTTCGAATTTTTTTAATGCTTTCGCTATTTCGAAAAGAGAAAGACCAACGGCATTAAAATAGTCGCCATCAATTTTTTTGATTAGAACAGCTCCAATCCCTTGAATAGCAAAAGCGCCAGCCTTATCAAGAGGTTCTTTGGTGGCGATGTAGCTTTTAATTTCTTCCGAAGATAGCTTTTTGATAAATACATTTGTTGTCTTTGTCTTAGAAAGAGTTCTGTTGGTTGCTGAATTAATGACGGCAAACCCCGTGATTATCTTCAATTTTTTCCCGTTTATTTTTTCAAGCATTTCCTTTGCAACTTTTTTTGTGTGTGGTTTACCTAGGATTTCCTTGTCTAATACCACAAAGGTGTCAACTCCTATAATAAGATGGGCTTTGAATCTTTTTGCGACCTCCTGTGCTTTTTCTCTGGAGAGAAATTTCGCTAAATCTTTTGGTGACATTTTTAGTGTCATATCTTCCTTGTAGTTGCTGGCAACTATTTCAAAAGGTAATCTAAGTTTGGCAAAAATTTCACTTCTTCTCGGAGAACTAGATGCTAGAATTATTTTATTCATATAGATTTCAATTATTTTATTTCCCAATTTATTTTTTTAAGCTCTTTAGAAGTAAGAAACTCGTTAGTTTTGCTGAAATGTTTGCAACCGAAAAATCCTCGATGAGCTGAGAGTGGAGAAGGATGTGGCGCTTTTAAAATCAAATGTTTTGATTCATCAATCAAGTCTGCTTTGTTTTGTGCATATACTCCCCAGAGTAGAAAAACTAAGTTCTCCCGTTTTTCTGAAAGCGTTTTGATTGTTTGGTCAGTGAATTCTTCCCAGCCCTTTTTTTGATGAGAGCCAGCTTTGTGAGCCTCAACAGTGAGTGTCGCGTTCAATAGTAACGCACCTTGTTTTGCCCAGGAAGTTAAATCACCAGATTTTGGCATTATTATCCCCAAATCACTTTCAATTTCTTTGTAGATATTGGAAAGTGATGGAGGAATTTTGATTCCAAGTGGAACAGAAAAGCAAAATCCGTGCGCTTGTCCAAAGTCATGATAGGGATCTTGCCCAATAATCACAACTTTAACTTTCTCAAAAGGACAATTATTAAAAGCAGAAAAAATATTTTTTGGTTTTGGGAAAATTTGCTTCGTAAGATATTCATTATGCATGAAATCAGATAGAGCTTTGAAGTAAGATTTTTCAAACTCTTTTGCTAAGTTTTTTTTCCAAGTTTTTTCGAGCGTAACTTTCATTGGGCCACAGAATAATTTTTACTATAAAAGATGGTTGTAATGTAATATTAGACTAAGTTTAGCACGCATGTTTATTTTGGAAAATATTTTGATGTTTGATATATTTAGTCAAAGCCTATAAACTAGAGGTAGATAAGTTCTAATCCTTAAAACACAAAAATATGCGAGACTATGCAAAAGTTGGAGGAAAGCCTGGAAAACCAGGCTATAGAACGCCAAGATCTTTTCTAAGCAAATTCATTGGGGTTTTTCAAAAAGATTCAAGAAAAAATTTTTATAGCAAGACTAAAATTAAAATCAGAGGTTATTTCGCGGGGAAGTCTGAAAGAAAAGACGAATAGTTCATCGATGATAAGACTTTTGTTTTTGAAAAAAATAAGCTCCAAGCTTTGTGTTTGGTGCTTATTCTTTTTGAAATTTTCTTATAAGTCAAGGTTATAAATTCTCATTTAAAAAATCTTGCAGGTTATCCAAATCTTTTTCATCTTTGTCATAATGGTAAGTTTCTATCCCAACAGATTTTGCACTTTCCACCGCTTCAGGATTATGTTCAAAATATATCACATCTTCGGGGGTCAGTTCATAATTATCCAACATCATCATGTAATATTCGGGGTTGGTTTTTTCTGGATCATGTTTTAGGGTGAAAACTTCGTAGGGCATCTTGTCTAAAACAAATTGAGCGAATTGCTCATCATCAGCACCAGTGAGAATGATTTTATTATTAGGATATTCTTCAAGTAAATCATGCATTTCTTCAAAAATATTCCCCTCGGTATCGACGAAAGCATTCACCGCATCTACTAAAATAGTTTTCATTTTTTTGAATTTAAAATTAGCTTTGTTTAATAATAACATATAAAACCCTTATATAAAAGATTTTTGGTTGACAATAACTAATATAAAAACCAGGAGAGTGTCTTTCTGCTCAAAGCTATCTTTTAAAAAGTCTCCCTGTTAAATTGTAAATTTTAGTGAGAGTTTTGTTAATTGTTCTAAAAAACAAAAATCCAGGTTTATTTTTTAGATGTTTTTCATCGAAAATTCTTGAAGATTTTTCCATATATTCGTACCTTTTAGCAACAACAGAGCCAATATGACATATTTTTATTTGAGGAAAGTACCAAATCTCACCAGCTAAATCTCTAACCCTAAGACACAGATCTTCCTCTTCTTTATACAAGAAGAAATTTTCATCAAAGCCTTTTATTTTTTTAAACGTTTTAGTTTCTATCATCAAAAAAGTGCCAGAAACCCAGGCGACGGAGGAGGCTTCTTTTAGATTTTTCCAATAAGAATTCCCACTCCGAAGAGTTATTTTTGCCAGCAATCCCTTTAGTTGCCCGTGATCCCATCTTTGAGGTTTATTCTCTTTTGTCATCACCTTTGGCCCAACAATTTTGATGTTTTTATTCTTATCTATTTCTAAGAAAAGTCTTTTGATTGTCTGTTTTTCAATAAATTTTAAATCTGGATTTAGAATCAGGAGAAATTTTGAATCAGCTTTCTTCGCCAGGAAATTATGACCACCTCCAAAGCCAAGATTTTTGCTAGAGTAGCAAAAATTAATTTTGTCTTTAGAATATTTTTCTTCGAGGTCAAGCAGATTATCCCCAGAATCATTATCAAGAACGCTGATTTCGTAATTTAAATTATTCCCTTTTAGATCAGCCAAAACATCATCAAGACAATCCTCAAGATATTTTTTTGTTTTGTAGTTTACGATTTGAATTGCTAAATCCTTCATTTGGTTCTGATAAAATTAATAATCACGAGAATAAGACCAATAATAAAAAGTGTGGAAAATATTGATTTGTTGTGTTTTGCCAACCAATTTGGCAAATAGATATCAAAGTTGGCATTTCTATCGGAAGTGTATTTTCTTGCAATACCAGTTAGCGGACAGGCCCATTTATTTATTATTAAAACTATAGTTTCGAATATAATTAGCCCTATAGACACCAGTAATGGGGTATCAAAAGTATTGGTAACTCCTGCATACAAAACATACATTATCGCCGAAACAAATATTGCCCAAACCAGGGTGTGGATAAATTTTATTATTGTAATCACGTAGTTAATCTAGGTTTCTCAATTATTGACAAAATCAACTCCTCATCTAATTTGGCGATGCTAGCAATTATTTTATCAGCACCGGCAAGTTTGTTTCTGGGGGTCGTGTGGAGCACTGCGATGCATTTTATTCCTGCGGACTTAGCAGCTTTTATTCCAGAGGGCGAGTCTTCAATGACTAGGGCTTTATCAGCACTCGTCCCAAGCAAAGACAATCCTTTTAGATAGCCCTCGGGATCTGGCTTGCTCTTTGTGATATCATCGGCCGTGATTATTTTTTGAAAATATTGAGTCAACTCATTTCTTTCGAGAACGGGAAAAAGTTCTTCCTTGGAAGATCCAGTGATGATGGCAAGTTTGAAAACTTTGCTTAGGCTGGAAAGGATGGATTCTACACCTGGGTATAAAATATCTGCTTTCCCAGAGAGTTTTTGATATAATTTTGTTTTTTCCCTAACAAGAGCGTCAATGGAATTTTGAGGGAATGAAATTACTGGGGAATTAGCTAATGATAAAAATCCTTCATAATCAGTTTTCCCAAGGAAATGTTTGTCGTAAAGGTTTTGACTCAAATCTAATCCAAGGTTTTTGATGATATTTTTAAACGCTAAAAATTGAAGATGTTCATCGTTGGCAATCACACCGTTATAATCAAAAAGGATGGAGTATTTCATTTTGCAGCTTATGTTATTAGTTTGTAAATTATAACATCTATAGCTTTATTATTACAAATATAAACCAAAAAACACCCCATGAATAGAGATGCTTTTCGAGTTTGGAGTTTATAGACACGATGGGTAAAGCTATTTTTCCTCAGATAAAAAATGCAATCCCGTAAACATCAAAAGAGAGCCAAGATAAATTCCCAATACATTAATCATAACAATAGCACTGCCATGAACTATGATTTGGTAATCGAAGTTTGCTAGTCCCAAGCCGATTAAAACAACTGGCGGAATCAAGGCCACAGAGATAGCAATTCCAGCGATTGCCTCGATAATTTCTGGCCAGAAAAACGTAAAAGTTCCTGCAAGTCCAGAGAAAAATGCTACAAAAAAATAATCACTTGATAAGCCACTGAGTCGGTCAACTATTTCAGTTCTGTATTCGGTGAGGAAAAATAGATTCAAAAAGGCGGATATGCTAATCGCAATAATTATGCCTGCAGTTAAAGTCGCTAGTCCATCCAAAAGAACTTTCCAATCTTTTTTAAAAGACGCAACTCCAATACTAACAACAGAATAGAGTAGTGGTGAAATTACCATTGCCCCAACGATTACTGCTGGGCTATTCATTTTAAATCCAAAGGAACAAATAGCAGCAGCTCCGATTGTTAATATGATAAAATCAAAATCAAGCTTCGCTTTTTCTGCCAGATTGACATATGATTTTAAGATACTTGCCTTTGTAGCTTTCTTGCTTCTCATAAAATTTTTATTGGTATTAATATTTGAATTTAAATGCCTTATTTTTAGCAATTTTTGCTAGCATCTAAATATTTGATTCAATAATACATTTAAATTCTCAAAACAACAAATCGCTATCAAAAAACACCCTAGAAAATAGGATGTTTTTGAATGTCGCTTTCGCAAACTGAATCCTGCCTTCGCGAAGCTGTAAGAGCACCTTGTCATGTCATAGCCTCGCTTCAGCGTGGCGAAGGCGGAGAGTGTGGGACGAAGTTGGAACTTTGGTTTCTGAGATTAACAGTCGCTAATTACTTAAGTATTCTAATTTTTTCAAAATTCTCTCCATTAAGACCTTTTATTTTCATATCCAACCATTGAAAATCTGCTGATTTCAATTGAGATGGAGAGAATATTACTTCTTGGTATGAAGTGTCCCTTGGTTTTAATACTCCCGCTCCAATCCAAAATTTCATTATTGAAGATTTTGTTGTCCCAACAGATATTGTACTGCCTGATGGCAAAGGTTGTGTGAATGCCAATATCTTTTCAGGACGAAAATGGTAACCGAGCGATTTTTTTATTTCCAAATAAGCATTATGTAATTGCCATATTTTTTCCTGCCAAGTAGGGTCTTTTTTCTGTGTTTGATTTAGTTTAACATTAAGCTCAATCATTGCTCGCTGAGAATCTGTCAGCTTAGGTAATTGATTATTTGATTTTCTATTAAGTTCATTGAGTTTTTGCTTTAAAATATCCTCAAATTCTTCTGCAGATTTAAACTTCGAACCAACTGGTGTAATTGTCATTTTCAGATTTTTTGGTTGATAAAATTTGATAAAATTTATCAATTGATTGTATGATTCAATATACTTTTCAACATCATTCATTGGAATATTATCAAGCTTCGGGACAATTAGATCATCAACAAAAAAATCAAACCAGACGCCTGGCTTATATATTTTGCAAATACCTTTTACCCAATCAGTGTAATATAAAAGTGAAAAAAATTCCGCCCAATCTACGCAAGGAGATTCCTCTAATCGCCAAAGTTTATATGCTCCATGTAGAAAAGTTATATTTATAGGTTTATTGTCTGACACCTGTATCGAAATTGCTTTCTTACAATGATTTATTAGTTCTTCGCTTGCTGAATATTTTCTAAATTTTTTGAAAAGAAGTAAACGCAAAATTTCCGCCTCTAAATTGGTGGCGTTTTCTTGTTCAAAGGTATGTTCACTAGAGTTTAAATTGTTTAACCTTTCTTCAATAAAAGTTTGCGGTTCCATGGAATAATTGTTGAGAAATTTTGAGATTATTTTATTATATACTATCATCAAAAGTTCTAAAGTAACAAACTCCTATCAAAAAACACCCTACAAAATAGGATGTTTTTTATGTGCGGAGAGAGGGAGATTCGAACTCCCGGGACTCGTGAAAGCCCAACACCTTAGCAGGGTGCCCCTTTCAGCCGCTCAGGCATCTCTCCGTTATTCTAAGCTATTCAGTTTTTAAGGTATCTTCTAGCAAATATTTCAATCTTTCTCTTCCTTTTCCACTTTTTAAAAATTTTTCTTCACGCAGTGCATCTTTTTTGTTGAGAAGTCCTTGGTAATAAATCAGTCGCCATGGCACACCTGCTTTCGTAGAAATAACCTTTCGGTTGTTGTGTTCTGCAATTCTTCGCCTTAAATCGCTCGTACATCCTTTGTACAATTTTCCAGAAGACTTGCTTTGTAGTATATAAACATAGTGCATAGCATTATATTACCACTTCCGCCCTAGGCGGACCAGCCTTGGGCTGGCAGGCATCTCTCCGTTATTTTAAACTATTCTTCTTTCAAGGTTTCAACTTTCCTAACTTATCATTTTATTATGGATTTGTCTAGCGAGAGTAATTTTCCTATTGGTGGTTTAGATGCATCTATAGAGACCTCTATAGATGCATCTAACGAATTGCAGGAAAGCAGTTATTCCTCCCACTAGTTTTAAGGGCCCGCCATGGCAAGCCAGAGCGAGGCAGGGAGACTAGGAGGGGTTAAGGTTTCCTGCGCAGACCATATCCCACCCCAACTCCCCTTTGGATTAAGGGAGAGGATATAACTTCGTTTGCAACTTTGCAGCCTTTAGTGATATTATTGGAGAAAATATAACAACTTTTACAATCATGGAAAAAATACACAAACTTTTAGAGAAGGATGGACACACAGTTTCTTTTTCTGAGTGGGGAAACCCAGAAGGGCCAGCCATTATTTTCTTTCACGGAGGACCTGGGTCAAAAAGCAAGCCAAAGCATGCAGAGCTTTTCGATTTAGAAAAATACTGTGTTATTTTGTTTGACCAACGAGGATGTGGCAAAAGTATGCCCCAGGGAAAATTAGAAAACAATACAACAGAGGATATATTGCGAGATGCTGAACGTATACGAGAGCAATTGGGAATTGAAAGATGGTATGTATCAGGTGGAAGTTGGGGTGCTACACTTGCACTTTTATATGCCCAAGGACACAGCGAGAAGACAATGGGTTTGATTCTCTACTCGATTTTTTTTGCCGATAGGGAGTCCACGGACTGGAGTTTCAAGGGCATTAAAGGCACAGCACAATTTGTCCCAGATGTTTTGGAGAAAAGAACAAAATTTTTAGAAAAGTACAATACAACACCCAAAGAAGCATCAAAAACTCTTTCCGAGCTTCTTGAAGGAAATGATTTGGAGCAGCAAAAAGAAATTGTTGCTGGAGTTGCAAATTGGGAAGATAATTTATATTCACCAATAGCTAAGATTTCATATATTTCGCCAGAAGATGTTGAAGAGGGTGATATTGCTTCTGTTAAGGTCTATCTTCATTATGAAAAAAATGAATGGTTCGTTGAGGATGATCAAATTATGAATGGTATTGATAAAATAAAGAATATCCCAACAATAATTGTGCATGGGCGTTATGATATACTTTGTCCAATAATGAAAGCCTTTATTCTTAATAAAGCTCTTAAAAACTCAGAAATGATAATCGCTTCATCCAGTGGACATTCTTTCTCTGCAGAGGGAGATGAGATAAGAAGGTTAGCTTTTGACCGATTTTTGATTCAACAAAATCAAATCAAAAGAAATTAAAAAACACGATTTTGCTAGTGCTTTTATGCTTTTCGTCTTTAAATTACCCCCTTTGTCTTTTTATAATACTTACTAGTATAAAAAATGAAAACATTAATAACTAACAAGAGGGCATTTGTAATCCTTGCAGTACTTTTAGCCTCCTTGCTAGTCTTTTTTTCTAGCTTTAAAATAACCAGCAAGAAAATGGAGGATGATGCAAAGAAAGAAGTTCAGGAATATTTAGACGTTGAAATGACCGAAGAAACTGAAAATCTTGGAGAAGGTTTAGAGGATGAGATAGAGGCATATATTGAAGAAGATATCAGTGAATTGGATATTACTGAGGAAACGGAAACGATTGAAGAAGCCGAATCGAAGGAAGAGACTGAAGTGTTCGAAGAGACCGAAGAAGATTCCTCAGAGGCATTGCCTTTTACTGGGAAGGAATATGGAGAAAATGAACTTAAGATTGGTTTTATTACGGATATTCATGCAAAATCAAATTCAGGAAAGAGTAGGGATATTAGAATAATCAAGGAAATTTTCAAAGAAAGAATAAACTATTTCACAGAGGAAATGAATAATGATTTTGGTCCTGACTTTATAGTAATTAACGGCGATGTTATAGAAGGAACAGGCAGGGACGAAGAAGTCGGAAGTGGAGAATTGAGGTCGGTTAAGAAGCTTTTTGATAAAACTGCAATTCCTAAATATTGGGTCTTAGGAAATCACGACCTGAGAGCAGTTGATAAAGATACTTGGAAAAAGTCTTTGGAGATTGATTATTTGGTGAAATCTTTTGATGTTAGGAATTATAGAATAATCATCATGGATAGTAACTATGATAAAAGTAATAATGATATTAGGCCGGGGGAATATTATACTCGTGGGAATGTTTCTGCAAAACAAATTGAATGGCTTGAAAAAGAGCTTAAGACTGATAAAAAGAAAGTTGTTTTTATTCACCACCCACCAATTTGGAGTGTTGATGTTCGCTCCAACAGTGGGCTGCCACTCAATGCCCTGAAATTGCAAAAAGTTTTTAAGGATAATAATGTTACGGCCGTTTTCTCCGGGCATATTGAAGATTTTTATTTTGACAAAATTGACGATGTTAAATATTTTGTTTTTCCTGGAGTCGTGAAGAATGAAAAATATCAAGGAACTTTTGCTGAATTAAATTTTAAGGATGAAGAAGTTGAAATTAATGTCAGTTATATAGGGGGTAATGATAAATATAGAAAAATTAATCTTAAAGAAATTATAGAATAGAATTAGTAAAATTTAGTCATCAGTTCTTGTTATGGCAAGTAAATCTGCTCCAGCGCGATTCTGGGATCATAAATACTTAAAGTTAGGCGCTAATTCTGAAAATTTATAAGTATCTAAATAACAACCAATTTATATGAAAAATAATATTTTTTTAACATCTGACGCAGCGACTGTTGTGCATGATGTTGTGAAGCATTTTGATTTTGAAAACAAAAAGAAAACTTTATTTATTGAAACTTCTGGAGAAATGCACGAAGGTGACAAGCCCTGGATTGATGATGCAAGACAAAAAATGGAACAGTTGGGGTTTGAGATAACTAGATATACAATCACTGGCAAGACGGAAAGCGAGATTGAGGAAGCGTTGAGTGTTGTGGATATCGCGTATATAGCTGGTGGCAATAGCGCATATTTATTGTATCAATCTGAGGAGAATGATTTCGCAAAAGTCATAAAGAAATTCATCGTAAAGGGTGGAATCTACATAGGTCAAAGCGCAGGGTCAATTGTCGCTGGACCAAATATTTATCCTTTATATAAATCAGACCATGATGGATGGTTCGCGAAACTGAACAGTTTTGACGGTTATGGTTTGGTGGATTTTATTCCTGTTCCACATTTTGGACGAGAAGACAAAAGAGATCAGTTTTTGAAGCATCGGTTTGAACATATGTATGGTGAGAAATATAAATTTATCCTACTCACAGATAAGCAATATATAAGAATGCAGGAGGATGGCATGTATAGGATTGAAGAGGTCGAAGGGGAAAATGATAAATCGAAAGTATAATTTTATGCAAATCGAATACGAAGCGACATTCACTGATGTCGATAAGGATGAAATAAGAGGACGGCTTAAAAAAGCAGGAGCGAAACTTTCGCGACCGGAATTTTTGCAAAAGCGAGTGACATTCAATTTTCCCGAGAGTCAAAAAAGGGATGATGCGTGGCTACGAGTGAGGGACGAGGGAGATAGGATTACGATGATTGTGAAAATAGTTGATGGAGACAGAATCGAAAATCAAAAAGAAATCGGTTTGACGGTGGACAATTTTGACGAAGCTGTGGAGCTTTTGGAAATCATTGGATGCAGAAAGAAATCCTATCAAGAAACCAAAAGAGAACTTTGGAAATTAGACGACGTTGAAATAACCCTCGACGAGTGGCCATTTCTTGAACCATTGGTAGAAATCGAAGGGGAATCTGAATATGCAGTGAAGAATGTTTCGGAAAAATTAGGATTTGATTATGAGCAAGCCTTTTTTGGATGTGTGAGCCCCTTGTATGCTAAAAAATATGGAGTTTCGGAAGAATTTATAAATAATCATGTGCCGAGGATAGTTTTTGGAGGAGAGAAACCATTTGTGAAGTAATTGTGAAAAATAATAATAGTTAGGACTGGACCAATGCAAGTCATAAGGATATTATTTGCAAACATATTTCTTAATTGCTAACATTTAAGCATTCACAATTAAAAATAGTCTATGATAAAAAAGATACTCGTTTTCGGCGATAGCATTGCATTTGGTTCGAATGATTGGGTTGTTGGTGGTTGGGTTGTTCGGCTTAAAAACTATTTTGCTAAGACTGGACAATTTTGCCATGTTTTTAATTTAGCCATTAGTGGTGAAGACTCTAGTCAAATAGTAGCAAGAATTGAAGGTGAAATATTCCCAAGAAAGAGCACAGAGCCAGAAAAGAAGGCCTTATTATTAGTTGGAATTCCCATCAATGATACTCGGATTATTAATAATATAGAAGGAGGCCCTGAAATAGACAAAATAAAATTCCTTGAAAATATATCAAAAATCCACCAAATCGGGGATAGAAATATTGATGAAATTGTTTTTGTGGGGATGACTGGAGTTGATGAAGAAAAAGCCAATCCGTGGCAAGCGGTTGTGGAACGTCGAATCGTTTGCTGGAGAAATGACATCATAGAAGAATATAATGAAATTGCGAAAGACTATTGCAAGCAAAATGGACTCCACTTTATTGATATGCTAGATGTTTTGGAAAAGACTGATCTCCCTGATGGGCTTCATCCAAATGAGATTGGTCATAAGAAAATGTTTGTCAGAATAAAGGAATTCTTAATTAAACAAAATTTGATTCAAAGTATGTGAGCGGAATAGATCTATGTGGACATTGTAATATTCCTCAAAAATTTATAGCAGAAAGTGAAGATAAGAGATAAACATAAAGGTAAAATGCTTATGATATATGTTGCGTTTTTACGCGGTATCAACATTGGTGGACATCGCAAGATATCCATGATGTATCTCAAAGAAACTTTCGAGTCGCTGGGGTTTGAAAACGTTGTTACGTATGGCAATTCGGGGAATGTTGTTTTTTCGTATGCCAGTAAGGATCAAGAAAAAATAGCTCAAAAGATAGAGGGGAGGATTCAAAAGGATTTTCCGTTTGAGATAAAAGTGCTAGTGCGAGGTGCGCAAAATATATTAAAAACTTGTAAGGAAATTCCTGTTTCCTGGGAAATAGGAAAAGGGATGATGACGAATGTTATATTTTTATGGGAAGAAATCGATAACCCTGATATTTTAAAAGAAATACATATGGACCCTAAAATGGACAAGGTGAAATATGTCTCTGGGGCAGTGTTATGGAATGTGAGTATGGGCAACTTAAGTAAAAGCGCGGTATATAAATTTATCAGCACCACCAAGATATCAAAACAGGTAACATTACGAAGCGTGAATCCTGTCAGAAAACTTAATCAGATAATATCCCGTCTTTCCAGTGAGGATAAAAAATAATACCAATAATTAAAAACATCCCAGTTTGATCCAAGGGATGTTTTTTGATAGGATTTTTAGCTAAAAGATAGTAAGTTTAATAGTGATTCACCACCATAGTGCTAGAAATTTCTGAACCAATTTTCAACGCCTTTTGGTTTTCTTTTAAGCTAGGACTGGTTATTGAAAATAGATAAGTAGCGTCACCGCGCGTAAGATTGGTGCAACCTGAACTTTGTTGCGAGCCGAATTTATCGTGCCAATAGGTCCCGTGAATAGCATATGATCGATAGTAGAACATTGAGTCTGGTACATTGGGCAAGTCATAGGCGCGTGGCACCACTGGTGGAGCAAGACTCATTCTTATATTACGAGTTTTGTACCACATCCGAAAAGTACCTGTTATTGTGGGTGAGTCGTTTCTCCCTGTTGCAACGTAGGTTACAAACACAGGCTCTTTGCCCTTAACGAGAGTCAAAATTTTTCTGGTTAAATCAACATCAATCCAATATTCACTTTCACCAACATCATTTGGGCGTGCCAAGTTTTTAGGTGGGGTAGGTTGATCGATTTTAGTCACTAGTCCTGAGAAAATATACGCTCCGGGATATGCGCCTCCATCAATTTGATACCATTGGTCGTTTCCTTCGATATTTTCGCCACTTATGGTTTTCAGGACCTTAACTCGGTTTATGGTATAAAAAACTCCTAGCCGCTTTGATTTGCTACTAGGGTCCTTACGAACTACAACTGAGTTATTATTGATTTGTCCCCACCAAGAACCTCTTTGCAAGTCATCACTTTTCGCTTTTGCGATATTTCCGCCAAAAACAAACAGCGCTGAGGCAAGAAAAAAGGTTATTATTATATAATATTGCTTTTTCATGTGTTTATTTTTTACTGTTTCCCCTTTGTCTTTAGCTAAGCATAAAATAGGAAATTTATCAACGGTTAGTTATTGGTATATTTTGCGCTGGAGCGGTTTTGTAACCCGGTTCAAGGTTTGTAGTTTGTGTTCCCAAAGAGTGCTTTTCTTATTGTGTCTTGAAATAAAGGTCCGAGTTAGAAACTCGGACCAGCGCAATCCATTAGACTGGATAACAAAAAATTCAACACAAGCTGCAAAAGCACTGCATTGCTTGCACTGCGAAAGATTTAAAAGGGAATGATTTGTGTAAAAAATTGCTAGATAGAGCCTAATGGACCCGTCTCGCCCGAGGCTCACCGAGGTGGATCCCCGTATGCACGAGGATGACAACAAAAAACTAAATAAATTGAAAATTGAGAATTGAAAATTGAAAATTATCACGCGTTATTTTCCCCAACTTTGAAAACTTTATAAACATTACAAACTTTACGGACTGGCTTGAGTTTGTCACTAGCTCTGCCTCGCCAACACAACTGCGGAGATTGATTTGGGGTGCAATTTTCTGAGCTCTTTTGCACATTCACCTATAGTGGAGCCAGTTGTGCAAACGTCGTCAACTAAAAGAATTCTTTTAGTTTTTATTTTTTTGTAGAAATCAGTGTTTGCCACAAAACAATCCTCCATGTTTCGTTGTCTGGCTTCGTGGTCTTTTACTTTCATTTGAGATTTAGTGAAACGCTTGCGCTCGATTGCATCAGTCAGAACCTCAATTTCCATCCCAGGAAGGAGATTTTTGGCAATTACATTCGAGAGTAACTCTGATTGATTGAAACCTCTCCAGCGCAATCTTCTGCGATGCAAGGGGATGGGGATTATTATTTCTGGAATCGGAAAGCTGCTAAGATGTGACATTGTTCTCACCATCAACTCTCCCAAGGGCTCTGATAGTTCGCTTACGAAGTTATATTTAAAAGAGTGAATCGCCCTTGCCAGCAACTTATTTTGGTAATCAGAAACTACAAATAGTCGGTTGAGAGGTGAATCTGAATTTTCCTTGCAAAGTCTGCAAATATCCCCATTAGGCATAATGGTTTTTTCGCAAACAGGGCAGATTTGAAAAGAGTTTTTGGGGATTGTTTCGAGACATTTTTTGCAAATAAAAACTCCTTCTTTTCCACAGCTTATGCATTTAACTGGAAAAAGAATGTCGGCGAAAAAGTCCGATATTTTGGCAAGTTGAATCTGTGGACTATTTTTTGATAATCTCGGCAACGATTCTTTCTTTTTTGTTTGTGATTGAGATTTTGACAATGTTTTTGTGGGAAACTATTTTTTTAGCAATAATAGGCTCAATAGAATCCTGAATATGTTTTCTGATTTGTCTGGCACCAAGTTCAAAACTTTTGCTTTTCTTGGAAATAAACCTAAGGATTGATTTATCGAAATCAAACTCAATCGAACGTTGTGATAATCTTTCTTTTAATGCGCCTAGCTCCTTTTTGATAATCGCCTCAATGTTTCTGCTCGAGAGAGTATTAAATGGAAGGATATGATCTAAACGATTAATAAGCTCTGGCGAGAGAATTTCCTCAATCTGTTCGATTATAGAACTTGTAATCTCTTCGTATCCAGCTTTCTTGGGTAAACTTTTTTTATTGAAACCAAGTTCCGAAATCTTATTTAGCTCCGTAATTCCAATGTTTGAAGTAAGGATGACAATAGTATTTCTGAAATTAATTTTTCTTCCTTTTGAATCAGAAATCTCACCTTCCTCAAGAATTTGTAAGAGGATATTGAGGATTGAAGGGTCAGCTTTTTCAATTTCATCAAAAAGCACGACACTGTAGGGGTTACGTCTGACTTTATCAGCAAATTCACCGCTTTCTTCATAACCAACATAGCCAGCTGGTGCGCCAAGTAATCTAGAAACGGTGTGTCTTTCCATAAATTCGCTCATATTGATTTGGATGAGAGCATCTTTGTGCGAAGTAGGAGAAATTGCCCCCGCTAGTAATTTTGCACAATGAGTTTTTCCAACACCAGATGGTCCCACGAAGAGGAATGATCCTAATGGTCGATTGGGGTTTGAAATGCCACTAACTTGCCTAAGAATGGTATTGGATATGTGTTCTCTAACTTTTATCTGTCCGAATAATCCCTCCCGGAGAGATTTTTTCACTTTTTTGGTAATTGCATCATTGTCTTGTGCCAAAATTTCCTTTGGAATTCTGGAAAGTTCTGCTAAAGTGTTCTTGATTTCATCAGCAGT
Organism: Candidatus Moraniibacteriota bacterium; assembly: GCA_041596615.1. Lineage (GTDB taxonomy): Bacteria > Patescibacteriota > Minisyncoccia > Moranbacterales > DUUL01 > UBA2772. The sequence goes on along the minus strand of JBFHIG010000005.1, from coordinate 29,318 downwards.
TACAGTTACTTTATTCTTTTCTGATTCTTTGACAAACTCTTTTTGCAGTTTTTTTAATACTGCCATAGTTTTATTTTCTTCAGATCTCATTCTAATCGCATCTTCATAACGGTCGCTAATTACCAAGAGCTCTTTTTCTGTTTTAATTCTTTCTATTTTTTCCTCCAAGGTTTTAATTTTTCGATAAACTAAACTATCAGAGGCTCCAGAGCGTAAGCGAGAAGCTGTTTCATCAATCAAGTCGATAGCGCTATCAGGGAGATTTCTTTCTGTTAAATATCTTTTTGCGAAAATAGCTGCGGTTCTGTTTGCATCATCTGAAATCGAGACATTATGAAAAGTCTCGTATGATTTTTTAATTCCATCTAGAATTTTTTTTGTTTCTTCTATTGTTGGTTCTTTAACGATGATTGGTTGTAATCTTCTTTCTAAAGCAGCATCTTTTTCAATGTGCTTGCGATATTCTTCGATAGTAGTTGCACCGATTAATTGAATTTCTCCACGTGAAAGAATTGGCTTTAGGAGATTTGCAGCGTCCATTCCGCCAGAAGCGTTTCCAGCTCCAATCAGATTGTGAATTTCATCCACGAATAAAATAATATTAGGGTCTTTTTTTATTTGATCTATGATGTCTTTAAGTCTGGCCTCAAACTCGCCTCGAAAAGTTGTTCCAGCAATTAGTAGTCCTAGATCAAGACTGAAAATTCTCTTTCCAAATAAATAATATTCGGCCTTGCCCTCTCTGATTTTTTTAGCCAATCCCTCAACTATTGCAGTTTTTCCAACGCCAGGGTCACCAATTAATACTGGATTATTTTTCATTTTTCTTCCAAGTATATGAGAGATTCTTTCTATTTCATACTCTCTCCCGACTAAAATATGGTCATCTTGAGGTTTCGCGGTCAAATCTGTATAGAAATTTTTGCCAGATGTTTTTCTTTTGATATTTTGAGGGCTATTAGGATTGAAGAAATTTTCAATAATAGAATTTAGTTCACCAAAGAAATCATTTTGGGAGGCATTTTTCCCAATTGAATTATCAGAGAAATTCCCAGTACCTTTCTTTGATGAGACCCTCATTTTTCTTTTGACAATATTTTTCGAAATTTCTGGGATCTCTAAAATTTCATTTGCTAAATGCTCAGTTCCAATAAAAGAACTTTTTCCAAGAAAAGCTTTTTTAGTTGCTTTGTTGATAATATCTTGAGCAGTTAAAGTATTCTTTTTTGAAGTTAGCTGTATTTGTTTCTCATTTTCAAATTTAATCAAGATGTTTTTAGGTAGTGTAGTCTCAAGGATTGTTTTCCCAAAGCTCCCCTTTTGCATCAAGAGTGCTTGAATGAAAAGTCTGGCATCTATTGATGTTAGTTTTTTTGAGGAATTAATTTGCTTAAGTGTAGCTATTGCTAGTTGAGCATTTTTTGTGAATCGCTTGCGCATTGTTCGAACCGTGATATAATTAAATTAACTTTACGTTTACAGGATATTATAGCATTTTTATATTTGAAAGTAAATATAAGATTCTTGTTTGCTTATAGGGTAAATATAAGCTCTAAGTAGTATCTTGAGGTTTTTTGTATATAGTTATCTAACGAAAAATAAAAAGATAAGATAAAAAGAAAAGATGAATGGTGGTAAAGTTTCTATTTTTGATAAAATAAAAGACGATTTGCTGGGCAGTTTATTTGGCGGAAATAAAAATATCTCCGTTGGTGTTGATGTTGGAAGCGCAAGTATAAAAGTTGTAGTTTTGGAACGAGTTGGAAATGCAATTCATCTAAAGAATTATGCTATCGCTAAGAGTAAAGAGGAGATAATAAGACCAGGAACGTCTGGTATTATTAGTGATTTGGCCAGTGAATTGCTTGAGAAAACATTAAGGGAAGCAGAAATCTCAAAGAAACATGTGCAAGCAGCAGTTCCGAGTTTCTCTTCTTTGATAACAGCAATAGAAATCCCAAAAACTGCAAAAGATGATATTGATGAAATAATTCAAAACGAAGCTCCTAAATATATCCCAGTCCAGTTAGCCGATGTGGTTTATGGATGGCAATTGATTGATGAAGGTGATGAAAAAACTGAAGAAGATGCCGTTCCTGGAGTTAAAAGGGATGGGAAGATACATATTTTATTAGTAGCTATTATGAGAGAGATTAGCGCTCAATATGAAAAAGTTTTTTCGACCGCTGGTTTGAAAATAGATTCGTTGGAAATCGATGCCTTTTCTTTGACAAGGGCTTTGATTGGTGATAATAAAGCCCCACATCTTATTTTGGATATTGGGCATAAAGTTTGTAATATCGTAGCTGTTTCAAATGGGAATGTTTTACTGAACAGGACAATTGATATCGCTGGAGATAGAATAACTAAGACAATCGCAAGAAGCTTGGGTGTGGATATTCAAAGAGCTGAAAAAATCAAATATACCCAAGGAATGAAGGCGGGAGAAGCTCAGGGTGGGACGGAGATGATTGGTCAGGTTATGGATGCTATCGTTGAAGAGATCAGAAAGACCAATAAAGCCATTAAAAAAACCTATGAAGGTATAGAAATAAGCGAAATAGTTTTGACGGGAGGAGGAGCGAAATTGTTGGGTATGCCAGAATATCTACAAAAAGAATTGAATATGGAGACTAGAATAGGTGATCCATTTAAAACTATTAATTACCCGGAGAATATTCAACATGTCATTGAAGAGCATGGTTCCGAGCTGGTGATTGCTGTTGGTTTAGCGCTAAACTCTTTCGAGGACAAAAAGCAAGCATAAAATAAAAATAAATTCAAAAAAATGGCAAAAATAAATCTCAGATCAAATGAGATGTCGAGCAGGAAACCCAATAGTCAGAGTAGTAATAGGTCCTTGGTCTTGGGAATTTCAACACTCGCATTGGGCTTAGCGGCTTTTGGCTTGGTTAAATACTTAGGCATTGAAACGGAAGCTAAAAGTCAAGAAATCAGGTCAGAAATCACGCAAGTGGAGGATCAAATGAACACGGCGGAGGTAAAAAAGTTGTATGATTTCCAGGATCGTTTGATTGAGATTGAAGGACTGATGGACAGAAAGACGATGCAAAGTGTCGTTTTGAATAAAATCGCAAGATATACACTTCCAACTACTAAATTTAAAGTCTTGGGATTTGAGAATCAGACAGGAAAAACTGCAATAGCAGCCTCTGTTATTGTTGAAAATCACAATGAGTTAGCAAAGCAAATGGAAGCATTTAGTTTGATAGGTGATGATGTTGATACAGTGCTTCTGGACTCAAGTAAAGTTGATAAAGAAGGGACTGGCATTGAGGGTCTTATAGGTTTTTATATGAAAGAAGAGGCTAAATAAAAACTTCTTTGTTGTCTTAAATAAGAACTAAAAAATAAAAATGAAATTAAAAATTCTTTTCTTTCCAATCGCACTGCTCGTTGCTTTTATGGTGACCATTTTTTTCACAAAGCCAGAGTGGGATATATACAAAGACAGGCAAGGAGAGTTAGATCTATTAACGAAGCAACTTGACGATCTAAAGAGCGGGCATGACTCGATTATGAATGCAGCAAAAAAACTTAATTCGCTGACATCAGATCAGGAAAGTTTGGTTTTAAATGCGATTCCCAAAAGTGATAACAACGACGATCTCTTAGCTGAGATTCACAAGAGCGCCGAAAGAAGTGGTGTCTTTATTATTTCCACTAAAGTTAAAAGCGAAGCCCTAAACGGTAGTAGTAAAACTTCAGAAGAAATTATAATGGAAGGATCCTCTAAACCGACTCTTAAGCAAGCTGATATAAAAGTAACAGTTATGGGATCTTACACGGATGTTTTTGAGTTTGTTAAAGAAGTAGACTCACACAACAGACTAACGCTTCCAAAAGAACTCATGATTATTGCCCAAGACGTAGATGCGTCAAATGTTAGAGAAGGCGAGGCAGAGACTGATTCTAATGGAGCATTAATAAAATGCGAACTGCTTTTTGAATTTTTTAATAAGCCTGAGAATGAAAAATTAGAGATAGCAAGTCTTATTAGGTCAAGTGACCCAGTTATTAAAAGCCTATTAAGTGGGCAATTTAAAACGGGTGTTGTTGATAAGTATAACGAAAATATTACAAGTGAAATATTTAGGCCAGTTGGAGCTGGAAGCGCAGGAAAAAGTGATATTTTTTCAAACTAATTCTCCTTTAGAAAGGAGATAATCAGAAATGAAACAAAGGAGAACTAAAAAATAAAAATAGCTAAAGTAAAATGGTTCCAAATATTGAAAAAAAAGTTGTAAATTGGGAGGAAATAAAAATTGACAAGGGACTTATTAAATTGCTTCCAGTTGACTCAATAAAAAAATATAAATTTATACCATTTGAGGAAGAGATTGATAGCATCAAAGTTGCAGTTGTCGATAGAACGGACGTAAATACACAGAATGCTCTTCGTTTCTTTGTTCAGAAAAACAAAAAGAGGGTGGATATTTTTCCGATATCTGAAACTGATTTTGAAATTTTATTGGGAAAAATGAAGAATTCTTCGGTAGAGATTAATAAATTTCTCTCTGCCTTTGAAGAGTCTTCCCAAGTAGAAGAAGATGAAAAAGCTAGATTGGATAAAAAGAAATCAGGAGGTGGGGTGAATATCCTAAAGGATGCACCAGTGGCTAAAATGGTTGAGGTTATTATCAAAAATGCGATTGACGGTAGAGCTTCTGATATTCATATTGAGCCGATGGATGAGTATGTCAGAGTTCGATATCGCGTTGATGGTATTTTATACAACAGTATCTCTTTGCCAGAAAAAATTGGACCAGCTATTGTTTCTAGGATTAAAATTTTATCTAATTTGAAGATTGACGAAAAGCGAAAGCCACAAGATGGTCGTTTTAGGATAAAGGATCTAGGGCAAACAATTGATTTTCGTGTCTCAACATTTCCAGTATCATATGGGGAGAAGGTTGTTATGCGTATTTTAGATACCAGAACTGGAGTTATTGGCCTTGACAAGCTTGGCGTTGAAGGGCGTGATGATGAGTTGATTCGAAGAATAATTGAAGAGCCACACGGGATTATTTTGGTTACGGGTCCGACAGGAAGTGGAAAATCAACAACTTTATATTCAATTTTAAATATCTTAAATAAGGAGGGAATTAATATTGTTACGCTTGAAGACCCTGTGGAATATGTGCTTGAAGGAGTTAATCAAAGTCAGGTTAAGCCTCAAATTGAGTATACATTTTCTTCAGGGTTGAGAAGTATTTTACGTCAAGACCCGGATGTAATTATGGTAGGAGAGATTCGTGATGAGGAAACAGCCGAACTTGCTATTCACGCTGCATTAACAGGGCATCTTGTTCTTTCTACTTTACATACGAACTCTGCGATTGGGGCAATTTCACGACTTGTGGATATGGGGATTCAGCCATTTCTTCTAGCATCATCCTTGAAACTTCTAATCGGGCAACGACTCGTAAGGCGAATTTGCCCAAAATGTAAAAGAGAGGTTGGCAATTTAGCAACTGCAGCAGAAGGTGTTATTAGAGCAGAGCTGAAAAATATTCCAACTAAAGCATTGGAAAGGATTGGAATAAATAATATTAGTGAACTGAAAAAAATCACTACATATGAAGGGGAAGGATGCCATGAATGTCAAAACAAAGGAACAAAAGGGAGAGTTGGAATTTATGAGATGGTCGAGATAACTGAATCAGTTGGGAAGATGATAGGTGATGGAACCTTAGAGTCAGACATCGAAAAAGAAGCTAAGAAAGATGGATACACAACAATGAAGCAAGATGGTATACTTAAAGTGCTGGAAGGGTATACAACAATTGAGGAAGTTCAAAGAGTTACTGATGAGAAGCCTAGTGACGGCAAGCCAGAAAATGACACCTCTGGAGAAGTCGTTGAAATTAAAGAGAAAGAAACTGCTAGTATCGGTAATAATATTGATCTTCTAGAAGGAGAAGATAAGTAATAAATTTGAAAAAATGAGCGAAAACGAGAATGAGATAATTAAGAAAATTTTAGTAATAGAAGATGATAAGTTTATTTCAGAGGTCTATGTTGCTAAGCTTTTAAAAGAGGGTTTTGAAACCATTCTTATCGGAGATGGTGATGAGGCTATCAAGAGGGCTGAGACGGAAAAACCAGATTTAATTTTATTGGATATCTTTATGCCAAAAATTAGTGGGATGGATGTTTTAAGAGCCTTAAAGGAAAGAGATATAACGAGAGATATCCCAGTTATTATGCTTACCAATGCTACGGAGGAAGAATATGTGGGTAGTGCTATGAACATGGGAGCAAAGGATTATTTAGTTAAGTCGAATTATACTCCTGAAGAAATTGTTTTTAAAGTTGCTGAATATTGCAACTAAAGAAATATTTGAAACTAAAACAAAATTTATAAAAAAATAAAATGAAAGAGAGTCAATTAGGGCAAAAGCTCAAAAAGTATCTTGCGAATGTCGTTCAAAACAATGGCTCTGACTTGCATTTATCAGTTGGGGACTATCCAATTATGAGAATTGACAGTGTTTTATATCGACTCAGTAAAGAAGCTGTTATAAGTCATGATGATATGATATCGCTTTCCGAATCTCTTTTAAATAAAAAACAAAAAGATAAATTTGAGAATGAAATGCATGTTGATTTTTCGATAGAAATTGATTCCCATGATCGTTTTAGGGCCAATATGTTTCACCAAAAAGGCAACATAAGCCTTGCTCTTAGATATATTCCAAAGGAAATTAAACAATTGTCAGAGTTGGGTGTTCCCGATATTCTTTATGAGTTTATTAAAAGAACACAAGGCTTGCTACTTTTGACTGGTCCGACTGGGCATGGAAAATCAACAACGCTAGCAGCTTTGATTGATTATATAAATCGTAACAGACAAGATCATATTGTCACGATTGAAGATCCAATTGAATATCTGCATCATTCTGATCAATGCTTGATTGAACAAAGAGAAATCGGAAGAGATGCACTGGATTTTCATAGTGCCCTAACCGCTTGTTTTCGTGAGGATGTGGACGTTGTCTTGGTTGGCGAGATGAGGGATTTGGAGACTATTTCCACTGCCATTACCGCAGCTGAAACAGGGCACTTAATTATGGGAACCTTGCACACAAACGATTCGGTTCAAACCGTCGATCGTATTATAGATGTTTTCCCGGCATATCAGCAAAATCAGATTCGTTTTCAACTTGCAAATGTGTTATTAGGAGTAGTATCTCAGAGATTATTGAAAAAAATTGGTGGAGGAAGAATTCCTGCTGTTGAAGTTTTAATTAAAAATCGTGCTGTTGAGAATCTAATTCGCCAAAACCAGACACATCAAATAGGTGTTACGATTGAGACTTCCCTGGAGGAGGGCATGATTGGAATCAACAGGGCCTTAGCAATTTTAGTTAAAGACGGGCAGGTTACCTTGGAAGATGCAGAAATGTATGCTACTGATGTTAATACTTTTAGGATGTTACTTGAAACGGTTTAATTTTATTAAAAAGCAAGTTTATTAAATTTAAAAAATGAAATTTAAATACAAAGCTCAAAATAAGAGTGGACAGTTGCAACAAGGAATTGTTGAAGCATCTTCCACTCGAGCAGCAAAAGAGTTGCTAATCCAAAACAACCTATCGATTGTTTCCTTGGAAGAGGTAAAAGAAATCCCTTTGTTTTCAGGACTTCTTAGGATTTGGGAAGGTGTTCGGCCGAAAGAGTTTGTAATTTTTTCCAGACAACTGTCAACATTGATTGATTCAAAAGTACCTCTTTTGTCGGCTTTGCATTCAATCGCTAATCAAACCGAAAACAGATATTTTGCTTTGAAAATTAACTCAGTAATTGTTGATATTGACGGAGGGTCATCTCTATCTGAGGCTATGGCGAAAAATTCTGATACTTTCACGCCTTTTTATGTAAACATGGTTAAAGCTGGAGAGGCCTCTGGTACACTGCAAAAAGCATTGAATGATTTGGCAGATAACACTGAAAAGAACTATGAGTTGACCGCAAAATTGAAAGGTGCAATGTATTATCCAGCCTTTATCTTATCGGCAATGGTGATCGTTGGTTTTATCATAATGTCTTTTGTGATGCCGAAACTTCTAGTGATATTAAAAGAATCAAATGTAACACTTCCTATTCAAACAAGAATTTTGATAGCAGTTAGTGACTTTATGGCTAATTATTGGTGGGCAGTCGGGATTGCTGTAATTTTCGGTATTTCGGGGATAATTTACTATATCAAAACAGAAGAAGGTCAAAGAGAGTTTGATCAGCTGAAACTGAAAGTCCCGATTATTAATAAAATTTTGCACAATGTTTATATTGCGCGTTTTTCTGAAAATCTTTCAACATTGATTCAAAGTGGTTTGCCAATCACAACGGCGCTTATGATTACTTCTGATGTTGTTGGAAACTATGTGTACCAGCAAATTATTCGTGAGGCTGCGGAAGAAATTAAAAAAGGTGGTGGAATTGCTGATGTTTTAAATAAATATGAAATTATTCCTCCTGTGGTAGTTCAGATGGTCCGAGTTGGAGAGCACACTGGACGAATAGAATTTACCTTGTCGAGAGTGACTACGTTTTATCTTTCAGAAACAGACAGGATGGTAAAGAATTTTTCCTCATTAATAGAGCCAATTTTGATGGTTTTCTTAGCAATAGGTGTGGGAATTTTAGTTTCTGCAGTGCTGTTGCCAATCTATCAAGTAGCAACATCAATCACCTAATTTCCATAAAAATTTTTTTTATGCTAGAATGGTGAAGTATTACCTAAAAGAAAAAAAGATTTAATTTGTATAATTTAAAAATGAAAATGGAAAGGCGGGTGAAAAAATGAAAATAATAAATAAAAATGAAAAAGGGTTCACATTAGTGGAGCTTTTGCTTGTAATCGCGATTATTGGTATCTTAGCTGCTGTTCTGTTTGTTTCGCTAGGAAGACAACGTGAAAGAGCGAGAGTGACTGCTTTTAAACAACAATTAAGAGCTTTGACACCAGCAGCAACTAGTTGTCGAGATGCGGGATTAGCTGTGGCTGTTACTGCAGGATCTGCTATATGTACTGGTGGAGGAAACGTTCCAACAGTTAATAACTGTACTGGTAGTGGTACTGTTACTCTTGCTGTTGCAAATGCCAGTGCTGATAACTGGACAATTACAGGTACTTGTACAACAGCTTCGGATTCTTGTGCAGCTTCTTGTACACAGGAAGGTTGTACTTTTACAGGAACTGGTTGTAACTAGTTTTGTTTAAAAATCTAGATCATTAAACAACTGAATTTTCAGAAGAGCTATGTTTTTTGGAAATTCAGTGTTTGATTATCTTTTGTTGAGAAGTTTAAGAAAGTGTAAAAAAAGTAAATGCATCACATCAAATGAAAAAAAAACAAAGAAATGAAAAAGGCTTTACGCTGATGGAACTCTTAACAGTTATCGCTATTATTGGGATTCTAGCAGCGACAATCACCATGTCTCTAAGTGGCCAAAGGAAAAGAGCGAAGCTTACTTCAGCAATGGAAACTGGAAGAAGTGTTATGCCAGTTGCAGTGGAATGTTATTTGACCAATAAAACTTTCTCAACTTGGACCAACACCTCAACTGGTGGAGGTGTGATTTGTGCTGGAACTACTGCTATTTGGCCAAGTTTGGGTACCACAGGCTGTGTATATGCAAATCTCGATGATACCAACAAGAGATGGAGGATTAGCTGTGACAGTGGTGCTACATTTGTTTCTTGTTTTGCTAAGGATGGGGGGAACTGCTGTCAGTCAAACGATTCTTATGTTTGTAATTAATTTCATTCCCTATGATAAAAAAAAATAAAATTAGTGATTCAAAGGGTGGTTTTACCCTAGTTGAATTATTGCTGGTTTTGGCGATAATTTCAATTCTTTCGGGGACGATTCTGGTTTCAGTTTCTGCTCATAAAAAAAGAGCAGAAGAGGCAAAAATGCAGGCACAATTGGCCGGTGCAATTCAGAATATGGTTCTTTGCAGGAGCGATGATGGTACAATCAACGAACCGCACGATAGTGCAGGAGGAGGGGATATTTGTAGCTTGAGTTCTAATTATGGCAAATGGCCAAAAACCGGAGCGCCAACAAATTTTAGTAATTATGTCAGTGATGGAGCTTTTGAAGATGGAAATTGGTTTGTATATACAGACGATGGAACAGCTAGAATTTGTTGTAACAGTGGTAGCAACCAATGTCAACATCTAGCGACTGCTGCAGCTTGTGATGCAACTACGCCATAATATTAATATAAAGTAGGAATGGAAATTTTGTTTTTCTTGAAAGCTGTTTTTTTATTTTTGTTGGGGAGTATTTTTGGCAGTTTTATGAATGTTTTTGTTGATCGTGGCGAGAAAAAGGAGAGTTTGTTGGGATCTTCTTGCTGTGATTTTTGCAAAAAAGAATTGAGATGGTTTGAAAATGTTCCAGTTTTGGGATATTTTTTTGTAAAAGGAAAATGCTCAAGATGCAAAAAACAACTTTCTTTTCAATATCCATTGGTGGAATTTTGTTTAGGAGTATTGTTTTTGGCTGTTGGATTTAAAACTGGTTTGATTTTAAATTTAAATCCCAGCACGGGGATTTTTCTGGAAACAATTTATCTTTTAGCTGTTATTTTCGTGCTAAGCGCAATTTTTATTTGGGATCTTAAATATATGATAATTCCAGATAAATTAGTTATAAGTGGATTTTTATTGACCACAATATATATATTAGCTCACTATTTTTTGGCATCTTGCTCAATTTTCTCTATCAGTTGTTTTGTGAGCGAAAACATTCTAGGATCTTTTTTAGTAGGTGGTTTTTTTTATGTTTTATTCGCAATTTCAAAAGGAAAATGGATTGGGGGTGGGGATGTGAAACTTGGTTTTTGGCTGGGACTGTTAATCGGCTGGAAACATGTGTATCCTTTTTTGTTAATAACTTACGTCTTAGGTTCAGTAATTGCTTTGATTTTAGTCAAAAAATCAAAAAAGGGATGGAAGTCACAGATACCATTTGGGCCATTTCTTGTAATCAGTAGCTTTATTTTTTTGTTTTTTGGTGAAAAGTTGCTATACTTATATAAAATATTATTTTGAATTTGCTTAAGTGAAAAATAAAAAAACAGATAAAAAATTAAATAACAAAGGATTCACGCTCATTGAGTTGATTGTTTCGATTTCAATCGTGGTGATATTGTCAGGCGTGGTTCTGAATGTTTCTCGCTTTTCTGATACACACAAAAGTCTAACCTTAGCACGAGACGAAGTACGCGTAGCCATTAGATCGGCACAAACATCTTCATTGTCAATCCCTAATCCAGAGAAGAAGCATGTTTGTGGCTATGGTGTTTACATTCAAACGAATAAAATATATAAAATTTTTTATATCTATGTTAGCGATTCTGATTTTGGGAATAACCCAAATTCTTGTAGAGATGAAACAAATTATCACTCATATACTCTGGTCGCAGGTACTCAGAAAGAGGATTTAAGTACCCGAACTTTAGGTAATGATCTTGAGTTTGAAGCTGCTAATGTAGGAAAAGGCATTTTTTTTAGAGTTCCTTATAGTGATGTTTTTGGGGATGATGGACAGCCATTGGCGGCTGATTATGTTATTAATATTAAAAATACAAACGTTGGTGCGCAAAAATCAATTAACATTAATACTATTGGAAAGATAGAATAGTTGCTAACTTTGATATATGATAAATTTTTTAAAAAGAAGACAGAGAGATAGGGGAGGGTATACCTTGGTGGAGGTGATTTTGGTTATCACTATCACAGGGATTACTTTTACTACCTTATATTCATTATACGCAAGCACTGTTCGTCGAAATGTGGACAGCAGATATGAAGTAATAGCTTCAAACTTGGCACAAGAGGGGGTTGAGATTGTAAGGAACATTCGTGATCAGAATGTTATGGCAGGAAATGCAATAAATACGGGATTAACAACGGGAAACTGCAATCCATATTTTGAAACAAATACTCCAAATCCTGAATGCGACGGTAATCGTTTGCCACAAGTAGAGCTAGACCTAGTTAATGGAGTTTATCGTAATTGTTTATCTAGTGGCTGCATCGATCCATCAAAGACCGTTTTTAGGAGAACATGTAATATTGGCGGAACAGTTGAGCGTATGGTTGTTACATGCACCGTTAGTTGGGATAGTTTCGTCAATGCTGCAATTTCAAGAAAAGCTGAGGCTAAAGTGACTTTAACTGATTGGCAAGAATAAATGAAGAAATTAAAAAACATACAAAAAGGATTTTCTTTGATTGAGGTAATTATTTCAGTTACGATTTTTTCAGTTATTGTAGGGGCAATACTTCTTTTTAGTGTTCGAACAATTGAAGCGCATACAAAGAGTCAGGCTATGGAAAATTCTCTTGAAAATGCTCGTTTTGCAATCGAAAAGTTAAACAAAAAAGTTAGAACAAGTAGCGACATAAGTGGCTCTGGAGCAGTTGATCCAAAATTAACGAAGAGTAACGAAATTTTCTTTGTTGATAATGTTGATTCTACAAAACAATGTTTTAAGTTTGAAAATGACAATTTGCTTTTTGACTCAGTCGATGCAGATAGTGATGCCGTCAATTGCTCTCATAGTGATTTTAATGATTTTGAAATATTGGTTGGTTCATCTGATGGGAAAACTAAAATCGATGGAAGTTTTTTTCTGAGACAATCAAACGAGGCGATTGATGACCGTGGATTTGTAAAAACTGTTATTAAAATTGAGCATAATGATACCTCTTCGATAGTTACTGAGAAGAGCGAAATAACAATTCAATCAGGAGTTTCATTGCGTGATTATTGAGATTTAGCTTAAAAGCGAACTAATATTGTTAATAAAGATTGAAAAATGAGAAAAAATAATTTCTCTGGCAAAAATAAGCACAAAGAGCAAAAAGAGCAAAAAGGCTCAGCAATCATTCTGATGGTTTTGGTTTTGATTAATGCGCTTATAATTGTTTCAGTAATAGCCTCAATTTCGTTGGTTGAAGGAAAGATGAGTTCTAGTATTAAAAATTCAACACCAGCCTTTCAGGCTGCTGATTCTGGAATTGAATTCGCATTAAAAACAATTGCTGATGAATCCGATTCTAGTAAAAAGATTTCAGAGGTTTTCGGTGCATTAGCTTCGGATGGAAGAATGCAGTGTCCCGCCAGTGAAGTCTCTAATGTTGATTGTGAATTATATTTTATTGATATAACAGGAGAGATAATTCTTGACGGCGATACAGAAATTTATGAAATTGATTCGGTGCGCTCAATTGGAAGAAGTGGAGACAAAGATGAAAGTGTCAGCCGCGCAGTAGAAGTTTCTTTGGCGCTTGCTGGTTGTCCAAACGGCTATGAAAAAATTTCTGATTTTTGTATTGAAACTAATGAGCACATCGACAGTGGTGGGATTCCAGCCGAATATTCATTCGAAGATGCTGCTGATGCTTGCTTGGAGGTTGATGCCAGACTCTGCTCTTCTTCTGAATGGGTTTCTGCATGTCAAATGAGCGCGGCTGTTGGACTCAATAATATAGATGATGGATGGGAGAGAGTTGATGATTTAACAGAGATTAACGAAGCTATTGTTTTTGGTTTTAGTGATTGTGACGATAGCTCAGAGGAGTCAATAAATAACACTTATAGATTTCGTTGTTGTTTGAATACGAAATAAAAATATTTATATGAAGAACATTATTGATGAAAAATTGGCAGTTGCGACTTTTGTTGTCTGTATCTTATATGTGTTTATTTTTGCATTTTCAAGAATCGATTTGATTCAAAAACAAAATGGCGGAAATTTAAATGGCAAGGCTAATGCAGCATATACTTGTCCAGCGGATTACATCGAGGTGGCTGATTTTTGTATTCAAAGTGATTTAGCTGGAAACGAGACTTGGCAAGATGCTGCTAAGATTTGTGCTGAGGATGAGGGTGCAAGACTTTGCAGAGCAGAGGAGTTGATGGCTGCTTGCCAAACGGAAATGAATGATGGAGTTTCTTTTGGTGATAACATCGATGGTCCTGATTGGGAGTGGGCTGATGACATTGTTAATGCTGGTCAAGCAGTAGTCTTATTTGGGAATAATAACAGTTGTAAGGAAATAGAGAAAAGAGCTACCATTAGCAGTTCAAATGATTTTCGTTGTTGTGTAAATAGATATTAAATTGAAAAATATGAAGGAAAAAAATAAGCAGATTTTCGGGAAAAGGATAATCAGACTTGTAGTATTGCCATTTCTTTCTTTTGTTATAGTTGCAGTTATTGGTTTTAAATACTATAATAAAAATATTGGGATAAATGTTAGGGCTGCCTCAGATGGATGCCCCTCTAGCGATTGGGTTCCAATTGGAGACTCTTGTATTATGGATGATCTTTTGAATAGTACAGATGAGAACTGGGGCGAATCGGCATATAGTTGTCTTGATGATGAAGGGGCAAGGCTTTGTACGACATATGAGTGGATGGAGGCCTGTAGATTGAACGAGGGCAATGTTGTGACAATAAATGATATGGAAACTGACGGAACTGATAATTATGAATGGGTTGGTGATATCGAAAATGCAGATAATGAAAAAGCTGTTATGATCGGAAAAAATGGCTGTGGAGATATTAGTAGTGATGACATCAAGACATCCAATCATAAAAGAAGGTGTTGTGTGAACAAAGAAAGGTATTAATAAGATAAACAATCTGTAGTAAGTTTAATTTAATATAAAAAAGAAAAAAGGATAAATAATTAAAATAAATAAAAAGATGATTCTAAGCGAGGAGGTGACACAATGAAACAAAATAAAGAAAAAGGATTTACACTTGTTGAACTTTTGGTTGTAGTTGCGATTATTGGTATTTTGGCTGCAATCGTGTTGGTAAGTTTGAACAGTGCAAGAGATCGAGCAAGAGTTGGAGCTCTTCAGGCAACATTAGCATCAGCAACAACTTTAGCTGCACTGTGTGTTAATGACGGAGGAAACGTTACAAATGTTGTTACGGGAACTCCAGGTACTGATACAATTTGTAGTGATACCACTATTACTGCTGAAGTTTGGCCTCTCCTTACTGGACAAGCCTTGCAAGGTGGAAACTTTGTATACTCAACAGCTAATGATACCACAATCGCAGCATCTGACGGTACTAACGATATTGTTACTTGTACAGTTGCGACTGGAAGTTGTATCCGAAACTAATTTCGTTACGAGTGTTTTATGCGCTATAGCGCGTAACGAGAAAAATATAAAAAAGACTTCGATTTTCGAGGTCTTTTTTATTTACAATATAGATGCTCTGGTGTATTATGAAAGTGTGAGGATATTTAATAATTTAAGAAACAAAAATGGGATTTTTTATCTTTTTGGGGATTGTCGTTGCGGTTTTGATTTGGCTTGTGGCTGTATACAATGGATTGATTAAGTTTAGAAATAGAGTTGACGAGGCCTGGAGTGATATTGGAGTTCAGTTGAAAAGGAGGTATGACTTGATTCCTAATTTAATAAGCACGGTCAAAGGATATGCAACTCATGAAAAGGATTTGTTGGAAAATGTAACCAAGGCTAGAACGGAAGCTATGGGTGCTCAGAATCCCAAGGAAAGTGCTGAAAAGGAAAACATGCTTTCCGATACTTTAAAATCACTTTTTGCTGTATCTGAAAACTATCCTGATTTAAAAGCTAATCAAAACTTTTTAGAGTTACAAAGAGAGCTTACTGATACTGAGGATAAAATTCAAGCTTCTCGAAGATTCTACAATGGTAATGTGCGCGATTTTAACACTAAGGTTGAAATTTTTCCAACAAATATGGTTGCGGAGATGTTGAAATTTAAAAAATATGATTTCTTCGAAATTGCGGAAAAAGAGAAAGAGAATATCGAGGTAAAATTTTAGTTTTTGTATTAAGCGAATTTTATGGCAACTTTATATACACATAAAGACAGAAACACAAAGCTGACTTGGGTTTATTTGGCGGGATTTTTGGTATTTGTTATTTTTGTAGGATGGTCTTTCTCTTTGGCAATGAATAGCCCAGTAATTTTATATGGAGCAATTATCTTTGCCATTGCTATGAACTTTGTTAGTTATTGGTGGAGTGATAAAATCGTGTTGAAGATTTCTGGTGCTCAAAGAATCGGAACAAAAACACCAAACGAAAGAGAGATTTATCGTATTGTGGAAAACCTTTCTATAACAGCAGGACTGCCAACACCAAAAATTTATTTAATAGCAGATCCAGCTCCCAATGCTTTTGCTACTGGGCGTGACCCTGAGCATGCAGTTGTGGCTCTGACAACAGGGCTCATCGAAAGTTTGGATAAAAAAGAAATAGAGGGGGTTGTTGCTCATGAACTTTCACATATTGGGAACAGGGATATTCTTTTAAGTACAGTAGTTACTGTTCTGGTCGGATTTATTGCTTTGCTTGCAGATTGGTTCATGCACTGGACTTGGTTTGGGGGGCGAAAGCGAGAAGGAGAAGGGAACAGTCAGTTGCAGGTGATTATGATGGTTGTAGCGATTATTCTTGCGATTTTAGCTCCGATAGCAGCGACTTTGATGCAGATGGCTATTTCAAGGAAAAGAGAATTCTTAGCTGATGCTGATGGTGCTCTACTGACTCGTTATCCAGAGGGCTTAGCAAGTGCATTGGAAAAAATTTCATCGTACCAAGGTGAGTTAGCGGTTGCTAATAAAGCAACAGCACATATGTATATTGCAAATCCTTTTCGCGGGAAAAGGGCGAAAAAAACGACAAGCTTTTTTGCAACACATCCTGCAACAGAGGAGAGAATTAAGAGATTAAGAGAATTGAATATTTAAATTTTTAATTATTTAAGAATAAAAAGATGAAAGATAAAAAAATAAAAGAAGCTGAAGTTGTTACTGAGGAAACCAAGAAGAAAGATAAAGATATAAAAGAAAATAAAACAATAACTTTCCTAAGCTACATTGGTTTTTTATGTCTAGTTCCGTTACTAGCTAAGAAAGAAAGTGAGTTTGCCCAATTCCATGCAAAGCAAGGGCTTATTCTGCTGATAGCCTGGATTATTGGTGGGATTACAACTGCAATAGGAATCGGTTTTGTTATTAATATAGGTGTCGTTATCTTGTCTATTGTGGGTCTTATAAATGTAAATGATGGAAAGATGAAAGATTTGCCAATTGTTGGAGATTTGGCGAAAAAAATTAACATTTAGTGTTTGAGGGTGGAATAAAAATAAAAATAAAAATAAATGAAAAAGACAAAAATAGTCGCCACTATTGGTCCAGCATCGGAAACAGAGAAGGTTTTAAGAGAAATGGTTGCAGCAGGAATGAACGTTTGCAGGATGAACTTTTCTCATGGTGACACGGAATGGAATTTGAGGACAATTAAAAGGATTCGTTCAGTGGAGAAAAAAATAAAAGGAAAGATTGGGATTTTAGCTGATATTCAAGGACCAAGAGTCAGAATTGTTAATAAGAATACAGTCAACATTCTTGAGGACGAATCAGTTTTTATTGGTGATGGAAATTATCCGCACAATGATAATTATAAAAAACATCTAGTACTAGACTGGGTAGGCTTTTATGAGTACTTAAAAAAAGGTGATATTGTTTTTATTGAAGATGGGATGATTCAGTTGGAGGTTTTGAGAGTTATAAATTACGGCTGTGTCGCAAAGGTTCTTGTCGGCGGGAAAGTTAAGATGCACAAAGGTGTTAACATTCCTGCAATTTCAAGTCATTTAGGATTTTTAACGTCTAAGGATTTGGCTGATTTGGAGTTTATTCTCTCGCAAGAAATTGATATGATTGGTGTTTCCTTTGTTTCAACCAGAGAGGATTTGAGGAATCTAAAAACGGTTGTAAGGGGGATGCTGGAAAAAAATATGGAGAAAAAAGAAGGCCGTGGACGTAAAAAAAGCATAAAAATGCCTTGGATTATTTCTAAAATAGAAAGGAAGAAGGCTATGCGAAATATTGATGAGATTATTGATGAATCAGATGGAATAATGGTGGCTAGAGGTGATTTGGCAATTGAAGCTCCGCAGGAGAAGGTGACTATCTTCCAAAAGGATATTATTAAAAAATGTCGCAAAAAAAGAAAGCCAGTTATCGTCGCAACTCAAATGATGGCATCAATGGTTACCAGTGCTCGACCAACTCGTGCGGAAATAGCAGATGTTACAAACGCAGTGATTGATAACACTGATGCAGTTATGCTTTCAAATGAATCTTCGGTGGGCAGGTTTCCTGTAAAATCAATTGAAACAATGTCTAAGATTATTGAAATAGCAGAAAAATCTGTATATAACGATGTTAAATTGAGAAATATTGGTGAATTCGCAAAAAGACTTTTTCAGGTTAAGCATTCCAAGAAGCGTGTTAAGGTTGTTTATGCACAGGATGTTAAAGATGGTTTGAGGTTTTCAGTCTTAAGACAAGAAGATGTTAATGTTAGATTGAAAACAAGAAATGAAGATGACAAGAGAAAAGCAACGTTGGTTTGGGGACTTAAATAGTGTTTAGTATTTTTTATTTTTAGCTACTTGATAAAATAGGGCAAAGTAGTGTAGAGTGGAAACAGGTTTTTTGAGAACCTGTTTCTATTATTTTGGAGAGGTCGCATAGTGGCCTAGTGCGCTTGCTTGGAAAGCAAGTAAGGTGTAAAAGCCTTCGGGGGTTCAAATCCCCCCCTCTCCGCTTCGAGATGTATAATTCAGAGCCCCGTCATGTTAAATTGCAATCAACTTAACTTCGGAGTCTGAACTGTGCAGAAAACACCACCCCTTGTTAGAGCTATTTATTTTAAATTCCGCAAAATATATCACATCAAATGCTTGCGTGTGAAACGGAATCTTTTTTATTAGTATTTTTGTGGCCCTTTGCTTTGTTTTTTGTTGTAGATTATAATTAAAAGTGGATACATATAAACGTTGCCGAGTCAAATAACGGAAATTCATAAATAAATAAAAAACGAAATGAAACTAACACCAGAAATTCAAAAAGCTATTGATACCTCTGCTAAATTACACAATAAACAAATGCGAAAAACCGGTAGGTTGCCGTATATTGTTCATCCATATAGCGTGGGTGCTATTTTATCAAATTACACAGAGGATGAAGATGTGATTGTAGCAGGGTTTATGCATGATACCCTTGAGGATGTTGAAGGGTATGAGGTTAGTGACTTAAGAAAGGATTTTGGAAATAAGGTTACAAATATTGTTCTTTATGTAACCGAAGACAAAAAGCCTTCTGATAGCGATGAGAAGGCGAAAAGAACTTGGATGTATAGAAAGACTAAATACATTGAGAGCCTAAAGCGTTCAACAAATCAAAATGTGTTGTTGGTTGCTTGTGCTGATAAAATACATAATTTACAAGCTTTTATAGAGGCTTATGAAGCTGAGGGTGAAAATATGTGGAAAACTTTCAATGCCCCAAAGCCAAAATCAACTAGCACAATGTGGTTTCATAACGAACTTCTGAAAGTTTTTAAAAAAAACCTAAAGAGTAACATTGTTGATGAATATGAAGAGCTTGTTGCTATTGCGACAGAAAGGTTTGGTGAATAAAACAAATATTTGAAACTACAAAATAGGTGAAGAAAAAACAGTTAGAGACTAAAAAATTTAGAGTTTTTTGGTTTAATTTTTGGGGTTTATTTGAAAACTATAAAAAATCAATCAAAAAAGGCTTCTTGCTTATTCTCTTGATAGAATTGGTGAATCTTTTGGATCCATTTTTGATTAAAATTGTTATAGATAAGCTGAGCAATTTCAACAGCGATGCGGTTTGGTGGGTTATTGGAGCTGCGCTTGGGTTGTTCGCTTTTCGACGTTTGTCGAGCGTAATTGTTTATCTGAAAGATAGTTTGTACTTTAAAATATTTTCTAGCGCAGAGCGTGAATTCTCTGTTAATGCGCAAAAGAAAATGGTTTCACTCTCTTTGTCGTACCATGAAAAAGAAGATACGGGCAACAAAATAATCAAAATAGACAAAGGAGTCTCTAAAATACTAGACTTATTCACAAGTATTTATTGGGAGGTCTCGCCAGTCTTGATAAAAATTGTGATTGTTTGTGGGATTCTTTTTTGGTTTGATTATCGTTTAGGTCTCTCTTTTATCATTTTTGTGCCAATTTTCGTTTGGTTTGCTTATAGTATGAATAAATCTGTTAGACCAGTGCGAAAAGAAAGATACAAAAAATATGAAGAAGCAGCTGGAATAATGACCCAATCAATCGTTAATATCAACACAGTAAAGTCCTTTACTAGAGAAAAGGCAGAAGTTTCACAGGTTGCAAAAATCAGAAAAAAGATTGAAGAGTTATTAATAAAGGAGTGGAAGAAAATTTTAAAGTCCGGATTATTGCGCCAAACGATAAGTGATTTAGGAAAACTATCTACCCTGTTGATAGGTATTTTTTTAGTCTTGGATGAATCGATTAGTGTTGGTACTCTGATTTTTATCTTTATGATTTCTAACGAAGCTTACAACAACCTCTACAGACTTTCCAGGTTTTATGATAGTGTCGAAGAAGGCATGATTGCTGTGGAGAGATATTTGAAATTGTTGAATGAAAAATCTGAAATCAAAAATAAAAAAAATGGTGTAAAGCCTGATAATTTTAAGGGAAAAATTTCTTTTGAAAATGTTTCCTTTAGATATCAAGACGCAAAAGACTCCGCGCTGTTTAACGTAAGCGTTAATATTGCTCCTAGTACTGTGGTTGCTCTTGTGGGCCCTTCTGGAGGGGGAAAAACAACTTTTGCTAGAATGATTTATAGACACTATGATCCGCAGAAGGGCAGTGTAAAAATAGATGGAACAGATCTTCGTGATTTCGATTTATTTTCATTTAGAAAATTTATCTCGATTGTTCCTCAAGAAGTTGAGATTTTTAGCACAAACATAAAAGCGAATATCGCATATGCAAATCCTAAAGCTGGTCTTGCTGAAATCAAAAGAGCTGCAAAGATTGCAAATGCAGATGAGTTTATAAATAAGTTATCTGAAAAATATAATACCCAGGTAGGTGAGAGAGGGGTTAAACTATCAGGCGGTCAAAGGCAGAGAATTGGAATTGCAAGAGCAATTTTGGCGAACCCAAAGATTTTAATTTTTGATGAGGCGACAAGCAGTTTGGATTCTGAAAGTGAAAAACTAATTCAAGACTCAATTGATAGGATAAGCGAAGGTAGAACAGTTATCATAATTGCACATCGTCTAAGTACAATCAGGAAGGCTGATAAAATAATAGTTCTTGAAAATGGTAAAATAGTTGAGAAAGGTAATCACAGGGAGCTTTCTTCGCAAAAAAGTGGGATATATTCAAGATTGTTGGAGTTGCAAAGAATGGGAGCGGTCAATTAGTCTTTTTGGTAGAGAAGAAAGCTTTTTGGATTTGATATTTCAATAAGACAAGTGTAATATTATAGCAATAATTGGTGCTTAAACAAAAAATATATAACAATATGACACTATCACTTAGGCGTGAAAAAATAAAGATTTTATTACTCGAAGGGGTTCATGAAAATGCAGTTGAATATTTTCGTGGGAGGGGGTATGAGAACATCAAATATTACAAAAAGGCTTTAGAAGAGAAAGAACTTCTGGCGGAGATAGAAAATACTCATTTGATTGGAATTCGCTCAAGAACTCAGTTGACCGAAAAAGTTCTTAAAAGCGCAAAAAAGCTTATTGCGATTGGGAATTTTTGTATTGGAACTAATCAAGTTGATTTGAACGTGGCAAAAAAACTCGGCATCCCAGTATTTAACGCTCCCTATTCGAATACAAGGAGTGTTGCAGAGTTGGTAATCGCTGAATCAGTTTTTTTGATGAGGGGAATTCCAGAGAAAAATGCGTTAGCTCATAGAGGGGGGTGGCTTAAGAGTGCAGAAAATTCTTTTGAGATTAGAGGGAAATCGATTGGAATAGTGGGGTATGGGCATATTGGATCACAGGTTTCAATTCTAGCAGAAGCCATGGGAATGAAAGTTTATTATTACGATATAGAAAACAAGCTTTCTATTGGAAATGCCAAAATGTGCTCATCGTTGAAAGAGCTTTTGAATATCTCTGATGTTGTAACATTGCACGTTCCGGGGACTGATCTAACAAGAGAGATGATTGGTCAGAACGAAGTCGCAGAGATGAAAAAAGGTTCTTATTTAATAAATGCATCTCGCGGAAATGTCATTGTCATTGATGAGTTGAAAAAAGCCCTGGAGAAAGGTGATATCTTGGGAGCTGCGATCGATGTTTTTCCAACAGAACCAGCCTCCAAAGAAGAGGAATTTCATTCAGAATTAAGAGCATTTGAGAATGTTTTGATCACGCCTCATGTTGGAGGAAGTACACAAGAGGCTCAACAAAATATCGCGTTTGAAGTTGCTGAGAAACTTGCTGATTATAGTGACATAGGAACAACCACCAGTGCTGTGAATTTTCCTAGAGTTCAGCTTCCTCCAAATTCTCAAAGATGTAGATTTCTACATATTCATAAAAATGTTCCAGGAGTTATGGAGGATATCATAAAAGTATTCTCTTCAAACAATTTAAATATCGCAGAACAATATCTCCAAACAGATTCAGATGTTGGGTATGTTGTTATTGGTATAGATGCTGATAAAATAGAAAGCTCTATTATGGAGGAGTTAAACGCAATACCTAATACAATCAGGGCAAGAAAATTATATTAAAAATAGCATTTACAATATGATAACATTTAATGTCGGACCGTCGAGAATTTCAGATGAAGTGAAAAAGGATATTAAGGAAGCTCTTTCTGAAGGTATTTTGGAAATATCGCATAGATCGGAAGATTTCACTAAAATTTCCGAAAAAACTGTTAGAGGTATGAAGAGTTTTTTGGGAATACCAAAGGATTATGAAATTATTTTTACATCTTCAGCAACTGAATCTATGCAATTAGCGGTTCAAAACTGTTGCGATGAAAAAGCATTTCATTTTGTGAATGGAAATTTTTCCAAATTATTTTCAGAAATTTCAAAGGCCAATGGTAAAAAGGTTTTTTTGGACGAAGTAAATGAGGGAGAATTAAATGATTTCCCCTCTGTAGAAATTGACAAAGAAATTGATTTTATTTCTATCACTCACAACGAAACCAGTGCCGGTGTTATGTGCCAGTTAAAAGAAATCGCTTTCGTGAGAGAGAAGAACCCTGATTCAATTTTGGCTATTGACATAACATCGTCTGCAGGTGCGATTCAATTTGATTTTGCACTTGCTGATATTTGGCTATTCTCTGTGCAAAAATGTTTAGGGCTCCCATCGGGTCTAGGGATTTTGGTTCTATCCCCAAGAGCTGTGGAAAAGTCTAATGAGTTGGATTTAAGGAATAAGAGTAGAGCCGGTATTTTCACTTTTGAAAGACTTAGGGCTAAAATGATTGATAAATATCAAACATTTTCAACTCCTAATGTTTTGGGAATCTTTCTGCTTTCGAAGATTTTTTCTCGTAATTTAGAAAATGGTGGTATGGAGAGGATTCAGGAAGAAATGAAACAAAAAGAAGAGATATTTACCAAATTTGTTGAGAATAATGAGTCTGTTAATTTTTTTGTGAAAGATTTATTAAATCGCTCCAATACTGTTTTTTGTATAGAATCAAGTAAGGACACTATAATGAAGTTGCACAAAGAATGTAGAGAAAAAGGTTTTTTATTGGGAAAAGGATATGGCGATCTTAAGGAAACTACAATTAGAATCGCCAATTTTCCCGCAATTTCTGTTCTTGATATGGAGAATCTTGTAAGATGCATGGATTCTGTTTTGAGTGAATAGAAATTTGACTGTTGAAAAAAAAATCTCTTTAGTGTATTTTACAAGTGACAAGTAAATAGCGCAAAAGAGAATAAAAAATGGATGCAAAAGAGAAAATAAAAGAAGGGCTCACAGTCGCTGAATTGGTTGGCGAATATGTGAAGTTAGAAAAAGCAGGTGTTAATCATAAAGCACTCTGTCCTTTTCATAATGAGAGGACCCCCTCTTTTATGGTTAACGCAGAGAGGAATTTCTGGTATTGTTTTGGATGTCAAAGAGGTGGTGATATATTCTCTTTTTTAATGGAAATTGAAGGTTTAGATTTTCGCGAGGCACTTATTCGTTTGGCCGAGAAAACAAATGTTGAATTGCCCAAGTTTCAAAGCAAGACCAGCATTGAAAATCGAACCAAAAAACAAAAAGCGGCTGAGATTTTAGAGATTTCTGTTCAAGTTTATTCAAAATACTTGAAACATCCGGAAATTGGAAGGCAAATTAGAGAATATCTTGAAGATAGAAAAATCGACAAGCAGTTGATTTCTGATTTTAATCTGGGTTATGCCCCAAACGAATGGCGGAAAATGATTACTTATTTAAGAAATAAGGGCTATTCGGTCACTGAGATTGCTGAAACCGGCTTGTCTATTCCAAAAGAAGGAGGTGAAGATTATGACCGGTTTCGCAATAGAATAATGTTTCCTGTTATCAATGAAACGGGAGCTGTTGTTGGATATTCTGCTAGAGTTGTGCCGGGTGACAACGAAAATAATGCAAAATATATAAATACGCCACAGTCCATTATTTATGATAAGAGTCGTGTTTTATATGGTCTTTACCAGGCAAAAAATGAGATACGTAAAAAGGACGCAGTTTTTATAGTTGAGGGAAATATGGACGTAATAGCATCGCATTATGCTGGAATAAAGAACGTTGTTGCAATCTCCGGAACAGCATTATCAATTGAGCAAGTCAGGATGTTGAAAAGATTTACACAAAACGTTAAGCTGTGCTTAGATGCAGATGAAGCAGGTCAAAAAGCGACAGAAAAGAGTATACAGATTTGTTTGCAGGAGGGGATGGAAGTGGAGGTTATTTTATTGCCAAAGGGAATGAAGGATGTTGGTGACTTGGTTTTGGAGGATGCTAAAATTTGGCAAAAACTTTCTCAAAAAACAGTTCCTGTGATGAAATATTTTTTTAAAAATTCTTTAGGGAGGAATAATAAGCAGGATGTTCGGGGTAAGAAAATGATTGCCAAAGAACTCCTAAATATAATTAAAGATATAGCAGACCCAATTGAACAGAGTTATTGGATTAAAAAGTTGTCATCCAAAATTGACATTGAGGAAGAAGTGTTGACTAATGTTTTAGAAAAGGTTACTCTTAAAAAAGATATTGTTAATCCTGCTAGGATTGAACAATTAGCACAGAAAGAAAGGACTGAAAAAATTAATAGACCTAAAAAAGTTGTCTTAGAGGAAAGGCTTCTGGGTTTGCTTGCTTTATTTACAGCAGAACTATTTGAGGCGGCAAGTAATTTTAATCTCGACCTTTTAAGTGAAGAAGGGAAGATGATTTTTCAAAAAATTATTCAAAAAAACATTGATGAGGAGTTGGCTCAGAAATTAAATAAGCTTATTTTGCGTATTAAATATAGTCATGATAGAGTTCAGGGGTTTATTGAGAATGATATCGATTCGAAACGGGAGTGGATGAATATAGTTGCTGGTCTTGAAATAGAATCAATTGACAGGAAGATGAATCTTATAAAAAAAGATATTCAAAAAGCAGAAGATTTAGATGACGATGAAAGTGCTGAAATTTTACAACAAGAATGGACAACTTTAGCGAAAAGAAAACAGGAATTGAAAGGCTTTTAAGCTTAAACTTAAAAAGCAGTTATTAAGAATTTTTTCTTTGTATTTTATTTACTTTTAACTTCCATAGTTATATGACAAAAAGCGTCAAGGGTGCTGAAGAAGCAGCAGTAAAAATAGTGAAAAAACCAATAAAAAAGGTGCCTAGGTCAGCAAAAGAAAGAAAGGCAATGGAAGCGAAAAGAGCTCCTTTGAAAAAATTGCCTCAAAAAATGAGGAATGCAAATAAAGACCTAAGCGAAGTAGAGGTTTTAATTGAAAGGGGTAGGCAAAGAGGCTTTATCACAGAAGATGAGATTTTGCATTCAATGGGCAGTGTTGAGGAGAACCTAGAGGGTCTGGAAGAGATTTATGATAAGCTTGAAGACTTAGGGATAAAACTTATAACGTCTGAAGATATTATAAAATCCGAAATTGAACGGGAAACTGAAGAAGATCCAAAAAAGAAGAAGAAAAAAACGGAGGCCCAGCAAAGACAAATGGCGCAAAGCAATTCTTCTGATTCAGTGCAGATGTATCTAAGAGAGATTGGAAGAGTTGCTCTTTTAAGTGCCGATGAAGAGGTTTCACTTGCTAAGAGAATTGAAAAAGGAGATCAATCAGCTAAAAAAAGATTAACAGAAGCGAATCTTCGTTTGGTTGTTTCAATTGCCAAAAAGTACGTAGGAAGAAGTCATAATCTTTCTCTTTTGGATTTGATTCAAGAGGGGAATATAGGTCTTTTCCGCGCTGTTGAGAAATTTGATTATCGGCGAGGATATAAATTTTCAACGTATGCGACTTGGTGGATTAGGCAGGCAATTACACGTGC
Source organism: Candidatus Moraniibacteriota bacterium (assembly GCA_041596615.1). Lineage (GTDB taxonomy): Bacteria > Patescibacteriota > Minisyncoccia > Moranbacterales > DUUL01 > UBA2772. Next base: position 2,859 of record JBFHIG010000005.1, on the reverse strand, counting down.
AATTGCTGATCAGTCTAGAACAATCAGAATCCCAGTACATATGGTGGAGACAATAAATAAATATATTCAGGTTGTAAGAAGGCTTGTTCAGGAATTGGGGAGGGAGCCTTTATCAGAAGAAATTGCAACTGAGATGGATATTGAAGTTGACAAAGTCCGGCATATTATGAAAATTTCTCAAGATACAGTTTCATTGGAATCATCGGTTGGAAATGGTGATAATGAAAGTGTTTTGGGAGATTTTATAGAGGATACTGAATCGATTATGCCTCATCAAGAAGCAGCCAGAACTTTGTTGAGAAATCATATAAACGAAGTCTTGGAGGATCTTACCCCGAGAGAACAGAAAATTTTACAAATTCGCTTTGGATTGGAAGACGGTGTCACGCATACTTTGGAGGAGGTGGGACAAGAATTTGGTGTTACGCGAGAAAGAATTCGTCAGATTGAAGCAAAGGCATTGGAAAAAATTAGAGAACAAAAAGGAATCCAAAAGCTTAGAGATTACTAGTCTATTACTTAGTGGTAAAAAATTTGACAACTTTAAGGTTTTAGTCTCTCAAAGAATTTTGTCTTGAGAGACTTTTTTGTTTGTTGTCTTTGTTGTTTTTTGGTTCCATGTTTAAGCTATTTTATTTGTATAATGCGCTTTATGTGTATCTAAAAAAGTGTTGCTTGGAAAATAAAAAAATGCTATACTAAGTTCAAGTTAAAGATACCAATTTTTTTGTATGGCATTTCAAAAAAAACATAAGGAAAACAAGAAGTTTTTCAGTGGAGCACTTCGTGCTACTACGGAGATTTTTGTTATATTTATTTTTTTAATCCTTGGCATTTCGTTTACAGAAAATTTTTATAACAGGTATCAAGAAGTAAATGGTAATCAATTGGAAGTTGGTACTAGTTATTCCAGACCAACAGAACTAAAAACTCTTGTTCTTGGGGATGAAACGGAATTCAATGATTATGAGGAGACTGTTTTAAAAAGTGAAAATTATCAAATAAAACAAGTAACTTTTGGAGGTGATACCATAATTCCTATTGATGATTCACAGAACAGGAACCTTGAAATTGAAGATGTTACAAGCGAGCTTTTAACAACAAGAGATCAAGAAGACGTTAAGCTAGTTGTTTCCTGGAAAACAAACAAGCCAGCAACTTCAGTTATTGATTATGGAAAAGATCTAAATAGCTCAAAAGAAACTATCAAAGAAGACAGTTATGGATTTGCTCATAGTGCCGTTCTTTCTGGACTAGACTATTCATCAGCTTATTCGTATAGGATTAAAGCCAACGATAGATGGAACAATGAGTTAGATTCTAAGGAGTTTGCTTTTTATACTGGAGCGCCGAAAGTTTCTCTTGTAGACTTGCTTTTCGGAGCATTTTCGGATGTGTTTAGTTGGGCAATCAAAAAATAGAAATATTGAAAAAAATATAAATAATCATTAAGAAAATAAAAATGTAACACAAAACATCAGGAAAATAAAGCCAAAATGCCATACACGTTTTATCATACTCTGAAGTTTAGTTTGGAAAAAAATAAAAAAAGAAAAAACAGTAAGTGAAGATATTTAGAAATAAAAACAATCTATTTTCGTTCATTGCATACGCAACGTTCATTGTTGTGGTTGTTTTGTGTTCTTTGTTTTCACTGATGTCATATACAAATGCTCAAACAAGTGCAAATATTGATGTTTCAGCATATCTTTTAAATGCAAATAACGAAATGATCCCTAATGGTGAGTATGAAGTTAGATTTGCATTATATACAATGGATAGATTGTCTAGTGATGCCTATCCTTCAGAGACTGACCCAAGGGTTTGGGAGGAAACAAGAACAATAACAATTTACAACGGCCTTTTGAAAGCGTATTTAGGAGAAGAAACTCCACTACCAACTTCTCTTAATTTTGCAGGTACCCAGTATTTTCTAGGAATCAGAGTCGGAGAGGATAGTGAAATGGTGCCAAGAAAAAGAATTGCGTCAGTTCCGCTTGCAAGAAACGCATTAAATGCTTCAGTAGCAAATACGGCACTTTCTTTAAACGGCGCAACAACAGGAACCTCTGCTGGTAACATCGTCGTTCTTGGTTCTGATGGCAAGATTGACTCTGATTTACTTTCGATAAGTGAATTAGACAACAAGTCTGATATAGGACATACGCATTCAGTTGATGAAGTGGATCTAACTATCGGCGGCTCACTTTTGAGTTTAAGTGGAAGCACACTCTCTTTAAAAGAAGGTTCTTTGTCAGATGGTAGTATATGTACATACAGCAATACAAATGGTTTAGTTTGTGATATTGATTCAACTTCACTTATCGGCCATGAAGAGCTTTCTGTTGATGTCATGGCTAATGGACTTTTAGTTAATGATGCGCAAGTTCTTTCACTGAGTCTTTCTTCTGCAACAACTACAGGAGCACTAAGTGACATTGACTGGAATACTTTCAACAACAAACAAGCAACAATTGGAGTATCTGGAACATTATTAGACCTAACTGGCACAACACTGTCTATTAATGAAGGAACATTAACAGATGGAAGAATTTGTACCTATGATGCAACAAATGGTTTGGTTTGTGACACCGTAAACAGTTCCTTTAATCATTCTCCTGTTACCATCGGATCTCCTACTAATGGACTTTCAATAGATGGTGCGCAAGCTATATCCCTAGCACTATCTTCCGCAACAACCACCGGAGCTCTTTCTACTACTGACTGGAACACTTTCAACAACAAACAAAACGCATTAACAATTGGAAATCTAACAGGAACAGCAGACCAAGTTTCTGTAGCAGGAGGAAATGGAGCAGTAATTGGTACTGGAGTAACATTGTCATTACCACAAAGCAT
>JBFHIG010000004.1:0-88510 GCA_041596615.1 Candidatus Moraniibacteriota bacterium | reverse complement strand
AATGTACAGACTAAAGTTATGTGGGCATTTATAATCCCCTCTGTTATTATTGCACTTGATCAAATTTTAAAATTTTTAGCAAACAAAAATCTTCTGCCTACAGTGGGAGATTTTTTTGAAACCATTTCCTGCAACACAGGAATCGCGTTTGGTGTTCAGCTACCTTCTTTTATTTTTCTTTTACTTTGGGTTATTTCAATAACTGCTATTTTATATCTACTGAAATTTGAAAAAGGGAATATCGGACTTTTATTTGTCTTGGGGGGGGCTGTTTCAAACATAATTGATCGAATTTTTCATGGATGTGTTATTGATTACATTTCTTTTTTGAATATTCCAACTTTCAATCTAGCAGATACAGCAATTTGTTTAGGAATTGGTTGGTTTGTGTTAAATTCATTTTTTCAAAAAGATACCACAAACTAACATTTTACTTTACTTAAATTATTTTACTGATTCGAGCTTATGGTCTGAGTCTTTTGTTTTCACATTAAAGTTTCTTCTATTCCCTTCCCTCAAAACCATTTTTGTTATACACTAAAAGTATTGAATACTAAACAAAAACAAAATGGTCTCAAAAATCTATTCCTCTACTGTATTTGGGATGGAAGGGATGATTGTTGAAATTGAAGTAGACACTTCTCCTGGACAACCAGTCTTTAATATCGTTGGACTTCCTGATGCAGCGATCAAAGAGTCAAAAGACCGCGTCGCAAGCGCTCTAAAAAATTCTGGATTCAGACCACCTCACCATTTTGGCAGAATCACTGTTAATCTTGCCCCTGCTGACATCAAAAAGGAAGGCCCCGCCTTTGACTTGCCAATCGCCATTGGAATTCTTTTAGCCTCAAAACAGATTGAGAAAGTTCCCGAGAAATCAATCTTCCTAGGAGAACTGGCCCTTGATGGCAGGTTGCGTCATATCAGAGGGTCCTTGCCAATCAGTCTTTGTGCAAAAGAAAATGGTTTTAAACAAGTTTTTCTTCCAAAGCTTTCTGCGAAAGAAGCAAACCTAACCACAGAACTTGGGGTTTTTCCAGTTCAAACATTAAAAGAAGTTGTTAATCATCTAAGTGATGGGGTTAAAATAGAAGCACTTAAAAAAGAAACTTTTTTATTTGAAGAGCTTGAAAAAAAGAAATATGACTATGATTTTTGTTTTATCAAAGGGCAGGAACATGTCAAGCGCGCACTTGAAATCGCAGTTGCTGGAAATCACAACATTATCCTCTCTGGACCTCCAGGAAGTGGAAAAACTATGCTCGCTAAGTCAATTCCTTCGATTATGCCACCTCTAAACATTGATGAAGCCTTTGAAGTTACTAAAATATATTCCATTTCCGGACAAACAAATAAAGACAATCCCTTTATCACTGAACGCCCATTTCGTTGCCCTCACCACAGTGCTAGTGCAATCTCACTTGTTGGTGGTGGTTCTGTCCCAAAACCGGGAGAAATTTCACTTGCTAATCGAGGAGTTTTATTTTTAGATGAATTTCCCGAATTTTCTCGTGAAGTGATTGAGAATCTTCGTCAACCATTGGAAGATGGTAGTGTCTCTATTTCTCGTGTCCAAGGATCCACAACCTTCCCAGCGCAATTCATCCTTGTCGCTGCCATGAATCCCTGCCCTTGTGGCTTTTCGACCGACCCAGACCGTTCATGCGTCTGCACTCCCTTCCAAATCGCACGCTACAAAAGAAAGCTCTCTGGTCCAATTATGGACAGAATTGATTTGCACATCGAAGTTCCAAAGTTAAAATTTGAAAAACTCTCTTCAAGTGAACTGGGTGAAAAAAGTTTTGACATTCGTAAGAGAATTGTCTCGGCGCGCAAATTTCAAGAGAATCGCTTTGCTAATTTAAAAACATTTACAAACGCGGAGATGAGCAGCCACGCAATTAGAAAATTCTGCCAAATTGGACCAGCCGAAAAAGCTCTTTTGCAAAATGCAGTCAAACAACTCGGACTTTCTCCTCGTGGATATCATCGCCTCTTGAAAGTCTCTCGCACAATTGCAGATCTTGCAGGAGACCAAAGTCTAAATTCCACCCACCTTGCCGAGGCAATCCAATATCGCTTTAGGACAGAAGAATAGTTTTTAGAAAATTTAAAAGACCTAGCAGATAATATCTGCTAGGCCTTTTTACTTGCCTTGTTATCTAGTTTTTTTCGCCCAATTCCGGGCCTCTTCTGAGGTAAAGACAGTTACCCCTTCTTGCTTTATCCAGGGTTCATTTTTTTTCTGCGTTAAAACCTCGTAAACAGAGCAAGGGGGTTTTTTCATGTTGATAGCAACTCTAATTTCTACTCCTACCACATTAACCACACTTCCAATATCCTTCATGAACTCCCCCTCATTATCTCTTTTATAAATAAAACTTATAAATAAAAATCTTACCCCAAATCCCAAAGAACCGTTTATCAAAATAAAAATTGATTTCTAACCATAGCACAAAACAACATTCTTGTAAATGCCTGTTACCTGCAAAAAAAGCTAGAATAAATCCTAGCTTTTTTACTGCTTTTTACCACTATAATGTTTTAATAAATATACCCTTTAATAACCCTACTGCTAGCCGATAATGTTCTCGTACTTTCGACTCCAAATCCTTTATAGTTCATTTCTCTGACAGTGATTGATCCGCCACTTACCTTGGTAACAACAGCCACATGCCCATACCAACTTTCACTTGTAACTAGAATGGCACCTTTTTTGGGAGTTTTCCCAGTTTCTGCGCCATATGCACGAGCATTGTACAGCCATGTTCCCGCATTTCCTCCCCATGGTACATATTTGCTTTGAGCCACATACCACGTACAATATCCAGCTGGGAACCTATGCCCTCCCTTAGGATTTTTATCTATAATTGATGGAGTTCTGTTTTCAGAAACATCAGAACTGTAGTAATTTCTTTCCGTCAATAAACTTCTTGGCGTTGCTACTGGCCGTGGGTCCTCTTTCTGCCCATCAGGAATAACAAGTTCCTCTCCAACTTTCAATCTACCATCTGCTGGCAATTCATTAAAGGCAATAATCTTCTCTTTTTCCGCCTCATATTTTTTGGCAATGTTATCAATGGTGTCACCATCCTTAACAACGTGCTGCACGCCAGCTGTTGGTAGGATAAATATCTTATCATCAGGCATAATCAGGTCCGGGTCATCAATATCGTTCGCCCAAAGAATTGTATTCTCAGTTACGTTGAATTTTTGAGCAATGGTACTTAGCGTATCACCACTTTCCACTTGATAAACGGCAACATCAGCACCTTGGTCAAGCAATTCTTTGGTGTCGGGAATTGTTGCTGTTAAAACTTGATACTGATTTTGATTCTGATCAAGCTTACCTTCTTTTTTTAAGAGTTCCGCTATAGACTCTTCGTTCTTAATTTCTTCCGCAGCAATAGCAACCGGAGTTATGGCCGTCTCATTTTTATATATATTATTCTTAACTCTTCTTTTGATCTTATCCTCATTAGATTCTTCTTTTTGAAAAAATCCTGAAACAAAACCAATATTACTTGTTTGATCTTCAGCCTTATTTAAGTTTCCGACAACAACTAAGCTAGAAACTAGTGCAACAACAATCACTGCGGAATGACCTCTGAAAAATTCCAACAAAACACTTGTTTTGTTGTTTTTTATAAACTCAAGAAATTGTTTTTCTTTTTGTTTTAAAAAGAGTCTTAAGTTATTCAAGAATTCTTGAAATGTTATCTTTTTCTTACTCTCTTTTCTTGTTTTCTTATAGAAATTCTGCTGATGAAATGTTGAAGTGCAACGTTTTATAGCTTTTTTTCCTTGTCAATTATATATCTATAGGAAATTGGACTAAAAAGATCCATCTCCATCAATATACAATCCTTTAATTCTAATCAACACTTATTGTAATGAAAGGGTTTGTTTTGTCAATAGGAAATTACATTTTACTTAATTTAGTGTAAAATAAGAATATAACAAGTCCTAAGTCTTTCTGATGAAAAAATTTCACATATTTATAACTGACTATTTAGAGTATCTTGAGGTTGACAGAAACCGTTCACAAAAAACACTCGAAAATTATTCTAGATATCTTACTAAATTCGTTGCTTGGGCAAAAATATCAAAACCAATAGATATCACGGACAAACTCGTACATAAATTTCGCGTTCACCTTAGTCAAGATGTAGATGAAAAGGGAAATTCCTTAGATAGAAAAACCCAGAACTACTATATTATCGCCTTACGTGGCTTTTTGAAATATCTTTCTAAGAACAATATCCCTTCTCTTTCAGCGGAAAAGATAGAACTTGGAAAAACCAATGCTCGCACTATCGATTTTTTGACCATAGAAGAAGTTGGGCGTCTTATTAGATCAACAGAAGGAATGTCTCTTGCAAAAGCTAGGAATAGGGCTATTTTATTATTGCTATTTTCGTCTGGACTTAGAATATCCGAACTTATAGCTCTAAACAGAGATAATATTGATTTAAAAAGAAAAGAATTTTCCGTAATTGGAAAAGGTTCAAAAATTAGAATCGTTTTTATTTCAGATGGGGCAAAAGGTGCAATTGAATACTATCTGAATAAAAGAAAGGATTTGGATCCTGCTCTTTTTATTAGGCTTCCCAAAAAGAATGATTTTTCAGATTTACGTATTACGGCACGAAGCATCCAACGAATTGTGGCTCAGTGTGCAAAGGAGGCTGGTATTCTCAAGAAAGTGACTCCTCATGTTTTACGCCACAGTTTCGCTACCAATCTCTTACAAAATGGAGCTGACATCAGAAGCGTACAAGCTCTTTTAGGACACAGCTCTATCAATACAACTCAAATCTATACACATGTCACCAACGAGGGACTAAAAGATGTATATAATAAATTTCACAAAAAATAAACCCTAGTTCCTGGAATTATTCGCTTGACTTTCCTTATCAGAAGGTACATTCTTGGATTAGTTGTCATTAACAGCTATAGTTCCTTCACATATAAAAACAAGAAATTATAGCGTTTACATCTTTCAATTTCATTCATCGAAAGGAGGTAAAACCAAAAAAGCAGATTGTGCTAGAGTTTTTAGCCAATCTAAACTTCTCCTAATTTCTTAGCATGGGGTTTAAAATGTTAAATATTCTAACGAGCAACCCTTTTTCTTTTTTCTTTGATCCCTTTAACTTGTTTCGAGATTGGTCAGCTTATTGGGCTGATGCCACAAAAAAAACTAATGTTCTTGTGGCAGAACAACAAAAACAGAGCGATCATGCTCTGAAAATTACAGGGATTACGAACGAAGAATACATGGCTAGCCATCCTTTCGCAGAGGACTTCGATATTGAAGTTCTTGTGCATGGAAAGGAATTACCCAGACCAATAGGGTATGTGCTACTTAAAATCAGCACAAAGCCTGGCTATGAATTTGACCCAAAAATCGTTGCGGCGGTTAAGGATCAAAAAAAGATAGACACGCCTTTTGTCCTTATGGGACCAAGGGCTGGGAAAAACAGTAGGGTTTTGGTACTAAATTCCATATCACAACTGAGCGTCGCCCTGGCAACACGAAATCACGTCTATGTTATAGACTACCTGCCTTGGCCGGATAAATCGCAGACACTTGATAGCGTTTGTGATGGGGTGGCAACATTCTTGGAAAAGATATGTGCCCTACATCCAGAAGCCAAAAATGGTCCTGATGTTGTACCGGATTGCCAGGCGGGCTGGATGTTTCATTTGGTGCTTCAGCGCCACGGTGAAAGATTTAGGTCCAATACTGATATGCCAATTGGTTCCCCCAAAACCTTTCTTGCTGGAGACAGCTCAAAGAAAAAAAATCGGGGGATACTGCGTTTTCTTGGACTTTCAGGAAAGAGGCTGTCTCGATTTCTAGCCGATATAGATGGTGGTTATATAAACGGTTTCTGGCTCACAGCAAACTTTGAGGATCTCGATAGTGCCTCTACTCAATCAGGAAGGCTCAGCACTTGGGAAGAAGCGCTTGAGGAGGAGTTTGTGAAAAAAAACACCAACTTCAGACGCTGGTGGGATAGTGGGGTTTACTATACAATAGCAGAATTCTCACAAATTCTAGAGCTCTTTGTGGAAGATAAGTTTCGAGAAGGAACTTTTGAGTTAGACGGGGTGAGACTCGAACCAAAAAAAGGCAGGGCCACTCGAATAATTATCTGCTCAGAAGGGGACTCCGTTGTCTCTCCTTCGCAGGTATTTACTAAAATCTTAAAGGACTTTAATTCTTTGGAGGAATTCAAGAAAACTGGTCAAGTAAGATGCGTTTTCCTTGACAAAGATGTTGGGCATTTGGGGATATTTCTCTCCTCCAAATTCATTTTAAAGGTTCATCTCCCAATCTACAATGCGACGCGACGAGCCTCTGAGCTTCCTCCCGGAGTCTACGAAATCGAAATTTCAAATGGAGAGGTAACTTTTCATGAACGTGATTTTGGCTTTATAGAGAGCATAGTCAAGGATTCGGATAGAGATAGAGAGTGTATTACGAAAGTAGCAACCATAAATGGTCCCATTGACCAGTTCTATTCTGTATTTCTGAGTCCCTTGATTCAATTTGGAAACTCTTTTGTTCCAAGGGAAGTACTATCCTGGTCAAACCCCGTAACATTTAAACATTTAATGTTATCCGGGCAAAACCCAGGAATGAAGTTTCTTTCTGACTACCTAAGAAAAGTGATACCTTTTCTGCCACAAGAGTCTGTGAAAGAAACCAATGTTTTTAAAGAATGGGAAGCTACATTCTTTAAAATCCTACGGGATACATATGAAAAAGCGGAATACATTAAAGGTTCAGCAATCGTGAACACTTTTAAAAATCTTGCAGCCAGTTAAACTAGCTGTTGAGATTACGCTAACGCCAATCATGGCACAAAAAAGGAGCAATCATCTAACCAGATGATTGCTCCTTTAACTTTTTGCATAAACTATGTGGGTCTGTCCAGATTTGAACTGGAGACCTCCACGATGTCAACGTGGCGCTCTAACCAACTGAGCTACAAACCCTTTTCTTGGTCTAGTGTGCAATTAGTTTTAAAGTTGTCTACTAAAACTACTAACAACTATTACATCTTAATCATAAATCCAAGTTTTTTCAAGTTTTGACTCTTAAAAAATATCTAGCGCCAATTTATTGACGTGCTCTTGATTTTACTTTACCTACTTAAAGTGCTATGTTTAATGATAGATTCACTATCTTTAAATTTCATATATGCTTTTGGAAAATCAGGAATTAATTTTATATGCGCTCTGTTTTTTTACTTTCTTATTATTGGTTTGGAATATCATTAATCAATTTGCCTTATTTAAGATTAAAAAAAACCAAAGCATTCTTTTTCAAGGAGAAAAAGCTAAAAATCTTGAGCAAATTGTTTTGGAAAATCAAAAATCCTGGAATTCGGCCGATAATGATATTAATGATCTATACCAAATAACAACAAAAATTCACGAACTTGCTCATCTTGGTTTACACAAAATAGGAATGATAAGGTTTAACCCTTTTCGTGACATTGGAGGGGATCAAAGCTTTTCCATTGCACTTTTGGATGGAGAAAATGATGGGCTGGTAATATCTTCTATCTATTCTCGTGATGGCGTTAGAGTCTACACAAAAGCGATCCAAAACAATCTATCAGAAAAACATCCCCTAACAGAAGAGGAGAAAAAAGCAATTGAAATTGCTTCTTCTGTTAAATTCTCCAGGCTAACAAAGAATAAAACAAAGTAACTTTCAATTCTCAACGATTGACTATTTACTAATTAATTGCTATAAAGGAACATTGCACTAAAATGTTGTGGCTTTTATATTATAAACAACGTAACCTAAAAAATGCCTATGCCTCAAGAAAATAAAAATACCGTTAAAATCCCTTTCCAATTAACTGTTGGGGACCTTGCAAAACGTCTCGACCTTAGCTCTATTGAAGTTATCAAAAAATTGATGGAAAATGGGATAATGGCCTCCATTAATGAGGTTATCGATTATGAGACAGCCGTTCTTATTGCCGAAGAGTTCGGATTTGAAACAGTGGTTGAAGAAAGTGCAATTGATGATGAAATTCTTACTATTGAAAAATTGGGGGAACTATTGAAACTTGAGCAAGAAACATCTGACACTCTTACAACAAGAGCTCCTATTGTTACTATCCTAGGACATGTAGATCATGGAAAAACAACTCTTTTAGATACTTTAAGAAAAACACACATTGCCGAAAAGGAATCTGGCGGAATAACCCAGCACATAAGCGCATACCAAGCGAAGAAAAAGGATGCTTTAATTACCTTTATTGATACACCTGGACATGAAGCGTTTGCATCAATGCGACAACGTGGCGCTGGAATTGCTGACATCGCCATTTTGGTTGTAGCTGCTGATGATGGGGTAAAACCTCAAACAAAAGAGGTTGCTCTGTTTTTAGCTGAAAATAAAATACCAACAATTGTGGCTGTAAATAAGATTGATAAACCAGAGGCAAACGTAAATAAAGTAAAGCAAGAACTTGCTGAAATTGGCATTTTAGTTGAAGGATATGGTGGAGATATCCCCATTAATGAGATTTCTGCGAAACAAAATTTAGGTCTAGATGATCTTCTAGAGACAATTTTATTGGTTGCTGAAGTTCAAAAATTTGAAGCAAACAAAGAACGTGGCGCGCTGGGTGTTGTTCTTGAGGCGCACAAAGATCCTCAAAAAGGTGCCGTTGCAACTGTGATAATCAAAACCGGGACACTGAAGGTTGGCCAAAACATCACCATTAGAAGTATTAACGGAAGGGTCCGTAAGATTGAAGACTATGCGGGCAATTCAGTTAAATCGGCTGGCCCCTCGATGCCTGTTACTCTTATAGGATTACCAGATGTTCCCAACAGTAATGATGTCTTGCAAGTTCAGTCTGGCCAACTTGATCGAAAAAAGAGAAAATTATTAGCAAGACAAGGAGCTTTTGTTTCCAAAGGTGCGGTCGCACATAATTCCCAGGATCTTATTCGAAACATTGATGCTGCCTTAATGAAAAAATTCTCGCTTATTATTAAGGCTGATGCAAAAGGAACGCTTGAGGCAATAAAACAAATATTAAAAACTATCCCATCGGATGAAGTTTCTTTAGACATTCTTTATGATGGCGTTGGGCCAATAACAGAAACTGACATTCAAGCTGCTCAAACCGGAACTGCTGCTGTTTATGGCTTCAATGTGAGCCCAACCCCTATAGCCAGTAGATTCGCCGAAAGCAACAAGGTTACTGTAAAATCCTACAATGTTATCTATGAATTAGTTGCCGATGTTAAAGAACAAATGTCTGAACTCCTAGATCCGGAGATTAAAAGAACCGATCTTGGCCGACTAAAAGTTTTAGCTGTTTTCAAAAACCTTAAAAAAGGAATTGTGGTCGGCGGAAAAGTTATGAACGGAAAACTTATAAAGGGTGAATTTTTAGAAATTTTAAGAGAAAAAGAGCTTCAAGGAACGGGAAAATTGCTTCAGTTACAACACAATAAACAGGATGTAGCAGAAGTTAAAGAAGGTTTGGAGTGTGGTATTACTTTTGAGGGTAAAGAAAAGATTTTTCCTGGAGACACCTTGGTTTGCTACAAAGAAGAGAAAATAAAAAGAAAGCTATAACAATCTTTCAATTTAATATTTAGTAAAAATAAGGATAAATTTATGTCTGAACGAGTTGCAAAACTTAATGATTTTATTCGAGATAATATTTCAGAGATATTTTTTAAAGAGCTTTCTTTAAAGAAGGGTGTTTTTGTTTCTGTTATAAAAGTTACAACGACCAAAGATCTTGAGAGTACAAAAATCTTAGTCAGCGTCTTTCCTGAAAAGGAGCGCCTCTATGCAATGAACACTCTAAAAAAGGAAATTTATAATATTCAAGGAGCTTTAAATAAAAGGCTACAAATTCGAAGGATGCCTCGCATTGAATTTATTTTAGACAAAACACAAGAAAAGGTTGACAAATTAGAGACTGTTTTTAAACAGATAAAAGAGGAGAAATAATTGATAATACGATGTCTTTTCAAGAGGAATTTAAACAACTATCTGTCATTTTAGAAAACGCTAGGAGTGTCCTTATAGTCACCCATCCACGTCCAGATGCTGATGCACTTGGATCTTCTTTTGCCATGCGCTATTATCTAGAGACCACCTTCCCTTCAACAAAAGTTGCTATCTATACTTTAGATCAGCCTGGTAAGCAACTTGGAAAGCTTTTCAATGATTACCCGGTGGAAAATAAATTTAATTATGCAGATTTTGATTCTTTTATATTTTTAGATCGAGGTTCTGTTTTCTATGAATTGGGTTTTGATAAAAAACTTCTTGCTCCAGAATATTCGCATAAAATAGTCAACATAGACCACCATAACAAAGGAGCTTTGATTCCAGATGCTTTGAATATTGTTGATTCAAGTACTTCTGCCACTTGTGAAATTGTTTATGATTTTTTCAAGCACGCTTCTTTCAAGTTAGACTTTAAAGTAGCACAATTCCTACTAAACGGAATCTTTGCTGATACTGGGGGATTTCGACACAGCAATACCTCTCCAAAAACACTTGAAATTGCAAGTGTTTTAATGAGAAACGGTGCTTCAATAACAAAAGTAAACCGTGTTTTGTTTGCAAATAAATCGCTTGACACTCTAAAGCTTTGGGGCATTGCACTAGAACGTGCACAGCTTAATAAAAAAACTGGTATGGCTGTCTCTTTTATCACTGAAGATGATTTAAAAAAATGCAATGCAACAATTCATGATTTAGGCGGAATTTCTGAAATGTTAAATACCATTTCAGGAAGTAAATTCTCGTTGGTATTATCAGAAAGGCCGAACAATAAAGTAAAGGCGAGTTTACGCTCAGATGAACACAAAAAAATCGATGTATCAGAAATTGCAAGGCAATTTAAAGGAGGAGGACACAAGCTTTCAAGTGGGTTTGAAATTGATGGTAAATTGAAATTTGTAGATGGTGATTGGATAATTGAATAAATCTTCCGGTTTATAAAAATTCAAATAAAGGTATGTCAAAAATAGGAGCCCATGTTTCAATTGCTGGTGGTTTAGAAAATGCACCAAAAAATGCCCTTAGAATTGGATGCGAGTTTTTTCAATTTTTCTCAAAATCACCCAGGGGCGGAAAATCAAAAGAAATTACCCCTAAAATTGCTGATAATTTTGTGACAGAATGTGAAAAAAGTGGTTACAGGTCCTGGGAATCAAATATAATTCATTCTGCTTATTTTATAAATCTTGCTAGCACAAACAACCGAATTTTCTATGGTTCAGTAAGTTCTTTAAAACAAGAACTGAAAGTTGCCAATCTCTTAAAAGTCCCTTTTGTAGTCACTCATATTGGAAGTGCTAAAGATTTTGAGGGTGAAAAATCATGGGAGCAAGCGCGAGAACAAGTTAATAAAGGCTTGGCAAAAATTCTAGAAGACTATACTGGTCGCTCACAACTTCTCCTAGAAATTGCAGCTGGTAGCGGTAGCATTATAGGAGATTCAATCGACGAAATTGCTTATTTTAGCAATAAGTTTGAAGAGCTTGGTTTTTGTATGGATACTTGCCATAGCTTTGCTGCTGGCTATGATCTTCGCAACAAAAAAGAAGTTTCTGCTTTTTTTAAAGAAATAGATAATAAAATCGGACTTACAAAGTTAAAAGTCATTCACCTAAATGACTCCCTAACCGATTTTGATTCCAAGGTAGACAGACATGCACATTTAGGAGAGGGGAAAATTGGTACTGAGGGACTAACTGAGGTTATTAGGGTTGCTAATAAAAAAAATATTCCTCTTATTATTGAAACTAAGGACGAGAAAATTATTTCCGATATTAATTTTGCCAAGAAAAAGCGTGATTCCTGCTAAAGATTAGTATTGACCAAATGAGTCAATATTGCTATTGTATGAAAGTGGTTTTTAACAATTGGTCCGATGGCCGAGTGGTTAGGCAAAGGTCTGCAAAACCTTCTACAGCGGTTCAATTCCGCTTCGGACCTCAAAAATTGATATGCATCTGCCCGGGTGGTGAAATCGGTAGACACGAGGGACTTAAAATCCCTTGAACGCAAGTTCGTGCGGGTTCAAGTCCCGCCTCGGGCACATTTAAAAAACAGGTTTAGCCTGTTTTTTTGCTTATGTTTTTTACTTCAACATGATCCCAACCCCGAATCTCCCTGTTATTTTTTCTTTCCTGGCAGAAAAAAACTCTTTATTTTGACAAACTGTACATTTTTTCATTATCTCAACATTCTCTGGTAAAACGCCAATGTTCAGCAGTTGCTTTTTATTTAACTCCCAAAGATCCACAAATAAACTTTCATCTCTATATATAAGCGCATCATTTTCTCTTCCAAATACTTCTTGGAATTGAATGAAAACGTCACTTTGCACTTCAAAATGACACGGACCAATAGAAGGACCTACTCCTGCAATAATATTTGTGGGGTTACAATTAAATTCAGTTACCATCTTTTTAATGGTTTTTTCAACAATTCTTTTTACAGTCCCTTGCCAACCAGCATGTATAACTGCAATAACTTTTTGTTTTTGATCAAATAAAATAACAGGGACACAGTCTGCCACCAAAACCACCATGCAGATATTTTTTCCCCTGGTAATCAAAGCGTCTGTACTTTTAATTGCATTTTTTTGCTCCAATACCCCATCCCCTCTATTCTCCGCTTTAACAATAGCAGTATTATCACTATGGGTTTGGTTGGCAAAAACAAAGTTTCCTAGCGGAATTTTTAATGCTTCCGAGAGTTTCTGTCTGTTTTTTAAAACTGCCTTATCCTCGTCATTCACGTGTAAAGCTAAGTTCGAACTGAAAAAAGGCGCTTTGTCAAAATCACCTTTTCTTGTTGAAACAAAATGAATAAGTTCAGAATCAAATTTTAAGAATTTACCAAATTTTAGAATTTTCATTTCTTTATTTGCTTGTTTATATATCTAAAGTAACATAAAACAAATAAAAAACCGAGCTTAAAGCTCGGTTTTTTATTATCTATAAACGGACTATTTTTCAATTTTTGCGGCTACTACTCTCTTTCCCCAATGCAATGCTTCTCCTCTAGATTCAAACCACATATCAAAATGAGACCCCTTGATCGCTCCCCCACGATCTTCACAAACATAAGTTCCTCGTCCTTCAATTGAAATTTTTGTTCCAAATGGGTACTGTGGTGGACAAGCCATTGTTCCTAAATGAACTCTCGTTCCACTAGCAGTTGTAAAAGGGTCTCCCCATGTTTGGTCAGGTGTTGATGAATATCCCGTAACTAAAATTGAAATTTCTTCTTTAGGTGGAGTATAAGCATCAAGCTTTGATTTGTAATGAGCCAACTTTCTTTCGTTTGCGGTTAATGTTTGACTTTTTATTTCTAGTGGCTTTTCTTCTTGAATAGGCACTTTAAAGTTGATAATCTCCGATGAAAGTTTTGACCTGTCTGTTTCTTGAGCTTCAACAGATTTAACATCTCCTTGTGTGATTTTGTTAATAACACTATTTCTCGTTCGAATTATATCCTCACTTGTTTCTTTGGCTAAAACTGTTTTTATTTCTAAAAAAGAGACCAGACACACTAGTAAGAATAAAACTTTTGCGATATTTCGCATTAATTATTTCAAATTTGTTATGCTTCCTGGGAAGCCCGCTCACAGACTACTTTTGACAAAAAATAGCTTACTGAACAGATTTAACAGCGTACTTACCAAAACGTTCGGCTATTAAAAATTAACTCTTTTAAATTTATGAGTTAATATTTGATAATAGCATACTTTGATTATTTTGTCAATAGCTGTGAGCGTTCGGCCACCCTCCTAGAGCGCTTTATTTTATGGCCCTTATCTTACCATTAAACTTCATTGCGCAAATAAAAAAACCACCTTTTTATAAGGTGGTTTTTTTTTTGATTTCCCTAAATAGGGTAAGAGTAGAGAACTCAACTCTTTAATTTGAACAAACTTTTAATTTGTTTTGGCTTTGAGGGATCATTTCTAATTTCACTCTGCTTACAAGGCATTTAATCTTTAATAAATCTTTTTAGCGCGCTTGTAAATAAAATGTTTTCGGAAAGGACTCCTACTAGTTTATTTAGTTGTAAGGTACTTTTATTTTTGTTTTATATAAATCTCGCAATCAAACAATCTTTATCTCGATTATTTAATTTTGAGGACTTTTTTCTATGTTTTGGTGTCAACTAGACACTTTGCCAATAATTTTTCCTCTTCTTTTTCTAAAATCCAAACATTAGCAATCATGACTAGACACACCATTACAAATCCTGCCAGAACAACATTGTGCATTGATGCTATATTGTTTTCAATTCCACTTGATACTTCCTTCACTGAGGCAATAATTGCTTGTTTTTCCATCCCCTCCTCCTTTTCACTCTCTAAATACTCCAGGTATTGATATTTTGGGATTTGATGAAATATAGCTTTATCATTATCAATATCCACTCTTATGACTATTTTATTTTTTTGAAGATTTTCCTTATCTAGTTCAACTAGATTCATATATTTATCTCCTGGCAACTTTTCTAATTGGTAAGCTTCTTTTCCCACAATAGCTGTTACCTTTTCAACTTCTGCTGAAACTTTTGTATAAATTAACATCTCGTCTTCCGTTTCTCCTTCCCATGGTCGGACTGATGCTTCTAATATTTCCACTTTTCCTTCATCTGTTATAGCAATTCCATTGGTTTCTTCACCGTCTTCTATCTCTTGTTGTTTGGTAATAGATTCCTGAGCAAAAGGCGTTGCGAAGAATTGAACTGCTACATTTGTTTCTGCCTCTCCTTCTTTAACTATTCCGCTAACCACTGCTACACCAATTTCTGTATATTTATCAGCTATAATATTTTCTTTGTGTGTTGGACTGTTCATCCAAGCTTTGTGAACTGCATCCGCCGTTTTAAAATCCATTGCCAAGTTCTCTCCTGCATATTTATATTGATAATCAACTTCCGCTATCCAGTGCCAAGGATCAACACCTTCTGGCGATGTGTGGGCAAAATAATTATTCCCGACCATGTCTTGTGCTTTCAGCATTGCTGCTTTATCAAGAGCCTTACTCCTTATTAACATACTTTCTCCTTGTTTCTGACGTTCGATATTAACGTTTTGGATAATTTCTTCGCTCAAATCATAAGCAAGGGCGCTGGTTGCAAAAAACATCCCCGCCATCAACATGGGGATTGTTATAATTCTATTTAGTTGATTTTTTGTTTTTTGCATTTTTGTTTTTTGTTCTATCTTTTCTAGAACTTTTTCCTTTGTGATCTGGTGTTTATCTACTATTTTAGTTTCCTTTTGTTTTGAGATAACAAAAACAGGAGATCAACACCCGATCACCCGTAATTAACTTACAAATACAGTATACACCACCAAGAGCTTTTTGTCAACCTACCTACCCTTATTAGATATTTTTTGCCTTATTTATAACTTATACTAATTATTTAATCCCTACAAAACCGAAAGTTTTTTTGTTGTTTTTTCAAGCATTTCAATTCTGTGCGGTTTTGGCAAAAATATTAAGGCCGTCTCACCATAACGAATATCTGCATTCTCTAAGTATGTTTTTGGATTCTGTTTTATTTTCTTGATCATGATTTTTTTGACAAAGGCATTCGCTGATCTTGCTATGCCTGTTTTCTCTAGTATGGTTTCTATGAAAAATTGGATTCTTCTTTTTATTCCATCATTTTCTACACTTTCCACATCGTTTTCGGAAATTTCTTCTTTCCTGTAATTTGGTTTTATGCTTTGTATCCAAAATTCATTCATTTGTAGAAATTTTTTATAGATAGCTCCACCCAAAATCGGCATTGAATTCGAAACAAAATTAGCAGAAAATTCATTCTGCTCTTCTAAAATTAAACCATTTTCTGTTATATAATGATTTAAACAAAAACGCTCACTCACTTTATTGCCATGTCTTCTTTTGCCAATTATTTGAAGCGTTATGGATAAAAATAATCTTCCTAGCCAAATTCTATTTTTTGCCAAAACCATCAAAACATCCCAATCACTACTTTGTTTTGCATTTTTCATTGAGAGAGTCCCTGTAAGAAAGACACCTCTAACGTAAGGAACTAGACCAAATATTTTTGCCCAAAATTTAAGCTTTTTTAGTTTTGTTATAGAAAATTTATTTGCTCTCAATCGTTCTTCCACAAAAGCTTCATTGCCTTTTAAAAAAACCATTCCGTCTTTTTGTGATATCTTTGAGAAAAGCTGTTTATCTTCAAGTGCTTGCTTTACTTCATAAAATGAATGCTTTTGCCTTTTTTTGTCTATTTGAATTAAATTTCTCCATAACTCAAAAATTGTTAATGGATAATTAATTGTCCCAAAATAGGCAAGTGTAAATATAATATTTTTATTTAGTTGCTTGTCCATTCTTTTTCTTTAGTTAATAAATCTACCTGTTACTGTTTTTGCCTTTTTCAATTCCTTTGGTGTCCCCGTAAAAACAATTTCTCCTCCTGCAGACCCCCCTTCTGGACCAATCTCTATAACATAATCACTAACTTGAATTACATCGGTGTTGTGCTCAACAACTAGAACTGAATTTTTAGCATCTACGAGTCCCTGTAAAACAGCCAAAAGCCTTTGAACATCACTAAAGTGCAAGCCTATTGTTGGTTCATCTAAAATATATAGAGTATTACCATTTGACTTTCTGGCTAGTTCCGAGGCTAATTTAATTCTTTGCGCTTCGCCACCAGAAAGCTCGGTTGCACTCTGTCCCAACTTCAAATAACCAAGCCCTACATTTCTTAATGCCCCCAATTTATCAGAAATTGTTTTATTAGAACTAAAAAAATGATAGGCATAATCAACACTCATTTCCAAGACATCAACGATTGTTGCACCGTGATATTTTACCTCAAGCATTTTATTGCTATATCTTGTTCCATTACAGGCCTGACAGTCAGTATAAACATCATTTAAAAGATGCATTTCGATTTTTTTTACTCCTTCTCCTTGACAATATTCACATCTTCCGCCCCTCATATTGAAAGAGAAGTGACTAGCTGTGAAGTTTTTCTTTTGAGCAATTTCTGTTTGGGCAAAAAGCTTTCTGATGTAGCTAAAAACTCCTGTATAAGTAGCTGCATTAGAGCGTGGAGACCTCCCAATTGAGCCCTGGTCAACAATAACAACCTTAGAGACATTCTGCATGCCAAGAATTTTGTCAAATTCTCCGGGAGCCTCGGTGCTGCTATGTATTTCTCTGCGTATTGCCTTTGCCAAAATATCATTAATTAAAGAACTCTTACCTCCTCCAGATACACCTATAACTGAAACAAGGCTTAGAAGAGGAATTGAAACATCACAGTTTTTTAAATTATTGTGCCTAGCCCCCTTTATCACAATTTTCTTAGAACTAGTTCTTTCTTTTGAAATAATTTGCTGTTTTTTGTTATTTTTCCCGAAGAGATATCTCGCTGTTTTTGTGTCAGCTTTTTTTAGTTGTTTTATTGTTCCTTCAAAAACAACTTCCCCCCCATCTTCTCCGGCCATTGGTCCAATGTCAATCAGATAGTCTGCTGCTAAAATAATATCTTTATCATGTTCTACTACAACAACAGAATTTCCGCATTTTTGTAGTTTTCGTAACGTTTTGATAAGTTTCTGTGTATCTCGTGGATGAAGCCCAATTGATGGTTCATCAAGAACATATACCACATCAGACAAACCACTATAAAGCTGCGTTGAAAGTCTTACCCTTTGAAATTCTCCTCCGGAAAGACTTTGGTTGCTACGATTTAGGTTGAGATAGCCTAAGCCAACATCTTCGAATGGGGCCAATCTTGAAATTATTTCATCAAAAATCTGCTCCATCATTTTAACTTGAAATTGATTATCGCTCTTATTTATCTCTTCTTTTTTTATTTTTTTAAGAATCCCCAATAATTTGTCTATTTCACATGTAACATATTCATCAATAGTTCTTCCTAGAACTTCTACGTTTAGGAAATCTTTTTTTAAGCGCTTACCTTCACATTTAGGACAGTTTACTTTTGTTAAATATTTTTCAACTTCATTACGAATAAAGGAAGATTCTGCGTTTACATATCTACTTTCCAGCTCTGCTGCAACTCCTTCGAAAACAATTTCTTGCGCTTTAATATTCTTCCCTTGTATAGTGATTTTCTCTCCATTCGTTCCATAAAGTATTTTATCTATTTTATCTTTTGAAATTTTTCCAATTGGAATATTTAATTTAAATTTATACTTCTTCGCTAAAGCTTTTAACACTAAACTATGAAAAGATTCTTTATTGACTCTTCCTCCACACCTGCTCCAGGGCATAATAGCACCCTCATTTATTGAAATTGTTTCGCTAGGAATTATTTTGTTTTTATCAGCACGAAAAACAACCCCCAGCCCAGTACAAAGTTCGCATGCACCTTCCGGCGAATTAAAAGAGAAGTTTTTGGGCGTTAGGTCATCTAATACCTTTCCACAAGAAGAACATCTAAATTGTTTGCTATACCTTAGAACATGCTCTCCGTCCACAAGAACAATTGCCATTCCTTTTGATATTTTTGCTGCTGTTTGCAAAGAGTCAATAATTCTTTCTCTATCAAAACGATTTGGTAAGAGCATTATTCTGTCAACCACAACTTGAATTTCTTCATCCAAAGAGAGATTTTGCGTTACTACTTGAGAAACCATTTGTATTTTCCCTGCTATTCTAACTCTCGCAAATCCTTGTCCTGCGATTGCATTAAGTTTTTCCCTGATTGTCTTTTGTTCGCCATTCCATTTTGCTAAAATTGCAAGGTTAGTGCCTTTTGGCATTTTTTTTATTTTGGCAATCAAAGTCTCTTCGTCTTGTTTTTCCATTTTTTGTCCACAAAGAGAACAAACTGGTTGCCCAGCTTCAGCAAACAAAACTCTAAAAAAATCATATATATCTGTTATTGTACCTACGGTTGAGCGTGGGTTATTTAGGTCGCTTTTTTGATCAATCGCAATTGCTGGGGAAAGATTTATAATGCTTTTTACTTTTGGCTTCTTCACTGATTGCAAAAAAAATCTTGCGTGTGAAGAAAGATTTTCCACATACCGACGATAACCTTCTGCATACAAGGTATCGAATGCCAAGGAACTTTTTCCACTTCCAGAAACTCCGGTTATCACGACTAATTTGTCTTTTGGAATTTCAATGTTTATTTTTTTTAAATTGTTCTGAGACGCTTCTTTAATGATGATTTTGTTGTGATTTTCCATGAGAAGATATTACTTTTATCTAAGAATAAAGTTTACTCTAAAAAGAGGGTTATGTAAAGAATAAAATGTTAAATGTTGTTGACTTTCTATTTATCTTTCTTTCTTTCAAATAGTGCTTTTGTGCGTAATTTACGATGATATCCAATTGCAAAACGATGGGCCTCATCTCTCACCTCGGCAATTGTTTTTTTAGTTATCTTGGGTATTTTTCCATATGAAAAAATATCCAGTTTTTTTCTGGTTGGTCCTTTGGCGACTGCCAAAATTGGTATTTGAATTTTTATTTCTGTAAATAATTCCCTCACCAGTCGCAAATGCGTGCTTCCACCATCGATAATTACAAGGGTTGGCGTTTCCCAATCGTTCAAGAACCTCCTAGTCAGCACTTCTTTCATGGCCGCAAGATCATTTTGTCCATTTTCTTCTTTGATTTTGAATTTACGATATTCACTTTTATTTGCTTCGATTGTACCAAATTTGTTATCGAAAACAACCATGGAGCCCACTATTTGATTTTTTCCTGTATTAGAAATGTCATATCCTTCGATTCTTAGCTTTTTATTAGAATGCAAATTTTGTTTATTTCTGTCGCTAATCATGGCCATATCCTGAATATGCTCAAGCGAAAATAGCTGGTTTCTCAGTTTGCTTGCTTTTTCAAATTCTTCCTTTTTTGCACAACTTTCCATCTCTCTTTTGATTTTTTTAATGAGCAACCTCTTTTTTCCAAGAAACATAAGCTCTATTGCCTTTATATTCTTTGCATAATCTTTTTTAGAGATTTGGCCATCATATGGCCCTGGACAAAGCCCCAGTTGATAGTCTAAACAACCTTTTTCTGTCTCTTCCTTTCTATTGTGATATGGAAAAATCTTGCGTAAAATCTTCAAAGCACTCTCAATCAGATGTTTAGCTGTAAAAGGGCCAAACATTTTTGAGACTTCCCCGGTCAATCCCTGTTCGATGTCGGTTTTTCGATAAATAACAAACCTTGGGAAATCTCCCTTTGTTAAACCAACATAAACAAATGATTTGTCGTCTTTTCCTAATACATTATATTTTGGTTGATACTGCCCAATAAGTTCTTGCTCTAGAAAATATGCTTCCAAAACTGAGTCAGTCTCTTTTGTTTCAATTCTTTTTATCTGTCCAATCACAAACTCAATTGGTCTTTCATAATTCAGTTTTTCTTTGAAATAAGAATTAACTCTGCTTTTAAGCGAGGTTGCTTTGCCGATGTATAAAAGTTCTTCTTCGTTTTGAAGATTTTTTTCACCATAGAAAAGATAAACTCCTGGTTTTGTGGGAAGATTTTTCAGTTGGTTTTTAAGTGAATCGGACATTTACCTTTTGGTTAATTATTCTTCTTGAAATTACTTGACACTTTTGTTAATCTATCCTATATTAAAAATAAATGTTTTGATTTAACATCCCGAAACTTTCACTATGGAGACTATTCTATGTCAAGTAAACCAGAACCAGTTGTCGCTGTACTCAAAGATGAGTATAAAAACATGTCCATTAATTCAATCATAGATAGTCTTTCTTCTAGCGAAAAAGGGGCGCTCATACCATTAAGTTTAAGAGGTAGTGTTCTTTTTTGCAGAGGGCACTACGTTGCCGCATTAATCAACGGAATGCTTCCCATTGCAAGCAAGTTCCCTGAATTACAGGAAGCGATTTTTTCACTTCCTTACTTCAAAAAAGTACCTTCTTGCTAATTACTAAATCAATTCGAGATGCGAGTTGAATCCGAGGCAGTCTCTCAATCTTTTGGGACTGCCTTTTTTCTTACCCTTTCCAGCTCAAAAGCCTTTTTCAAATACTTTCCCGTATAACTAACTTCTCCCAGCTTTGCAACTTGTTCTGGCGTTCCAGCGGCCACTACTCTTCCTCCGCCCTCTCCACCTTCTGGACCGAGATCAATAATCCAGTCTGCGCAGCGAATAACGTCCATATTATGTTCGATGATCACAATTGTATTGCCTAAATCTGCTAATCTGTTTAGCACTTCTAGTAATTTCTTCACATCCTCAAAATGTAGCCCAGTTGTTGGTTCATCAAGAATATAAAGAGTATTTCCTGTGTTTCTTTTTGATAGCTCTGTCGCAAGCTTAATTCGTTGCGCTTCTCCACCAGAAAGAGTGGTTGCGCTTTGCCCCACCGTAATATATCCAAGACCAACATCTTGCATTGTCTTGAATTTATTATGTATCTCTGGAAAATTTTCAAAAAAATCAACTGCTTGATTCACTGTCATTTCCAACACATCTGCGATTGTTTTGCCTTTGTATTTGACCTTGAGTGTTTCTTTGTTATATCTTCTTCCTTCACAAACATCACATGGGAGATATACATCTGGCATAAATTGCATCTCCACCTTCAGTTGTCCGTCTCCTTTGCAATTTTCGCATCTTCCTCCAGAAACATTAAAAGAAAATCTTCCTAGTGCATACCCTCGTTCTTTTGCTCCTGAAGTTTTCGCAAAAAGTTTTCGAATTGGCGTAAAAGCGCCTGTATAAGTTGCTGGATTTGATCTCGGCGTTCTTCCGATTGGACTTTGGTCAATCATAATTACCTTGTTAACATGGTGATAACCTGCAATTTCTTTCACTTTTCCAGGAACGTGCATACTTCTTTGCAAGCGATTTGACATCCATTTAAATAAAATGTCCTCAACTAATGTTGACTTTCCACTCCCAGAAACTCCCGTCACACAAGTCATCACTCTCGTTGGAAATTCAACATTAACACCTTTTAAGTTATGTTCACTTGCTCCACGAACAGAGAGCATTTTTTTGCTTGTCGCTTTTCTTCGCTCTTTGGGTGTTTCTATTGTTCTGTTTCCATTTAGATAGCCAGCAGTAACAGAATTTTCATCTTTTAACATTTCTTCAACTGTTCCTGAAAAGGTAACTTCCCCGCCATGTAATCCTGCTCCAGGACCAATATCTACAATAAATTCAGCATTTCTAATAGTTTCTTCATCGTGTTCAATTACAATCACTGTGTTTCCTAGCTCTCTCAGCTTGATTAGCATTTTTAAGAGTTTGGTATTGTCTCTGGCATGTAGACCAATTGAAGGTTCGTCAAGAATATACAACACACCCACCAAACCAGATCCAATTTGTGATGCCAGTCGTATTCGTTGAGCTTCCCCACCAGAAATGGTATTTGCTGTCCTAGAAAGTGTTAGGTATTCCAAACCAACATTTGCTAAAAAACTCAAACGATTTTTTACTTCTTTTAAAATTTTATCCGAAATGAGTTGCTCTCTCTTCGTAAGTCTAAGATTATCCACAAAATCAATAGTATTTTTAACTGATAAACTTGAAATTTCAGCGATATTTTTTCCCCCAACAGTAACCAATAAAGCTTCTTTATTAAATCTCGTCCCCTTACAAACAGGGCAGGGTTTGTTGCTCATGTATTTCTCAATTTCTCTCCTGACAGCATCTGATTGTGTTTTGTAATATCTTTGTATCAGGTGATTAACAATACCATTCCATTTAATAGCATAATGTCCTGCACTCGATTTAAATTTATACTGAATCGTTATGTTGTTATCATATTCCTCTCCTGGGCCTTCAAGTATTATTTTTCTGTCACTTGAAGTTAAATCTTTAATTCTAGTATTCTGCGAAATACCAAACTCCTTACAAACAGCTTTAAATAAGGCTCCATAATAGTTATTTTTCTTATAACTCCAAGGAACAAAACCTCCTTCAGCAATTGTTTTATTTTGGTCGGGCATCACAAGATTTTGGTCGATTTCCTTTTTCAAACCCAAACCTTCGCACTCTCCGCAAGCCCCAAAAGGCGAGTTAAAGGAAAAAAGTCTTGGTTCAAGAGGCGGAAATTCAATATCGTGGTCCGGACAAGCAAGTCTCTGATTAAAGACTTTTTCCTCTTTTCCAATTTTAATTTTCACCAAACCCTCGGCCATTTTAAGAGAGCTTTCAATTCCCTCATAAACTCGACTAAGATTATCAGCCGTCACCTCCACTTCATCAATTATAACATCAATTGAATGTTTCTTTTGTTTATCCAATTTGAGCTCTTTCCAATCCAAAAGATGTATTTTCTTGCTATCTACAATGGCCCACGAAAAGCCCTGTTGAAACAACTCTTTTAACAGTATATTATATTCGCCCTTTCTTCCCCTTACTATTGGTGCTAAAATTTGAATTTTTGAATTTTTTTCTGCAACTTCTGGTAAATCAGTTATTTTTTCAACTATTTCATCAACTGAAAGTTTGGAAATCTCCTTTCCACAAACAGAGCAATGCGGGAGTCCTATTTTTGCATACAGTAAACGGAGATAATCATGGATTTCCGTCACAGTTCCAACCGTTGAGCGCGGATTATGGGAGGCCGTTTTTTGATCAATTGAAATCGCCGGGGAAAGCCCTTCGATATAATCTACGTCTGGTTTGTCCATCTGCCCCAAAAATTGTCTGGCATAACTAGAAAGGCTTTCTAGGTAGCGTCTTTGTCCTTCGGCAAAAATTGTATCGAAAGCTAAAGTGGATTTTCCACTGCCTGAAAGTCCTGTAAAAACAATGAATTTATCTCTGGGTAGTTCTAAATTGATATTTTTTAAATTGTGTTCCCGCGCTCCTTTGATATAAATTGTGTCTTGCCCCATTTGCTGTTTCTTTTAATTTGGTCCGTATATTCTATCATTGTTTTGGGTTTCTGGCAAGAAAAGTAAAAATGCCAATTTCTTAATTTTGAATTTAAACTTGACTAAAACTGTTTTTTTTTTCATATACTTGCCTTGCGTGTCAAAAGACACTTGGAAATAATATGCTTTTCAAAAAGAGTTTGTTATTTTCTAGTTCTTTAAAAATAGCAGCCTAAGATTAATCTCTGAAAAGGAGGTGCGGGAGGATTTATGTTAAAAGCTGGATTTTTGTATTCGCGATGATAAGAATGGAAAATACAAATCAAAGGAGGTTGCAAGATGAAAAAGAAAAGTTTGGTTGGAGCGATATTAATAATTTTCGCAATAACAGTAAATTTCTCAAATGTTTTTGCTTGTGGCACACAAATCGGAATTAGGAATATAACGAATAGCCTAATCGACATTAAAACTGATGATCGCTATGCGTATATCTCCTCTGGCAGGTATTTAAAAATAATTGATCTACTTGATGAGACTAATCCTGTCGTTGTATCAACAATTCAAGTTCCTTATGAAAGCTGGTTTTATCAGACTTACGCAGGAGCGCTTGATGTTGTCGGTGACTATGTTTACCTAACAGACAAAGACGGCTATCTTCATTCTATTGATGTAAGTGATCGTGAGCATCCAGTAATAAAGGACAGCTTGCAAGTGGGACAAGACAACTATGATCACGGTAAGGATATACAAATCGTTGGTTCATATGCCTATGCTGTATATCGTATGAGCGGGCTAATTGTGGTGGACATTTCTGATCCAGAAAATCTTTCTGTAGCTGGTTCATTTCCTCAATCAGACCCTTATAGCGTAGCTGTAGATGGGAATCATGTTTACATTGGATGCACTGGTATAAGAATTGTAGACATGAGTGATATGGGGAATCCAGTTGATGAAGGTCTATTCAACGGACCAAGTGGACTCGGTTCTGTATATAAAATGTCTTTGGATTGGCCCTATCTTTATATTGCCAATGGGCACTTTGGTGTTGTAGATGTCACAAATCCCGTCAATCCTTCTTTAATTGGACACTACAATACATACGGCATTACTGTTGATGTTGATATCTCTGGAAATGGAGTATTTGCATATTTATCCAATGGAAATAGTTATGGCGGAAATGTCGAAGTGCTAAATATTTTTGATCCAGAAAACCCAGTAAATCTTTGCTCTGTGTCTATGAACAATGATATTTACGGTACGGCACTTAAAGGAGACCATGCAGTAATAGGATCGGGTTCTGATTTACAGTTGGTAGAATTTAATTTGGCGCCGGTTTTTGAGGAAGTATTTTCTTCACAATCTGTTATTACGGAAGAAGCGTTTGATTCTAATCGAAAAAATCTCTACCCTTTCACCCTTAGTGAATCAGCTTCAATTGCGATTCTTTCGGGAGGTGCTCTTGATGTTAAGGCGAGATTGCTAACTCTTGAGAATTCTGTTGTGTTGGATGAAAATGGTAGTGAGTATGCCAGTGGGTATACTGATGTTGGCTTGCCATCGCAAATAGATGGTAGTCCTTTGGGCAACGCCCAAACCAACTTCATGTACCGCAAGCAGAATCTTGCCGCTGGGGATTACGTTTTGGAAGTTGCACCAGAGAATCCAGAGACACTGATTAACGATGTATATTCAATCATCTTCCTCAAAAAAACAACTGGTTCAGATGAATTTTTTGAGGGGATGGATGTTCTATTGGGTGATGAGGACACCTCCAATGATTATCTTGATATTTATGTTAAGGCGTTGTATCCGGAGTTTTATGCAGAACTTGCCACACTTGTTTCAAGTGAAGACGGAAGTATAATCGATTTTGCGGAAGTGAATTTCAATTTTAATGGCGTACGCGCTGAGAGGCAGTGTAAGGCACTTACCAAATTCTACTTGCGAACAATTCTTGGCAGGGGCGATTCAACCGATGGTTATGTAATGAAACAGGATGGCACCATCCAGGATAATTGGGATACATTTTCTGATTCCAATTCAGATTGTGTATCGGATAATGGTTATGTCCTAAATTATGGAAACGCTAATCTCATCTTTCATAGTCAATATTTTGGACAATTTGGTCCTACTAACTGTGGAACTGAAAAGTATTTCTATAATCCTACCACTGAGCTTGTAACACGTGACAACAACGGCATTCTTGCCAACTTTGTTTTAAAGGGAGATGTTTTCGTTCAGTATATCAGCCCGGTAAATGATTACAATCATTATGGGCTGATCGTTAACGGAACAACAGTTCTTGATTCTAACGTATGCTCCCCGGGTAGAATTTGCAAAGCCGGCGTCAATGAAGGAATTAGAAATACCGATGCTTGGAAAATTGCAAGACCACAATAAGCTAAACAGGATTTAAATAGTTTTTCAAAAAAGGCCTCACTGATTAATATATCAGTGAGGCCTTAAATTCTATATTATTTACTCTTGATCAAGAAAATTTACCGAAGAGAAGTTTATAGAACTATCATAACCGCTAGCTTGTTTAAATATAAAACTAGTTTTCGTCTTATTCGAGTCATACTCAAAAAACGATAATCCGGGTCCACCGGCGCTAGAAAAAGTTGAACAAATTTCTCTTGTTCTAGTTCCAATCGAAAAAGACTCTTTAATGGTTAGTGTCGTTTCTTCTGGTAAATTAGTGCTTATTAAATCTTCTTCCGTTGGCTTATACTCCTGTACAAGCTCAATCCAAGCGATTTCTTTTTCGCCATCTTGTCTTTTTGCTATCTTGCAATCATTAGGATCCTTGCCTTGTTCCTTTATCAACTTTCTGATGGCATCTTCGAGCATTTCTTGCTCTTCTTTTTCAATAATCATAATTCCTTCATCAAAACCTTCTAAAAATGGCTTCAATACATATTTTTCTTCGTTTACTGAAATCGTTTGATATTTTGGAAAGTTTAAAGGGTTGCTTTGTGCGGTTTTTAGAGGCCACAAAAATTGTATGATGCCATTTTTTTCATAGAGTGGATTTTCTAGACTTTTTAAGTAATTAAATTCAATTACATTGTCTATACTTGTGTATTTTCCAGAGGGCAACTTTAATTTTAATTCCACATTTTCCTTTTCGCAAGTTTCTTTCTCCATTTTATACTCTTTTGTTATTTCCTTTTCGTTTTTAAGCTGAACAAGTATTTTTTCTGCTCGACCAGTATACTCCTTCTTCATCAAATAATAGGTGCTACCTCCAACTAAAACAGTAGCGACTAGGATAGCCAAGCCAACGCCAAAATATAATTTGTGACCTTGTGCTAATTTCTCACCAGAATCTTTTTTGTTTTCTATATTTTCTTCCATTTTTGTTTTTAATTTATTACCTTTTTATTATAGATTGCATCGAAAGTTGGTACAAGGAGAGTTTGGGCTTTTACAGTCTCCAACAAATCCATATAACACAAAACCCCGGGCGTTGCCGGGGTTTTGTGTTATATAAGAACTTCATGTCTAAAAGAACTTTTTTATATTTTTGTATTTTATTTTGTATTAACTTTCAGACATGAAACAATTGGTCTGATACACATTCGCCAATCAACAATTTTTCCCATTATTGGCGGATTAAATGTTTGACACTCTTTGCGAATATTTTTCAAGGTTTTTTAACTGCCCTTCTGAAAGAGTTTTCGCTTTTTCAATTGAATCTTTGATAAGATTCTTAGAAAAACTAATTTTTGTTCCAGGGTTCACGCTACCAGCAAAAGAGACATTTTTTCGAAGATAGTCTTCGATATAAATTTTATGCTCCGCTGTCAGGCTTGAATCGTTGTTTTTCTCTAGATAATTTCTCAACGCTTTACGAGCAAGTGTTGTTTGGCTATCTCCATAAACTGCCGTCTCTGTGAACGATTCCTCTGATTCTTCACTAATAACTGTTTCTGTTTTCGTGGTTTCTGTTGGTGGAACCTTAACCTCTTCTGTTGCAACTGGCGCAACTTCTTCTGTCACGACTGGTGAGATTTCCTCTGTTGCAGTTGGGGCATTTTCCTCCACTTGCATTTCAGTTTCATCTTCTACTTTCTTTTCTTCCTCATCTTCGCCAATAATTGTTACTGGACTTTCATCTTCTTGCATTGCAACAATTTCTTCATCATCATTCATTTCTTCTATCATAACATCTTCCTGAACTAATTCTTCATCAGTTCTTTTTGAATAAGAATAAATTCCTGCTGCGATAGCAACGACAATTAAGACTGAAAGAATAATCCTAACATTGTCTTGAAACCAGTTTTTAGTTCTCCCTCCTAAGCCTAAATCTTCTTGTATTTCTGGGGTTTCACTCATGTTTTTCACCTTCCTTTCTAGAATTTATTGATATACAAAACAAACTTAAGTTAGCTTTGTATTCAAAATTTAATTTTTAATGTTCTATAAATGCGCTTTGAAAGCACTTACGCCCTAAGTTTAACAAAAAACAAGCTATCGTCAAGCTCACTTATGTCAGAATCTTATGACTTTTTGCTAGCTGTTAACCTTTTTTTTGAATTTTTGTCTTTAAATGCTATACTGATAAAAATAGCTTTCAAACTAAAAATCAAAATGTACACACAAAATAACAAACAAAATATCCCCCTCGCTCAAAGAAGCATAGACGGACCGAAGCCATTTCCTATGAAGAGTTTTTCAGGGAAATTACCTATTTCTTCAAAAAAAGATTCTCCAAAGGAGATGGTCGTTGAGAAAAACACTCCTGACAAAACAAATCGTCTCGAACGCAACAAAATACTTCTTTCGTGGAAAGCTTTTTCATTTTTAAGTAGTCAGAAGTCCAATATTTGGTATGTTGTTGTTTTTGTTATCCTAGTTTCTCTTGTGGCACTGGGTCTTTTTTCCGATAACTTTCCTTTAGCAATTTTGGCAATTTTAATTGGTTTAATTCTTTATCTCTTTGAAAAAAAAGAAGCCCAATCCTTTAATTTTAGCGTTACTACAGAGGGTATTGTTGCTCAAGACAGGCTTTATAAATTTTCTTCCTTAGAAAATTTTTGGATATTCTATGAACCAGGTGGTAAAAAGGACTTATCTTTAAAAAGTGCAAAGAATTTTATTCCTTATATCCATATTCCCCTCGGTGATGTCGACCCAACACTTCTAAGAAAAATTTTACTTGAGTTCATTCCAGAAGTAGAGCACGAGGAGGCTGTTGTTGATTCTCTAGAAATGCTTTTTTAAAAAATATTTGACAAAGGGTGCCATTTCAGGATTTAATGAAGTAGTGCTCTTTTTATTATTCTTGTCCTTGTAGCTCAGTTGGATAGAGCATTGGTTTGCGGAACCAAAGGTCGTAGGTTCAAATCCTGCCAAGGACACTATTTTTATCTGTTTTTTTTAAATACAGAATATGCCAAGCCTCTCCTTCTTAACGCCTATAGAAAAAATTGCTTTTATTTCTGCTACTTGGAGGCGGAAACTTTTAAACCTTAACATTTCAACTGTTGGGGATTTATTATATCACTTTCCCTCCAGATATGAAGATTTTTCTCAATTTAAAACAATTTCTAGCCTTGGAATTGGCGAGATTGTGACAATCAGAGGTGAAATCACAGAAATGCAAACCAAACGGGCAATAAGAAAAAGGATGTCTATCACGGAAATGTATATAAAAGACGAGACTGGCCTGGTAAAAGCTGTTTGGTTTAATTTGGCTGGTCCCTTAAAATATGCATCCAAGGGGCGTCTAATTCAAATTAGCGGAAAAACAGCTCTTTCTCAAAAAAATGAACTTCAGTTTCAGCACCCTAATTTTGAGTTACTCTCAAAAGAAAAAATTGCCTCCTTGAAGGGGTTTGAGGCAAGCTCTTTTTCTACTGGGTCGCTTATTTCAATTTATCCAGAGACCAAAGGTTTAACTTCTTTTTGGTTAAGAAAAACCATTAAAAGAGTTTTTGATACCGTTGAGATTGAAGAATTTCTTCCTCCCAAAACACTTGATGCTTGTGATTTGCTATCTCTTGAGGATGCTCTTTGGGGAATTCATTTTCCCGAAAGCATTGAAGAGAGTGTCTTGGCAAAAAAACGCTTCGCTTTTGAAAAAATGTTCCTTTTCCAACTAAAAGCTTTATCCATAAAGGCAGTTTGGGACAAAAACAAGGCTCCTAAAATAAAGTTTAAACAAAAATTAATTCAAAGTTTTGTAAGCTCTTTGCCTTTCACATTAACAGATGCTCAAAAAAAATCAGCTTGGCAAATTATTCGTGATTTAGAAAAGAGTACCCCCATGAATAGATTATTGGAAGGTGATGTGGGAAGCGGAAAAACCGTTGTCGCTGCTCTAGCAATTCTTTCAACCATTTCAAATGGTTTTCAATCAGCCTTTCTTGCTCCGACAGAAGTTTTAGCAGTTCAACACTACGAGGGAATCTCCGCTTTATTCAATAAACTTTCTTACAGAGGTGCCCTTCTTAGTGGAAATCAAAGTAAGATTGGCAATGAAGGTGTCGACAAAAAAAAGTTAAAAAAAGAACTTTCATTGGGTAAGATAGATTTTATTATTGGAACGCATGCTCTTTTGCAAGACACCATCTCATTTAAAAAACTTGCTTTGATTGGAATTGATGAACAACATCGCTTTGGAGTTAAACAAAGAGCTTACCTTCAACAAGAAACTCTAGGAGTTAAAGATGGCGTTCCTGCTAAAATTCCGCACTTACTAACAATGACTGCTACACCCATACCAAGAACACTTTCACTGGCACTTTTCGGAAACCTCGATCTTTCTATTGTTAATGAATATCCAAAAGGAAGAAAGCCAATTATAACCAAAGTTATAGACTCTAAAAATCGCGAAGGAGTTTACACTTTCATTAAACAAGAAATTAAAAAAGGTAGACAAATTTTTATAATCTATCCTTTAGTTGAGGAGTCCTCAAAAATCTCTCAGGTCAAAGCAGCAACTGAAGAAATTGAAAAATTAAAAAAAGGGCCTTTTGCTCAATTTAAGCTTGAGCTTTTGCATGGTAAAATGAAAGCCAAAGACAAAGAGAGAATTATGGGGGCTTTTAAAAATAAGAAATTTGACATCCTGGTAGCAACTTCTGTTGTTGAGGTTGGTATAGACATTCCAAATGCCTCTGTAATGATTATAGAGGGTGCTGAGCGTTTTGGCTTGGCTCAATTGCATCAATTTAGAGGAAGAGTTGGGCGAGGAAATCACCAATCCTATTGCTTCTTAATTACTTCTGTCAACGCTCCTCCCTCCACAAAACGTTTAGGTGTTATGGAAAAAACCAACGATGGTTTTATAATAGCCAAAGAAGACATGAAACTTCGAGGACCAGGACAATTTATGGGACTTGCTCAGTCTGGTGTACCAGACATTGCGATGGAATCACTAACTGATATTAATTTAATTCAACTTGCTAGAACAAATGCTCAGGAAATATTAGCTTTAGACGCTTTTCTAAAAGCATTTCCTTTATTGAAAAAAAAGCTAGACTCATTAAACTCTTCAATTCATTGGGAATGACAACAGAAAAAACCAAAATACTGATTTTATTGATCTTATTGCCCTTGACTTGCTTTTATTTCTTAAAAATAAATAGGCCTGCGAATAGTTCTCTTGAAGAATTTAATCTCTCAATTATTCCTGAATACGAAAGAAGCTTAGAGGAAATAACTCTTACTATTCCAGAAAAAACAGCTTCCTATCAAGAAACCTTGCTGTTATTAAACGCTGGTTATGCTAATCTTTTGTTAAACATCCCAAATTATACAAAAATTTCCATCTTTACGCACACAGTCAACAAAGAAATTCTGGCAGAATTTATCTCAACCCTTGGGATAACCAACGAGATAACTTATTATTTTTCCGACAATAGCAATCTGGAAATGTGGGCTCAAGATTGTTTTGAACCAGTTAATAATGGCTTTTCTGACTATCTTTTATTACCGAAAACAACCACTTTATCAACTGCTTTTACGCGCATATACAAAAGAAATATGCCTTTTAAAAATTCAGAAAAATCTCTAACCGCGCCATTCTTCTTCGAAGGAGGAAATATCCTAGCAGCAAAAAGTTCTTTAGGAAGTTTCATTTTTATAGACTTTGATAGTATTAAAAAAACTCAGGATTTATACAAATTAAACAAGCAAACTTTGTTTAATTTTCAGATAAAAAACCTTGTCAAAAGGACTTTTCCTGCTTCTAAAATAATAGTTTTGGGAGACAAAAGAAGAATAGATAATTTTATACACCTAGATCAATCAGTTTTATTTCTTAAAGACAATGTTGTTGTTATAAATTCTATCAATGATGCACCATCGAGTGAAGCTGCGACTCAACACATTTTATATAAAAAACAACTGGAAAGGCTTGGTTTTGAAACTAAAACATTACCAATTTCATTGAAAGACGTAGAAAATTCCATGTCTCCTCTAAATGCAATCGTCTATAAAAACTCTCTAACAAAAGAAAATACTGTCATTTTTCCAGTGTATCCGGGGGAAATAAAAACTTTAGTTAAAGAGAAAAAGTTTCTTAAAAAAGAAGACCTGCGGGGCAATGCCCTTGAAGCCTTTGTTCTTTTCTCTGAATTAGGCTATGTTCCTGTTCCTGTTTTTGATGATACTTTATATAAAAGAGGTGGTAGTCTGCATTGCATTTCTAACGTTACTCGCTAGACTGTTTTTTGTTTGCAATTGCCTTCTGATAGATACTTTCCAATTGTCTTGCTCTTATTAGGTTATCAAATTCTTTTGCTTTCTTTCTTGCGGCACTCCCAAGTTCCTTGCCTTTATATTCATTTACAAATATCTTTTCTACCTCTTTCTTAAAAAGACCTTTTTTTTGAGCAATCAATATTCCATTTTTTCGATCTTCTAGTTGATCAATAACTCCTGGTGCTTTAATGGCAACAATCGGTAGGCCAGTGGCCATTGCTTCAGCGATGGTCATCCCTTGTGTTTCGGTTAATGAGGCATGCACAAAAACATCTGCCACTGTATAAAAATCAACAATCTCTTTTTGTTTTACAATTCCAGTAAAAAAAAGTTGTTCTAACACGCCTTGTTTTTCAGCCTTTTCTTTTATTTTTTCAATCAAACTACCCTCGCCCACTAAAAGAAACTTTGCCTTTTTGTTTGCTTGAAGAATTGGTAAAATTTCCTCAACAAGAAATATGATGTTTTTCTCAGCTTCTATCCTTCCTAAAAATAGAATTACTTTTTCATCTTTCATAATTCCTAATTTTTTTCTAATCGCCTCCTTGTTTCCTTTTTGAAATTTATCCCATTCTATCCCAGTTGGAAGAACCTCTATTAGTGATTTTATCTTCCTGTTTTGCATATACTTTTTAACTGTCTGACTGGGAGAAATGCAGATATCGCAATTATTTGCAAACTTTACTACCTTTTTTCTGATAATTGCTTTTAAAAGCTTTTGAGGAATAATCGGTGGTACATAATGGACATATTCTTCATACTTAGCGTGATGCGTAAAAATCATAGGGATATTTCTCTTTTTTGCGATTTTCATAGCATCACAACCAACTGAAAAGGGATGCTGTGCGTGAATTATATCAAAGCCAATTTTATCTATTTTATTTGCAATGTTTGAAAAT
Source organism: Candidatus Moraniibacteriota bacterium (assembly GCA_041596615.1). Taxonomy (GTDB): domain Bacteria; phylum Patescibacteriota; class Minisyncoccia; order Moranbacterales; family DUUL01; genus UBA2772. Next base: position 55,013 of record JBFHIG010000004.1, on the reverse strand, counting down.
TTAAGAAGAGCAATAGGATATTTTATTTTATAACCAAACATCACCGAGGGATATAGATAAATATTTTTTGTTTCATATTTATAGCCCCAAAAACGAGGAGTGAATATATACACCTCATGTCCCAACTTTTCTAGTCCAATGCGAAAATTTTCCATAGAAACTGTTGAACCATAAGTAATTGGAAAATAGGAATTTGCAAAAAAAGCAATTTTCATTAATTTTTTTATTTATTACCTTGAGAACTAATTTGATCGATAAAATTAGAGATCAAAATATAACAATCTTTCATCTCGTCTTGCACAAAAACGTGATCTTCTTTTTGGAGTTTAATCCATTGCAGTTTTTTTACCTTAGAGCCAATGCTGTTATAAATGACCCAAGGGGAATATTTCGCAACAATATAATCTTTACTTGTTTGTAATATAAAAGTTGGTGTTGTCACTTTGGGCAAAGAAAATGAACAACTTCTCATCGAACGTAAAACCTCTCTTACGCTTTTTGTAGGATAATATTGATATGAAGTGGTGTTTAAAAAATCAAAGTCTCGTTGAATGCTTTTAGGGTAGCTCTTTTTAAGATACTTTTTAAAAAATGGAACAAAAATTGAAGCAATCCAAACACCGAAATGATTTTTAAAATGTATTGGGGTGCCCAAAAGAACTACCCCGTCAACTTTCATTTTTTGACTTATAAGTAATGAGATATTACCGCCCAATGAAATTCCCACTAAAACAACTTTTTTTATCCCTTTTTGAGTTTTTACTTTTTCAATCGCCAATTTGGCATCATTGAGCCAATCCTCTTTTCTAGCATCAGCTAAATCATCTGGATGCGTTCCGTGTCCCTTAAAAAGTGGTGAATAGGTTAAATATCCTTGTTTGTTAATAAATTCTGCAAGTGATCTTGTTTGTTTGGGTAATGCGGACCAGCCATGAAAAATAATTACAGCTGTTTCTTTTTTGCCTTGTAGCATAAAACTACTATCTTGCCACCTAATTAGGTCTTCTTTGGTAAAACCAAATTGCATCGTTTTTTCTTAAATAAAAATTAACCTTTATATTCTTGACTTCCAAAAACATGTTTCCAAAAAACACGCGGTTTTCTGGGTAATTTTTTTGTTTTTGTGTCCTCTTCCGCAATATCATCTATTTCTTCACTTATCTCAAAATTGTTTTCGTCAACTATGACACTCTCTGTTTTTTTGGAAATTTCATTGGAATTTTTGTTTTCTTCAACAAGGTTTTTTTGTTCTTCGGTTTGAAAATCTTCGATTATCTCGTCTTTCCGAGTAAGCTCCCATACTATTGTTTTACTATAGAGTTTTTTAGAAACAACATCAAACTCATCTATATGGGCTTTTTCAATTGGATTTTTTCCTTTTGTCTCACCGTGTCGAACAGAAACAAAAGAGCAATTTTCATTTGTATCGTCTGCAAATTTTGTTCTTTTTGCTTCAACGTTGGGATAATAAACAGCCAAAACATATTCGTATGGATATAAATAAGCAGTTTCTGATCGATAGCAAATCTTTTTGTTATTTTTTTCTGAAATAGCAACCCAGTCATTCGCCACCATTCTCATCTGTTTTATTCCGATTAGATCACTTTGTTTTAGTTCTAAATCTCTTGAAAATGTGCCTTTTATTTCGTTTTGTGTACTCAAAGAATAATACCAAAAACCAACGGCATACATATTTATAAAAATTAAAAACCCAGCAATTCCTACCACCATGGTCTTAGCAAATTTTTTGTTTTTAAAGCTTTCTAGCCATTGAAAAAGTAAAGCAAGGAAGATATAAGGCAGGAATGCTATTAGTAGCCAAAATCTTGGTTTAGAAATATCCATTGCCAATTTTGTATAAAGTACTAGAAAAACCAGAAACCAAGATGCGGTAAGATAAATAAAAGCTTTTTTTGTTTGCCATTCTTCAGACTTCCAGGCAACTCTAAACCTCCAGACAGAGAAAATAATCATAAATCCAAAAGCTAGAATAAATTCTTTTGATTTCATATTACCATAAGAAGTCAACATCATTGAATAATATTTTGCATGCAAACGCAAAGATTCTTCAAGTTGTTCTTTTATTGTGACGTCGTCAGTCCCTTTAGTTGTGAGTGCATAAAGAAATTGATGAGCATTATCAAATTTCGTAAAAGCTTCGCTGATAGCCATTGGGATGTAGAAAAAAGCAAAAATTCCTAGAGCTAATGCCCAAAATTTAAATCTAATTTGCTTAGGCCAATTAAAAACCCAGAAACCTGCAATTATTGCTGGTAAAGAAAGTAATGCCGTAAAATGCATTTGACTAGCAATGGCATATCCAAAAGCTGCTACTAGAAGCCATTTTTCTGCTTGTTTTGGTTTTTTAATGACAACACACTTATAGGCCCCTAAAAGAGTTAACAGTGCCCAAAATGGAATTGAATTTGGATTCCAAGCAAAACGAGAATACTGCGTCAAAATAAAAGATGATGCGAAAACACAAACAACTGCAAAACTGACCTTTCTGGAGAAAAAGCTTCTTAAAAAATAATAAAAAAGAGGAATCGTTAAAATCGAGAAAAGCAAGTCCGGAAAAGCCAACACATAGGGTTCAACTGAATTAAAGGCTTTGGCAGACAAAAACTGAAAATAATAGAAGGCTGGTCCAAGGCGCAAAAAAGAACCCGCAGCTCGTGGCCCTAAAAGTGGGAGTTCCCCCATTCCTCCCTCAAAAGCTGTTTTAATCAACTTTGCATCCCTTGCTTGATCCATTCTGAAATATAAAGTATCTTCAATATTCCAAGATCTAACACCAAGAACAAAAAGCATCACCCCTATTAGCAACCAAATATGCCAATTCTTGTTCCAATACAACCTAAATTTATCCATAAAATAAATTAACAAAATTATTCAACTTTTTTATTTGTTTTATTTTTTTACAAAAATTGTTTGTGTAGGATAAGCAAACTCAATGCCTTCTTTTTCAAACCTCTCCATTATTTCAAAATTAATCTCTTGTTGTACGTCCATATATTCCTTGTATTCAGGACTTTCCATTGTATAAATCACCTTAAAGTCCAAACTTGAGTTTCCAAGTCTCTTGAAATGAGCTCTGTTAAATTTGACTTTTTCTTTACTCTCTATGATTTCCTCAACCATCTTGGGAATTTCTCTTAATTTTTCAACTGGTGTTTCATAGGTCACCCCGAAACCAAAATTCACCCTTCTCTTTTCCATTCTGCGAAAATTTTCAACTGAACTATCTGTTAGTTTTTTGTTGGAAACGACAATTTGTTGTCCTTGAAGGGTTTTTACTCTCGTTGTTTTTATTCCTATTTTTTCAACAGTTCCTTTCTCAGTAGGACTAATAGAGATAAAATCTCCCACCTTAAATGGTTTGTCGATAAAAATTGAAAAAGAGGCAAACATATCACCTAAAATATTTTGTAGAGCTAAGGCAATTGCAATACCTCCAATCCCCAACCCAGCGATTAGAGATGTTATATCTATTCCAAAATTAGAAAGGATTAGCAAGGCTCCAACAATCCAAAGAGCTACTTTTGTCAATTGACCAATCAGCCTAACAATTGCCTCTTTGTCTGGATCAATTTCATCATCAGAACTTTTAAGTGCTCCTTTAATAACAAAGTCAATTATTTTTTGTAAAATTATAATTGCCTGGTAAACAGTTGTGATTAAAAATACTCCAAACACAATCTTCCCAGCCAACTGATTGAGTTGCAAGAGTTTCGTTGCTCCGTAAAGAGACATAAAATAATAAAATGGGGGTTTTATATTTTTAATCAACCCGACAAGGAAATCATCTAAGCTGGTTTTTGTCTTTTTAGATATTTTTTTTAATTTCAAGATAACCAAAGATGAAAATATTTTAAAAACAATTACAGCTCCTATAAAAAAGATGATTGCTAAAATCCATTGCTTACCTGAATTTCCCCATAATTGGGATTCTAAGATAATTTCCATACTCATTTTTTTGCTCTATATGATAAATTAATGTATTTTTTCACTCCAATCTATACTAACATTCAATTATTATTTGTCTAGCTCCCTTGCTTTATATGTGCTTTTTTTATGATTTCATCAATAATGTCTTCGTCTCCACAAGAATATCTATTGTCTGCTGAGTATGATCGTTTCTTAGATCCATAACATCCTCCATTTTCCTTGGGCAAAACAGCTAACATGGGCAATAAAAAACCATCACCTTTTTCAGTAAAATACGTATATAGTTTTTCCAACGTCTTAGCTCTTAATTCGTCATCCATTTGAGCAAAGGTGCTCATATCATCATTTAACTTCCCACTCCAATCCAAGTGTATAAATACATTATCCACATTGGAAGAAAATTTCTCGTGCCACAAAAGAGCCCAACACCAATCACCTTCTTTTTTCCACCAGCGCGAAAAACAAGGTCCATTTTCAATTTCTCCATTAGACAACAGACCAGTTCCTCCTTCAATATAATCAAAATTATCCAAATAACTCTTCTTTGTAATGTCGTTTGTCTGAGCACCCACCACAATTTCAATCCCTTTTGTTCTGGCATATTCTCTCATTTGACTAATAACTTCACCGACTCTCGGATTCGAAATACTATCTTGATAGAAAACTTGCCCAAACATAAAGCTTTGAACTCCAATATCAATTGCTTGCTCCGTGATATATTTTAAATATTTCCGATATTCCTCTCTTTCCATTGAGGGCCGACAAGTGTGTTCTCCCCAATAATTTTTTGTTCCTTTGTTGCACATTTTGTCAAAATCAAACATTCTTCCCTCCTCTGGGAAAAAATATTCCTCTTTTGTGTCAGTTGCTTCCGCAAGAAACATTCCATATATCATGTCTTGCTTGATGATTTTTTCTTTATTCTTCCTGATTTCTGTAAAATCTGGGGCTTCTAGCCAAGTTTCGATTGCCCGATGCAAGTATCTACACTCCGATCTGTTAATCATTTCAAGCGCTTTCTCTGTATTTTCATCATACCCATTTAAAAGTCCGTCTGCGATACAACCTTTCTTTTTCATAACCTCCATCGAAGGTGGTTTAATAGGAAAATCAATTCCAATTTCAGCTGTTTTAATTTTTATCTTTTCTTTTTCAAGGATTTCTGTTTCAATAATTTCTTTTTGTATTTCCGCACCAGCTTCTGTTTTCGCATTTTTTAGATATGCTACACCAAAAAACAACAGAATAAAGGCAATCGCCAGCATCGAAAGCGCTATTATTTTTACAAGGTTATTTCGCATTTTCTTATTTTAACTTACACTTCTAATGGTAATACAACTAGGTCATTGTTGCAATGGGTTTTACTAAAATAAAAGCAGCCTCTTTAAAAGCTGTTTTTCATCTTGAACCGAACTGTCGCTAACATTCAAGTTGGGGTCGTTAGCGACTTGCTATAATATCAATTTCTAAACTCGCACCAAGGGGTAGCTCTGTTACTCCTATGGCTGTGCGTACTGGCATTGGGTGAATATCAAAGTATTCAACGTAAACACTATTTAAGTCTTTAATCTCACTTATGTTTGTAAGATAAATTTGCACACGAATAATGTTATTTTTAGTTAAACCTGCCTCTGATAGAATTTCTTCCACTTTTTTCATAATTATAGAAAAACGTTCCTCAACTGTTTCACCAATAATTTTCCAATTTTCATCAGTATGGATTTGTCCAGATAAGTACACTATTCCATTTATTTCACATGCTCCCGAAAGTGGTGCGTTAGTCTTTCCTGATGAGTTATAATATTTTTTCATATATTTTTAGTAATTATTATGTTTTCATTCTACCATAAAACAAAAAACATCCCCACAAGTTGGGGATGTTCTAGAAAATGAGCGGGTGACGAGAATCGAACTCGCGATCTTCTCCTTGGCAAGGAGATGCATTACCATTATGCCACACCCGCTTTTTATATTTTAGAAAAAAGTGTGCCGAGAGGCAGGATTGAACTGCCGACACAAGGATTTTCAGTCCTTTGCTCTACCACTGAGCTACCTCGGCTGAATTTAGTCGATATTGTGAAGTTTTTTAGCCTTTAGCTCGGACCCTGTCCGCCTCCTTGGCGGAACTAAGCTACCTCGGCTTTTAACACACAAAAACACTTTAGCATCAAAAAGATTTAAAATCAATAGCAAGCAATTTCAGAAAGATTCTAAACTTAATGCACCACTAGTATGTTAAAATAAACCTTAATCATAATTAGTATGCACATGTCAAATGAACTAACCTTTTTTGATCGACAAAGACTTCAGTTTTGGCTCAGAACTAAAATGAGTCTGAGAAAGATTAGTAAATTGATCCTAAAAGATCATTCTGTAATAGTGAGAGAAATTCAAAGAAATAGTTCGGGGAGAGTCAAATATCGTGCAGATATAGCACAGCAGCTTTGCGAGGAAAGAAAAATTAAAAAGAGAAAAGGCAAGCTAGAAAAATATCCTAAACTTAAAGAGTACGTTGAAACTAAATTAAAAGATGATTGGAGCCCAGAACAGATAACGGGTAGATTAAATGGGCTGGATGTGTTAGACGGTTTAACAATTAGCCACGAAAGTATCTACTATTACATCTACGAGAAGTCAGAGAAATACAAAAAATTGTACCGGCATTTAAGAACAAATAGAGCAAAAAGGTTCAAATGGGGAAAGAGAAAAAGCAAGGAAATTTCAATAAAAGACAGGGTTTCTATCCAAGATAGACCCCTGATGATTCAAAACAAAGAAAGATACGGAGATTGGGAAAGTGACACTGTTGAGTTTAAGAGAATTGCGAATGGAAAGTATTTGTCTGTTCAATATGAGAGAAAATCTCAATTAGTCAGAATTCAGAAATTAAACAACAAAGGTGCTGACGAGACACTAAAAGCAATAATTAAAACAGGTAATTCATTGCATCCAAAGATCTTTAAAAGTATTACATTCGACAATGGTTTAGAAGGAAGTAAACATTATCTTGCTAAAGATTTGTTTGAAATTGAAACTTATTTTTGTGACCCTTTTAAATCTTGGCAAAAAGGAGGCGTTGAAAATATGAATAAGCTGATTAGGCAATATTTGCCAAGAAATACAAATTTAGAAAATATTAGCAATGAAGATATTTATTTAATTCAAGAGAAGCTTAATAACAGACCTAGAAAAAAGCTTAACTACCTAAGTCCTAACGAAATAGTAAAAAGTGGTGCATTGTTAACTTGAATTTTTATCATTTAAAACTTTGTCAGTTCCAACTTTTTTGTACCTTTAAAATCTATTTCTTTTAATAAAATGTCCCACCCCAATGCTTTTTGTGAAAAATAGAATTCATAAAAAACTTCTTTTGTGTCTTTGTTTTCTAATTTATTTAACTCCAAAATGTCTTTTGTTCTAGTAGCAACACCCGTTGCTGAGTCCAGAAAATTTATTTCTGGTGCAATTTTTTTCAGGGTCTTAACTAAAAAAGGATAATGTGTGCAACCCAAAACCAACTGGTCAACACCTTTTTCTTTAAAATACAGAACATTTTTTAATACAATCTTCTCTGCTTCTTTTCCTTCAAGAATACCTCTTTCAACCAATTCTACCATTCCCTCTCCAATTCCAACGCTCACCTCAATTTCTGCCGAAATACTCTCCTTTGTTTTATTAAAAAGCTTGCTTTTGGCTGTTGCTTTTGTCACTAAAACGCCTATCTTTCCTTTTTTAGTTTTTCTGGCTGCTACCAATGTTGCTGGTTCAATTCCCACAAATGGTACCCGGTATTTCAAACGAAACTCTTCTATAAGCGTTGAAGTGATTGAATTGCAGGCAAAAATAACCATTTTGCACTTTTTTTTAATTAGAAAATCTACCATTTTTGTGGTGTTTTCTCTAATCTCCGCCAATGTTTTTGTTCCATATGGACAGTTTTTACTATCTGCAAAATAAACAATTTTTTCTTTAGGTAGAACTTTAATTAACTCTTTTGTGACTGAAAGTCCTCCTACCCCCGAGTCTAAAACGCCAATTGGTCTATTATCTGACATCTTTTTATTAAAAATCAAGCTTGGTATATCCTGCTTTTTCTAAGTTTGCTTCAATGTCCTTATATTTTTTTCCGCAAAGCATTCCCCCTGCAAGAAATTTCTCTTGTGTCACATCCAAAAGACAAAATTCTGGCATCTGAAAACTATCTTTTTTCTCTTCCTCCTCAAATTCAACATCGACGACGACCAAACCTTGCAGATCCTCTTTAAAAACATCAATTTCGGCCATTATACCTTGATATGGATAGAGATATCTTTCTTTTACAACCCTTTTTCCAGGAACTTTCTGCAGCGCTTCAAATTCATTTTTGTCTAAAATAATCGTTTGTTCAAGCTGTTTTGAAGAATCATTTCCCTTAACCGGTTCTTTTTTAGTCATTTCGTATTTATCCCCATTTTTGCGCAATCTCAAAACTGGATGCTCACTCTCTTTTGGCAAATAAATATCAATAATTTCCTTGTGTTCACAATTCTCCAAACCAGTTGGCAACTCCTTTGCTAAATATGTTTTTTCTAGTTCAATCATTTTGTTGTATATTTTAAATTTTTCAATTAAATTTTTGGCGGAGAAAGGGAGATTCGAACTCCCGGGACCTGTGAAGGCCCAACGCTTTTCGAGAGCGTCCCATTCAACCACTCTGGCATTTCTCCATAAACTACAACAAACTTTCAACCAATCTTTTCTTAAGATCTTTTTTCCATTACTGCTTTCGGGAAAAAACTCCTTTCGTGCATATCCCGCCCTAGGCGGACCAACCTCGGGCTGGCTGGCACATTCTCCTTATTTATTCTATTCAAACGCTCTGTGGCTCATTCTAGAGCCTTCTGGCTTAAAAATATTTCCGATCCCTCAACTCATCTGGCAAATATTGTTGCTCTGAACTATCTTCCTTGGGTGTGTATTTATATCCTTTCCCATAATTTAGCTCTTTCATTAGCTTAGTGGGGGCATTTCTAATCTGAAGCGGAACATCCAAGTTTCCATATTTTTCCACATCCCTCTTTGCTTCTTTATAAGCGTCATATGCCAAAATACTTTTTTTGGTTTTTGCAAGATAAATAACACATTGCGAAAGATGGACATTACATTCTGGGTAACCAATTTTTTTACAAGAGTCAAAAACAGCATTTGCTAGAATAAGTGCATGATTATCAGCCAATCCAACGTCTTCTGAAGCAAATCGCACTAATCTCCTCGCAATATACACTGGGTCTTCCCCCCCTTCAAGCATTCGTGCCAGCCAATAAATGCTGGCATGTGCATCACCACCTCTCAGCGATTTATGCAATGCTGAGATTATATTGTAGTGCTCTTCACCATTTTTATCATACAGAAGATGTGTTTTTTGTAAAACCTCCTTTATGTTTTCTTTAGTTATCTCTTTTTTTGTTCTTTTGGCATCCTCAAGACAAGCCTCTAGCGTATTTAAGGCCATTCTAGCATCACCGTTGGAAAAATCAGCTAGAGTTGCTATTGCTTCAGTCTCAATACGAAGGTCTTTTTCTTCTTTTGCTAATTTTGTAAGTGTTTTTTTAATAATTCCCACCATTTCCACTTTTGAAAGTTTGTGTAAAACAAAAACTCTTGCTCTTGAAATAAGAGCCGAATTAACTTCAAAACTGGGGTTTTCTGTGGTGGCACCAATTAAGGTCAGGATTCCCTTTTCCACAAATGGCAACAAAGCATCTTGTTGTGCTTTATTCCAACGATGGATCTCATCAATAAAAAGAATTGTTTTTTTATTTTCCTTTTGAGATCTCTTATTTGCCTCCTCCACAATTTTTATTAAATCTTTTTTCCCGCTAGAAACAGCACTTAATTCTACAAATTCTGCTTTGGTTTTATTGGCAATGATGTGTGCTAAAGTTGTTTTTCCGCTCCCTGGTGGTCCCCAAAAAACCATGGAAGGAACAGAATCATTTAAAATTGCTTTTCTTAAAAAAGAATTTTTTCCGATTATTTTTTCCTGCCCAAAAAAATCCGAAAGCTTGTTCGGTCTCAGTCTGTCTGCAAGCGGTTTTTTATTCTCGTTTTTATTTTCCGCTACTTTCATTTATTACTTTTGCCACAACTTTTTTAGGGTTATTTTTCATTTTTTCTCTCAAAAAACTTTATCTCAGCAGAAAATAAGAGTTTTCCACAGTTTTTTTTATTTTCTCCACTTTTTCTTCACAAGACCTTTTTTTAAGGGATTCTATGCCTGTGGATAACATGTTAATTAACTCAAAAAATGGCTTTTTTTCTTATTTTTTAAGATATTTTAAGTCTTTTTCTCTCTTACCTTAAAATAAATCATATTAAAAGTCAAAGCTGCAATTGCTGCTAATATAAAGACCCATTTTAATGAAACAAAAAACATAATAATGGCAATGGAAATATACATTAAAATTTTCCCAACAGAAATTGCCATCTCATGTAAAACAGTGAATTCATCAACGTAATGTCCTTGGTCCGCAGCAATTTCATAGGTTTTTGCATCAAAGGGGATTCTAAGAAATATTTTTGAAAATTTATGAAACATATCCGCTAAAAAAATGTGAAAAAAGGTTAAAATAAACATTTTTCCTATCCAAACAGAGGCATAAAAAAATGTTCCCATCCTTAACATACTCTTTTTTGGTTTTTTATCAGCATATTTTCCCACCAACAATTGCATTGTCATTGTAACAAGCACAACAGCCGAGGAAACTGATCCGATTTTTAGGTAATCACCTTTTAAAATAATAAAAATGAAAATAGGCCAGATAACAGCACCCACAATACACTCTGCTCCATCTGCTATAAAAGCCATAGTAGTTCCAATGTGATTTCTCTTAAACAACTTTTTCCAGGTTTGAAAATAACCCCAGGAAAATTTTTCTCTTGTTTTTGGAATTGTTATATACGGCAATAAAGAGCTTAGGTAAAGCACTATCCCCATAACAAACAGTGCATTATAGCCAAAATTAACAATGATAAATCCCGCAACAACTGGCGCAATCACACCAATAAGACTGACTGTTGATTGCATAAGGCCAATAACTTTTCCTTTATTTTTTTTACCAGAAAATTTTGCAAAATCAACATGAAAAGGAACCCAATATAAAATTCTCCAAATCGTTATACTAAAAATCAAAAAAGGCACTACTACATAAACCGTTTCAGCCGTCAACATTCTTAAGCCAAAATAGTACAAAGCTCCACAAATAGTGCTTAATTGTAAGGAATGTTTAAATCCAAACTTATTCAAAAATTGCGCACCAAGAGGCAAGAGAAATAAATACAAAATTTGACCAGCAAGATAATATAAAACTACTAACTGAATATTTTTATCAAAAAGCTCATAGAGAAATATTGGTAAAAAAACACCAAAAAAACCACTTGCGATGTTTGTAATAACACTGCTAGTAAGCAAAGAAACCAACCCGTGAGAAAGTTTTCTTTCGAAATATTTAGTTCTCCTGAATGGAGAGTTCATTAATTTTTTTTTATTTTTACTTGATGTGGGACCAGGAGGATTTGAACCTCCGACCAATCGGTTATGAGCCGACTGCTCTAACCACTGAGCTATGGTCCCTTTTTCTCACTTTGTTACTATAAACAAAATAAATGCTCCGGTCAACACTTTTTTAATTTAAAAAACTTCATTGTTCTTATTTAACCCAGTGTTTTTTCTTTGTTTCTCTATCTTCTTTATTTTTTTCTTTTTTAATTTTGTTTTTTGCAAGTTTCCTCAAGTCAACCAAATCTTCCTTTTTCAAACTTCTAGCCAAGTTTAGCAGTTTTTTCTTCTCGTTTATTTTGGGATTTTCTATTGCTTTTGCCAATAAAACCTCTAAAATAGCACCTATTTGTGGGCCAGGCTTTATTTTAAGCTCTCTTATGAGAATATCTCCGTTTATTTTAAGTTGTTTAACTGATATGGGGTCCTTTGAAACTTTTTCGACCATATATTGAAAATGTCTCAATTTATATGGAACGGCTTTTGGAACACCACTTCCTAGTCTATCTCCAATTCGCACATCAATAAGATCTTTTATATTGTTTACACCAACCTTTCTCACTACCCGTCTCACACCCGCCTCGCCAACCTCATCAACGTTATAATAAAACATGTGATTTTTAACAAGTAATGTTGTTTTTTCAATTGTTTTTCTGGTAAATTTAAGTCTTTCTAGAATTTTTTTAACCATTTTCTCACCTACATATTCATGGTTATAAAAAGTTGCTTTTTCCCCACTTCCCTGCTTAACTACTGGCTTGCCAATGTCATGTAAAAATGCTGCTAATCTTACTTCAATTTTTTTTGAAGGACATTTAGCTAAGCTTGCAACAAGGTGTTTATAAACTGTATTATATTTTCCATAATAATGATGGTGATTTTGTTCCACCCCAACAGTGTTTATTACTTCTGGAATGATATATTTCATTAATCCTGTTTCCATAAGCATTTCCACCCCCCTCGCTGGATTCTCTGAGAGAATTATTTTTTCAAACTCATCTCTGATTCTTTCTATTGAAACAAAGCTTATATTCACAAGTTTTTTCTCGATAGACTCTTTGGTTTTCTTTTCTATTTCAAAATTCAGGGAAGCTGCAAAACGAACTGCTCTGAGCATTCTAAGAGCATCTTCTTCAAAACGTTCCTTTGCCTTCCCAACTGCACGCACAAGTTTGTTCTGAAGATCCAATTTACCATCAAATAAGTCAATTATTTGATATTTTTCCTGATTTAAAGCTTCTTTTAACTTTGCTTTTGCTGGGGCAAGTTGTTTTAATGCCATGGCATTTATTGTAAAATCCCTTCTTGAAAGGTCTTCTTCTAGGCTTTTTGCAAATATCACCTCATCTGGGTGTCTTTTATCTGAATATCCCGACTCTGTTCGATATGTTGTTATTTCAATATTCTCATTTTTAACAACTTCTATTTGAGATATTTGAAAATCAAAGCCCTCTCGGTTATATAAATCAATTGCTTCTGCCATCAATTCCTGTCCTCGAACAGTAACTATCTGGCTAAAAGCCCCTTTATTATTATAATATTCCTCAATCCACTTCTTATGTTCTTCTTTGGCCGTGTCATTCATTGCTTCAATCCTTTCCACGCAAATCCCGTCAATCAAATCAGCCTCTGTTAGTATTTGACTTTCTAGACTTTCTCTTGGGATGTTGAAATTGTGCAAAATTTCTTTTTTAAGGGCTTTTATTTCTTCTTTTGACAAAAAAGTTGCCGTCTCTTTTTCTAACAGTTTTTGGCTTTCTTCAATATGCCCTTGATGTCCCTGATTTTTTGTGACACTCCTTCCTACGTCATGAAACATTGCAATAATCTCGATAAAATCGGGGTTAATCCTTTTAAATGTCCCTGCTATCTCAAGTGCATTTTTTGTCACATTTTCAGAATGTTGAATACCATGTCCTTTGCATTTTATTTTTGCAAGATATTTTTCTCGAGCTATTTTGATGATTTTTTCCTTTATTTCTGGTTTTATTTTAATTTTATCAGACACGATTTCATATCCCGTGAGGTATTTATCAGAAATCAGAACTGTTCCAAATTCATTTTCATATTTACCATCAACAAAAACCCCCAAAATTTGCTTTGGAGTTGCATTTGTTGTAACATCCCAGTCTTTTGGCTCTTTTCCCAGCAAAAGATCCCTGACACATCCGCCAACAACAAAAGCTTCGAAATTGACTAATTCAAGCTTTTTTAAAAGATATTGAACACTTTTTGGAATTTTTAAATCCTTCATATTTCTATATAAATGTACCCCCGGCAAGAATCGAACTTACATCTAAGGCTTAGGAGTCCCTTGTTCTATCCATTGAACTACGGGGGCAATTTTTTAATGTGGAGATATGGGGAGTCGAACCCCAGACCTCTCCCATGCCATGGGAGCACTCTACCAGCTGAGCTATATCCCCTAATTGTGGTCTTTTTAATAAAAAAATATTTTTTTCTCTTTTTTATCAATATCCCTTCACCCTGTATACAACAAAATCTCTAAAAAATCAATTTTTTAAAAAGATTAACAAAAAAAGAGTATTTTTATTTTATTATTTTTTGTTTATAAGTCTTTTTTGTACTATTTTTATGCCTTTTTTTAATATTATGAATTTATATTCTTTTTAATATTTTTTGTTATTCCAGTAAACCTTAATAATTGTTCCACGTGGAACAATTATTTTTTATTTGAGCTTTAATTATTTTATAAGATTGTTCCACGTGGAACAATCTTATTTTTTTCTAATTTTTAATAATTAGCATGTTCCACGTGGAACAATTATTTTAAAACTAGAGACATTCCTTTTTTATATTATTCACATTATAAAAATCTATTCACTCTCTTTATTTTCTTTTTAGAAAAAGGCTCTTGTTTTTATATATTTTTGTTTATTGTTCCACGTGGAACAATAACTTCATTATATATTATTTTAATTAATATTTAGCTTACTTAGAAATTAGCAATGTTCCACGTGGAACATTGCTAATTTCTAAGGACTAAAGTTAGTTAAAATAAGACTATTTTAATGAATATAATGGTTTTATATTCATTTTGTTTTATTTTTTGTGTTTCTTTATTAATATTTTTTACCTTATAAATATTATTATCACACCTTTTGTTTGTTTTATACTTTTATTTATAATTAGAACTTTTATTAACTATTTTGTCAATGAAAAATAACTTTGTTCGTCATTTTTTTCTCTTTAATAAGGGATTTTTAGAATAAAAATCTTTTTATGTTGTTTTATATTGACAAAATACTTTAAATATGTCTTGACAAAACAGTTTTCCTTGTTAACCTTTATAGTGCAGTACTTTGAATTTAATTTTGTTTATAAAAACATATTTTTTTAACGGCCTTAAGCAGGCCAATTCACAAGGAGACGTTATGAAATTATTATCCCGTTGTTCTTTGTTGGTGGCTATGGCTGTTTCTATTTTTTTGGCAAATTTAACCTCTTTAACCTCTGCGTTTGCGGTTGATTTTGTTGAAGAACTAACCAATAAACCGTTGGTTATGTTCAGCGGAATAGTAAGTAAAGAAGAAAGGACCAATTCCCTGGTCCTGTTTAAAGGCAAGAAAAGCGGTATGCATTTTTTTGGGTTAAAGGGTGAGAAGTCCATTTCTTACCAGATACAGGACGATGTACTTGAGTTTGGGGGCAATATTGCCAAATTAACCAAGGAGTGTGAAGGCAATGATTGCACCCTTTATTTAAGGAATTATTACACAGGGGAAATTGTTTTTTCCCTTATAAAACCTCCGCCTCCTGGATATAAGACTCTGATAAAAGCAAGAATTGAGGAGGAGGAAAGTGGGCCTAATGACAAAAAAGTTGTTAAGCTCATGAAAAAAGCCCTTGAAGAAGCTTTAGATCACAAGTCTGAGCGAGGGGCTGATATTGTTATATATAAGACATCCTGTTATTTCTTGGAAACTGGACTTTTCAGTGAAGCCAGGAAAGGTTTTGCGTCTATCAATGAAGAGCCCCTGGCAGCGGCAGCCACAATTCAACTAATTGTAAACGGTGTCGAAGTTGAAAATATTGACATCGAAAAAATAGCAGAGAAATCCTTGGTACCTCTCTATGAGGGTGTTTATGCCAATAGTCTGGCTAACCTCTTGGCTGGACTAGAGGCTGCTGCATACGCATGTGCCAAAGAAGGAAGATATGGGTTGGCACAAAAATACCAAAAAAAAGCCCTTGAAGAAGCCAAAAAGCGAGGTGAGGGGCTTTTTGGTAAAAAAGAGCTAAGGGAATCAAAAGTTGACTTTGATCAACTTAATAAAGTTGCATTTTTGTATTCAATGCAACAAAGACCAAGTAGCTTCAGGGTGAGCGTGACAAAATAACCCTGAGGGAATCAAAAACAAAGAGCCTCCTGCTTAATAAGTAAGGAGGCTCTTTTCTATTTCAATTTAAAACTTGACAATATTTTTGTTTTAAAATAAAAGTTTCTCCACTTTTCCACAGTTTCTCCACATTTTCAATCTTTTGGTTTATTGATAAAAGCAAAGAAGTCCTCTACAATAAGAATTGTTGAATCTTAAAAAGCACAAAAATGACCAACGAAGAGCTATGGCAAGCCGTGTTGGGGGAAATGGAACTGTCAATTTCAAAAGCAAGTTTTACTACATGGTTTAAAAGTACCTCTATTTTTGGTATTACCGAAAATCTACTGGTTGTTTCCGTTCCTAATATTTTTGCCAAGGAGTGGTTGGAAAAAAAATATAAAACACAAATAATTGACGCTGTTCAACAATATAGAAGAGAAATAAACACCCTTTCTTGTAGAATAGGTAATTCCGACCCATCCGATCTAAATGGCATCAAAAAACAAAAATCAGATCATAATGCTAATGTGGTTGCTGATATTAAAAGAATTAATAATTCTCAAAGGTCTTTTTCCAAACAACAACCCCAAAGAAATACTTATAAATCAAATTTAAATAGTCGTTATTCTTTTGATAGTTTTGTGGTTGGTGGAAATAATGAATTAGCTTATGCGGCTTGTCGCAGCATTGCTGAGGCTCCTGGTAAAAATTATAACCCCCTCTTTATTTACGGTGGGGTGGGGCTTGGAAAAACACATCTTTTACAATCGACTGGGAATTATGCTGGAAAACTGAACCCTAATATTAAAATCCGCTATGTAAGTATGGAAAGATTCACAAACGAACTTGTGGATGCTATTCAAAAATCTCGTGCAAAAGAATTTAAAAATAATTATATTGACCTAGATATTTTAATTCTGGATGATGTTCAATTTTTAGCAGGGAAAGAAAAAACTCAAGAAGAATTTTTTCATATTTTTGAATCTCTTTATCAACTTGGAAAGCAAATTATTTTAAGTTCCGATAGAGCCCCTAAATCAATCCCAACAATCGAAGATCGTTTACGCTCTCGTTTTGAAGGTGGAATGATGGCTGATGTTAATAAACCTGATTTGGAAACGAGAATTGCAATTATAAATAAAAAATTATCAGAAAAAAATTTTTCTATACCTGAAAACGTTGTTGAATATTTAGCTACCAATATCTACCATAATGTTAGAGAATTAGAAGGAGCTTTAAATAAAATTGTAGTAACTTTTCAACTCAGAAACACTACTCCTACAATAGAGGATGTTACTGAAATGACTAAAGATGTTATTTCAATTAATAGACAAAAAGACTTAACTGTTTCAAAAATCATTAAATCTGTGGGTGATTTTTATGATGTGAAACCAGAAGAAATTGTAGGTAAGGCTAGACAAAAGAAAGTTGTAAAGCCTAGGCAAATAGTTATCTATTTCTTGCGACAAGAATTAAATTTATCCTTTCCTGAAATTGGAAAATCTTTAGGTGGAAGAGATCATTCCACAGCAATTTATGGTTATGAAAAAGTAACCAAAGAATTGGAAAACAATCTTTTAATGAAAGATCAATTGAAATTTATAAAAGAAAAATTTATTGAATACTAGTAATTGTTAATAAACCTGTTAATAACTTGTTAATTTGCTGTTATTTAATTGTTATGTTCCCAAATTATTTTTGTTAATAACTTTTTCGAAAATTCAAAATTTTAAAGATATTTGAGTTTTCAACAAATTGATTAACAACAAAGACTTCAATATTTGTTAAATTTATAAACATAAATTTAAGCTTATTTAAAGAATTTTTTAGACTTATACACATATTTTGTTGTCTAATAGATAATAATAATAATAAGATATATAAATAGATATTATTAAATAATTACAGAAAATGAAATTTACTTGCAAAACCATTAATTTAAAAGAGGGAATATCAAAGGTTGAAAGAATTGTTTCAAAACAAACAACACTTCCGATATTAGGGAATATTTTAATTTCATCAGAAAAAGGGAGACTTGTATTAGCTGCTACGAATCTTGAAATAGCTATTAAGGTTTATATAGGTGCTAAAATAGAGAAAGAGGGAAGTATTACAATTCCTGCAAGGATTGTGGGTGGTTTTTTGAACACCATTAAAGATGAGGTTGTTTCTGGTGAACTTGAGGGATCGGAATTAAAAATAACAACAGAAAATCATAAAATTAAAATAAAAGGGATTGACGCAAAAGATTTCCCGATTATCCCGGATGTTCCAGATGAAGCATTTTTTTCTATTGAACCTAAGAAAATAAACAAAGCAATATCAGGAGTGCTTGTTTCTGTTGCACACAATGATACGAGGCAGGAGTTAAATGGAATATTAATGAAATTTAAAAATAATTCCATAACACTTGCATCAACAGATAGTTTTAGATTAACTGAAATTGATATTGAAGGGATAAAAATTGAGGATGGGGAGGGTTTTGATAATTTCAAAGAAAAAAAAGCAGCTATTATTATTCCAGCTCTAGCTTTAATGGAGGTGCAAAGAATTGCAAGGGATGAGGAAATTAATATTGTTATTGAACAAAATCAATTGTTTATAAGCACAAGTGAAATTAAAATAGTTTCAAGGTTAATAAATGGAAACTATCCAGAATATAAACAGGTTTTACCTAAGAAATTTGATATAGAACTTGAAGTGGAAAAGGAAAAATTAATAAATGCTGTTAAAATTGCTTCATTGGTAACAAATTCGCAAAATGGAGAAGTTAATTTTAAAAACACAAAAGAATTAGATGCTTTATTAATAACAGCCCAATCAATGGATTCTGGAGATAACCTTTCGAAAATTCCAGCAAAAATAACTGGCACGGAGTTTGAAATATTATTTAACTGCAGATTCATTCTTGAAGGATTATCAAGTGTTTTATTTGATTGTGAAAAAGTGTTAATTAAATTAAATAAACAAAAATCACCAGTGATTTTTAAGAGAATAAAAACAAAAGGAGAAATAGATGAATCCTTTTCTTATGTCATTATGCCTATTATAAAATCATAATTTTCTTTGTTGTTAAAATAAAAAAATGAGGAGTTTTGAGGCTTTATTAAAGAAAAGAGTAAAAAATAGTTCAAAACTCTCTTTTGATATTCACATAATAAGACAAACAACAGAGTTAGTTATTCAGGAGATGTTTGGTGATATTGGAAAAAAAAATATTAAAATTAATGATTGGAAAGGGGGAATTATTTTTTTATCAGTTTCAAAATCTGTTTGGAGAAATGAAATTGTACTATTAAGAAGTAAAATAATATTTGAAATTAATAAAAAAATAAAACAAAAAATTGTGAAATTTATTAAAATAAATAAATGAAAATAATAAACAGTATTGAGAAAATATTTAAATTTCTAGAAAGAGGACCAATAACAATAAAAACATTTTTAATATCTTTTATTTTAATTGTTGCTGTTAGATATATAATTGAAAGTGCTTTATTTGGTTTTAAAACACATGAATTTTCTTATTTAGTAGGATCTCTAGTGAGTGGAACTTTTTTATTTTTTTTAATGGTATATGTAGTTCTTTTAACTTTTTTGGTTATTTTTACAAAGGAAAAAATTTCAAAATTAGCAACTTTTTTATTATGGGGACACTGGGTTATGGTGCTGCCACCGATTATTGATAAAATTATTTTCAAAGAAAAAGATTTTTGGAGTTTTTATCTTTTTGATAATATAGCAGGGCTTTTTAAGAAGTTTTTTTATTTTTTCGGAGATAATCCTTCTTTTGGAATTACATATGGAACTAGGGCGGGAATTTTATTGGCAACGTTAGGAATTGGTTTATATATAGGAATTAAAAAAAGAAGTTGGTTAAAAGGTTTTTTGGGAATTTTTATTGTTTATGTAATATTATATATTTTTGCAATTTTCCCCAGTTTATTAACATTTTTAATAAAAGGAATTTCAGGGGAAAATATTTTTAAAGTAAATGGTAGTGATATAGCTTCAACCTTTTTAACCTCTTTGGAGCTTTTTAATTTTGACAAAAAATCAATGAAAGTGTCTCTTCATCTTAGATCAGCACTTTTTTACACAATAATCTTATTCGGAAATTTAATTTTATTGCAATTTATTTTAAATAAAAAAAAGTTATTTGCTTTAATAAAAAATATTAGATATCCACAGATGTTTTTTAATGGGGGGATGTTTTTTACTGGTTTAGCAATTGGTTATTTTTATTTCAAACAAATTAAACCTTTTGATATATTCGCTTTCTTGGTAATAGTAAATCTCTTAATTTCAATTTTATGTGCATGGTTTTATTCAGTTTTTATTAATGATATAGAAGATGAAAAAATTGACGAAATTACAAATACAGAAAGGCCTTTAATTAAAAAAATTTTTTCAAAGGAGGAATATTTGAATCTCGCTCTTATTCCAATGACAATGTCTCTTTTGACAGCTATAGTTGTTGGTTCTAAATTTTTTCTAATAATTTGCGCTTATTTATTAATAACCTGGGTTTATTCTTGTAGACCATTAAGATTGAAAAGAATTGTTTTTGTTTCTGGCGTAGTATCCTCTGCAGCATCTATGCTGTTTCTATTTATGGGTTTTATTGTTGTTTCTGAGGGGCAGTCTCTGGAAAAATTTCCTTGGAAAATAGCTCTTTTTTTATTTATTGTATACACCTTTTTATTACCAATTAAGGATATTAAGGATATTGAAGGTGATAGAGAAAATGAAGTAACAACAATTCCAACTATACTGGGAGAGGAAAACGCAAGACTTTTTTTTGGGGTGGCAATATTTATCAGCTATATAACCTCAATTGTTGTTTTGAATGAAAAAAGACTTTGGTTAATAGCTGTAATTTTTGGGGCGATTGATTATTGGATTTTAAATAACAAAAAAATAAAAGTAAGAAATCTAAATTGGTGGATTTTGTTGACAGTTCTTATATATTTAGGGTTGCTTATATTAATAACTTTTTTTTAAATTTTGCATAAAATAAAAATGTGTTATAATCAAAACAAGTTTAAAAGAAATAATAAATTTGTTTTGGTGTAGAGTTTTTATATCAATCATCAAAAAATAAAAATAAATGAAAAAAAAGAATACTTTTGAATTACCAATCAAAAAAGGGGCTGTGTTTTTTGCTATGCTTGCTTTTGCTTGGATTCAATTTTCACACGCAGATGAAAATAAATTAAATTATTTCGAAGATTTAGATGGTGATGGGTTGACAAATCAAGAAGAAATGGCACTCGGAACGGATCCCAACAAGGCAGATACTGATGAAGATGGGTATTCTGATGGAGTTGAGGTTGAGGGAGGATTTGATCCATTGGTAAAAAAGGTAGGAAATTCAGAAGAAATGAAGAATCTTTTAAATACAACAACAAAAAACAAAACAGGTGAGTCCACTGAAGTGATTGAGGGTCTTGAAGAAAAAACAGGTACTGTGAAAAATACTGAAGATGGTGCAAAGAATAACATAAATGCAACGGAGGTTTTTTTGAAAAATATCAAGGAACAGAAAAAGGAGGAATTGGAGTTGCTTAATCAAGCCAGTGTTGATAAAGAAATTCTCAAAACAATCAAAGAGTCGGGAGATGTTGTGAAATATTCATTAACAGAAGAAGAGGTGCAGGCTATTGTTGAAAAAACAATTAAAGAAGTTAATCTTGATGACGAATTGGAGGTTATCTCAGATGAAGAACTAAATATTCAAGAAGAAGTAACGGAAAAAAATGATCAAACACTTGAAGAAGAAAAGGCTGCTGTGGAAGAATATTTTGTGCAAGTGGGTTATATAATATTCGAAGAAGCTCCTTATCTTTTCCAGGACAGTGGAAATATGATGGGAATTGCAACCAGCTTGATAACTGGTATGGGAAGTGATATTGAAGATGGAGATTCTTCAAACCTTACAGATCTAAAAGGAACATCTGAGGTTATTTATGAAAAAATTAAAGATCTAGAGGTCCCATATGTATTAAAAGATATTCACAAAATGGGGTTGTCTTTGCAAAAATATATGCTTAGTCAAGATGAAACAATTGCAACAGATGAAGATGATCCAGTTGAATTGGTTTCTATGCTTGGAAAGGTACAAGCAGTTATGTCCGAGGTTGATATATTGGGTTCTGACACAACAAATATTTTAGATCAATTTGGTATTGATTCTTTTGATATTTCAGATATAGCAGGTTCAATGGATATAGATCAAATGATGAGCTCTTCATCAATGTATGACCTGTATGATTTATAGAAAGTTGGATATTAAATTAAAGCATAACTCTTATTTATAGAGCAAAAATGATAAAAACAAAAAAAATAATAGCAACTGTAATTATAATGGTTTCTATTTTTGCAACAATTAACCCAACAAGAGCAATTGGAGATGCTTGGGGAACAAATGTGGGCTCTGCTCTAATGAAACAAGTTTTGGAGCAAGTTTTTGTTGTTTTAAGAAAAACGATTCTTCAAACAATGAAAAAAGAAGCTAATAATATGATTAGGGGCGCCTTGGAAAAAGCTGTAGGTGGTTCCTCTGGAGAAAGTATGGTTATTACTAACTATGAAGATTTTATTTTTGGATCAGCGCAGGTTGCAGCGGAGGATAAATTGACGGACTTTTTTTCTGTTATTCAAGTAGGAGCCTCGACCTCAGAAAGAGATATGCTTAGAAATGTTGAACAATCAATAAGTAATCAAATTTCCCCCGGACAACCAGAGGTAACACTTCATGAATTTGTTGATTCAGATGATCCAATAGGAGATGTTTTCGATCAAACAAAGGGTGGGGGAGTAGGAGCTCTTCTTTCTTATCAGTTTGGTGAGTACAATAACTCAACGAGTGCATATATTAATTCGAAAAATATTGTAGACAACGCAGCCTACCAAGCAGCGGAAGCGCAACAAGCTGAAGCAATTGCTGGTAGTGGATTTAATACAGTTGTGAATGGAAACAAGGTAATACCAGGAAAAATTTCTCAAGAGATTATTTCTGCTGCAGAAACAATGCCAATTGAAATGATAAATAATGCCAGTTCCCTAGAAGAGGTAATAGCAAGCTTTGTAGTTTCTTCGACTACATCATTTATTAAAAGTGGAATTAGTGTTGTTTCAAAGCCAATTAACAATGAGGCTAGAAAAATACAAAGAACCATTGGTGATGATGGAGTAAAAAAACTTCAAGATAAAATTAAAAAAGGTCTCACAATCTAAAAAGCACAAAAATGATATCTTTCAAAAACAAAAAAAACTGGTTTAAGGCAATATTATTTATATTAATAGTGGTTTCCTTTTTCACAGTAAACCAACTACAAGCACAGGCCTGGGAGAGACAACAAGATCGGGTGGTAGCAGGAGGCGCTGAATATGGAAAAGGACTTAGTAAATACAACCCTTTAAATATGGGAACTAACTTAATAGAAGGGGTTCTTCACCTTTTTCAAGCTTTTGGCGGACTTGTTTTGAGTATAGGTATGTCCGTGGTTGATTTAGTGATGTCTGATGAACTATATGATGAGATTTTTTTTCAAGGAACCGCACTTACTGCCATCAACACAGGTTGGGGTTTGGTGAGGGATTTTGTTAATATGTTTTTTATTTTAATTTTGATTTTTGTGGCAATTGCAACTATTTTAAAAATCAATAAATATTCAGATAAGAAATTTGTAGTATACGTGATTTCAGCAGCTTTGTTTGTAAATTTTTCAAAACCAATTACGCTTTTTATTATTGATATCTCGAACTTAGCGATGTCATTTTTTATGAGCAATATTAGAGAGGGCAATACCAGCTATTCATCAGCACTAATGAGTGCGACTGGAATGGGGCAGGCTTTTAAAAGTGAGACCGCTTCTAATGAGGCAAGATATATGAGTTGGATTGTTGAAGCGATTTTTAAATTTATTATGGGAATTATGCTTTTGGCATTAGGATTGTCTCTTGTTATTAGACTGGTGGCTTTATGGGTTTTGATTATTCTTTCTCCTTTGGCATTTTTTGCACTAGCGCTTCCAGGAACAGCAATTGGAAACATCAAGACGACCTGGTTTAATAAATTGACTTATTGGTGTGCTTTTGGTCCAGTAATGTTGTTTTTCCTTTGGTTGGCAATTGTTTTGGTTAGTGCTGTCAGTTTAAATGTGGGATTAAGTAGCGCAGAGATGGAGATAGCAGGGAACAATAAAACAGGTTTTGTTATTGGGGCACTTAAGATTTTTATTCCATATTTTTCATGTATATACATGCTTTTCTATGGCTTTGATCTTTCTAAGAAAATTGCAAATCAAGCCGGGGATGGCGCTGCTTGGGGTCTAGGAAAGGCTGGAAAATTAGCGAAAGGAGCTGCTTTTATTGGAACCGCTGGATATGGCCTTGGTTATGGAAAGGCTTATGTCCAAAATAAAAAAGCTGATTTCAAAGAAAATAAAGAAGCAAGAATGCTTTCCAAACGAGCTCAATTGGGCAGCAAATCTGCAAAAACTGCTCATGAACAGAATTTACAACGAGAACAGATGAAAGATTGGGATGAAAATGGTGTTCCAAGCGAAGATGAATTAAAGAAAATTTTAGTAGAACAACCATCATCTAAAAACACAGTTGCAAATTATTTTGGAGGGAAAGGGGCCGACACCACAGCTCAATTAAACGCTAAGAAAAAAGCTGCCGCAATGAAATTGGCAGAAAATGGAAAATTGAATATGACAAGAAATCCTGACGGATCTCTTGGAGATGATAGTTATGCTAGAGCACGTGAGTTATTTAAGGACAGTCCAGAGACTTTGAATAAATTTGAAACCCTTGCCAGAAAGAAAAACAGAGGAGCGATGATAGAGCACAAAATTGAGTCAGAGATGTCTGCGGAAATAAACAAGAAGATTGTCAATGAAAACACCAGGAGAGGTTCTCTGATGACAAGTGACGAGGAGGATATATTTAGGAGAACAGAAGAAGGAAGATATAGGGAAAGTGTTTATGAAGAGCAACTAGGGAAAATGAAATTGTCAGAAATAACAGATCAATCAGTTGGATTTCTTAAGGATAAAAACGTTGCAGAGTATATAAAAAGAAAACAAGCAGCAGGAGATAGCAGATTTACTCGTGAACAACTAATGGAGCATTTGGCCAAAAACACCGATGCTGAAAAACAAGGAGCTCTAAAAAAGTTTATTTCAACTGCAACGGGAGAAAAATTATCGGGACGAGATGAAAAGGATGCAATGAGGGATATGAATGAATAATTTGAAAAATAAAAATGTCAGAAACAGAAAGTGAAAGATTAATAAGAGAGCAAGCTTGCCCTATGAGTGCAAGTGTGCATTGGAATCCCAAAGAAGACACAGAGAAGGATGAAATTTGTTGGCTGGAAATTTATAACAAACTCTCATATCAAATTAAATTAGGACTAGTTTCGAAAACAACAGAAGATGCTGTTATTGAAATTGCAAAGAAATTTGATTTTTATCGAGCAGAAGAAGTTGGTGAAATATCAAGGATTATTAGGGATTCTTTTGTAGAAGGATTTTTTGATGAGGAGGGAATAAGAAGAAGAATTAATCAGAGAATAAAACTTGGCGAAAATGAAACAGAGAAACTGGTTATTGAACTTTTTAAATTGCGAAAGAAGATTGTTGAAATGGAAAGTGGTGGTGCGGAAGTAAGGATAGAAAAAAGCCCTTTAATTCCAGCACTGAAAAAATTTCCAGAAATAGGGGACCAGTTGATAGGAGAGAATAAAATAAAAATTTTTGGAGAAGATGAGTTTAAGAAACAGACAATAAACAATTGGCTGGATGACTATACGATACAAAAAGGCTCACAACCACACAACAACCTGGAAAGAAGTGATTATATTTTCAATTCCAAAAATATTAGCAAACTTACATTTTTGGAAAAAAAAGAACTTTTGCTTGTTTTGGAATCATATGACGAGAATAATGAACTGGAAATTGATGCGGATAGAAAATTAATTTTATTTAATAATAAGGAGGAAGAAATTTCAATAAAATTAAGGGAGTTTATAAAAAAGGAGGAAGAAGAATTATTAAAGGATAAAAAAAACCCCCTTACCAAAGAAGTTTTGGGAGGAGAAAACCTTAAAAAAGATACAAAAAAAGAAAAGGAAAGTGAAGAATTTAAGAAAAAAGAGGCTTTGCAAAATAAAGAAAGAATACAATCGAAGCACACTATAAATTTAAAGGATATCTAATAAAAAAAGGATATGAATTTTAATGTTCCACAGTATATTGAGGTTGAAGATAAGCTTGCTTTTCAATTGACAATAAAACAGCTAAGCTGGTTGGGTCTTGGAGCGGCAGGATTGTTTTTTTTATGGCAAATGGGTTCTATGCCAGCCCTAATACTTTTTGGAATACCAGTTATTTTACTTTCTCTTGCTTTTGCTTTTTATAAACCAGCAGGGTTAACATTTCTACAGTTTATAATAAACGGAATTTTATATTTATTTAAACCCAAAGTTTTAACTTGGCACAGAAATATTCAAAACGAAACACAAAGACCAATAAAAAGAACGGCAAGGAAAAATGAAAAAGCGTCTATCAACAGATATATTAAAGAAAAGGAATTGAAAAGTTCAAAGAGTCTAGCTGATTTATTGGACACAAATAGTAAAATTTGATTATTAAATATAGTTTTATGGAAGGAGCGGGAAATTTTAGTATGCAAGAAGAATTGAATGTTTCAGAGATTAAAGACGGAGCAGTTATAGTTAAAGACGGTTCCTTGAGGGCTGTTTTGGCTGTTTCATCTATTAATTTTGACTTGAAATCAAGCACTGAACAAGAGGCTATTGTTTTCGCTTATCAACGCTTCTTAAATTCACTTGATTTTCCAATTCAAATTGTAATTTCTACTAGAAAATTCGATATCAAACCATATCTAGAAATGCTTGAGAGAAAAAAAGACACAGAAAGAAACGTTTTACTTAGAAATCAAATCGAGGACTACTTGAATTTTGTGGGAGAATTGGTTAATGTTTCAAATATTATGTCGAAACTGTTTTATATTGTAGTGCCTTTTTATGCAGTAGAATCAAAAAAAACAGGTTTTATCGATAATATGCTTGCAAAACTAACACCCCAAAAGAATATTTATCAAGAAAGAGAGCAGTTTGAAACATATAAAAATCAACTATTTCAAAGAGTCGAGGAAATCAAAGAATCTCTCTCTGGAAGTGGGATTAGGATTGTAGCATTAAACACCCAAGAGTTAATTGAAATGTATTATAACTGTTATAATCCTTCGGAGTTTGAACACGTAGCAATTCCAACGCTAGAAGATCTAAATATTGAAAGGGAATAATTTAAAAATATGATAGGATTACCTAAGTTCGGAAAAACAAAAAACGGCAAAGAAGTTTCTAATAAAAGTTCTGTTTTATCTCAAGCAGACATCAAAGAAGAAACTTCATCTGATTTGCTGAACAAAGAAAGGCTTTACCGAGAGGGGCTAGCCAGGGTTATTGATCTGATCTCACCCTCTGCTTTTGGGGTTTCAAGTTCAAATTTGCAAATAGGAGACACTTTCTGTAGAACGCTTTTTGTAGCTGCATATCCTAGGGCACTTGCTATGGGCTGGATGAATCCAGTTATTGGGATTAACCTTCCTTTGGACATATCGATGTTTATCTATCCTGTTGACACAGGAACTATTCTTAAGAAGTTAAGAAAAAAAGTTACTCAAATTCAATCAGAAATGAACATTGAATCTGAAAAAGGGCTAACAAGAGATCCTATCTTGGAAATGGCATATAGTAATGTTGAAACTTTAAGAGATCAACTGCAAGAAGGTTCAGAAAGATTTTTTAAGTTTGGATTATATTTCAATGTATTTGGAGAAACTAAGGATGCTCTAGATAAGAACACAATTATGTTAGAATCCTTATTAAATGCGCGCTCAGTATATACAAAAAGGTCTATTTTTAGAATGAAAGAAGGGTTTGTTTCTACGATACCACTTGGTGTTGATAAATTACTTAACGGTAATGCCCTAAATACATCTCCACTTTCAACAACTTTCCCTTTTGTTTCTGCTGATGTGACCTCTAATCAAGGAATCTTATACGGAATAAATCGACACAACAACTCATTGATTTTATTTGATCGCTTTTCTATGGAAAACGCAAATATGGTGGTTTTTGCTAAG
The DNA here is from genome assembly GCA_041596615.1 of Candidatus Moraniibacteriota bacterium. Lineage (GTDB taxonomy): Bacteria > Patescibacteriota > Minisyncoccia > Moranbacterales > DUUL01 > UBA2772. The sequence continues at coordinate 27,002 of JBFHIG010000004.1, read as the reverse complement.
TCGGGAGCCGGAAAAAGTTATACTGTTAAATTGGAAATCTTACGTTCACTTATGATGGGGGCAAGTGCCATTATTGTTGATCCTGAAGATGAGTATAAATATCTCACAGAAACAGTAGGAGGTTCTTACCTAAGAATTTCTTTGAATACAAAAAACCACATTAATCCTTTTGATTTATCAATGGAGAAGGGTGTTGAGGTTGAAGATGTAATTAGAAGCACAATATCTTCGTTGTTGGGACTTTTAAAGCTGATGTTAGGGACCTTAACACCGGAAGAGGAGTCAATTTTAGAACAAGCAATTAGGGAAACTTATGCGGTTAGAGATATTACAGAAGACACCCCTTTAGATGATCTAAAAGACAGGACCATGCCTGTTTTGCTTGATCTTTATGAAGTTCTTTCAAACATGAAGGGCGTTGAGGATATCACGATTAGATTAGAAAAATATACAAAAGGAATTTTTTCTGGCTTTTTAAATAACAGAACAAACATTTCACTGGACAATCAATTGGTAGTTTTCAATATCAGAGACTTGGAGGAAGAACTAAGACCGATGGCAATGTACATGATTCTAAATTATATTTGGAAAGAAGTCCGAATTAATGTTAAAAAGAGATTGATTGTTGTTGATGAGGCTTGGAGAATGATGGAGCATGACGAGGCTGCAAGATTTTTGTTTATGGTAGCAAAAAGAATCAGAAAATATTATGGTGGACTAACAACTATTACTCAGGATATTTCAGATTTTATGTCCTCTAAATATGGGAAGCCAATTGTTTCAAATTCCTCTATACAACTATTAATGAAACAATCGCAATCGGCCATTGATGTTATTGCAGACACTTTTTATTTAACAGATAGAGAAAAATATCTTTTAATGGACTGTGGTGTGGGAGAGGGTATTTTCTTTGCAGGCCTAAAAAGAGCGGCAATACAAGTTGTGGCATCATATGACGAGGATAAATTAATTACAACAAATCCTGCTCAACGAATTCAAATTGAAAAAGAAAAAGAAGAAGAAGAGGTTTAGTGAAACAAGGTGTTTAAAGTTAATAACTATTTGGGTATGTTTGATAAAAGAGAAAAAAACATAAATAAGAGCGCAAGATCAAGCTTTTCAAAAAAGCCTCTTTATACACATGCAATGGAGCAAGAAACAAGAAAGGCGAAGGAGATAGAGGATTATAATAAGCTCCAACAGGCAAGGCATGATAACTATAAAATAGACAGAAATGGTGTGGATGGGGAGCAATATAATCAATCAATAAAAAGGGAAGAGGATACTAGAATAATGGCGGCAAAAAGTATCCACAAAGCAGCAACTGGTTCAAAAGTGATGCTCCCAGTTAGAGTTGTCGAACTTGGAGTTAAGCTAAGAAGACAGATGAGAGAGGGCGATAATACGGCAGTACAAGTTGCCTATATCCTAGCTTTTTTTATGGATTTTGTTTTTGATTGGATACCGGTATTGGCCTTTGTAACAAGCTTTATTTTCACTCCGGTGCTTTTTATAATGCTTTGGGGATCTGGAAACTGGAAAATTAAAGCAATAAGAGCCCTTTTGTTATTCTTGGAAATCATTCCTGTTGTCGGACTGTTACCATTAAATATTATTTGTGTTATGCATGCGAGTCATGTTTTAAAGAAAAGAGCAGAAAGGGCCAAGATAAAATATAGAGAATTAGGAATGGCAATTGAATCTACCTAAGAATAAAAAGAAAAAAACTAGTGATGATAAAAAATAAAAAAATAAAAAATAAAAAAATTCTATTTTTGATAATTCTAGTAAACCTAGGGTTGGTTATTTTTTTAACAAACTTTTTTCTAAGAGATGTTAAGTTGGGAGGAATCTTCGAGTGGATGATTACTTCAATATTCCTCCTATTTGTGGCACCGTTTTTTATTATTAAAAAAATTCTCAAAGAAAATCCAAAGGAATATTTTCTTAAAAGCAAGTTAACCTTGAAGAGCGTAGGAGTTTCTTTGATAGCCATGGTTATTTTTATTGCGCTGATGACACTTTTTGTGGTAAAATTAAACTGGCAAGAAAGCTTAAGGATTTCTTCTTGGATAATGATGAAAGATGTTAAGTTAATACTCTTTGTTGACCTTTTTGTTCTCCCCATTGTAATTTTAGCAAAAGAATTCTTTTTTAGAGGATTTGTGATGAAAGGATTGACCTCGATTATGGGAGCAAGTTTTGCTATTATCGCGCAGGCTTTCTTTTTTTTGTTCTATGAGTTGGGTGTTGGAGGAATGATATCAGCGCAGAGCATGCTTTTAATAATAATCCCAAACATATTTTTTGGATTTATTGCTTATAAAAATAAATCAATTTTTGTCTCAACAGTATTTCATTGGATATATTTATTAATACTAGATATTTATTTTTATTCGCAATTTATTTCATAGAGTTCTAAACAAAAAAGAGTTCTAAACAAAAACAAACCATGAAAAAATACAAAAAAATAGCAAAAGTTTGCTTTGTGGCGCTGGCAATATTTTTATTAAAAACAAACAACGTTTTTGCAGAGGCTCAGTGTCAGGTTAGCGCCACAAAAGGAGCGACGGTGGATCTCAATAGAATGTCTGAGTGTATGGAAGATAGATATGGGTTTGATAAAGATGCGCTTAGAAGAGCTGGCAAGAAGGTAATAGCTCCAACGGTGGAGATTACTTTCAATAAAACAGACCCAAAAGAAGGGGAAAAAGTAACAGCACTTTCTGCTCCAAAAGGTTTTCGAACGGATATGGGTGACCTTTACTATACCTGGTATATTGTTCATCATGATAACGAAGGCAGGGCCTTAAATACGATTGAGGCAGGAAAAAGAGAGGCTATGGGAATTATAGCAAGGGGAAATTTTGACCCAACTTTATTTAATATAAACTATGGAACTATTCCCCCAGCGCTAGAAGATGATGATGGTTTTGATGCTAGTTATGGAGGTTCTGACGGTGTTGGTGCTAAATTGGGAGATGGTGTGGGAGAATTTGATGATGATCCGTCAGTTATGTTTGATGCTAAAAAACAGATAGTGAGATATAGCGCAATAACCAGATGTTATAGACATAACTTTGGCAAACAAGTTGGTAGTGAAAATATGGGAGATTCTGAGCAGGATGCAAGAGCCGGAAGAGATGAAATTAAAAGATGTAGTCATGAGTTTGCAAGGTGTGGTGTTGGGCGTATAGGTGATGGAGATTTTGACGTGGCCGAAGAAGAATGTTGGGGCACAGACCCAACAAATTCAGACACTGATAGCGATGGAATTGAGGATGAAGCTGATCTAGCTGGACTAAATCAAACCCAATTTACCTGGATTTATAGACCTGGAGATGAAGTGGGACTTGTTGTTGAGGGGACATCAATGCTTCCAATTTCAGAAGGTGGAGAAATGGAAGAGTCTATAGTCGAAGGTTTTAATGTCACTGATCCAACAACAGGGGTTGTGCGACTTTTTGCTACTAGCGCTCAAGCTTCAGCCTTTTGCTCAACTTTTTTACCAGCTAGTTTAAATTTTGGAAGTGATCTTATAGACGCTGATATGACAGCATATAATGACGGAATGGCAAACTACGATTCTTGTGATAATAGCATTACAGAAGCTTTTGGCTCAGGAGTAACTACTGGGAGTGGAGAATTGAACGCTTATTATAAAATAATGTGGGCAACAACTGGAATATGTTCAAATCATGATGACAGTATGAGATTGCGACTGGCATCGGGTGGGCCGTTAGACGATGATGGTTGCGAACCTGGTAATAGTGATTGGGGCTTTAATTATCTTTCCACGGTTCCAGTAAATGAAGTAGGGGGGAATATACTTGATCCAGAATTAAGTGTTATCCCAGAAAATCCTCAATTTGATGCCGTAGAACCAGTTGTTGAACAGAAGAGGTCTGATCTTATAACTGTTAATGCAAGTATGAGTAACGAGGTTGTTAATGAAGACTTTCTATTTTATAGTTGGCAAGTGGATCGTTGTAATGGCAATGACTTTACTGATTGTAATCACCCCATTCCAAACGCAAGTCTGATATACGAAACATTTACTGAAGGCATGGGTGTTAGAGAATTAAAATTCTTCCCCACAAGTGCTATTTTTGGTGCTGTTGCTGGGTTACCAGCCTTACCAGCCGGTGATAATAAGGTTTGGTTGAGAGTTAGTGTTATAGTTAGTGAACATGAATCACTGGCTGGTGGCATAGCAACTGATCCAGATGGCAGAACGGTTGGGGCAATTGAAAAAATTTATTTCCCTGTTACCAAAAATGTTGTGGCAATGAATTTGTATAAGGCAATAAGAAATGGTGGAGTGTGGACAAGAGGACCACAAATTTGTAACACAGATTTATACAAAGATATATGCCCGGTATATCCCTACGAAGTATTGGTTGCAGAAGCGGTTACTGCTGATGGAACAGCCCCTTTTGATAGATATGCCTGGAATATAAACAGTGGTCAAATTGAATCAGTGGTTAATTGTCGAATTTCTGGTGGAGTTGGTTGCGGAACAACACCAGAAGAAGAAGTTTTTTTCACAGTAAGAGGGTCCGAAGATTCAACAGCCTCAATATCTGTTTCAAACAAAAGATCGAATTCTACGGATGGGGCAACGGACTTTATCTCACAAAGACTCTTGTCAATTTCAAACCCAAAAGCTGTAATAGAACCAGTTGCGGGAGCTGTTGCCACAGAAAGGTTTGATGGAACAGCCTCAAATGAAATTTTTGAAGCTGACAATAGTACCACGGTTACTTTTAGGGCCGTTGCGGTGCCAAGATATATGATTATCAATACTGATGCCGTTCAAGACGACAACGAGGTTGATTTGGTTTGGTATATTAACAATAGGGAGGTTGATGCAGATTTTATTGCAGATAATGTGATGCAATTAAATACAGTGGTAGCTGGTGATCAAATTACTTTTACAATTCCTCCGGATATGACCCTTGGAAGTGGAATTGATCTTAAAGCTAGAATTATTAAGAATTTTTCCTCAGGAGGAGTAAATGAATACGTGGAAATGTTAAAAGATACCTGGAGAATTATTGATACGCATACTTTAGCAAAAGACACTTCGATTTCAGTTAAGGTTGCTTTTAATATGGCATTAGCCCAAGACACAACACTTAAGCAATACCTAGCATCTTCTATAAACAATGCCCCACACTATTTACTATTTGTGATTAGATTAGCAATCGCAATGGTTTTAATCTGGAGTATTTTATTTGGGTTAGCTTATGCTGTTAAATTAAATAAGGCCTTATAAAGACAAAAAAATGAGCTTAAAAAGAAATAAAATTTTAGCATTTATAAGCATAACTAGTTTTTTTGTAGCTAGTAATGTTTTTGCTGCTGGATACACAACCAGAGAAATTATTCCCGGACAATCTGGGGGAACAGACGACTTCATGTCTTATTTAAATTCTTTGTATACCTTTGGGATTGGGGTTGCGGCTTTGTTGGCAATTTTTATGATTGGATTTGGTGCTTTTAAGTATACTGTATTTTCTGCAGGGAACGCATCTACAATGGGTGATGCAAAAGAGACAATTTACAGCGCTATCTTTGGTTTAGGTCTAGCACTTGTTGCCTGGTTATTGCTTAATGTTATCAATCCTGATTTAACATCAAATACCATGAAAACAATGCCGACGATAAAGAACTGTTTAAAGAAAGAAAATTGTAATTAAATTTGTTTTTAGTGCGAGACAGAACCTCAAGTAAAATACAATATGTCAAAAAATTTTTTTATAGCTCTTGTAATTATTTTTTTTACAACGCTTTTGGCTTTTATTATTCATAGCATTTCTTCTGATGAAGCTTTTTTTGCTAAAAAAGAAACCGAAAGGAAGACAGAAAGTGCTACGGAGACAGAAGTTGTGACCGAGGAAGTAGAAGAGCAAACCGAAAAGAAGATCCCGGAAGGAGAGAAAATTTATAAATTAATAAAAGGAGAAGAAGGTCCAATAAAAGGAGCTGTTTTAAATAAAACAACTTCTCAGGTTTTGTATTATCAAAACAGAAATTTTTTACTAACTGATTTTAAAGGTCAAGCAAAAAGCTCAATTGGAGGGTATCCTTTTATTGATGTGAGGGGTATAAAATGGAATTCAAACAGAAACAAGGCTTTGATAAAAGAAAAAACAGACTATATCGTCTATGATTTAAATAAAAATACAATCATTAAATTAGCGGAAAAAGTTGAATATGCAGATTGGTATAACAATGGAACAGAGGATAGATTGGTTTATAAAACATTTAATTATGAAACAAAGGAGCGAAAAATTATAACTGCAGATGAAAACGGTGAAAACGAAGAAGATCTCGTGGAAAATTTACAATATGAAAGGATTGATTTCAAAATACCAAAGGGGGGTAATAAGATTTGTTATAATCGAGCCCCAGATGCAAATTTCGAAGCCAGTTTGGATTGTATTGATATTAAAAGCAAACAAACAGAAACCTTGCACAAAGGAGTTTTTGCTGCTGATTATCTTTGGGCTAACAATGGAAATAGACTTATTGTATCTTATGTTAATGAGCAAATGGGTGGTAACATTACAATAAGTTCAATGAATTCAAAGGGCGGGGAATTTAGAGGTTTGAATTTTCCTACTTCAGTAAAAAAATGTGTATGGTCTAATGACAATAGAAATATCTATTGTGCTATGATGGTTTATGCCGAAAAAGACGTGGTATTGCCAAATGATTGGGAGGCAAATAAATATAATTCAATTGATACTTTTTGGAAGATTGATGTAGAAACTGGTAAAAAAAGAAGGCTTCTGGAAAGTTCCGAGATGATTCCGGTAGATGCCGAAAACTTATTTCTAGATGATAATGAAAAATTTCTTTTCTTTACGGACAGGGTGGATAGAAGTGTTTATGCGATACCTCTTAAATAAATTATTTTTTATAAAAATTTAAAAAGCCAATTAAGAGCCAAAAAATAACAGAAAGATCATTTTTCCAGAAGGTTGTATCCACGATACCGTGTAATAAAAAATAGAATAAAACGAAAATAAGCAAGATGTCAAAAGACATTTTTTTGATTTTAGGGTTGCTGAATATGAACAGGAGATAACCAAATAAAACCAAAATACCGCCCTCAACGATAATTAACAATAAATTGTTGTGTGGATGAGGAACTGCCCATTGAGGATAGGGCGGATTATCGGATTGTTTTAATAAATAATTGTTTTGAAAATTTCCTGGACCAACACCAAAAACAAAATTGGTTGAGATTATTTGTCTTGTTACATCATAAATAACAATCCTTGAATCAAAAGAAGAGGGGGGAATATTTTGAGGGTAATTTGTTTTTTTAAGTAAAGGTGAGAGGAAAAGGACAGATGTTGAGAAAAGCAGGGTGGCGAGAATAAAAAAAGGATAGATTTTAAGTAGACTTAGTTTTGTTGACTTTGTGAAAGCAAAAAGAGCAAAAAGAGTAAAGAGTGAAAAAAAGCTACCAGAGGAAGAAGTTGCTATTGTGGAAAAGGTGTGGAAAAAAAGCAAAGTTAATAAAAAAGCATAGAAATAACCATGTGATTTGCTTAAAAAGAAGAGAATTATAATAATTCCTGGGCCCAAAAGCATAGCCAATGCATTAGGAGAATTAAAGAATATTTCTAAACGGCCATCAAAAGTCAGTAAATTAGAAAAGAAATAAAAAAAGCCAAAAACAGACAAGGTGCTAGTCATAAAAACAAAAGAGTATAAAAAATATTTTACAAAAAGTTCTTTTTTGTAAACCAAAAAAGAAGAGGTTAAGGAAAATAAAATTGGTAAAATTAGAAAACTTTTCAATAAACCAAGAGTGTCAAAAAAAGAGCTTTTCTCAAAATTTTCAAAAAAAGAAAAAAGATAACCAAAGGTGAAGAAAAAAAGAGCAAGTTTAATGGAGAGTCGAACTGAAAAAAACTCTTTTAGGTTACCAGTTTGAGTTATTTGGAAGAGGTTGAAAAAAATTGAAACCAACAAGAGAATGTCCAATAAATTTATACTTACCCCCGTTGTAAGGGGAATTTTAAATAAATAAACTGGTAAAAAAGCTATTGTTAGGTAATTTATATATTTAAACATCTTTATTAATGGCTAAAAGTAAAAAAAATAAAGGTAGTACGTGGACAGAGTAAAAGGGTGTTTCGAAAAAAGAATGGATTATGAAAATTAAAAACGCAACCGCTGTTGCTTTGACTAGAGAAGAGGATTGCTGGCTTAGCTTTAAAAAAGGTATCAGAAATAAAATAATTAGAAAAATTGTTCCAATAAGGCCGATTTCAGAACTGAAATCCAAAAAAAGATTATGTGCATAAATTGGATCTGTACTCGTGGACATAGGAAAATTATATTTGGCAAAATTCCCAATCCCAACACCAAAAAAAGGTTTTTCCAGAGTATTGTTTATTGCTAATTGCCACATTTCTATTCTGCCAGAATTTGAACCTTCATTTATATCAAAAGAAGAAATAAATCTTTGAAATAAGGGATTTGGTATGGTTAAGAAAAGAAAAAATAAAAAAACAATTCCCAGGAATTTAGAAAAATGTTTTTTTGTAAAAAGCACAAGGTTGTTGAGATTTGAAAATAGAAAAATAGAAAAAATAAATCCGAGAAAAATACCAAGGTACGCAGCACGTGAAAAACTAAGTAAGCTTGAAATTAAACAAACAATTCCAAAAAATAAATAGAAACGTGAAGAAGTTTTTTCCCACAAATAAAAAGAAAATGGCAAAGAAAGGTTGATAAAAAGTGAAAAGAGATGAGGATCTGGGAATGAACCAAAAGTTCGCATTATGGTTTTTCCGTTAATATTTACAAGCCAACTGGGATAGGACATTACCATGGTAGAGAAATTAGCCCCCAAGAAAAAGGAGGTAGACTTTGAAGCAAATAAAATTGCATTGTCGATTCCCAGGATGAATTGTAAGGAAAATATAAATAAGGCAAAGATAGCGGCGAAAAATGAACTAAAAACAAAGACTTTTATCAACAACAACCTTAGTCTTTTTTTAGTTGTTAAGGAATAGGTCAAAAAATATACTGGGAAAAAGGAGAGTAGAAAAAGGATTTTTGTTGATGCAGCAGATTTGTCATTTGCCCAAAAAAAAGAGATTGAACAAAAAAATAAAAAAAATAAAAGCAGAAAAAAACGAGGTCGGTTATCTAGAATGATTTTCTTTTCAAAAAGCGATGAAAACAACCAAAGCAAAAAAGTTAGAGGAAATAAAAGTCTAACAAGTGGCAGGTCTATTGAACTTGTCGGGTTTAAAGCGAAACAAAAAGGCAGAATAGCTATGGAAAGGAGAAATATCTTTTCCCAATTTAATAGTTTCATAAAGCTATTCTTTTTAAAGCTCTGAGGATAAAATATTTATAAGAGGGGTAATGTTTTTTAAAAAAGTAGTCTTGAGATTTATAAAAAGAATTTTTTTGTTTCTTGGTGTTTGGCCAACATTTTCCGTCATAATGCAAAACAGTGCTTTTGGGAAAAAAAACAATATCATATCCTAGTTTTTTAATCCTAAGACACAGATCTTGGTCCTCAAAATACATAAAAAAATTTTCATCAAAACCCCCAACTTTTTCAAAAAGGTGTTTTCTTGTTAATAATGCAGTGCCAGAAACCCAATCAACATTGGTCGGGGTTTTTTTGTTCCACGGTTTTAAAATTGTATTTCTAAAGATAATTCCCAGAAGAGAGGTTTTTTTACCACAAGTAAATGGTTGTGCTTGTAGGCGAGAGGCTTGGATTATCAGCGGGCTCAACACCCCGATATGTGGGTTTTTTTCAAAATAACAAAAGAGCAGTTTGATGTCTTTTCTTTTAAAAATGGTATCAGGATTTAAGAATAAAATATTTTTACCTTTGGCAATTTTCACCCCCAAGTTGTTAGCTCTCCCAAAACCAAGATTTTCCTTACTCTGGACTATTTTTGGAATGAAAGAGAGCTTCTTGCTAGGAAGGAATTTTTTATTATCGTTATTGATGATAATAACTTCAAAATCAAGAGCAGGGCAACTATCTTCACTTAGTTTTTCTAAACAATTTTCGAGCCATTTTTCACTTTGATAATTTACTAAAATAATTGAAAGATTCATTTTTATTTAAAGTAATTAAATTTAAAGACGCCAGTAATCAAGTATACTGGAAAAAATGAAAACGTCAAAAAAATGCTATAAAACAAGCTAATTTTAGTAGTTTAGAATATAGATTAGTATGGTGAATTTCGTCTTGTGAGGGTTGTTTTTTTAATGGGAATAAAGTACAATATAGATGGATAATTAATTAGTGACTGCGGAAACACATTAAGAGGGCAATCTGTGTGTTTTAGTAAGCACAGATAAAAAATTATGTCACCAAGACCAAAATTACGTCGAAAGGTACATTTTCGACCAAAGTCGTCTCTGTTTAAACCAGAAGGAATTCTTGACAAAGATTTGCAAGAAGTTGTTCTCGAAAGAGAAGAAGCTGAATCGTTGAGACTCGTTGATGAAAAAGGAATGAGTCAAACCGAGGCAGCGGGAAAAATGAACACATCACAAAGTACATTGCAAAGAATTCTTTCACGTGCCAGAACAAAAATTGCAAATGCAATCGTTCGTGGCAAATCAATTCGCATAGAGTAGAAGTTTATTCGAGATACTAAAAATTAGTGAAATGTAGCAGGTGGGCGAGATATTGTTTCATTCAATTTTCGCCTATTTGATTACACGCAGGTGATAAAAAATAAGAGAAAGAGCTAGTTAAATGAAAAAAACATATTATATCACAACAACACTTCCATATGTAAATGCAAAACCACACATCGGGTTTGCTCTTGAAATTGTAAGTGCTGATGTTTTAGCTAGGGCAAATAAGCTTTTTGGGAAAGAGGTGCTTTTTAATACAGGCACGGATGAGCACGGGCTGAAGATTTTAAGAAAAGCTGAAGAGTTGGGGATAAGCGCCCAAGAACATTGCAACAAAGAAGCTAGAAACTTCAAGAAATTAAAAGAGTTGTTAAATGTAGATTTTGATAAATTCATAAGAACGACAGATGCTAAGCACAAAGAGGCTGCGCAAAAATTTTGGGAAATTTGTGATAAAAACGGGTTTATCTATAAGAAGAATTATAAAGTTAACTACTGTGTTGGATGTGAGCTTGAAAAAACAGAATCAGAGCTTGTTGAAGGTAAGTGCCCTGATCATCCCAATGCCGAGATTGAAGTTATTGATGAGGAAAATTATTTTTTCAAATTCTCACATTTTGAGGAGCAATTATTAAAATTATATAGAGAAAACCCTGATTTCGTTAAGCCCAAAAAAAGATTTAACGAAGTAATCTCTTTCGTAGAAAAGGGCCTACAAGATTTTTCAATTTCACGTTTAAAAGAAAAAATGTCATGGGGCATTGAAGTTCCAAATGATGACAAGCACGTGATGTATGTTTGGTTTGATGCTTTAGTGAACTATGTTTCTACGCTGGGGTGGCCAGAGGATGAGAAAAGCTTTAATAATTGGTGGCCCGGAGTTCAATTTTGCGGAAAAGATAATTTAAGACAACAATCTGCCATGTGGCAAGCGATGCTAATGGCAGCCGGATTGCCTTGTTCTGAAAAAATATACGTAAATGGATTTGTTAACATTGATGGGCAAAAAATGAGTAAATCGCTGGGTAATGTTATCTCTCCAGAAGAGATGGTGGATAAATATGGGGTTGATGGAACAAGGTATTTACTTTTAAGCATGGGATCGTTTGGCGAGGACTCAGATATTAATTGGAACTTTTTGGATGAAAAATTTAATGCTGATTTGGCAAATGGAGTAGGAAACTTAACTTCTAGAGTTGTCACTCTTTATAAAAAAGCAGATTTCGAAATTGATTTTGAAAAGAGCAAAAGAAGTCCTTTTGAAAACAACAAGGAATTGGAAGACTCATTAAACGAGGGAAGATTTGGTGATGAATTAACTCGAATTATGAAGTTAATTCGTGAGTTAGACAGAAACATCGAAGAGCAAAAACCTTGGGAGCTGATTGGTACTGACGATGAGGCATTTAGAGAGAGTATTGAAGGTCTAGTCAGAGGAGTATACTTTATTGGCTTGAAGCTACAGCCCTTTATGCCAGAGACTTCTGATAAAATTAAAACAAGTCTTGAGAATAAAGAGAAGGTAAATTTATTTCCTAGATTACAAAAATAAATAAAAAAATAAGATGGGCATGAACATGAATTTTGATTTTCTAAAAAGAAATCCTTCCGAAAAAAAAGAAATGAAAACTATCAACTCCAAGAGAGTTGGGCTGGAAAAAGTTGAGAATGGTGACTCAGAAAAAGCAAAAAATCTTTGCGGCATGATCATAAGCGATTATGAGAAGACAAATAAAAAAGAGGTCCCCAACTTGGTAAAAAGCGAGGTTGAAAATTCCTTAATAAAAATTTTTGCAAAAGGGTTGTTGGATCCAAACTCAAGCACTGAAGTTGAACAGTTTGTGATCGATAAAATAGAGATTGCAATGCTGTCTATAGAGAGAATTGACCAGAAATCAGTTGGTAGAAGCAATGAAACTAGCTTCGACAATCCAAATCCAAACGAAACCTCTCTTCTTGGAAGAGCAGAATATGGGAGTGACGAGAGATAAAAATAAAAAAGTTTCCAATAAAGAACACTTTCAGATTAGTTTGAAAGTGCTTTTTTTTGTAAATCCACAACAGTGTCAGTTTCATCAACAATTTCAACTTTCAATATCTCTTCCATAACATCCTCAAGAGTTACGACCCCCTCTAGGCCATTATATTTGTCCTTAACAAAAGCAATGTGAATTTTTGACTCGATAAAAGTGTTGAATAATTCGTCCAAGTGTAAATCACTTTTAATGATTATTGGCTTTTCTTTGCGGTAGACATTTTTAACTATCGTGGAGGGTTTTATGTTTATTAAATCCTTTGCATAAAGAATACCAACAACGTTATCCCTGGTGTTTTTGTAAACAGGGATTCTTGTGAAACCTTGTTTTTTTATGTCATTTAAGGTTGATCTATTTAAAACAGTTTCTAATCTTAAAGCATAGACAACCGTTCTTGGTGTCATAATTTCTTGTACAATTTTATGGGAATAGGAAAGAGCTCCCTTTACAATTCTTTTTTCATCTGCATCAACATCGCTTTCTTGATAACTTTCATGTTCTTCAACAATTTTCATTAACTCTTTTTTCGAATAAATAGTTGGCATTTCTTCGCCCAAAAATTTATCTAATACCCAAGCAATAGGCCAACAAATTGGGAAAAAAAGTACAATGAAAATTTTAACAATCCAGGCTGTGCTAGCTCCGACCCGGAGTGCGTATCTAGCAAAAGTTGCTTGAGGAATAATCTCTCCAAAAACTACAATTAAAGCAGTTGCAGTTACTCCGGCTACAAATCCGCTAGCTATATTTCCCAAGAAAATTGCAAGGGTAGAGTTAACGGCTACATTTCCCAGTAGCAGTGTGCAAAGCAAGAGATTGCCCTTTTCTCTAACAGAGAGAACTTTTCTTGCATTTTCATTACCAAGAAAAATTTTTCTTTTTAATTCATCAATATCTAAGCTTAAAAGCCCAAGAGTTAGACCAGAAAAAAGACCAGAAAGAAGTACGAGAAGGATGACAAGGAGATAGTCCATAAATTTATTAATACTTAAAAAACAAAATAAAAACAGAAAGAGTGTCTGTTGGTTGGATGAAAATATTTTGTATTAATATAATATCAAAAATAAAATATTTTAGCAAAAGCATTATTTAGGTGTTAATTTTTTTTAAAATTAGCTATACTGGAAACAAGGTTTTTATTAAAAATAGGAAAAATGATTGATACGCATGCGCATTTGGATTTCGAAAATTTTAAAGAAGATCGCAAAGAAGTAATCTCACGTTTTTTTATGGAAAACAAGGAGGGGGCCATAATAAATATAGGGGTTGATTTTAAAAGAAATTTAAAAGCTATTGAAATTACAACTTTACATGAAAATATTTTTTCAAGCATTGGTTTTCATCCAGAAATTCTAGATGAAGTGGGTAAACTTTTTTCTCTAAGAAAGGCAATTGAGCAATTGGAGAAGTTATCGCAAGAAAAAAAAGTTGTGGCAATTGGAGAAATAGGTCTGGACTATTTTCACAACAATAAAAATAAAAAAGAGCAAAAAGAATTATTTATTGCACAATTGAATTTTGCTCAAAAAGAAAAACTTCCCACGATTATTCACTGTCGAGATGCATACGAGGACTTGTTTGAAATTGTTTCTAGCAAAGAATATACAGATTTGAAAATGGTAATACATTGTTATTGTGGAAATGTTAGACAGACGGGAAAGTTTTTGCAACTAAAAAATGTATTTTTTTCTTTTACAGGGAATATCACTTTTTCAAATAAAGCTGACGCAGAAATTTTTGAAGTCTTAAGGATGATCCCAGTTGAAAAAATTATGTCAGAAACTGATGCTCCTTTTTTGGCACCGGCTCCAATGCGTGGCAGAAGAAATGAACCAGTCTTTGTGAGATTTGTGATTGAAAAAATTGCCTACATAAAAGAGAGGGAAAAGGAAGGCCTTGAAAAAATTCTTGACCAAAATGCGGTGAAGTTTTTTGGGCTCAAAATAAAAGCATAAAAAAACCGTAATGAAAATCGCAATTGATTGTGCAGATTTAGACCATAGTCGAATTGATGGGACTAGGATCTATATTAAACAACTTTTAAATTGGTTTGGAAAAATTAATAAACGAGACGAGTTTTTTTTATATCACCAAGAAGAGTTTAATAAATTTTTGGAACCAAAAAATTTTAAGAACTATTTTGATAAAAAAATTCCAGCACATTGGTGGTGGACGCAAACTGCTTTTGCTGCAGAGTTAAGAAGGGAAAAGCCTGATGTTTGTTGGATGCCAATTCAGCAGATTCCCTTTATTGGACCTGAAAAGTCAAAATACGTGGTGACCATTCACGACCTTGCTTTTAAATTTTTTCCAGAATGTTTTCCTCGGCAGGCTTTATGGAAATTAAATTTTTTTACAGATACAGCCATCAAGAGAGCGGATAAAATTATTGCAATCTCAAACGCAACTAAAGATGATATTTTAAAACTGTATCCGAAGGTAAATACAAAAAAAATTTCTGTGATTCATCATGGGTTTGATACTGAGCATTTTTTGAGCAGAAGGACAAAAGAAGAGATTTTAAGAACTAAAAATGAGTTAAAAATTTCCAATAAGCCAAGTAAAAAATATTTATTGTATGTAGGAGCACTCCAGCCACGAAAAGATTTGAAAACTCTTATCAGAGCTTTTGAAAAAATTAAAAATAATCCAGAGTTTGAAAATTTACAGCTGGTACTTGCCGGAGAAGCAGCTTGGATGTCAGAAGGTATTGTTCTAGTCTCACAGAGCTCAGTTTATAAAAAAGATATAATTTTAACTGGAAAGGTTGATTTCGAACAGTTGGCAACTTTATATCAAGGTGCTGAAATTTTTGTGTACCCTTCTTTATATGAGGGTTTTGGAATTCCTATTTTGGAAAGTTTTGCTTCTAAGACACCTGTTGTTGCAGCTGATAATTCCTCTTTGATTGAGGTTGGTGGAGAAGCTGCAAAGTTTTTCAAAAGTGGAGATGTTAATGAGCTTGAGAATGTTTTGCTAAAAATTATGAAATCTTCTAAAATAAAAGAAGAGATGATTTTGAAGGGTTGTTTGCGTTCCAAAGAATTTAGCTGGGAGAAAAGCGCAAAAAAGACGTTAGAAGTTTTAATGAAGTGGGAATGAAAAAAGAATGTTTTTGAATCTTAAAGAAGCAACTAAAATAAAACAAAAGTGATGGACATCCAAGAAAAAGTTTCCTTAAAAAAATACTCAACATTTAAAATCGGTGGTGAAGCTGAATATTTTTGTGTAGTTAAACAAAAAAAAGATTTGGCCGAGGCAGTTGACTTTGCAAAAATAAATAAATTAGAAATTTTCTTCTTGGGAGGTGGAAGCAATGTTTTGTTTTCAAACAGTGGATTCTCTGGGCTAGTTGCAAAAATTGGTAACGATGTCTTGAAAGTTATTGAAGAGACTGACAAAAAAGTAAAAATTCTTTGTGGAGCGGGGGTTGCCTTTAGTAAGTTAGCAGCGTTTGCTATAGAAAATTCCTTAACTGGCCTTGAATGGTCAGCTGGAATCCCGGGTACAATTGGAGGTGCAGTTAGAGGAAATGCTGGAGGGTTTGGTGGAGAAATTAAAAACAGTGTTTCACGAGTTTTTGCAATTGATACAAATGATTCTAATCTAGAGATGCATGAGCTTTCTTCAGCAGATTGCGAATTTGAGTATCGCTCTAGTATTTTTAAGGAGAACAGAAAACTGCTTGTGTGGGAGGTAGAGATTGAGTTGGAACGAGGGGAATTGGAGGTTATAAAGAATAAAGCAAAAGATATTATGCAAAAGCGTAATGCAGGGCAGCCTTCAGTGGGGCTTTACCCATCCGTCGGTTGTATTTTTAAAAACCCAACTGTAGGGCAGGAGGTTGTTGAAAAATTTGAATTTGATAGTGAACAAAAAAGCCGTGAAAGCAAAGTTCCTGCTGGTTGGTTGATTGATAGGTGTGATTTGAAGGGCGAGAGAATTGGAGACGCAATGATAGACGGAAAGCAGGCAAATTTTATTGTTAATATGGGGAATGCAACAAGTGAAGATGTGATTATTTTAATGAGCTTAGTAAAAATGAAAGTTAGAAATAAATTTAACGTACAACTTGAAGAGGAAGTGAATGTTTTGATGTAGTACATTTTTAATCAAAGGCGAGTGAATAATATCTAATAATTAAACAAGAACTAAGATGGAAATTAGGTACCTAGCAGGAGCTAATAAGCTCAATGAAAGAGAGAAAGAATACATTGAAAAGAAAGCGCGAAAAACAAAAAAGTTATTAGGCGAGTATGAACCAAATCTCTTAAGAGCAGATCTTGAAATTAAGCAGGACAAAAGTTACTTTTGGCAAATAATTATGAGTGCTGTTATCCCAGGATCCACTTTTCGAGTTGAAAAAAAGGATAAAGATTTAAGAAGAGCCATTGATTTTGCCGACGAAGCTTTATTGAAAAAAATCAGAAGAACAAAAGAGAAGGTAAGGGATAGTTTACGCAGAAGACCAAAAATTTCAGAGATTACCGCAATCTAGTTAATTCTAGTTAATTGAAATTAAAAAAAATAAAGCAAACTGTTAGTATGGCAGTTTGCTTTATTGTTGTCTTTTTTGTTTTTGCAAAAAGAGAGAAACTTGTTATTATAAAGTTATGAAAAAACTTCTTAAAAAACATTTTGGACACGATACTTTTCGTTCAGTACAAGAGCAGGTAATAAAACGTTTTTTATCTGGTAAAGATGCGGTTGTGGTGATGCCAACTGGTGGGGGAAAATCACTTTGTTTTCAATTGCCAGCACTGATGCGAGAGGGCACTACGATCGTGATTTCGCCTTTAATTTCTCTTATGAAAGATCAGGTAGATGCACTTATGGCAAATGGAATTTCAGCCACAATGCTTAATTCCTCTATTGAGGCCAGTGAGTTGCAAAAGCGTATGAGTGATGCTGAAAAAGGAAAATATAAACTTATTTATATTGCACCAGAAAGATTGGCCAGTGCACATGTGAGTGAATGGCTCGGAAAAATCAACATTACAGCGCTCGCAGTAGACGAGGCTCATTGTATCTCACAATGGGGACATGATTTTAGACCAGATTATCGTAATTTAAAATTATTTCGTAAACGCTTTACTGAAATCCCGATTATTGCACTGACAGCTTCCGCTACTCAAATTGTGCGTGAAGACATTGTGCGAGAGTTGGAATTACAGAACCATGAGGTTTTCGTGTCAGACTTTTATCGTGAAAATTTGCACATTACTGTTATGTCAAAAAGTGGCGCGGATAGCAAGATCTTGTATTTAGTGAATAAGTATAAGAATGAATCAGCGATTGTTTATTGTTTTTCGCGTAAAGAGACAGAACAGTTGACCAAAATTCTTTTAGCAGAAGGAATTAGCGCCGGAAGTTATCACGCAGGAATGTCGCCAGAAGAAAGAAGTAAAATTCAGGATGCTTTTGTGCGTGATGAGATTAATGTTGTAGTTGCAACAATTGCTTTTGGGATGGGAATTGATAAACCAGATGTCAGATTAGTTATCCATAAAACATTTCCCAAAACCATCGAAGGATATTATCAGGAAATTGGTCGTGCTGGCAGGGATGGGCTTCCGAGTGAATGTGTGTTGTTGTTTTCTGCGGGGGATAAAATAAAATTAGATTTTTTCTTGACGCGGATGAGGGATGAAAAAAGGAGGTCTGGTGAAGAGAAAAAAATTCGTGAAGTGATGCAGTTTGCACAAGCACGCAGTTGTCGTTGGCAGTGGGTAACAAAATATTTTGGACAAAAAGGGTTAGCAGAATGTGGCACTTGTGATGTGTGCTTGAATAGCAAAAACACTGAGGACGCCACAGAGATTGTGCAAAAAATTCTTTCTGCTGTGGTAAGAACAGGGAATGTTTTTGGTAAAGGGCATGTGATCAAAGTTTTGCGTGGTTCAAAAGATAAAACTATCAGAGCTCGTAATCACAACAAACTCTCAGTTTGGGGAATTGCAAAAGAATATTCAACAGCTGAATTAATGGAATTTTTTGCCCATATTATTGCAAAAGATTTGATTGTTCAAAATGGTGGTGAGTATGAAACATTTTGTATTTCAAAAAAAGGAATGCAGTTTCTAAATAAACGCGAGAAAATTGAATTGCCAAAAATGCAAAAAGAAATAATACTAACCAAAAAACGCAGTGATACCGAAGGTTATGACAAAGATGTTCTTGAAAAACTGCGTGTTTTACGTAAAAAAATTGCAGATAAAAAAAGGTTGCCAGCCTTTGTGATTTTTGGGGATGTAGCTTTACGAGAAATGGCGCATTATCTTCCTACAACAAAAGAGGAATTTGCAAAAATTTCTGGTGTAGGAAAACAGAAACTGGATAAATATGGTGAGTTATTCACAGAAGCTATTAGCAAGTTAAAGGTACGGTCACTCGAGAACAATATATCAGGGAAGAAGACTGGTGTACGCTCTGAAGCAAAAAAAGAAAGAATGGATTTAGCAAAAAGATTGATTGAGCAAAAAATTTCTTTCGACGAAATCGTAAAAGAATTGAAACTAGCAAAAAGCACGGTAATTCAATATATTGAGGAAATTGCAAAAGAAGACAAAAAAATTAAAATTGATTATCTACTACCCCCTGAAAAGGCTCAAAAGCAAATTGAAAAAGCTTTCAAAAAATTTGGAAATAAAAAATTAAGGCCAATTTTTGAAGAATGTGGTGGAAAATATTCTTATGAAGAAATTAGGTTAACAAAAACTGAATTAGAAATAAAGAGCTAAAAAGTTTAAAGCATGACTAATTTATTTAAAAAAGAGCAAAAAGATTTTTGGTTTTTTTCTTTTGTTTTTTTGACAATCACTTTAGCTGTTTTTTTTGTTGAGCCTTTGAAAAATTTTCTTAATGCCAAAGAGATTGACCTGGGAATAGAAATTATTTTTTTATACTACGCTTTAATTTTAGCCACGTTAGGTTTTTTGTATGGATATGGTATTAAACTTTTCAAAAACAATCCGCCTAAGTTTAAAAGTTTATTTTTGTTGTTTTCTCTTTTTAATTTTCTTTTTTTCTTTACTCAACCCACAGTTTCCAGTGATTTTTTTTCATATATATCCCAAAGTAGAGTTTTTTCTGTTTATGGCGAAAATCCCTTTTTTTCAAGCTTCGCTGAATTCCCACAGGATGATTTTTTTTCGGCATTAAAAAATAGCTGGTCTGATGAAGTGACACCGTATGGACCAGTTTTTATTTATTTGATGTCGGTAGTTACGTTTTTAGGAAAAAATTCTTTATTATTAACTATTTTTTTAACTAAAAGCTTATTTGTTTTGGTTAATTTTGGTATTTTATTTTTATTGAATAAAATATTTAAAGATAACTTTATAAATTTTTTATATATTTTCAATCCAATTCTTTTGATAGAATTTGGTATTAATATGCACAACGAAAGCATTTTAATTTTATTTATCTTGATTGGTTTGTATTTTTATTTTAAAAAAGGCTTGAAAAATTTTTTATTGGCAAGCAACTTTTTTTTGTTAGCAGTCTTCGTGAAAATATATATGATAATCTTTCTTCCTATCTTAGGTAGTTTTATTTTTTTTCATCAAAAAAATGCAAGAAAAAAAATAATTCTATTATTCCTGGTTGGAGGCAGTTTTTTTGTTCTTGCGGTAATTACATACCTCCCCTTTTTTGAAGGAAAAGAGACCTTTAGAGGAATTATAGCTCAATCAGAGAAATGGAATTTATTTTCCTGCTCCCCTTTGATTTTTATTGGTGTAATGATTAGCTACTTAAGAAACTCCAATCCCTTAGAAAATATCCATGAAATCACAAATAATTGCAGAATTTTTTTCGTTGGCACAAGTTTGATTTTTTATGTTTATGTATATGCAAAATTAAGGAAGGGCAAAAACTTGTTAAAAGATGATTCTTTAATTCTCTGTCTAACCCTGATTCTAAGTTGGTTTTATTTTACTTCATTTTCTTGGTTTATGCCTTGGTATTTAACACCTTTAATATTCTTTTTGATAGTTAATTTTAAATTAACAAAGGAAAGAATATATTTAACGTTATTGCGCGTCGTTACTGTTCTTGAGATTTTCTTATATCTTTTTGTGAGATGAAAAAGAATTGATTTAGTAAGTTTTCTAAAATAATATAGATTGAGAGTTATAAAGAGGGATATTTAAAAAACTTTATTTAGAGAGTTTTTCTTAAAGAGGGTTTTTTAGTTTTGTAGTTACGCGATGAGTCATTTTTGAGATTAAAAATATAGGCATGTATGTCTCCTGGGTATTCATAAGACTAGACTTTAAGAGAAATCAGGTTTAGAATAGGAAGGTGTAAACATAGATAAATAGCAAAATTAAGAATAATACCGAATATGAGACTTTTAGATAGAATGTTTGGAAATTCCCAACAAAAAGAACTAAGGCGAATTGAGAAAATTGTGGTGCAAATAAACGAATTTGAAAGTAAAATAAAGGCGCTAACAGATGAAGAATTAAAAGCTAAAACACTGGAATTCAGGGAGGTTCTTAAAAAAGAAGAAAAAACATTAGAAGATCTTTTGCCAGAAGCCTTTGCGGTTGCAAGAGAGGCTGCTTTTCGTGTAATCGGGGAACGACCTTATGACTCACAATTAACAGGGGGAGTTATTCTGCATGAAGGCAAAATTGCTGAAATGAAAACAGGAGAAGGGAAAACCCTAACAGCAATATTAGCAGTTTATCTCAACTCCTTAACTGGAAAAGGCGTGCATGTGGTGACAGTTAATGACTATCTCTCAAAAAGAGATGCCAATTGGATGGGAAGTGTCTATCATTTTTTGGGTTTATCTACGGCTTGCATTAATAATCAAATTTCTTTTATTTATACACCGAATAAACTTGATACAAATGAAGTTAACATTGAAGAAGAGAACCTAATTGAAGTTCCAAGAGCCGAAGCCTATAAAGCTGATGTATTGTATGGAACTAACAATGAATTTGGTTTTGATTATTTGCGAGACAATATGGCGCAAAGCAATGAGCAGATGTCTCAGCGAGAATTGAATTTTGCAATTGTGGATGAGGTGGACTCAATTTTAATCGATGAATCTCGAACTCCGTTGATTATTTCTACGCCTGATGCTGAATCAACAGAAATGTATGGACAATTTGCGATGCTAGTCCCAAGATTAAAAGAGAATGAAGACTACAATATTGATGAAAAACTAAAAAGCGCATTGTTAACTTCGGAAGGAATCGAGAAAATGGAAAAATGGCTTGGAATTGGAAATATCTATGAAACGGATAAGGTTTCATATGTGCACCACTTAGAGCAAGCACTAAAGGCCAATGTGCTTTTTCAGCTAGACAAGGACTATGTGGTAAAAGATGGGGAAATTGTTATTGTAGATGAATTTACAGGGAGGCTTATGCCAGGGAGAAGATATTCCGAAGGATTGCACCAGGCGATTGAAGCAAAAGAGAAAGTAAAGGTTCAGAGAGAGTCTAGAACTTTGGCAACAATTACTTTCCAAAATTATTTTAGAATGTATAAAAAATTAGCTGGGATGACAGGAACAGCACTTACTTCTGCGGAAGAGTTCCACAAGGTTTACAAATTGGAGGTTGTTGAAATCCCAACCAATAAGCCATTGGCAAGAATAGACCGAAAAGATGTTGTTTATAAAACAGAAGAGGGGAAATTTCAAGCCATTGTGCAGGAAGTTATTAAGAGTCATAAAAAAGGAATTCCCGTTTTAGTTGGTACAATTGCCATTGAAAAATCAGAATATTTGGCAGATCTTTTAGCAAAAAGAGGAATTGAAAGAGAGGTTTTAAATGCAAAAAATCACGAAAGAGAGGCTCAAATTATTGCAAATGCAGGGCAAAAAGGAGCCATCACAATTGCGACCAACATGGCAGGGCGAGGAACTGACATTAAGCTTGGTGAAGGGGTGAAGGAGCTTGGAGGACTTTTTATTATAGGGACAGAAAGACATGAAGCTCGTAGAATTGATAATCAGCTTCGAGGACGTGCTGGAAGACAAGGTGACCCAGGAATAACACAATTTTTCGTGTCTCTTGAGGATGAGTTATTGAGGCGTTTTGGCGGGGATAGAATGAAAAATATTATGGATAAATTGGGGTTGCCAGAGGATCAGCCAATTGAGAATAAAATAATTTCAAAATCAATTGAATCTGCTCAAGGAAAAATTGAGGGGTTTAACTTTGATATCCGTCAGAGAGTCTTGGAATATGATGATGTGATGAATAAACAAAGAGAGACTATTTATAAGAAAAGAAAGGACATCTTAAACAAAAAAAGCGTCAAAGATGATATCTTGCAAATGTTTTATGATGAAATGGATGCAATTGTTGCAGTTCATACTGACTCAGATGATGAAAATAGTTGGAATATGGAAGAGATTGCTGAGGAAGTAAGTATAATTATTAATGGACAAACAACGGGACTTCACAAAAGACTGATTGCGGTCAAGGCCTCGAAGGATTATACTCACAGTAGCGAAAAAAGAAGTGCAACTATTGAGGTTTTAACAGAATACCTGAAAAGAAGGTATGCAGAAAAAGAGATGGAATTGGGCACGGAGCAAATGAGAGGGATTGAAAAGGTTCTTTATTTAAGAACGATAGATAGTTTCTGGATGGATCATCTTGAACAGATGGATTTTACGCGAGAAGGCATTGGCTTACAGGGATACGGGCAAAGAGACCCACTTGTTATGTATAAAAAAGAAGCCTTCAGAATGTTTCAGTCTCTTTTGACCACAATAAACCAGACAGTAATAAAAGCTGTTCTCAGAGTAAAAACGATGGCAAAAGAAAGTGTGGCAAATGAAGAAGCAGAGACAAAAGAAATGAATTACAATGATACAAAAAAGATCAACAGCTCATTAATTGGGGAAACATCTTCTGGAGAAGAAAAAAAGAAGGCCCCAACAAATCCCATCGTTAATCAGAAAAATACCAACAGAAATGATCCCTGTCCTTGTGGGAGCGGTAAAAAATTTAAAAAGTGTTGCGGAAAATAGTTAACATAGTTGAACGAAGAACAGTTTGTTAGGTGAAAACTTAATAAAAAAAGAAATTTTAAGAATGAAAAAAAAATCTTTTTGGAAAAAAGGATTTTTTGTCTTGGCATCTTGGTTGTTTGTTGCTGCAATACTACTAGTTTTGTCTTTAGTTATAAGAATTTTAGTTGAAAATGCATATGGGAGTAAAAATAGCTACGTAGAGTGGTTTAAGATAATACAGTTTTCTCTTTTGGTTTTTCTTTTAATTTCTTTAGTCAAGGGGAAAAGTTTTTTGCTAGGGGTCCTTTTAGGAGCATTTTCTTTCTTTTTTCAGTTTAATTTAATAATATATTTTCTGATTGTACAAAAAAGGCTAGACTTTAGATTTTTATGGATGAATAAAGGAAATCTAGCAGACGTGTTAGCGCCATATTTTTTAAGTCTGTGTTTGGTTTTTTTAATATCTTTTCTTTGCAGTTATTTCTTGGCTAAAATTAAACTCAAGAAAAGAAGCGGGAACATTTTAGTGGTGGGAGTTTTAGCTGTTTTTTTATTAACCCCGATTTTTAAAGGGGATAAATATTTAAGCGAAACATTCTTTTTTATTAAAAGCGCTTTTACAAAAGATGTAGCGATAGATTTATATCAATTAAATCGTGACGAATTGATTCAACAATCAATTATTGATAAGAAAAATCTATCTGAAAGAATACAAAATAAAAATACAAAAGAAACTCCAAAATATCTAGACAATATTATTTTTTTGCAACTAGAGAGTGTTAATGGAAAACTAAGCTCGGAAGAGATTACGCCAAATTTTTATCAAATTTCGAAACAAGGGATGCGTTTCTCAAACTATTACGCAAACGGAGTGCAAACAATTTTGGGACAAGAAAACTTACTTTGCTCCTTGCCATCATCTTTTTATGGTAATTTAAATTTTTCAAAGAAAGATAAAGAAATGTTGTGTTTGCCGGAGATTTTTAAGCAGCTTGGCTATAGAACATCCTTTTTTAAGACGTATAATTTGGATTTCGCCAATACGGGTGAATTTATGCAGAACATTGGCTTTGAAGAAATTCATGCAGAGGATATTATGCAAGAAAACGATCCTCAATATAGATGGGGTTATCGAGAAGACTTCTTTTATAAAAGAGCTTTTTCTCATATTGAAGAAAATTTTCAGAAACAAAAAAACTTTTTATTTTTGGAAGTCGGACCGACAAATCATTGGCCTTTTATTACACCAGCAGAGTATACAGAAGAGGTCCCATATAAAAATCCTTTAAATCAAAAAGAGAGACTCGAGAACACAATGTTTTTACAAGACAAACAGCTCGCAGTCGCTTGGAATGAAATCCAAAACACCTTTCCGGAAAAAAACTATACAGTCGTTATTGTAGGAGATCATAGTTGGCCCACAGGAGAACATCCTGATAATGAATTCTGTGGCAGTGGGGCATTTGAAGAGAACTTTAAAACAGACCTTTCAATAGTTTTTGGAGATAGTGGTAAAGGTAAAGGTAGGGTTGTCGAGGAGATCTATAGTCATATGGATATTTTGCCCAGCTTTATGGATTTGTTGGGAATAGAATATTCTCAAAATAAACTTAGCAATTCTTTTTTTCAAGATAAAATAGATAGTAATAAAAGGCAAGTTTTATTGGTTCAACCATTTTCGGAGAGATTTCTTGCTTTTATTAACACAGATTTCAATAAACACCTTTATAACAGTAAAGAAAAAAGTTGGAGCATTTTTGATTTAGAAAAAGATAGTGATGAAAAAAAACCTTTTAAAAAAACATTTCAAAGAGATGAGGTTTCTAGTATAACAGAAAAATTTTTGCCACTAGTTCAGGATGAAAACATAATAATGCATGCTTTGGGCGAAATTAATGGCTTCGATTATACAAATTCAAAAGAGGCTTTTGAAAAAAATCTAGAAAAAAAACGTAAACAATTCGAAGTTGACATTTCGCTTTCCTCAGATGAAAAAATTATTGTATCCCACGAAGGCAAATCTAATAAAACAGAAGAAGAATTTTTAAAAGATAAAATAGAAGGTATTTTTACCCCACTTTCACTTACTGAATTAATGCAGAAAATGGAGGAAAATCCTGACATTATTCTAGTGACGGATATCAAGAGTGATGATTATCAAAAAACAGCCAGAATATTATTTGGACAGATAAAAGCAGGTTGGCCAGATTTATTGAAAAGAGTAATCCCTCAGGTATATGACAAAAAAAGTTTTGAGATGACCAAGAATGAACTAGGTTTTGAAAAGATGGCCTATACTTTATACAAAGAGACGGCATCTGCTGACCAAATTTTTGAATTTGTGCAAAAGAATGAAAAAAATATCCCAATGGTGGTTATGAGTAAATCAGGTTTTAACGAGAAACTGAATTCTCGTTTAAAGGAGATTGGAATAAAAACTTTTGTGCACACACTCAACGACAGAAAGGAAATTTCTAAATTTCGTAAACTAGGGGTGGATGGAATTTTTACCGATTCATATTAGGCTCAAAATAAACAGAGAAAGAAAAATTACCTTAGGATGTGCGGAGAGAAAGAACGGTTTCTGATAATCTAAAAAATTATTTTTTAAAAAATAGTTATAGGAAAAAAACTCCTTATCTTGGCTTATAATAAGATTTTTTGAAACTACAAAAATCTCTTTTGAAGCATAGTATTTGCGTTGCCTAAGGGGAATGCTTGACAATATTTTTTAAGGTGCTATATTTGATTCTGAAGTCGCGCAGAAGACATTCGAGTGACTTTTGAAAGCTTTAAATAAAACATAAAACTTGACAATAAATGACGCATATCAATTCAGTTGATAAGCAAAATTTAAAAAGCGGTTGAAGATAAACTTTTTAGTTTCTTTTTTAAACCGCACGAGAGGCGGTTTTTGTTTTGTTTGATAAACGTACATTAAAGTTTGGAAAAAAAGGATTTACCAATAGGGGAAGGGCAGCATGGGTCGTTGCGTTGGCAACACTCATAATATAGATGCTCCCTCTATTGGTGAATCTTTTGTTCATGAAACCTTTTGTTAGTAACTAAGGTGAAGAATGAATTTAAAAGATTAGATACTTTGACAATTAAATAAACAATAGTAAAAAAAGATATAATAAAGAGAAAAAGAGAACTTTATTATATACACAGGTAGTATGCAAATGTCTTTCGACAGCATTTGCGAATACTAAAAACAAGTAAGTATATACAATACATATTGTATAAATATAGCAATATTATCGAACAACAAATTAGTTAGAAAATAATAAAAATTTACAAGAATTTATTTTTGTTATTTGTTAGTCATAAAGTAGGTT
>JBFHIG010000003.1:0-122428 GCA_041596615.1 Candidatus Moraniibacteriota bacterium | reverse complement strand
TTGTTGTTTTAGTGATATTTTAATAATGCCTTTTTGTGTATATTTAACGGCGTTATCAAGCAAGTTCGATAAAAGTTCTTGCATTTTATTTTCATCGAAAATAAACGGAGGGATTTTCTTTGCTGGTGGATGATATTCTACTTTGATGTCTTTCGCTTTCGCCGGAACTGCAAAGGAATCTATAATACTTTCTAAAAGTGGTTGAATGTTATTTTCTTTCAAGTCAAAAACGAATCTCCCTGATTCAATTCTTGAAATATTAAGCAAATCTTCTACAAGATGTATCAATCTTTCATTGGATGTGAATACTTTTTCCAAAACAACCTTAACTTGATCTGAAATTTTTCCATATGTTCCTTCCATTAAAAGAGAGGTAAAACCTTTAATAGAAGTTAGTGGCGTTCGCAATTGATGAGATGCAATTGACAAGAATTCTGATTTTGCACGGTCTAGTTTGTGGAGTTTTTCGTAGGCACGAACAAGCTTTAGATTTGCTTCAGTCAAGTCATTGTTTGAATTTTCAAATTCTTCAATTGCAGATTTAATTTCAATTTTTAATCTTCGATTAAAAATTTTAACCTCATTATACAATTTAGCGTTTTCAATTGATATTGCAACTTGAGAGGCGATGATTTCAATAATTTCGGTGTCATCATGAGTATAGGCCTCTTGAGTGGCTTTGGAGGTTAAAAATAAAAAACCAACAGCTTTACGATGGACCTCCAATGGAACAACTATCTCCACATCATATTTTAAAAGTTTTTTCAAAACATTATCACTAATCCTCTTGTTCTCTGAAATATCCGTCCTTGTGACTATCTTTTCTTTTTCTATATAAGAGCTCATTTCTTCCTCGTCCTCAGCTGAAATTTTCTCTTTGATAAAATCTACTCTTCCTTCTTTTTCGCTTAGCATAACAATGTTAACGTTCTTTTTAGACTGATACCTGTCCTTAATAACAACATAAACCTTATCAGCACCCAAAAGTTTTTTCAATTCCTCATTCAAAGTAATTGTCAGTTGCCTTAAATCAATAACTCCTCCAATTTTTATACTTAAGTTCTTGATAAGCTGCCTTGGATTCTGACCTTTGAAAAACAAAATATCACTTGATTTTTGGATATAGACTAAAAATGGCAAAAGAACTATTGCAAAAACGGTTGTTGATGACAAATCAAAAAATGTTATTTGAGCTAATGTAGCTTCTCCAGACAAAACAAGGATATGGACATATAACATATATTGAAAATACATATACACAAATACAGCCACAATCAAATAGAGATAAATCTTGCTAAAAAGAACCTTAATTCCCATCAAACCATGTTTGATAATTGCAAAGAAAAAGGATGCCGCCATAGAAAGTGAGGATATCTGTCCCAACCAATTCAACCTAAAATCTCCCCACCAAACCATGATTAAATTTGTTACCATGGTCAAAGAAAACCCTAGAAAATAACCTACTAATACAAATCCGAGTTGATGTTTAATGACGCCTTTCTCTTTTAAATATTTTCTAAATAGGTTAAACAAACCAGCAGAAACAAAGAAAAACTGATACAGAACATAGACAATATAATATTCCCCCCAAACAATCTTGTTCTCTTCGCCTGGAACAAACGTAACGTCCTTTATCACCATCCCCGGAGTCACAACCAAAAAAATCAGCAATAAGCTTGCTATGATAGCGAAAACAAACCACCAGACAGAGGGCAATTTATTGTATGGAAAAACAAAGGAAAAAATAAAAAAAATACTAGCGATAAATATCGGGCCTATATACAAGACTGTGCAATAAAAAACGGCCTCTTCTATCCCAGCGCTTCTATAGAAAATCATGCTAACAGTCCAAAAAATGACCCCTAATATTGTGAATAGGTGAAAATAAGCATAGAGATCTTTTCCTTTTTGTATTATAAGTAGTGCAAACAATAAATAAACAAAAACTACTACAAGCAAGGAAATGTTTATTAAATCGAAAACAAACATTGGACTTAAGATTAAATCAATTTCTTAATTAGTATATCATCTTTTCCACACGACACAAAAGACGCACAACAAGGGACTCCCTGACTGTATGCTCCAGGAAAAGGTGGAAAAACAACACCCTTCAAACCAACTATGTGATAGCAAGTTGAGCCTTTTTGTTTTATTTTCTCAAGCTCCTCTCTTGAAGGTTCGGGATACACTTCGTTTAAAACAATCGTTTTGGGGTTGAAAAATTTAATATACTCGTTTATGGCTTTTTTCTTAGTTATATTCAAAAAAACAACTTTTTTGTCGCCTATCGATTCTAAAATTTTAGGTACCTCGGAAAAATTATCTAGATCAATTGCAAAAATTTCTCTTTTAATTCTCTTTTGGGACTCTTGCTCCTGCATAAAAGAGATTAAACCTCTTCCAACAAAACCCTTTCCTCCTAAGACGACGAGCGGAAAATCGGGAGCCAAAACCTCCTCTTCTCCTAGAGCTTCAACTGCTCTAAAAACTGCTAACACCGTTGAATCCGCCTCTTTAACTTTCTTCAAAACACCTTTCCTAGACAAAATTCCGGGCAAAATTCCTGCGAAACTCTTAATTTCAGCATTTAAAAGCCTGCGATTATCTTCTAGTCTTGCTACCAACAATTTTAAATTGTCCAGTTGATTATCTTCTAAAATATCTTTCTCCTCTGCTGAAATAGAAAATATAATTCCAATCTTTTTTTGTTGAATAAAAAAGCCAATCACAAAAGGATTCCACTTCATTTTTTCGCTAAACCAATTAAATGTAAAATCATTGATATATTTTTTTTTCGCAGGATATACCAGAAAAACACTCTTGATTTTGCCCTTTAAGAGGAATTTATTTATATATCCGATGACCAGAAAAAATAAACGATAATTTATTAAATAGTTAAAAAGAATGATTAAAACTTTTTTCACATTCTTCTCAAATTCCTTTTTCTTCATTTTATATTTTTTTAATTTTAAAAAATAAAAAGATAGCTATAAACCAGGTAAATTTTAAAAATAAAACTCACCTTCCGAAAGAGCTTGGCTTAGGACTTTCTGAACAACATTAAATTCTATTTTTATTTTTACTTTATTTTTTCCCAAACCTTGAGATTAGGTGCTTCTCCAAATCATAAACATATGACATTACTGCCTTATGTCTTTCTTCTTTACGATATTTATCAATAAAATATTCCGACCTGATCAAATCTCCCACAACAGCTCTTGATTTTCCAATCTTGACTCCTTTTTTGTTTTTATTTCTTCTTTTATATTCTAAAAAAATTGGTAGGATATAAACATTTTTCCTTTCAATTAAATGTGCAATGCCTTTTTTTGGCTCAACTTTTTCACTAAGCGATGTCCTTTTAGCCTCAGGAAAAAAAACAGTATTGTGACCCTTATCTAAGATTTCAAAAGTTGTCTCAAGACTCTTATTTAGATCTCCCATCCCCTGAATAGGATAGACACCGATAAGCTTAAAAAAGGTTCTATGAAGGGATGTTTTGAATTGACTTCTAGCTGCTGGCAGTCTCCAAACTAAATTACTCAAAACAAATTTGGAATTTAAAATGGAAAAAATTAAAAATGGATCCCAACCAGAAACATGATTGGCAACAATAATCACGGGCCTATCAAGTTTCTCTTTATGTACCTTCACGTGTAAAACATCTGCATCAAAAATATGTCTCACCCAACGATAAAAAAAATGATAAAAAAAATGCTGACTCACAAAAAGCATCTTTTCATTCCTGTCTTGCCCAGAAACAGTACCCACAAAGTCCATATTTTTCACAATTAAATATCCTATCTCTCAACGGATTATAACACAAAAAAATAACGTTGGGAAACTCCGCGATTAAAACTTTAACCCTTTATAAATTAGGGATTTTTAAATCTTTATAGACTTAGCTGGGATGTTTATAATTCAAATTTAAAAAAATAAACCCTATAAAAATTTAATTTTACACGTTTTTTCTAAAATGCTATACTTCAGGTAATATTTATTAACTTAAAAAATAAAAATAAAAAAACATGCGTAAAAGAACTGGGCTAATATCCTCCATTTCCTTTGTATTGGGAGCTTTTTTACTTTTTCCACCTTCGTCATTTGCACTAGAAGGAAGCAACGCTGACGATATTAAAATTAAATTCTATGCAAAACAAGGCGGTGAATGGATAAAAGCTTCTACGAAAAGAACTGACGACAAAGGTGTTTTGGAATTCAAAAATGTCCTGCCAGGATGGTATGAACTAAAGTTAGAGAATGAGGATGACAAGGAAAATGGGCAAACTTTTGCAGTAAGAGCGAGGATGGTTGATAACGAAGGACAAAGAATTAAAGAAAAAACAGATGTGTCTTTATATTATGAAAATTCTTTTAATAAAAAAATTAAAATTGCTGTCCTAGAAACTGATAACAATGGCTGGCTAGAATTGCCAGGTGTATATCCAGAAATTAAATATTTCTTTGATATAGACGAAGATGATAATGCGCACTTGAAAAATAAAGATGGGCGGGCCAGAGTAAAGGTCAAGGCAAAAATAGAAGGCAGTAGCTGGTTTCAAGCAAGATATATAAGAACTGATGATTCCAATCTTGTTGAGCTAGAAAATGTTTTACCGGGAAAGTATAAATTTTCATACAACAAAAAAGACCGGACTTCGGATAGACCTTTTGATCTAAAAATCAGAATGCTTAATGAAAATGGTGAAAAAATAAAAGAAAAAACAAAAGTAAAATTATATGCCTACCAAAATAAAAACAAAGTATTGGTGGCGGAATTAGAAACAGATTCAAGGGGTTGGCTTTTTCTTCCAGGAACAATGACTAAAATGAAATATAAGCTTTCAATTTAAATTACCTATTAAGGAATACCAAAAAACCACCAGTTCAATTTCTGGTGGTTTTTTGTTTCGTCAGTGCTTGCCGTCCCTGTAAGGGCAAGAATTCGGACTCATTTTATTTTTATAAGACCTTAAAGTTGTTCTTAAAAAAACTATTTCTGCAATTTTTCCTTTAGATACTCTTCCAATTTTAAGATATCTATTCTACTTTGCTCCATTGTGTCGCGATCCCGCACTGTTACTTTTTTATCTTCAAGTGAGTCAAAATCGACCGTTACACAATATGGTGTCCCAATCTCATCTTGACGACGATATCTTTTTCCTACGTTTCCATTATCGTCAAATTCACACATAAATTGCATCTTGAGCTCATCATATATTTCACGTGCTTTTGCGACAAGCTCTGGCTTGTTTTTCAAAAGTGGAAAAATTGCTACTTTAATTGGTGCAAGCTTCTTTGGCAATTTAAGCACCGTGCGCTCGTTACCTCCTCCAAGATCCTCCTCTATATATGAATCGGTAAGCACAGCAAAAAAAGTTCTATCGACTCCTACTGAGGTTTCAACAACATGTGGAACAAAAACTTCTCCCGTCACGGGGTTACGATATTCTAATTTTTGTCCAGAAAACTTTGCGTGTTGGGTTAGGTCATAATCACCTCGTGCATGAATTCCCTCAAGCTCTTTAAAACCAAATGGAAATTTATATTCAATGTCCCAAGCGGCTTTTGCATAGAAAACTAAATTTTCATGCTGATGCCACTTCAAGTTTTCTTCCTTCAATCCTAAATCTAAATAATATTTCCATCTTCTCTCTCTCCATTCGTCATAAGTCGTCATTGCTTCATCTGGATGCACGAACATCTGCATTTCCATCTGCTCAAATTCACGTTTTCTGAAAATAAACTGCCTTGCAGTGATTTCATTCCGAAAGGCTTTACCAATTTGCGCTATTCCAAAAGGAACTTTCACGCGAGTTGAGTCAAGCACATTTTTATAATTTATATATATCCCTTGACAAGTCTCTCCTCGCAAATAGGTTGGTCTTTTACTCCAATCGCCTGTGAAATTTCCCAGATTAGACTGTACAAGTAAGTTAAAATTCTTTGCTGGAGCGAAATCGTTACTTCCACATTTTGGGCAACGCAATTTTTCTTTTGATTCTACCAACAGATGGTTGATTTCTTCCTCGGACATTTTTTCATCTGCAAAAACACCTGCTTCTTCCAAAAGGTGATCGACTCTTGCACGTGAATGACATTTTTTACATTCTGAGAGAGGGTCGCTAAATCCACTGACATGTCCAGATGCTTCCCAGACTTTAGGGTGCATGAAAATACTACTGTCGAGTCCCACTATATTTTCATTTTCTTGTACCATTGCTTTCCACCAAGCTTCTCTGATGTTTTTTGCAAGCTCAGCACCATAAGGACCAAAGTCATAAACCGCTGAAAAACCTCCATATATCTCGCTTGAAGCGAACACAAAGCCTCGCCGTTTGGCAAAACTCGTAATCTTCTCCATTGTCACTTCTGTAGCGACCCCCTTTTTCTCTTTTTCTGACATAATCTTGTCTTTTAAATTATTAAGAATATTTTTTCCGAAAAATAAAAAACCCGTCCCAACAACTCCATTTTGAAAAATGAAATTATCAGGACGAGTCATTAAGCTACCGTCACTCACTTGAGCTATGGCGTGCAAAGGCCCGCGGTTCCACCTGTTTTTTTCGCTCAAAAACAATTTTGCGCGAAACTACTCTTTGTTTGTTTTCCAACTCCAGGGATCCAATCCCCTTTCAACGTTGGAGTGAACTACCTAAATAATATAACATTTGATTGGACATGTCAATAAAAAGGCATCTTCTAGTGAGAAAAAAATACCCTTTAAAAATTAAAATCACCGAGAAGCATTACTTTGCTTTCGGTGATTTTATCGCAATCTTAAGCGTTACTTAATTTACGAGCCCAACTGACAATTTAACATCATATTTAACAATGAAACGTGAATACTTGTTCCTATATTCTTTATCTTTTCTTGTTCGAGATGATTATCAAAAACACCCGCTATTTTTTCAGTAGGATTTGAAAAAGAGTTTTTCACTGACAACATTAGTGCAAGATCATACCCTTCATCAAAATGAATTATAGAAGAACCCTCTTTTGAGACATTGCCTTTTCGATAAATTATTGCGTTATTTTTATCGGCGTAATCTTCTTGCTGAATACCTTCGGGGTACAGATGAGTTAAAGAGGCAAAAATCGGCACCCCATGCAACATACCAATCTTTTGCCCAGGATGTTTCATTTCTTTGTATGCACTGATAATAATATCAGCAGCACTACGTATCCAGACAATATCAGGTAAATACCTTTTAATCCTGGTCTGGACATCTTCAAAACACACAGTCAATTCTTTGGTTGGTTTTGTGCTCTCTTTACTCATACCCCGTAAGGCAAAAGAAGATGTGATACTTTCGGCAAAAAATCTGGGGGTCATCTTTACTCCGAAATCCTCCTCTGCCATTAACCAGAGAGCGCCAATTCCACCCTTATGATTTGATTTACCTGAAACCTTTATTCCGAGAGAGGTTCCAAACTTCATAATTTCAATCACCGAATTGTTGGCAGGGACATCAATGACGCCGGCTCCTTGTTCTGTAACAATTTTTTTGTAAAGTTTTTCTGTCGATATTCTTTCAAAATATTCCATGACTTTAAACATGAACGTTGAAATATCTCTTATGCCATCTTTTTCTTTTTCAACATATTTAAACCATGCCACCAAATACCGCCTAAGAAAATTCCTTATCTCTTTCTCAAAATGCTGAAGGGCATTTTCCTTATCCAACTTTTCATCTGTTGGGAAAAAAGAAGGTATATAGAAAGGAAAGTCATTTTTTTCCCTAACTTCGAAAGTAACATTGAACGCCGAGAGAGGCTTCCAGAAAAGTCTTGTTTCTTCACAAGAGAATCCCAGTACATCATTTTTTTTATACTTTCCCATAGCTTCACTCCTTAGTAAGAACTTTTGTTGATAGCTCATAAGCTATTCCACTAGACGTATCTAGCAGGACAAAGCGGGGATATCCCACTTTACCTCGAAACACACATTAGAAATATATATACTTTGAGGCAAATAGGATGATTGGTTTCTAATTCTATATTACAAAGCGGTTTAAAGTCAAATAAATAAATCTTCCTTGGCATTATCATTTAATCAAATTGGTACTCCGTCACCAAGAATGATATAATTAATCAATAGAATCATCATAATCAGAGTTTATACAATTATGTCTTTTAATTATCTCACTCTTTCAATCACTTTCTTAATTCTTCCGGTTCTATTGCTAGTTGTTCCCTCTTTGAGAAAAATTTATTTCCTTGAAGGAAAAATTCCAGGTGCCAAGAAGAGCTTACCCAAAAAAAAACGAGACTTATTTTTTGATGTAATAAAAGGAATATCAATCTTAGCTGTTATCTTAATACATGTTCAATATGTTTATTTTGAATATTTTTTTGAGGCTCTTTCTCAGGCAGAGAGTCTTTTCTTTATTTTTATAAGTAATCTCGGGAGATTTGCAATACCAATCTTCCTAGTATCCTCGGGGGCACTTCTGAGCTATAAGAAAAACGACACTCCCCTACGCTTTTTTCGTAAAAGGACAACAAAAATTCTAATCCCTTTTTTTATTGTGGCCTTTTTATTATTGATAATACAACAAGTTCCCCCCTCAAAGTGGTTTATCGAAATTATAACTGGCAAAATATCGACTCCTTTTTACTTCGTTATTGTTTTGATTCAATTGTACCTCCTATATCCATTGCTATTGAAAATGATTCGTTATAAATGGTTTCTCTACTTTTCTTTTGTTTTCTCGCTACTAATTTATGCTCCGTACCAGCTTGGTCTTGATATTTTTAAAATGGGAGACTTTACCGGTTGTTTTTTTGGTAGATTTTTATTCTTTTTTGTTTTTGGAATGTATACAAAAGAGTATTATTTAAGTAATCCTAAAAAGTTTACTGTGCCTGAAATAATGTTTTGGTCTTCCACGCTCTTTATCTTCCTGCTTGAGGTTCTTCTTTCTAAGCAAATTTTATATAACGTGAGACTTCTATATGGCATGGGGATGCTCAATATTTTTTTTATTTTTAAAAACAAGTTTTTTGGCAAAGTAAATATCATAACCACATTTCTTTCCAAGGCTGGAAAACTAAGCCTTTGGATTTTTCTATTACACTACCAAATAGAAGAATTCGTCTTAAAGTTAGTTGTGAGCGTCTCAACTAATGCCTATTTAAATTTCATATCTACCTTCATAATCACAACGTTTTTAAGCTTTCTCTTGGCAAAAATTTGCGCTACACTCTATGAAAAACTAACTACCACGCTGACCAAAAAAATAAAGTGTTCTAACTAGTGTCTTCTGGGGATACATTTGCAAAATATTTTCTTTATTGTCATTTTTGCAGAGGCAGGAATCCAAACTTGCATTGTGTCTTGAATTTCCGAAAATCAAAGTAGCACATTTATTAACTAGTATATCGCAGTGCTTGCGTAATAAGCAACTGGAGCATAATCATCTGTCAGCATCGGAACATCTGTGGCCACTTCTCCTTTCCAAAGATTGTTTAAATATTTCTGAAGTTCTTGATTCTCATTATTAAATATTGGTTTTCTTTTTGATTTCATTGCCACCAAAACGATATTTTGTAACGTTTCTCCATTGTTTGGCTCTTTCACGGGGAATATATACACCTGAGGAAAGACACTCTTTAGGGTTAGGTATTCTGCCCTTAAAAATTTTCCTTTTTCACCTTCAATTGAAGATATTATATTTAAAATAAAAACACCATTTTCATTCAAAATGTCGAAATTCTTTTGGATAGCCTCCTTTGTTGTTAGATGGAAAGGAACTGAGTTTTGTGATCCAAAGGCATCACCAAAAATTACATCATATTTTTCGTCAGTTCTGTTTAAAAAAACTCTGGCATCTTCGTGAAAAATTCTTAGGTTTGCGCTTTCTCTTAATCTGAAATGTTTTTTTGCAATCTCAGTTAAGCGAGGATCGATCTCGACAACGTCAACTTTCTTCTCGGGAAATCTTTCAAGGAAATATTTTGGATATGAATAAGCTGCCCCACCGAGCAAAAGAGTTTTTTTAAAATCAGGATTAAAGTGTGATGCTAAGTTATAAAATTTTGAATATTCATAAACCAGCTCATTGCTTTCTAAAAACATTGCTGAGCTATTTTGAGTATCAATCTTCAAATTTCTAATTTCCCTGCCTGTACCAGCCTCCTTACTATCAAAAATCCAGACTCTGCTATATTCAGTATTAATATCAAGCAAATTACTCTTAGCATAAACATTTTCGGTATTATTTCTAAAGGCAAACATCGTCCCAATGACAAAAATTAATGCTATTTTGATATGTATGTTTTTTTTAAAAGACATGAATAACGAAAGAGTTGCCAAGGAAAGAGAGATTATTAATAGATTTGTTCCCGTTCCAAATTTAGGAATAAGATAAAATCCCGCCAAAAAAGTTCCTCCGATGCTTCCCACTGTTGAAAGAGCATAGAGATTGCCAATGGTAGTCCCAGATTTTTTCAAATTATCTAACTTCAATTTAGCAGCATAGGGTGAAATCATTCCCAACAGAATACTCGCTGGAGCAAAAAGTATAACTGAAGACAAAAACAAAACTAATGTTTTATTTTCAATTGATTTCGTCAAAAAATCCAAGAAAAAATCCATCATAAAGAAATCCAGTAAAATACCGATAGATGCCACAAAAACAATGTAAGAAAGGAAATCTATACTCGCTTTCTTATCAGCCAAATGCCCTCCCCAATAATAACCCAGACTTAGGCTTCCCATTACAACTCCAATTAATGTTGTCCATATTAAAGTTGATGTTCCTAAGTATGGCCCTAAAATTCTTGAACCAATAAGCTCAAAAATCATCACGATTGCACCTCCTAGAAATACCGTGATTTCTAAAATATATTTATTCATATCAAAAACATATTATCTTTTAGCCTCAGCTTGGGCACCTTCTCTTTGAAAAACTGCTCCAAAAAATAAATCTGTTGTAAGTTTTGTTTTTGCTTCTAAAACATCTTCTTTGGATTCAACGCCCTGAGGATATATCCAGATTGGATTAATTTCTGATGCGTATTCAACATTTGAAGAGAATTCTGAACCGAAAGAACCTGCTTGTTTTTGAACTAAGAGAGAATAGGTGTCAGCAGCTTCCTGATTCTTAGCAGTATCAAGCTTAAAAGGTAGTTCGTATGTGTATTCAATTTCTACTGTTTCTTTTGGTGAAACATACACCCAGTTTGCAAAGACTGTCTTGCCTTCTTCTTCGTATATTCTCGTACCGGTTTCTTCATCAACACTGATACTTTCTTCTTCACGTACAACATCCTCGTCTCTTTTGAATCCCAGCTTGTCGTAATCTAATAATGGCTCGTTGATTTCCCTTGTTTGACCCGTAACACTTAAAAGCTTACTCCCACCTGGAACATAAACACGCATATAATCACAATTAACCTTATTCCACCACTCATATTCAGTATCTCCTCCATTATGAGTTCTCTTGATTTTAACCGTATTAATTATTGTCCCATCATCAGCAATCTTGGCGTTGTGAGTGATAATTTCATCAACAACCCCGTCGGTCTTAAACCCGTTAATATTAGAATTTATAACCATTAGATAATCTTTTTCAGTTGGCAAAATTTCACCAGACCACCCCCTTTTAGAAATTACTGCCTGAACATCTTTATTTGTTGAATAAAGCATTATGTTTCTCTCTTTTAGCATATCGGAAAATATTTCTAAAATCTCAGAAGCATCCCCAGGGTCTTTTGCATCAAACAATTCTGTGATAATCTTTGGTGCTAAGTCTGCCAAAAATTGTTTTGGCTTATTTTCTGTTTTATCATAATCAACTTCAACCTCATATTGAGTGGTTTCAACGAAATTTTCTGCATTCACCGTTGCATCATATTCACTCATCTCTATTGGTCCAGTGACATCCAACATTCTTTGCAAAACCATTGGAGTCATTGTGATTATTCCGTCAACAGTTGGGCCTCCTGTATATTCATAAAATGTTGAAACTTTTTGCGCTGTCGTCGGAAAGTTGGGAAACCAATTTGCATCATGAGTTGACCAGCTAGCAGAAATTTTCTGAATTGGCAAAGGAGGAACAACATTATATTTTAGTTGTCCATCAGGATTATAAATTCCTTCAATCAAAAGTTTGTTGATTTTTCCATTAGAAATATGAAGCACTCCATAACTTCCTATAAAACCACCCGTCGCTCTCATCTCCTGGTTGTTTTGAAAAAGTAAAAGATATTTCCTTGGCCCATTATGACCTAGTAATTCAAGAAAAATTTCTGAGTTTTGCTCAAACACATCAATCATAGACAAAATCACTGGCAATGTCTTTTTTATTTTCTCAAATTTAGCTTGGTATTCTTCTGGCAAATCAGAAATTCTTACTAGATCAAGGCTTTTTTCGGCCTCCACCAAAGACTCGTCCGCAACTTTCAGTTTTTCTTGCATAACTAAAAGTGCATCCAACATCGACTCTTGGGATTTATCTCCGTCTCCCTCTTTGTTGGCAAATGGACTTTCTATTTCTGCAAGGACTTCTATCACCCCGGACAATTCCTTGGCTGCTTTTGTCAATTCATTTCCAGCATCAACAACGTTTTTCCCACTACTAATTTTTGACAAAATAGGAAATGTAGAA
Source organism: Candidatus Moraniibacteriota bacterium (assembly GCA_041596615.1). Taxonomy (GTDB): domain Bacteria; phylum Patescibacteriota; class Minisyncoccia; order Moranbacterales; family DUUL01; genus UBA2772. Next base: position 109,814 of record JBFHIG010000003.1, on the reverse strand, counting down.
AAAATATTCAAAATATCCCCTCCTATCAAATCCAGTTCCTTTTGTGCTCCCTCAAATTCTTCAACTGCATTTGCAAAGCTTGATTTAGCAGACAAAAAATCTTGTCCTTCTAATTGTCCCTTGGCATCATCAAGATACCCAAGTGCTTGTTCTCCTTTAACTTTAACGTTTTCTTCTATTTGAAAGCCATAGGAAACAAAAACTATTGAACCAATAGCCAAAAAAGTTACCAGTGAAATGGTCACAAAAGAAAGCATTGGCTTGGCAACCAACTTCCTCCAGTGAAAATCTTCCCCTTTTTTTCGATAATTTCTAGAAAAAAATCTCTTTTCCTTGGTTTTCTGTTTCGTGATTTTAGGGGTGGCAATTTTCCCAGTGAATTTTATAGCCTTCTTTTTAGGTGATTGCTCTTTCGGGGTTTCAATCTTTTTGGTTTTCTGAGTTCCTTCCCCAGAATCAGCTTTCGTGAGTTTTTTGACTTTGGGTGTTGGCTCTACAATCCCATAGTCAAACCAGGCGTTGAGTTTGCTATCAATCGCGCCTTCGTTGAAATTGCTCTTTTTTTGTAAAGCTCTTTGAAACTCAATTTCTTCTTTCTCCGCGTTGTTGTTTAAAGATGGGTTAGAGCGCAATCTCATCTCATCCCTTGCAATTGTCAGCTTTCTCTCCCATCTATCTTTAAGTTCTTTTTGAGTTTTAACATCCTGAGCTTTTTTTTCTGCCGAAATATCCTCTGCCAGCAAATCAATTGCCGTTCTTTCAGTAGCTGCTTTTTCGTCCCTTACAGATTCTCTCTCCTTACTTATAAATTCCGTTGTCAAAATTCTTCCCTTTTCAATCCCACTTTCCGAATCACTCTCTTTAGCAAAGTTTTTTATCTGAGATTCTTTCTGTTTTGGTTTTTCTATTTTAACGGACTGTAATTCAAACTTTTCATCAGGAGAAAAAATTTTATTTCCTTGAATGATGCGATATTCTCCTTGCCAATCTTCCTGTTTATTTCTTTGTGGCTCTCTATGTTTTTCCATTTTCTCAACTGTATCAGCCATTGTTGAGTTTTGATTTTCTTGAAAGTTTTTTCTAAAGTTCTCCAGCACCTCCTCAGGAGTCTCTTCTTTTTCCTCGGCTTCAGATTCGTTCTTCTCAACTTCAACGGCATTATCACAATTGTCTGTTTTTTTAACCTCATCCGAACTGAATTCCTCTTTTTTTTCTTCAACATTGTCGACATCTAAATTCAAGTTGAGCTTTTCAGTCGCTCGCACTTCCTCACTCAGGATTTCACTTTCAGACAACTCTCTCCTGACTTGCTCTTCAGTCTCCCGACTCTCTTGTGCCGGCTTGAAAAACTTTTGTCCCTTTAAATCAACTGTTTCTTTGTTGCCAATATCAAAAACGAGTCTTTCTTGTAAGGTTTTTTTTCTCTCTTCTTCAAATCTTTTCAACATCAATGCCGCTCTTTCCTCTCTTTTTGAATTTTTAAGCTGAATAAGAACCTCTCTTTTTGAAATTCTCTCAATATCAAGATCCCCTCTCTTGTCAACAGGTTTAATATCATAGGTCTTACTAATTCTATGGTCTAAGGCTTTCGACATTTTTGTTTTAGAAATTTTTCTATTTCAAAACTTTTTTATAAATTTGCAACGTCTCTTTTGACATTTTTTCCCAAGAAAATTTCTTCAATTGACTAATAACTTCTTTGGAAATAGGTTTTTTTACTCTAGTGTTTTCCAGTACCATGTTAATGGCCTTCTCCATTGAATCTAAATTTTCTGGCTTAAAATAACTAACAACATTTCCCAATATTTCTGGCATTGAAGTTTTGTCAGACGAAACAACTGCTGTGTTTTTTGCTAACGCTTCCAATGGTGGCAACCCAAAACCTTCATATAGCGAAGGAAAGACGTACATTCTTGCCTCTTTATACAAAGCATCCAATTCTGCATCAGGAACATAACCAGGAAAAACAACCCCTTCAAAATGTCCTTTTTGGACAAACTCTTCCAATCTTGTGTAAAAAAAATCCTTTCCTCCGACCAGAACCAATTGAAGCTTTTTTTCTTTATTTCTGATTCTACTAAATACTTCAATTAATCTTTCTAGGTTTTTATGAGGATAAGCATTCCCAACATAAAGCAGGTACGGTTTCATTATAGCATATTTTCCCAAAATCTCACTATCACTATTTTCATTTAAAAAACATTGCTTCTCACAGCCCTCATATGTAACTTCCACACACTCATCTGACACCCCAAGATTAGCTACAATGTCATCTTTTGTGAACTTTGAAACAGCAATAATTTTCTCAGCTCTCTTTGCAGCACCACGGATAGCGATTTGATATGCAAATAATTTCAAAAAATAGAAATATTTATTCAAGGAGGTGTTTTTCACAGTTGGGTAATGAAATAAAATCAGGTCATGAATTGTGACAATAAATTGCTTGAAATATAAAAGAGGAACATTAAAATGACAAAAATGAACCAAGTCCAGCCGTTGAGAATATAAAAAAAATGGAAACCTAATTTGTTCTCCAAAAGAATACCATTGAAAGTCGGCTAACTTTTTGCTGAAGTTGCTATGTTTTGGGTGATATAAATCAAAGTTATTTTTCCTCAAAAAGACAATATATTGTCGTTCCTTGTTTCCTCCTTCAATTTTTTCCAAATATTCAACCAGTTTTTGAGCGTATCTACCAAGGCCCTTACCACCTGGTCCATAGAAACGAGCATCAATTCCAATTTTCTTCATTATTATTTTTTTGTTTTTTCTTGAACAGCTCTTGTTAGATTTCGAGATGAGAAAACATAGTTTCTTTTGAATATTTTTTCTTTATTTTTTCAACATGTTTTTTCCCTTTTTGTATAAAATCATTATACAACACTTTGTCTTGCAAAAGAAGGTCTATGGCCATTGAGATTTCTGCAGGACGATATGGATCAATTAGAATCGCTGCATCCTGAACAACCTCTGGAATTGATGAACAATTCGAAGTAACAACAGGGACTCCGCTTGCCATGGCCTCAATTGGAGGGAACCCAAATCCCTCAAAAAATGAAGGATAGACAAACACTTTTGCTAGTTTATAAACAATAACTTTATCCTCACTACTAACAAAGCCTGTCAGTAATATATCTTCTTTATTCGAACTAGAGTCTATAGCTTTAATTATTTCTTCGTATGACCACCCTTTACTCCCTGCAATTACTAATTTCAAGTTTTTATATGCCCTTGAACTTTTTTTTAAATGTTCAAAAGCTTTTACAAGTGAAATAATGTTTTTTCTTGGTTCAATTGTTCCTAGAAATAAAATAAACTCATCTGGCAAGTCATATTTTCTTATCATTTTCAAAGTATTATCCCCAGAAACGTTAGGATCGCTAAAGCTCTTAATATCTATTCGTGGATGTGCAACTTCGATTTTGCCTTCATTTATTCCATAGATCATCATCAAATCTTCTTTTGTTGATTTTGAAACAGCAATTATTTTATCTGCTCTTTTGCACAATTGCCTTGGATTAACAATAAAGTGCCATATTCTTCTTTTAAGAGAAAAATACTCTGGGAATCTTTCAAATGAAAGATCGTGCATAGTCAAAATGAATTTACATTTTCTCGAAAGCGCCAAGAAGGAGATATTCGGTGCAAAAAAAACATCTACCCCTCCCAGTAAAATATCGATCTTGGGCCAACGAAAAAACCACATTGCAAAATTCAAAAGCTTGTTAGGAAAGCTATAATCCCTAATTTCAACATTAGGATATTTATCTAACCAGTCAAGGTCTTCTTTCACTTTTTTAAAAGAATTAATAAAAAGCAGATATTCATTTTTTGAATCCTGCTTAAAAAGTCGCTTTAAAAAACCGATTGTATATTCCTCAACACCAGTTCTGTTCCCTCCTGCCAAACATCTAATATCAATTCCTATTTTCATAAAATATTTATTCTAAATATCTTCTAAACATAACCCCAAAAGAAGCTATAAAAAAACCACTTCCGATTAGTCCGATCAGTAGCGGGGTTAATTGAATTGCAGTATTGTTAATAGTTGGTCCGTTGAAGACAAGCTTGAATCTGTTTTGTTTATTAAATCCTCCGTTAAATTCTGCAACTTTTTTCTCGAGGATCTTTTTTGTTCCTAAAAATACTGGCTCAACCTCTTTTTTATCTGAGACTAAAAAATTGACTCTTACGTAGCTATTCGCCAGCTTATCAGCCTTGAAATCAATTTCAAAATTGTGATTTTCAAAATCAGTATTTGTCTTTTGCGCAAAAAGTTCAATTTGACTTACAATTGCCTCGTCCTCAAACCACTGCACAATTGTTTTCCCAAAACGATCATCTGCTTCTAAACGATAAAATTGGTCATAATCATATTCTTGAGTGCCTTCCGCCTGGACATCTCTTGTAATATCAATTGAAAACGTTGCTTTGTATTTTTGAGAAAGAAGAGATGCAATCAAAAGACCACTTAAAATCACCACAGCCCAAACAACAATGAATGTTGTTCGATATTTTGAGAAGACTTTTAAATATTCCTTTAATTCCATAAAGTTGTGTTTTCGAAAATTGTAACGAGAAATTATTTCAATAAAACAAGTTGGATGCTCTTTTTTGGAACGTAATATTCATTTCTAGCATATTCAAAGCAGAACGTCAACAAAACCTGACAAAAAGAGGCACATGTGTATTAGCACAGTGCCCTATTTTTTCTAATAAAACAAAAATAAAAATTACCTTTTCTCCCTCGACTTTGAGTCGGTTGCATTCTCTTGGGCAGATATAACTGCCCTTCGCAAGACCGTTGCAACTGCCTCTGACTCAAAGGGAGTCTCCAAAAAACTGGAGATGCTTTCACAGAGTTTTAGTATTCCCGACGAAAGAGTTTGATCAACCACAATAACTTGAATTTTGGGATTGATTTTTTTCACATATACAACCCTCGACAAGCTTCGGGATTCAGCCAAAACAAGTTTATCTTGTAACTCTTGACCTTGCCATTCATATGCCCCGACTTTTCTTCTCTTGCCACCTTTTTTTGGCTGTTGAGGTCCTAAAGACCCTTCTTCACATCCCAAGAAAACAATACCAGCATTTTTGATTGCTTCAGAATTAGGATTCTTTGCAATCGCGATCGCTGAATCAGGATGAAGATATTTAGCAACAATCTTTTGAAGTTCTTCTTTCTCTCCCCACTCAAAGTGTGGTGGGAGCGAAATCAAAACATTGATTTTGGGCAGACTTCCCGGCAGAATTACTTTCTCTTCCGCGAAGTGTTTATCAGCAAAAACAATCGGCTCTGCCACAACTGGAGAATCCTTTGAAAAATCAAGCGTCTCCAAAATTTTTGCCACCAACTCCATGGGGTGATAAAAAAGCTCACTTCTTTTCTTCGAATTTCTCGGGAGAAGATGCATCTTGGGAAATCTGGCTTCGTTATAGCTCGACAATCTCTTCATTTCCCTCAACTGGGTGTAAATTGCACTGTTTCTGGCACCAAAAGTAATGATTTTGTCAAGCACGATCAAATCGCAACTTTCGACTATTTCATGTGGATCTATCGCTCCATAAAAAGTCAACGAGAAATTTCCTTCGTTCTCCTTCCCCACTGTCTGCATAAAATATCTCTGCAAATTTTCCACAAGTGGTGGAATATTGCAAGTCGCAGAAATAAAAACTATTCTCCATGCTTTCTTACTTCCCTTACTGATTCCGTCTTTCATCGCTCCTTTCCCCCGTTGAATTCTTCGCTGGATATTTCCTTCATCATTTGCTCAACCATCTCCAAAAATTTTGGAACGGCATCATCAAAATTTTGCAGAAAAACATCCGCTCTTCTGAAGAAAAAACTGTTCAGCAGTTCAGTTCCATAACCGCCAATCACAATCAACTTGTGATTGGTCAGAAGCCTTATCTGGGACTGAAAAAACTCCTCTGCATCCAGTCCTCCATTGATAAAGATAACAGCTGGAATATGCAGATTTCTAAGGAGCAAATTTGCCTCCTCCTCACTATTGGTCAGAAGAATATCCAAATTATTTTCTTCGCGGGACCTTAGAGCAGTGATAAGTTCATTCGCTGCTAAGCTTATTGAACTATCTTCCCCAAAATCCACAACAAGTACGTTTGCTCTGCTGTTTCCTTTTCCCTTTTGAACTTTTTTCATTAAAAACATCTCGTCCCCCTTCCTTTATGGTTAGTAAAATAATTCTATTTTTTATTCTTTAGATTGTATAAGAACTAAACAGCTCAGATTCAAGTTGTTTAGATAATAATACTTATTTTTTGAATTTTTGTCAATGGTGGAAAACCACGCTCTAGCTCAAATCTTAATTTTGAATTTTGAATTTCGAATGAATTTTGAATGTGTGAATGTCTTATTGTCATCCTCGTTTTATTTGTCATTCCTGTAGAAGTTAGATAATTCGTTGACAGAATGGTATGTTATTTTTAAAACCAATCTATTTATACGGATTGATAAACTCTCAAGTTCAATAATTTTTGTTTCCCTTTGTTCTGTTGTCATCCTCGTGCATACGGGGATCCATTAGGCTCTATTTAGTACTTTTTAACACAAACTATCCCAGTTTGAATTCAAGATAATCCTTTTACATATAGTTCTATATTTTCTGTCATTCAGTCTAATGGATTCCCGCCGATGTTCACCCCGCGAATGCTGGGGCGGGAATGACACCCTTTTAATTTTTATAAAAACTGTTAACGAATTAATTAACTTCTACAGGAATGACACGAAAAACATTTTCTAGAATTGAAAATTAAAATTGTTTGAATCCGCCAGCTGGCGGAGAGAATTGAAAATTAATTTCTATTATTTTCATTTTTTAGATAAAAAAAGTCCCGATAAATCGTTAGACTTACGGGGACAAATTGGTAACTTCTATGAAGTTACATTTATACTATAGCGCATCTGAAAATATTGTCAAGTCACGTCGCTCCTGAACCCGCAAAAATTATTTATTCTTTATTAACGTATTAACTCGTTAACTAAGTAATACTCTAATTACGGTTACATCTGATAATTCATTATTCCAAAAAAATATGTCCACCAGATAAAATAATTCACTATTAATATTGCTGTAACTATTGATATGCAGACAACAGCAAACAAAGAAATTGTATGCTCAAATCTTTTCCTCTTGGTTTTTTTGCTGATACAAGCGATGATAATGGGCGGAAGCACCAAGAAGCTGGCAATAAAATGCAACAAAACAATGGGCCCAACGCTGGCAGAAGTTACATACTTAAAGAGTATGCATATTAGTGGTGGGAGAACAATCGCCCAAATCAAAAAGCCAATTATATCGCTTCTGAATTTTGTTTTTGTTTTTTTGTCTTTTTTCATCGTATTTGTTAATTTTGAGTTATTTTTTTCTATCATTATAATTCATTGATTTCCTTTTTTAAGTTTCATCAGCTGTGTTCCTGATTTATTAATTGCTTGATAAATCTTTTCCAAATTAATAAAAACTACATAGCTAATAATTATTGATAAAATTTCAATAATACTGTTGCTTTCAACACCTAATTGGCTTAATATTTCGCCATCATTATCTTGAAAACTATATGCATATATTGGAATTAACAATAGATACAACAATACTTTAACAAAAGAGAATAGATAATTTGATTTTAAATTTTTTTCGACTTGCGCTAAAAGTGATTTTTTTATCCTCCCAAAAATAGAAAGTACTATCAGTAACTGAAGAGCAATTACCCCAGAAACAAGATACACTATAGTTCCTGGCTCTAAAAACTCGGAGATATTAACATTAAAAAAACTAGTTACAATAGGTATTGATATCGAAAAAAACATTAAGAGAAAAACGATATAGTACTGAATTTTCTTTTGTGGCAAAAACATTAGAAGAGAAAAAAGAGTAAACCCAATGAATCCAAAAATTATATAAAACAAGATTATAGGATTAATTGAAATCCTTGAGACGATAAAAAGAGTTGCGTAATAAAATATTTTTTCAGCCACTAACACCATTGGAATTAATACAACAAAAGCCGATAAGAGTGGGAAAAATATTTTAAACCAATTTTTTTTATTCTTTTTCATTACACTTACGCATTAGTCATTTTTAAACTTATTATTTTTTCTTCCTTATCTTTTCATAGAGAACGTATGTTGTTGATGCAACAAAAATCATAAACGTTATGGCATCGAAGGTCACGTCATACATTCCAAAGCAAGGAAAGGAATTTCCAGGGTCTTGCGCACATGGTGCTATCCGATTAATCATCGCCCCAACTGAAATGATTGCGAAGGAATTCAGCACTGCTAACAAAAGAGAAATACTTGCAATGAAAATAGGAATTTTTAGATTTTTCATATTTATTATTTTATGAGAATAATCTTACAATCTAAACTCTCAATTAAAACTAAGAATTAAGGCCTGATATCCCTAATCTCAAGCTCATCACCATTCCCTCTAATGATTATTTGACCTCGCTCCCAGTTTTCACTTGGATTATAGTCCACTGTCGCTTTGTAGACAATGCGTTTGCCATCTGGTGCCATTTCATTATTAGTGTTCAATATTCCACTACCCCACAAAACGGTATCAATCGAATCAAAATTGTGAGATCTAATTTCCACAACGTTTTTCCCGTTCTCTAAAACGCCCGGTAGCGCATAAACAACAATCTCGATTGGCGAAATAACTCCCACTCCATCGGTTGAGGGGTAAATAATGCTTAGTGGTCTTTCAGCATCCAAAATTGATCGTGACATGGGATTTTCGATATACATATTAGATACCATTTCTGAATTTTTTGCCTGATAATAAAAACCTGCACCAGCGAACATCATTAGATTAATGACTAGGGCCAAAACAAGCGCAATAAAAAAATAGCGAATTCTTTCCTCTTTGACTAAGATTGCCACAAGAAACGAGGAACCAAAAATTACCAATGGATATAGAAACATCATCCGACTAAGCACAATGAGATGCCCAAAAAATCCCTCCGCTCCGGATGTTTTTTCAATATATCCAGTTATCAGCGCCAGATGAAGCAATAAAGCAGAAATAAATGTAATACTTATGCTTTCTTTCCAATGATTTTTCATATATAATATGCTGTATTTAGTATTATGTATTGTGTAATCTTAATTTCCTATTAATAAGTCTTTTTGCTCAACATCAGTATAATTAACTTTGTATTCAAATAAACTATTAATTTCTTCATAGTTTGCACACGATTTGTCTTTTGTTAGTTTTGCTTTGGCTGGGATTTTATCTTCTGGGAAATTTTTTATAAATACATCTCTCGAATTCACCAATTCGCTGTCCAATTCATCTGAAGAAAAGTTACCTGCTGAATACCTATACCCCGTGCAATTCAACCATTCGCAGGATGGTCCTTCCAAAAGAGGATAAGGATATGAGATATTTTCGAAACAAAGATTATATTTAACCTTTCTGTGGAAGATTGGCTCTGTTACAAAATATTCTATTGGTAGATAACTTATTACTGGCAATTTATAATGTCTATAGAAAGAAAACTTATCACCCACCTCTAGCCCTTCTGGATATCTATAAATCCCAATGGAGTTATCGTATACAAAAGTTTCTGTCTCGAAATCATAAATACCAGACCCTACCTCATCAAAACCATCTGACAAAAACAGTTCTCTTGCCCCATAATATAAGAAAACAAAAAGCAACAAAACAAAAATTGCTACTGTGGCTTTTTTAAGGATTTTCATATTTATTTCAGATTTGACTCTTTGGAGATCAACTTATTATAATTATTTTTCCATGGGAAAAAGCTTCAAATTAGGGATTTAATCACTGAAAATACCTTTTGATTATCTACACTCAAGCATATCTTCGGAGTCACGAACGCTCACTGTCATAGGAATCAGTCCCTCGCAACATTTATCTACTTCACCCTCTAAAAGCTCTCCTCTTTGTCCACATACAGGACTAGCGATATCCACGGAATCTTTCTTTGGTGCTCCACCTTTTAAATTCAAAATAAAAATTATTAATAAAAGCAAGGCCGAGGCAGTGAATAAAGAAATGACAATAATTTTACTGTTCATATTTTTTATTTTTAGTTATGTATTCAAATTATAACATAAGATGTGACTTCTGGAAAATTTTATCCCGGGGACTAAGCCCCTAATTAGGGACTTAGTCCCTAAAAACCAAATTCAATATTGATTGTATTCATTCTGCTTTTCTGTGTGCTTGTCAATAAGACTTTCAGCAGACTTTTGAGGGCCACTAACTACAAGATTAAGAAGTTGTCCGGCAATGTATTTTGCAGGATGCGCTTTGATCTCCTTGAGGTTATTTATAAAAGTTTCTGGAACTTCTCCGATATTTTCAATTTTGCCGTTAAAACTCACCATGATACCACCTTCAGGCAATACATCAATTGAACTTGAGGTCTTCTCGTTCTCAGAAACAATCTTATTAATTCCTGCTGTCAGTTCTTCTTTGTTTTTATTATAAAAATCAGTCGCATCTTCGTCAGACATTTTATACACCATTTTTATAGTGGCGATTATAGCTCCTTTTTTTAATTTTTCAGCTGGATTGTTCTCTGAGTTATTCTCATTATAACGCGTTCCTTCTCTTGCAAAAGCTTTTCTTTTTGCCAAATCAGCATTGGCAAAATCAGCGAACTCTTTGTTAAGTCTCTCTGTCGTTTCGTCTGCTATCCCTTCCGGTCCTTTTTTAGCAGAGCCTAAAGTGCTCTCGCTTCTAATAGTGCTGTCTTCTGCTGCTGCCATGGCATCAAATTGTGGATATGACATCAAGGCCGAAACAACGGCAAAGCCGATGACTCCTTTTCCAACCATCTTCTCGAAAGTCAACCCACTTTCCTTGCTATAATCTTCAATTCTTTCTTTTAAGGAACTGATCATTCTTCTTGCTTTTTCAGATGTAGTCTCTTTTTTCTCTTCGGGGTTTTTGTTCTGCTCACTAGGTTTTTCAAGATACTCACTTGCCTTGGTGTTTTCAACATCTATCGGTAGAATTTCTTTTTCTTCAGAAAGATTACTATCTATTGTTCTCGACAAATTCTCTGCTGAGTTCATTGATGTTTTTATTAAAAAGTATAAAAAAAGCGCTCAGATTCACCATCTGCTCTTGATAGATTGCAAGCAAATCTTTCGAGTCCTTTGCAATGTATTGTTGTAAATCGCTCAATTCATCGATACTCATCTTGTCCACGACCTCTCTTAGTGTCTTTTCAACAGCCAACTGCGTTAGATTGCTGACGATCTCCTCTTTTTCATATTCATTAAAATCCTCAAGCTTCAAAATCGAAACCAATTTTTCCCTCAAGCTGATTTCTTTCATTTTTCTTTTTATTAGCTATTATTCCCCACTGTTTCAATTTTACCAAGTAAGGGACGGGAAATCAAATACCTCACGATAAATTCTTTATTTTTTATTAACGAATTAACGAGTTAACGAGTTTTGAGGATTAGATAATTTTGAATTTCGAGTTTTGAATTTCGAATCAATTTTGAATGTGTGAATGTTTGAATGATTCTTTTTTGTTTGTTTTGTTCCTCCCTTAGTAAAGAAGGGAATAAAACAAACTTTTTTTTCAAATTGAAAATTGGACATTGGAAATTACACAATCTCTAATCTTATAAATTTATATTTTCAAAAAGCACCTCGGGGGAAATTTCCCCTAAGGTGCTTAGTAAATAAAAAAATAGCGAATCCTTATTTCCCGATAAACTGGGCCTGTAAAGTGATGGAATCAATCAGATTTGCCAAAACCTCCTCCAAATTTTTAGCGGTAATGTCCGCAGAGCTCATGCAGAAATCCGCGCCGGCATGCGAAACTGTCTGTGCAAATTTAAGATTCATTTTAGCTGAAATCACAATGAATTTCTTATCGAGACGAACACTCCCTGGGCTTATACGATTAAGCAAATCTTTTATTACATCCGTTTCCTTGATGTCGTTCAGGATGGTAATATTTGCGGTCTGAATAGCCTCTTTCACGCGGCGATATTTGCCAGGAGAATACTCAGAACTCCGCAAGTATGTATACCCAACTATAGATCTGATTTTAGCTGCATATGCTATATCGCTAATGACTTGAACGAGCATTCCTGAAGTGTCACTGCTTTTTTCTGATAGTGCTTTTTCTTCAGATATAATGCTCACTGTCAAAGGACTGAAAATATCTTTAGGCATTTTTTTTGCGTCTATCATCTCATCTCTCCAGTTGAATGAATGGTTGAAAAACTTATGTTTTAAAACAAAAAATCTATTTTTACAAAAAACTACGTACCAGAATTTTTCTGATTGTCTACTATCACATAAAATTAAAAATATGTCAATGATAATGGTTTAAATTCTTTATTTTTTATTAACGAATTAACGAGTTAACGAGTTTTGAGGATTAGATAATTTTGAATTTCGAATCAATTTATTATTAAGGGCAAAGGAAAATCTAATTATTTATTCTTTATTAACGTATTAACGAGTTAACGGGTTATAAGAACTCTAGCCTGGATTCCCGCCTGCGCGGGAATGACAGCAATATTGAAGTGTTTTCTAAATTGAAAATTGGATATTGAAAATTCATTGTAAATTGAAAATTGAGCATTGAAAATTAATCTTCCACTTCTCAAAAATAGCAAGCACTTCAAAGAATATTTTCTTTGAAGTGCTTTTCTCAAATCTTTTTGAGGCTTTAAGACGATTCCTCTTCGTCTCTTTATTGTTTTTTGTTTGTTTTTTGAGTTTTTGTATTTTTGTTTTCATCTTCGGGGACTTCCCTCTCCTGTAGGAACAGCAATCCCTTCATTGTTTTGTTTTGGTTGCAGAAATGCTGCAACAAACATCCCCATCATTTTGATTAATTCTCTTGAATCGAAAGGGTATTTGATGAAAAAGTCCACCGCCGAACGAAGGAAATTGGTTGAGGGCGTTTCTCTCAAATCGGTGCTGATCACAACGAACTTCTTGCCTGGACAAAGTTGCCTGTATCTGGCGATTTCAGGAAACTTACTGGGGTGTTCGTTTTCAGTGATGTGGTCGAGTATCACGACCTTTGAAACACAAAATAGTTGTTTGAGATCATAATCCTTGATTGTCGAAAGGTCTGGCATAAAGACCATTCCTCTTATCCCGTTTTCCCGCAGATAACGCTCGGTCTGGTCTTTGATATCGTTTCCAATATCACCTCCTCTCTCGTTCTTTTGAAGAATGGTAATCCCAAATCCTATTGGAAACATGTCTTCTTCGCTCAGGTGTTGCTGATTTCTTAATTTGTCCATTTCTCTCCTATATTCAGGAAACCAATACATTGACATAAATCGTCTCCTTGGCTGAGGTTTACAAAACTACTTATTTGACAATCTTTTATCAAAAAGACTGTAAACGAAAAAAGAAAAACAAAAAAACTCTTTTTAAAAAAACTAGCAGAAAAAATCTCTCTGCTCTTCCCCTCAAGTTCAACATACGCGGTTCTAAATGTCAATGGGGTGAAAATACCCTTTATTTAAGGTGTTTGTAGTGTGTAAGCTTCTGTGTATTTTTGGGTATGGAAATAAAACTGCCTACTATCAATTTGAGATGTTGGGGGTTGATTTATTGTCTTCTAACTCAACAATGGAGGCGGAATATTGTTTGTCATTTGGAGAATCTTCCTTGCCATTTTCTGAGTTTATTTCCACTTTAACAGGTTTTTCCTTCGTATCATCTCTTGATTGGGTCTCCAGGAAACCTTCACCAATACTAGTCTCTTCAACCCCACCGTCTTCTGTTGCCTCTGTCAAGGCATCTTCTTCGGATTTCTTGCATTTATCCCAGAAGTCGTTGTCTGTGCCTAGATTTTTCTTGCCTGGTGTGCCGAAATTTGCGCCTTCTTTTCTCCAATAGTCTTTGTCGTTGCATTTTTTGTTCGTGCAGGTGTTCCAGTTGCTGGCCTTTGTTCCATCACCCGGGTTACTGTCTCTTTCCATCGACATATGCAAAATTGTTCCGTGCCACCCAGCTGGCCAAGTTGAGTCTTTCCAAATTTCGTCAATGACGTTTTTATTTTTGTCTTTCAAAATCAAAGGTTCTCCGCTATTTTTCAAGTTCATCCCGCTGACGTGCGTGTATCCTTCGTCTTTGTCCAAATCGTCTTTCAAATTGATTTCCGTGTTTTCTTCTCTTTTGGCAGTGATAAGGAAATAGTCTTTGGCTTTGATGCTGTATCCGTGAGGGATTTCGACGTGCCCTGATTTCCCACTTCCTGCATATTGGATGTCCCAGTTCGACAAGTCAATTTCATGATTGGTCATGTTGCGGAGTTCAATCCATTCGTCATCTGAATCTTCCAGGCTTCCCATCCACATAATTTCATTAATAACAACATCACCCTCTTCGTCCGAGGAGGTGTCCACTTTGAAGTCTTTTTCAACAAGATTGCTTTTCCAATTTTCTTTTTTGCGAAAAATAGCATAAGCAGAAAAGCTCCATTCTCCGTTTGGAATTTGAATACATTCATCGTTATATTTTTGATGGTCTTCCCTGTCTTCCAAACGATAATAGATTTGTGTTTCATCTTTGTCGGTGACTGATGATTTGAGCGTCAAGCAGGGCTCTGTTTTGTACCATCCTTCATCTCCGTCAGGGGAAGCTGGGTCAACTGTCATCTCCAACTTCGGAATCCACACTCCACTCGAAATTTGACTTTTTTCGACATCAAGTTTATCTGCAAAAAAAGCATTGGTTCCTCCGATTCTTGAAATATTCAAAATCAAAAATGAAAACAACAAAATTTGCCCTGTTTTTTTGAATAAGGTTAGAATATTTTTGCTTTCCATTAGTTGTTTTTGGAGCTTGTTCATTTGGTGTTTAGACGTTCTTTTTTCGATATGAATCTGGGTCTGCAACATCTGGGGGAATTTGTGAGTCTGTGAAAGATAGACTACCATCTTTAATGTCGCCAGATTCTTTGGTTTCTTTTTTCTTTTTCGTCATTTTAACAATTTCTTTTTTCATTTTTCCCAGTTCCTCATAGACAATGATCACTGCTGGAATCACGATAATGAGCATCAAGCCTTTGGTTGTTTTGGCGAAGTTAATCAGATATCCTAAATATGGGATATTTAAAATCACCTTCCCCATAATCATGCTTTGGGGTATTTTTTCGTTGTCAGCAACATTGTTGGCATCTCCTTTGGTCCCGAGAAGAGTCTCTCCATCGATCACATCTTTTGTGACGACTCTGTGAGTGATTGTCACGTTCCCCTCGTTGGTATTCCTCGTCACCACATCGCCAACATTATATTCCCCCATTGGTTTCACAACAACCAAACTTCCGGTGTGGATTGCTGGTTCCATCGAGCCAGAAAGCACGGTCAAAAGTTTGACGTTGCCAGTGATTGGCAAGAAAGAAAAGATAACCAGCGCACCAAATAGAAAGATGGTGACAAGAATTGTGTTTGTGATAATCTTAAAGGCTTTTTTCATTTTTGATTTATTGTTGGAAATTTTTTATATAACATTTCTCTATTGATCACACCTTTTGGAAAGATGTGATCTAAGAAAAAACTAGTCATTTTTTCCATGAAAACCAGCTATTTGTGTGAGTACTAACTCAGCATCAAAACCACAAGTATCTGTTAGGATTTCATTTCCTACTGTTGTTGGAACGTCATATTCAACTGTATAATCTTTATGATTATCATATGCAACTATTCCTAGTTGTCGAGTTCCAAAATTTTCTAGCGTATACCAACCAGTTAAGGGTGATGTTCCGTCAAGAACTCTAAGCCTAACCGATTTACAAAGTTCTCCTTCAGGCTTGCCAGCGTCGCTAGCAGCTGTCTCTCTAGGATCAAGAGAGTTTTCTAAATTGCTCTTAACATCAATTTTTAGAGAAAAATTGCCATTATAATCAGATTTATTTGTGACTCTTAATGTTGCTTTATCTCCATCTCCAGGCGCAACATCACCTAAACTTTGATTGACAAGACTAATAACATTTACTGTTTTGTCATCTTCGCTGAATGTTGCATCAAACTCAAAAGGCATAGCGCCCATTGTTACATTTGTAACTGCTTTTTTGTCTGAAAGCAGAGCATACGTCCCTCCTCCAGCAATTGCCACAACTGCGACCATAATTGCTAGACTTTTTAAAATTTTCATCATAATTTTATTTTTTTAAATTTTTATTATTAATTATATTAGTTTTTTATTCTTTCTTTCTAGATTTTTGTTGAGAAATCCAAAACTCCCGACCTTTATTTATTAGGACCTAAATAAGTCTTTGCCCTGCTTGTTACATAATCATATAAGCAAATATATAAGTAATTAATTACGTAACAAAGAGGGTTCGGACTAGTTGCTTCTTCCCTCGAATGTGAAATCAAATTTTGCAGTTCTTCCTTGCAAGTCGTGTTGATCTGTTCCAGTTTCCGGCAAACATACTTTATATTTAATCGTCTCAGAACTCCCTGGAATCAATCCATCTGTTGCATACCAAGACATCAAAATATTGTTGTCTTTTACGCTAGAAAGAGCAGAGCCAGTCACAATTGGCTCACACGTTCCAGCGCATTTTTGCAAATCAATTTCCAAAGCATCATACAGATCACTATGACTATCAGAAGCTTCGTCAATACTCATAATCAAGGTCTTTGCGGAAACTGTGCTTGGGCCTCCAAACCAAGGGGCTCCATAGTTTTGAACTGTATATTCCCCTTCCTTACAATCACCGGGAACGGCCTTATCAAAAACAAACCCTGCTTTTGATTGTTCCCCATCAACCCTCACTTGAATATTTCCCGTAGCAAAGGTGTTGTTGGTAATAACGGCTTTACTGGAAAAATAGGAATAAGTAGCACCACCTGTCATTGCTGCCACAGCCACAACAACAGCCAAACTTTTTATAATTTTCATCATATGTTTATTTTTATACTACGCCCAAAACAGTACCTTGCCATGTCCCGGACGAGCTTTTTTGGTTTTTATTACTAAATGTACTATTTTTTTACTAAATCCTTCCCTCTAAGCATTTAGCTGTTTTAGGACTTTTTTGAGGCAGTCCAAAGCCTCCGACCTTTATATTTTTTGTTATCTTTTTGGATTCAACCTCTTGACCGATACCAAGAAAAACCGACCTCAAGCAATAAAGCCTCTCGGATTTACGATTTCAAGTCGGTTTTGTTGCTGAACTATTCGTGCAGCATATAAATGACTAGTTGATTCCAAACAGAAAACATCCTCTGCAAATGAATCGTTGTCCTTTTTGGTATTCATTTTTTTATTTGTTTAACTCTAATAGAAAACAATCCCAAACACATCTAAATATTGTAACACAGAAGTGTTTGATGAGAAATACATTTCAATTTTCCCCCATTGCCCCTCTTTATAAGTTAATACCTCTTTATAATATAACTTATAATTTATTATTGCAAGTCACATCGCTCGCAAGCAATATAACAAGTCAGAAACTGACTCATAAAACAAGACTCTAAGTGACCAAATGGGCGCTTAGGGTCTTGGAACATTCATGCATCAAAAAATTGATTCGACATTCAAAATTAATTTTTTATAGCTTTATTCCCCTTGACAATATTCCTAATTGCGCTATCTTAAGTAAGTTGTCCAATGAGACAACAGTTCCGCTCAACGAGCCCCCCCAATCCCTGACTAACTCATTGCTCTCCTCCCGAGAAAAAACAATGAGTTAGTCGGGGATTTTTTTTATTTATTTTTCAAAGGATTAATGATGACACAATTATTTAGTATACGAGGGAGGGTTAGGGAGGGTTAGGGTGGGTTACGCGCCTGGGTTTTCCACTGGAGAGGGCTTTTAACTCGGTTCATTGGTTGTATTTTGCACCGGAGCGGATTTGCCTCTTAAATTATAATCTGACATACAA
Source organism: Candidatus Moraniibacteriota bacterium (assembly GCA_041596615.1). Classification (GTDB taxonomy): domain Bacteria; phylum Patescibacteriota; class Minisyncoccia; order Moranbacterales; family DUUL01; genus UBA2772. Next base: position 91,927 of record JBFHIG010000003.1, on the reverse strand, counting down.
TTTATTTTAAAATCAAAAAAGCCCACAAGGTTCTCATCCTTAGATGGGCTTTTGTTTTTTGAAAATGATATTTCATTTTACTCGAGACTATTCTTCAGTCGGTTTAACTTCCAAGTAGACTACTCGTCCGATATTTTCATCCTCAGGGATATCGGCGAGATATTCAGGGTCGAAGATTTCGAAACCATGATCCGAATCTCGCTCGTATTGCTTGATATGAAACGAGAATAAAAACCCTTCAATTTCGAAAGCCATCTTTTCAGCCAGACCTCCTTCAAATTCAACTCGGCTACTGAATTTGTAAGAAGCATTTACCAAAAGACCGTTTTGGATTTTATCAACAAAATCTTGCCAGATCTTTGGATTCTTTTTCCGGATGGCAGAAGAATCTATCCGGATATATCCCGGATACTTAGGGTCGACATGCTCAGTCGGAAATTGTGCTATTTCCCGAGAACTTTCAAATACAGCTTGCCTGAAAAAATCCATGCCGAAACTCATTCCGACGGCAATAATGTAAAACATAACGTTATCCTGAGCGACTTTTTTTCTTTTCATTCTCGTTTCTCCTTGTTGAATTGGATAGGTGCTGACCACTCATGAGTGGCAAAATCGAAATGGTTTTTTCGATTTTGTGCTATATCGTATGGGAAGTGGCTTGTCAATGATACTTAGCAAGAAAGTCTGTAGAAATACCTTAAATATTTAACAAGTACTGCGGTATTTACTTGCGCTGGAGTGGTGTTTTTTAATTTCGAATTTCGAATTTAGATTGAATTTCTAATGATTTAATATTGCTATATTATTATTTAGTTAACGAGTTAACGCATTAACGAGTTGTGAAGTGAAGAAATTTCTGATCTTCCTCAGCCGCCTCTTGGCTTTTTCATCCCAATGTTATATCCTTATATCAAGCTTGATTTCACCAGAAACCTAGAACCCGAAAAAACTCGGAGGAGAACAAAATGACACCAAAAGAAAAGGCTTTAATTGATGAGTTGTTGGAAAAAGATCCTGAGCTTGCGAAGAAAGTTGAAATTATCGAAAAAAAATTCGATTTCCCAAGCCCAAAAGAAAATCCTCAGGTCAAAAAATAGACCAACCCCAAAAGTTCCGCCCTGCTGGCCCTCATCGAGCGCCAGTAGGTTTTTTTATTCACAAAAAAACCTCAGCACTTTTATACTGAGGTTTCCAACTTATCTACAAAGAAATTTATTCCAGACTATTTGTGTGCTGGTATTTTTTCCATAGTATGATCAATTGAATGCTTCGGGGCATTTTTTTGCTCGGATGTCGGTGCTCCCAAATACCCATGAAACAGAAGAATTGCTATAGTTCCTACCATGCAAGTCACAATCATTGCAGAAGTTCCTGACTTAAACCAACTTTTGAAAGTAATTGGATTATCTGTTTGTTCTGATTTCGAAACAACAATCACATTTGCGGTTGACCCAATTGGTGAACCGTTCCCTCCAAATCCAACACCAAAAACAAGTGCCCACCACAAAAGATTAACTTCCAATCCTTGCGCTTGAAGATGAGCAATCATTGGAATCATTGCGATTGTAAAAGGAATGTTGTCAACCAAAGCAGACATGACTGCACTCGCCCACAATACAATAATTGCGGTCATAACAATATTTTCAGCTCCACCGCTCACTAGAAAATTAGCTAAATACTCCAAAACTCCAGCATGTTCCAAACCTCCCACAATCACAAAAAGTGCTGCGAAGAATCCCAAAACTGATAGCTCTAGTTTCTCAAAAATTTTCTGAGGATCTTTTTTGGGAGAAACAAACAAAAGTGTCAGAGCAGCTCCAATCAAAGCCACCGTGGAAGGGGCGATATGGAGGGCGCTGTGTAAGAAAAATAATGCCACCACGAAACAAAGAATTGAAACTATAACTTTCAATGTTTTCATGTCAGTGATTGCCTCTCTCTCATCCATCTTCATCAGCTCATCAATGTTTTGAGGTTTTTGTTTTAGCTCTTTATTGAAAACAACCTTCAACACAATTAGAGTTGCAAACCAAGCGAAAAAAACCACTGGCAAAGAATGAGTCAAAAATGTGTTGAAACCAAAATTAGCAGCCGATCCTATCATGATATTTGGCGGATCTCCGACCAATGTTGCCACACCTCCTGTATCAGAAAGCAAAGCCTCTGCCATCAAAATTGGCATTGGATTGATTTTCAAAATCTTAGTGATGATAATTGTAACAGGCACAATTAAAATAATTGTTGTAACGTTGTCTAAAATCAAAGAGAGCAGGGTCGTTAGGGTCCCCAGGGCTATCACCAACATCCAAGGATTTCCTTTGGTTTTCTTAGCGGTGTAAATCCCTAAATACTGAAAAGCCCCTGTTTCCTCCAAAACGGCAATAATTACCATCATCCCCATCAACAAGCCGATCGTATTGAAGTCTATCGCGCCTAAGGCTTGCTCAGGAGTGTAAAAATCACCTAGCATTCCAGCAACAAGCATTACCATCGCTCCAGCAATTCCAATCACGGTGCGATGGACCTTTTCTGAGATTATCAGTCCAAAGGTTATCACAAAGATAGCCAAACTGATATAAAATGGATAATCCATAATATTTATTTAAAAAATTAAAAACAAAAAAGCAGACTGACCGTTTTCCACGGAAAACTGCTTTTAAGAAACGACTACTCGCTAAAACAACCGTCTATTCCCAAAAATACACCAATAACTTGTTTAAGTTCTGTTCTTGTCAAAAGTCCGATTGGCTTTGACTCATCATCTAAAACAGGGATTCTAACTTGCTTTCCCGAAGCCACAATAATAGCTGCTTTGACCAAACTTTCATTTTCTTTAATCGTCGCAACATCTTCATCTATAATTTTACTGATTGATTCATCTGCTACCTTTGCAACTTCTTCTCTGAAAATTTCTTCATTAGCAAAATGTGCTGCTGTTATGTCTTCTGCTAGATATTTAGGCAAAGAATTGTGAATCAATGTCCGTGCGTTTACCATACCTACAAACTTTCCCTCGTCATTCACCACAATCAAAGAATTTGTTTTTTTGCAAATCATTTCTGCTAAAACTTCTTTGAAATTCGACTTGTCACTGATTGTCTGAACTTTTCGCATAATATCCTTAACAACCATCTTTTTACCATTTACCACCATACATTTTTTTATTTGTAATTTTTGAATAAAATTTACAAATTTAGTTATAATTTATTATTTTTTATCTCAAATGCCATTCGTCAAAACTTCCTTTTTGCTTTATTCTTTTTATCCCAAAAAATCTTTTATGTCTCTTGTTTTAATCACTTGACACTTCAGCAAATTTAAACAAAAAGGTGCTTTTAAACCTCATGTAACTATAATTGCATAAAATAAAAAAACTTTCAAGAGCATATAAATACTAATTGTTGAGAAATCCCAACACAAGACAACTCAGAGTAGAACTAATTTTCAATGTTTGGTTGGAATATTATTTAGTTAACGAGTTAGCGAGTTAACGAGTTGGTAAATTTCGAATTTTGAATTTTGAATTTCGATTGAAATTCTAATGATTTAATTTTCGATTCCCTCCATTAGCTTAGGGGAGAGTTAGAGTGGGTTACGCGTCTGTGTTTTCTTCATCCAACCTCCAAACCCTAATCTCTCCTTAAACTGCGCTGGAGCGGGTTTGCCTGCCCGTACTGTTTCAGGCGGGTAACCCGGTCCTATGTTTCAAACCAACGTTGCAGTATTCCTGTTGTGTCTTAAAAAAGGTCCGAGTTACAAACTCGGACCAGCGCAAATTTTTAATTTAGCAATTTTCAATTCTAGAGAAACTACAAAAACACAAACCAAACCACCCCTGTATCCCCTCCTTGGAAAGGAGGGGATAAGAACCTTTGCTTCCTTGCAGCTCTCCCCGCCTTGATAAGGAGGGGGCAGGGGGTGGTAGAGTTTTAAACATTCAAACATTCAAAATTGATTCGAAATTAAAAATTCGAAATTAAAAATTTCTTCCCCCTTCTTCCATAAAAACCGCTTCCAATGAGCGGTTTTTATGGTTCTGTGATGCATCCCTCAAATAGGGAATCAATCACGTCTCTTTTTTTGTTTGCGTTTTATATAAACACTTACCAAAACATTATACAATGGAAAGTTATTCTTGTTAAGAGCATAAAAAATTTTCAATGTTCAATTCAAAAAACTTGTCATCCCCGCGAATGCTGGGGCAGGGATGACAGCTTCGGACCTAGTTGCTTTCTTGTTTGAAGATTGATTCATTATAAATTGTTTAAAAATTAAAAATTAAAAATTAATTCCCCATTTTCACAACTCGTTAATCCGTTAATCCGTTAATAAGTAATAAATAATTGGACATTATTAGCTTACAATCCAAGCCCTCTGGAGAAGTGAAAGAGGGTAACCAAAAATAATGGCTACCCTCTTGCTTCGACCTTCCTTTGGAGGCCTTAGATTTTTTCAACTGTCACTTTTCCCGTCTCCGTATCATAGACGAGAATTCCGCCACCGAATATACTATTTGGTGCTGGAATTATGATTGGCTTTAGTGCTTCAGCCAATCCCAAGATTGGCTGTCTTGCATGGTAATATGCCCTAATTTTTTCGAATATCATGCAATCACTGTAGAAGAGAGATCCTCCCAGCATGGCAAAAGGAACGGTCACTATAAATAGTGGCATGGACCAAAGACTATTGAACATCCAAATTAGCTTCTGATCAAGGGCAAATTGCCACTTTGTATTATGCCCAGCAAAAATCTTCTCAATCTTCCCCTTCTTCAGAAGACTTCTAATTGTGATATTCAAACGATAGTCCCTCAAAGAATCAAAATCGTGAGCGATAACTATTATAGGCTCCTCAGAACGATTAATTTCTTCAACAAATTGAGCAGCAAATTCGTTCTCAAGATTTTTCAACCAGCATTTTCTATCCTTTTCCATAAATAGATATGGGATGAGGACGAATCTCTTCCCCCCAAACAAAAATGAATGAAAAAGCTTTTCTCTCCCTGCTGCTTTCAGAAAATTCTGAACGGGGTCTTCCGAGATTCCAGCCTCGGAATCAAAGTTGAAAGGCAAGCCACTATATCCTAACTCATAGTTGCCAGCAATCATCTCGACTCTCATCCCAGAACGATGCCTCAAAGCATTGATCGTTTCTTCTAGTCCTGAAACATCTTCGTCTAAAACCAATCCTCGTTCTTTGTACTTGTTTTTTTGCATGTTGCCACACAAGATTGCCCTTCCTATTCCATTTCTCGAAAGAAAAAAAGAGAGGCGCATAATAAAGCTCCCTTTCTTGCCAAAAAACTTAGCAAAAAACAAAAGAATTGATTCAAAAAAACTTCTTTTCTGAATTTTTGATTTGCCGCTCTCAAACGGCCCTTCCAATAAACCAGAAACAATCACTATCTTCCCCATCATAATCCCCCTTTGCAACCTTCGTTGCTGTTGAAAAATCTACAATAAAAAACAGTTTATGTCTGCCAAGGTACGCTGAAAGACTATAAACTGTTTTTTAAATTTTGTCAATAATTCTGATGATTTCTACTTCTTTGAGATGTCCATATTGCCCATTCCTTTAGGTCGATATTTTTTTGCAACCCTAATTCTCAACAACTGCTTCTCAATATTTGAAACTACGCTTGCATATTGTGATTCATCTGAACGCATTCTTTCATCCTTCATCATCTCTTCAGCATCTCTTCTCGCTTTTTCTGCACGTTCCAAATCAATTTCGTCTGCTCTCTCTGCGGTGTCAGCCAAGATTGTGAGTTGATTATCATGAAATTCCAAAAAACCTCCTGAAATTGCCAAATAGGTCACCTCCTTATCCTTCCCCCTCGTTAGAATCACTCCAGATTTAACAACGCTAAGCAAAGGAATGTGATCTGGCAAAATTGTGACCTCGCCAGCTGCTGTCGGAATCGTAACCTGTGCTACGTCCTTTTCCAAAACAACACGTCCGGGTGTAATAACTTTGAATTTAAGAATTTTCATTATTTACGCTTTTAATAATTCCAGCTTTTATTTTTTTGCATCAGCTTCAAGAACTTCTGCAATCGAACCCTTCATATAGAAGTCCATCTCGTTAATCTTGTCATATTTTCCCTCAATAATCTCCCTGAAACCTTGAATTGTGTCTTTAAGTGAAACGTATTTTCCAGGAGCTCCTGTGAATTGTTCTGCCACAAAGAATGGTTGTGAAAGGAATTGTTGAATTTTTCTTGCTCTTGAAACAATAATTCTATCCTCATCTGACAATTCTTCCATTCCCAAAATTGCAATAATATCTTGAAGATCTTTGTATTTCTGCAAAACTTTCTGCACATCGCGAGCAACTCTATAATGTTCTTCTCCTAAAATATTTGGGTCCATAATTGTTGAACTTGAATCAAGCGGGTCAACTGAAGGATAGATTCCGATTTCAGAAAGTGCACGTGAAAGCACAACTGTTGAATCCAAATGGGCAAATGTTGTAGCAGGCGCAGGATCAGTTAAGTCATCTGCTGGTACATACACTGCCTGCACGGAAGTTACGGAGCCTTTTTTTGTTGAAGTAATTCGCTCTTGAAGTTTACCCATATCCTCAGCAAGTGTTGGTTGATATCCCACAGCCGAGGGAATTCTTCCCAAAAGAGCAGAAACCTCTGATCCAGCTTGAGTAAATCGGAAAATATTATCCACAAAGAACAATACGTCTTTCCCTTCTTCATCTCGAAAATATTCAGCCATCGAAAGAGCTGAAAGAGCAACTCTTTGTCGTGCTCCCGGTGGCTCATTCATTTGTCCAAACACCAACGCTGTTTTATCTAAAACTCCAGACTCAATCATTTCATTATACAGATCATTTCCTTCTCGAGTTCGCTCCCCTACACCAGCAAATACTGAATATCCACCGTGTTCTTGAGCGATATTTCGAATAAGCTCCTGAATCAAAACCGTTTTTCCTACACCAGCACCACCAAAAAGACCGACCTTCCCGCCAGCAAGAAAAGGACAAATAAGGTCAATTACCTTAATTCCTGTTTCAAAAACTCGAGCCTCTGTGGATTGATCCTTGAAAGACGGAGCCTCTCTATGAATTGGATATCTTTTAGTAGCTTTGACTTCACCTTTTCCATCAATCGTATTTCCTAAAACGTCAAACATTCTTCCAAGTGAACCCTCCCCGACTGGAACAGAGATTGGAGCCCCAGTGTCTGTAACTTTAGTTGCTCTTTGCAAGCCGTCGGTAGTATCCATTGCAACGCAACGAAGCTGTCCTTTTCCAAGGTGCTGCGCAACTTCCAAAACAACTGTTTTTTCCTTACCATCAACTTCAATTGTTGTTTCCAGCGCGTTGTTAATCGCCGGCATTTCACCTTCAAATTTTACATCAACAACTGGTCCAATGACCTGAGTAATTTTACCTGTATTCTTCATAATATCTAAATTATTTATAGCTAGGGTTAATTATGACACTCCTATTCCAATGCAGCTCGCCCAGAAGTAATTTCCGCAATCTCTTGCGTAATTCCTGTTTGACGAATCTGATTATATGAATATTGTAATTCAGCCATCATATCAGAGGCAGCGTCAGAAGCATTCTTCATCGCCAACATTCTTGCCGACTCTTTTGAAGCATTTGACTCTAGCACAGCATGATACAATTGAACTTCTACCAACCTTGGTAAAAGTTGTTGCAAAACCTCAATTGGCTTTGGCTCAATCTTATATTCAATAATCTTCTCTATATCTTTTAAATCTTTCACGTCATCCTCCTGGTTCATTTCTTCAATTTGCTTTTCAAGGTCAATTTTTGAAATTGGTAATATTTGTCTCAATTTAGGCTCTTGAACGGCAGTGTTTTTAAAATCAGTATAAGCAACTACGACTTTGTCATATTTCCCGGCAGTATAGTCATCAATCACAATCCTAGCCAATGCCCTTACGCTCAAAACTGTAGGAGCATAATTCAGGTCATCAAAATTTGCAATAATATTTTTATCTCGATTTGCTAAGTAAGTAAATCCTTTCTTTCCTACTGTGATATAGTCAAACTCCAAATCCTCATCTTTTACGGTAGAAGGAATTTTTTCATCCTTAATTCGGTTGATTTTCAAAAGCTTTGGATTTTTGACTTGGTCAGAAATTTTCTTTATTATCTGAGCATTATACGCTCCGCAAAGACCTCTGTTGGAAGTAATTAATACAATCAAGACTCTTTTTACCTCTCTTACTTCCAAGAGTCCGTGTTGCAACCGCCCGAATGCCTTTGAAAGGTTTGTTAAGACACCCCAAGAAGTACGAGCATACTCTCTAACCTTTAAAACCTTCTCAATCTCCTTCTTCATCTTTGCTGCAGAAACCATTTCCATGGCCCGAGTTATTTTTCGAGTATTTCCAATTGACTTTATTCTTCGTTGTATTTCTTTTGAATTGCCTGCCATATTATTGGTGGAAATTAAATTATGCTGTTATTTACATAGCACATCTTCTGTACTTGACTGTGCTCTTGTATACGTCCTATTTCTTTTCGGACCCTTCCTTCTGCTCCTTTTTCTCTGCGATGTCATTTGAATCTGACTGTGTCCCTGACGTGTCGCTCGAGAGCAACTGTGTATCCTTCCATTCTGCATTGAAATCTTTAACCAAATTGGTCAATTTTTCCTCTGTTTCCTCTGAGATATCCTTTTCTTCCTTAATTACATTAAGAACATCTTTTCCAATCTTTTTCATATAATCGTTAAACTTGTTTTCCCATTCTTTCACTCTTTCTACCTCTACCTCATCTATATGTCCTTTAATTAAAGCCCACATAGTAACCACTTGCTCTGCCATTGATAAAGAAGCGTATTGTGTTTGTTTGAGAATCTCAATTGTTCGATACCCTCGATCAATTTTTTGTTTTGTTCTTTCATCAAGTTCTGAACCGAATTTTGTAAAAGCTTCCAGTTCTCGAAATTGTGCCAACTCAAGCTTGATTTTTCCTGCAACCTTCTTCATTGCCTTAGTCTGAGCAGCAGAACCTACACGTGAAACTGAAAGTCCAACGTTAATCGCTGGCCTAATTCCTTGATAGAATAAATCTGATTCCAAGAAAATTTGACCATCTGTGATTGAAATCACGTTTGTTGGGATAAAGGCTGAAATATCTCCTGCTTGAGTTTCAATAATAGGAAGTGCCGTCATTGATCCACCCCCGTTTTTTTCATTCAATTTTGCACTTCTCTCCAAAAGCCTTGAATGCAAATAGAAAACATCTCCAGGGTAAGCCTCTCGACCCGGTGGACGTTTCAAAAGCAACGAAATTTGTCGATATGCCCAAGCATGCTTTGAAAGATCATCAAAAACAATCAGAACGTCCTTTCCTTGATCCATAAAATATTCACCAATCGCACATCCAGCATACGGAGCAATAAATGAAAAAGCTGCAGGATCAGAAGATCCAGCGATAACCACGATTGTGTGATCCATTGCTCCATTTTCTTCCAATTTTCCTACGATTTGAGCAATTTTAGATTTTTTTTGTCCGATCGCAACGTAGATACAAATCACATCCTCCCCTTTTTGATTAATAATTGTGTCGATTGCAATAGCGGTCTTCCCAGTTTGTCGGTCTCCGATGATTAGTTCTCGTTGTCCTCTTCCAATAGGAATCATTGCATCGACAGACTTGAGTCCGGTTTGCAAAGGTTGATTCACCCCTGCTCTTGTCATAACACCAGGAGCAATTTTTTCAATCGGATAATACTTGTCAGATTTAATTTGATCACCATCATCAATTATCTTTCCAATCGGATCCACTACCCTCCCAATCAATTCATCTGATACTGGAATCGACAGAATCTTTCCTGTGGCTAAAACTTTTGTTCCTTCTTTCACCCTTGAAACTTCACCAATAACAATAACTCCAATACTTCCGTCCTCAAGATTCAAAGCGACACCAAAAAGGTCATCCCCCTCTTCAGTTTCAAACTTCACCATCTCAGACATCATTAAGTCGTCAAGTCCAGCAACTTTTGCAACACCGTCTCCTACCTCCAAAACCTTTCCAACTTTTTTCAATTCAGAAGATGTGTCAATATCCGCAATCTGCTTTTTGAGCTCATCAATTATATGATCTTTATTCATCTCTTTTTAAAATATTTATAAGTTATTTTATGATAATGCACTTGCTAATTTGTCCAATTTAGCCTTCAAACTTCCTACAATAATCTGATTATCTATTTGAATATTAATGCCTCCAATTAATGAAGAGTCCACCTTTTTTTCCAACTCTATTAAGTCCTTCTTCACTTCCATTTTTTTCATCACCATTTCAACGATTGCTTCTTGCTCTTTATTGGAAATTTCCTTGGCACTGGTTATTTTTACATTAATAACTCCCTTGGATTTTTTTACAAGTAGCTCTAGTTGCTCAACTATGACATCAAACTTAGCTTGATCATTGTTTTGCACAATCAACTTTGCTAAATTTGCAACTTCTTTTTTCTGCTGTGACTCATCTTTCTTCTCCTCAAGAATAAATTGGGCCAATTGAGCATATTGTATTGGTTGAATTTTCATTGATTTCTTGCTTTTGAATTAATTCCCTGCTTCTTGAATTGTTTTTGCAATCAGCTTTGCGCTTTTTTCCTCATTGACCTCCTCTTCAACAATTTTAGTTGTTGCTGCAACCACAAGAATCCCAATTTCTTTTTTGATTTCAATAAGCATTTTCTCTTTCTCGTTTTTAATTTGCTCCCTTGCTTGCTCCACAACCTTCTCTGACTCTATTCTTGCTCGATCAACAATTTCTTCTTTACTTTTTTCAGCCTGTGCCTGTGCATCTTCAATGACCTGTCTTGCCTCTTTTTTTGCCTGTAAAATTGTGTCTTCTCTCTCTTTCGCGGCTGCTGCCAACTTTTCTCCGGCCTTTTTAGCATCATCTAGGCCTTTTTCAATGAGCTTACTACGCTGATCCATATGTTTTACCATGGGACCATAAGCAAATTTATATAGAACTCCCAATATAATAGCAAAATTAACCATTTGAGCTATCAGCATTTTGTAATCAACGTGGAATGTTTCAATAATTTCGTTCATAAATTGTGATTCTTTAGTTTAATAATCCAAATACAAAAATATTCATTATAAGACCTCAAAAGAGGTCCAAAATAAACACTTTTTATTTGATACTAAAAGCAATAACAAGTGCATAAATAGCAATAGCTTCAGCAAATGCGATAGCAAGAAGCATAGGAGTAAGAATTTTTCCAGACGCCTCTGGATTTCTTCCGATAGCTTCAACAGCCTTTCCTCCAATAATACCTACACCGATTCCAGGTCCAATAGCTCCAAGTCCAATTGCCAATGCTTTTCCAAGCATAGTTAGGTCAACAACGGCTTTTGCAACTTCTACGTTTTCTACCATAAGTTTGAATCTTAACTACTTAGAAGACTTCTTGTTAAAAATAACAATAAATCTCTTAAATAGACTTTGATTAAAAAAATTATTAAATTAAATTCGTCCTTTTTAAAGACTTCAGATAAAAAATGTCTTCTTATCTCAAGCCTCTAAAAGTTTCATGTCTAGTGTTCGTGACTTGTCGTGGACATTGACATGAAAACCAGAACCAAGATTGCAAACACCAATGCTTGAATGAAACCAACAAAAATTTCCATAAAAACAAATGGCAAAGGCAAGAAGAATGCAGCAATTGCCATCATCGAAGCCAATAAAACCTCTCCTGCAAAAATATTACCAAACAATCGGAATGAAAGTGATGCAATTTTTGCAAATTCCGCAACAATCTCCAGAAGTCCAACCATGGCCTGAATAGGATTGACAAATAAAACTGTTGGGTCCTTTTTGAATTTTTTTGGAATTTCCATCAATACCTTAAAGTTCAAGAATCTATTTAGGTATGTCCAAGCGCCTACAGAAATAACACCTAAAATATGAGAAACTACAACCGAAATAAGTGCTAGCGCCAATGTCAAATTCAAATCAGCAGTTCCACCACGAAAAAAGGGAACAAACATTTTATTTCCCTCATGACCTTCAATAAAACCAATTGTGCCCACACCTGGGAGTAACCCCAACCAATTATTAATTAGAATGAAAAGGAAGAGGGCTAAAACCAAGGGCAAAAATTTACTAGATTTTTTACGATCACCCGTAATTGAATCAGCTAATTTCAAAGACTCTTCTAATACAATTTCAAAAACATTTTGTACCCCTTTTGGGATTTGTTTCATTTTCTTACCGATGAAAATAAAAAAAACGACAAGAATTATCAATGTCGCAGTGCTATTTAGAAAAGCATTTGTCACGGAAAAACCAGCTACTTCAAAAACTGGTTCGGCATATAAAGTATTTTCGTGTTGAATTTCTTGTGTTGTGTTTTCCGAGTTACTTACGTTGTTCATCGTAAATTTTGACTAGCAAACCAAATTAGGTATCACACTCCCCTTTTTCTCACTCGCTTTGTTCTCTAACTCACACTATTTCTCTTTTCGATCTTTCTTATCGTTCTCTTTTCCAATCTTGTCTATTTCTTTAGCAGCCTTTTTACTTTCGACGATAAGTCCTATCATCGAGAAAACAAAAGCGACTCCAATTAGGATCATTGTAAACTTTGATCCTGTTTCCATTTTTCCATCAAGCCACTTGCCTAACAATATTGATCCTAGAACCGGGGCTATAATCCAAATATTGAGCTTGAAAAACAAAACTAAACCCATGTCAGTCAGAATTGAATTGCTTCCTTTTTTCTGCTCTGATTTCTTCATATACATAGGTTGATTGAACGCTATTTTTCTCCTTTCACAAAGATATTATATATCAGATTGAGTAGATGTCAATAGTTTACAACAGAAAGTTTTATTTTATAAAGTCTTTTTTTGGTTGCATTTATGTATGCATTAGGTCTCCAACCCCCAATTGGGGGTTGGAGACCTTTCTTCCATATTTCGTCTTCCCTCTCCAAATTCTTTTTTAGATACCTCTACAGATGCATCTATAGAGGTATCTATTTCCAATACACTCTGATTTATAAAAAAAGAGGTCCGCCAAGCAATGTTTATGCTTAGCGGACTCTTGGAAGTTCTTGGTGCCCATAGTTTTCAATGAGCGAACTCAACCTCCGGTTGCGGTTCTGCGTTTTTTTTAAGCTGACAGGAAACACAAGTTATGCCGTTCTTGCAGGAAAGAACTTCGTGGAGTCTTCTGTCTTGACATTTTTTGTTGCAAAAAGACAAATGACAAATTCCTTCCTTCCTCGTCGTCTCTTCCTGACAACATACCGGCTGACCACACTCTTCACAATAGTAAACCGTCAGCAAAAGCTTTCCACCTGGTATCGCCATTTTTTCACCCTCCTGTTAAGGTTGAATATTAACAAAAAAATTCTTCTGCCTGACATTGTGTACAACGACCGCCAATGACATTCTTTTCTATGTCAAAATTTTCACGATCATTGCATCTTCCACCACAAGTCTCTGAACAAAAGACTACTGCTTCTACCCCACCCAACTTGCAGAACAACTTATTTCCACATTGGGGACAGCTAACAACCACCAGCTTTAATTTCTTCTTCTTAGCATCGGCCATCTTTAAATCCTCCCAAAGACTAGAGGTTTGACTGCAGGATAAAGAACTCCCTCTTCCTGTTTTTTATATAATGAAAGACTATAAATGTCAATGATTAAAATAAAAAACGAGGATCTCCCAAATAGTTATCAGGAGATCCTCGGACTTATTTTATGCCTTATGTAGCAGTGCAGTTTATGCAGTACATGCCACCTTTTCCTTTTGTTTTTCTGCAAGCATTCTCTTTCGGTACATTGTCGCATTTCCTCGGTCTTCCAGGATATGCTACATTCGTAGTTATGGGAAGTTTACCCCCTTTCGTTTGTTTGGACTTCTTGCCCATTCTTTTCTTTGCCATTGTCTGCACCTCATCTTGATAGATAATCTCAAAATGCTAAACTCTAGCGCTCCTTTAATATAAATACCGCATAGCCGTTAACAAACAATGCCCTTTTTCTCGATAAAATCAAAATATACTGTTTGCACCCATTTTTCTTCAGGTGTAAGCTGACGCTCTTCGGAAGATTTGTCGATTTTTATTTTTGGCAAAGTTGACTTTTGGCGTCTTTTTTTGCCATCAGAACAACATGTTTTCTTTCCTTGCATGCCACATACCTCCAGATTAAATTAAGGGGATAGAATCGGATGAAATACGAAAAACATTCGCCACAAAAAGCTTTGTATAAGAACTGCAACCTTCTCTATCTTAAAAGATAAACAAAACTTGTCAATAAAGACCCAATATCACGAAATTGGATTATATCTTTTTCTCTGTCTCTGCTGTTTCCACTGTTTCTACTGGCTCCATTGATTCTACTGGATATTCTTTTACCCTTTCCATTCCCACCAAACGTTCTTTTGTCTCCTCAGTCTCTACTTTTTTTGCAATAGACTCTTCTTTCTTTGCTGTTTCAGCCTCAGGCTGTGCTGGCTCTGGGTTTAATTCTGTTTCAAATCGCGCTTTTTGTTGTGTATAGGCCACTTCAGTGTCAGTTTTCGCTGTTTCTGTTGGAATATTTTCAACAGGCTTGGCTATAATTGTCATATCATCCCCGACTTCAGCTGTTGATTTTTGACCCAACACTATAAGCTCTTTTGCAATATCTTCGGTAGCATTTGGAAAGTAGAACGTTTTAATATTTTCCTGCATTTTCTTCTTTATCTCTTCATCATTTAGAATCTGATCAATGTTGTGCAGAAGAATATGCTCTTGAAAATTAGATTCTTCAATCGCCACCGCTCCACCAGCCTTTGAAACCTCATACGCATTGATTCTCTGATGGTTGTTGGCGCTTTTAGTAATAGGCACTAAGATACTTGCTTTTCCATTCGCTGCAATTTCAGATATTGCGGTTCCTCCCGCTCGAGATATTACCAGATCAGCAAGCGCAAAAATGTGTTTAAGTTCTTCCCCAATAAATGCGATTGGATAATAATCACTGTGCCCGATTTTATATCCCTGCCTTTGAGCTTGTGAGGCAATAAAATCATAATGCGTCCTCCCCGTTTGATGAACCACTTGATATCTCTTAAGCAATTCCGGCAGAATCAACATTACCCGCTCATTAATAACTTGGGCACCCAAAGAACCACCAATAAAAAAGATTACTGGTTTTACCTCCTTATGTAATTTTAAAAATTCTCGCCCTTTTGAAATGTCACCCTCGATTGCATCTGACTTAACTGGTATTCCCGTCAACACTGTCTTTGAAGCAGGGAAATACATTCTTGCTCGTTCAAAATTTATCATAACTCTGTTAGCAATTGAGCCTAGGAATTTATTTGCTAGGCCAGGAACCGCGTCTGACTCATGAATAAGAACTGGAATTGCATACAGTCTTGCGGCGATTACAACTGGAACCGAGGCAAACCCCCCTTTTGCAAAAACAACATCCGGAGTATACCAAAACAAAATCCAAAGTGATTGAATAACGCCGATTGGAATCCTGAAAATATCCAGAAAATATTTCATTGTCATATAGCGATGCAATTTCCCAGTCATGATTGTCTTTTGGGGAATATTATTCTTGCTCATTACTTCTTTCTCCAACACTCCTTTTGGACCAATATACAAAAATTCAGCTCCGCCCCTTGTCATTAGCGTCTCCTCCATGTGTTTTGCAACTGTGATTAAGGGAAAAAGATGCCCTCCTGTTCCACCTCCCGCCAATACTACTCTTATAGACATTGTGATATTTTTATTTATTTATATTTTTCAAAACCTCAAAATAATATTTCAATTAATACAATTATACCAAATTTAAACTAGACAAGAAAGAATTTCCCCACACTAACCTCCCAAACCAACCTTACCCCCCTGGAGAAAACTACGGAAACAAGGTTCAAGAAAATTGCCATATATAAAAACCTACTGCTAACTGAGTAAAAAACACTTTTTTTGCTTACAGTATAATATAAAAGCGCCAATGCTATCGGCAACATAAAGTCTGTATCAAAAACTATAAAAGGAAGTTTCAAAATGTCTGGGAGAAAATGAAATGCATTAAAGTGAATGAAAATTTGAACTGCCAATATAAACAAAGAATAAACCAAAACTTTGCTAACAATATTAAAGTTCTCTTGAAATTTAAATTGCTCACTTAAGTCTTTTGTTGAGCTTGTTTCTTCTTTTATATGTTGAAAAAATTCTATTGTTCCTATTAATAATGTTATGGGCAAAATAATAATTGAAAAGGTCAACATAAATAATAGTTGCCACCCCACACAAAGAGTTTCAACTGTCGGTGAAATCTCCATTGCACAAACAGATGCCTTGGTGTCACCAAAAGCAATAAAACAAAGCGATAAGGCCATCAATGACGCTGTAACAAAGAATGTGACCCATGTAGATAGCTCTTGCTCACCAATATTGATTTTGGTGCCTGTAAGATTAAAATCGATTTTTGTAATCTCACCCTTTTTACCCTTTAACTGATCCACGCAAGCCTTTCTGATTGTTAACTCTCTAGCCCTTAGTTCCTCGAGTTGCATTTTTTTGTGTTTTATATTAAAAATTCCTATAAGCCTCCTTAGTATAACACATTTGGCTTAGTCTGAAAATTATCCCTCCCTACATCTTCGAACAAAGAATTGTTTTTCAAAAAACATTTACAAAATAAAATAATTAATGCACAATTGAAAATTATAGTACCTTCTTGGGAACTCTCAAGCTAGTTTTTTTAAAAAATCGGAGATGATTATGGAAAAAAAAGACAGAAGAGAGCGAATCGATTCACCACAAAGCCTTGGAATATCTCTGGGTCTGGCAATGACAAGAATTAGGGTAATAAAGGAACTTCTCTATCCGCTTGAAAATCCGTCGCCAAGCGGGATCACACCAAACTATCGTTCGATGCTAGAAGAAATTTATCCTCTAGTCGGAATGATAGAAGGAGACCTTGGTTGCATTTTAAATTGCCTTTTAGAAAGAACCACTCATGAGGAAGTCATAACAAGGGAGCTGCTGAACACAAGAGAGGAAAAGGTCTCTCTTTAGAAATTTACAACAAAACAGGATGGCCAAAACATTGGTTATCCTGTTTTAAAATGCTTTCTCAAATTTAAAGAGGTTATTCTTTTTCCAGAATAACCTCTTCGTTTTTCTCTAAATTAGCCTCGGGGGATTTGAATTTTTTCTATACCCTTGATGATTTTAGCTATTTGCGAATTCAAACTTTCGTCTGATTCCAAAATCACCCTCAAAAAATTGAGTACCAGCTCCAAAGCGATTTCCCGGGAACAGAATCTAGCCTCTTTCAAGGAATTTATATTCCATTTTTCTTCCGATATGATAACCGTCCAAAAATTATTATTTTTGAAGATAGTTTTTTTTTGGGGATTATACGTGATAAATACTTTATCTGCGATTCGAATATCACCATCTAAAAGACTTTTTCTGTCCTTCATTAGGGAGTGGAACCAAAGAGGGTTGTGACAATAAACAATTTCTTCAGTGTATACAGGAGAAGTAAAAATAATCCTTTTAATATAGCCTTTCTTTGCTAAATCAAGAATTTGTTGGATTTTTTTCTCCGAAGGTGTTGAGAGATTTATCTTTTCCACAAAATAAAAGCTGTCCTTCTTAGATTTTCTAGGAAGCACGATAGTTCTCCTGGTCCAAACGCGTTGAAATTGTCCCACAAAAGAACAATTCACTTCCGAAATAATGAAAAAATACATCTCCACAAATTTCCCCAACTCTGAAAGAATTTCTTTGGCAGTTGGCATTGATTTTTTAGGAAAACATTTCCCACCAACTTTTGAATCGAAACTAATTTCAAAAACTGGCCTCCCATATTGACTGGGTATCTCTATTGTTAATTTCACTGCTACTCTCCTTGAATTTGATTTTTTAAGTACTATTCTAAAAACTCTTTTCTTAATATAAAATTATAGAATATTTCTTGGTTCTTAGCAATGGTTACTTGTAATGTGTACAGACATATGGCGGTTTTTATTGTTAACATTTTTTCTTTAATTTAAAGTCGATAAGCCAAACATTTTATGGCTTATCGACGTTTTTTGATACATATTAAATTTCAGAAACTGAGATTTCTTTTCCAAGCTCTACACCACAAACCCCATGGAAGATTTCTCAGCACCTTTTACTTCTTCAATCTTCCCAAATTTATCTTCGTATTTCTTTAAATTATCATTCATAGCACCTATCATTCTTTTGAAATGTGAGGGAGAAAGAATCACTCTTGAATTAAGCGTGCCAGTTGGAGGAAAAATATTCAAAAAATCTAAAACAAATTCCTCTTTAGTATGCATAATTTGAGCGTTGTTGGCATATTTACCCTTCAAATCCTCATCGCTAGCTTTGATTTGGATTTGTTGTGGTTGATTTTGGTTTGTTTGTTGTTGGTTGTTCATTTGTTTTGTGGTTATTTATTATTCTTAAAAACCATTATCCGTTTCTTGGTAATTCTATATTAACAAGCTTCCAGTCTAATAGCTTTCCTCTTGCGCGGGAATGACATGTGCAGTTGATATCTATATTTTGGAATCCATCTTTTTGTACTACGTAACATGCTATGTAGCAACACCTCAACACAGAGCACCCGACTATTATATTCAACAGTTTGAAAATTTAAAATATAATGCTCCGGTGCGATTTATACACCTTTATGCTAGACACAAAATACAAATCCATCACAAACGGGGACATTTCTGTCCCCGTCTAAATAAACTCGAACTATTTCTTTTCCTCTTCCTTTTTTTCCTCTGCTTCCGCTTCTTTCACATTATCTCCTTCTTTCTTCTCTCCTTCTGGCTTCGCTTCAGCTTGTGCTTGTTGCGCTGCCTTATACATTTCCTCACCAATCTTCTGTGCTTCAGCTGAAAGCTCTTCAGAAGCTTTTTTAATAGCTTCTATGTCATCTCCATCCTTCACTTTCTTCAGTGCCTCCACCTTCTCCTCTACTGATTTTTTCTTTTCAGCATCAACCTTATCACCGGAATCTTTCAGCAACTTTTCTGTGGAATGCACGAGAGAGTCTGCTACGTTTTTAACTTCAACTGTTTCTGCTTTCTTTTTATCTTCTTCAGCATGTAATTCAGCGTCTTTCTTCATCTTCTCGATTTCCTCATCGCTCATTCCGCTTGAAGCCTCAATTCTAATTGACTGCTCTTTATTAGTTGCCTTATCAACGGCTTTTACATTTAAAATCCCGTTTGCATCAATATCAAAAGAAACTTCAATCTGAGGAACTCCTCTTGGTGCTGGCGGAATTCCATCCAACATAAATCTTCCGAGTGGCTTGTTATCAGAGGCCATTTTTCTTTCACCCTGCAAAACATGGATTTCAACACCTGGCTGGTTGTCGGCCGCAGTTGAAAATATTTGTGATTTTGTTGTAGGAATTGTTGTATTTCTCTCAATCAGTGGGGTCAAAATTCCTCCCATAGTTTCAATTCCAAGAGTCAAGGGGGTAACGTCCAATAAAAGCACGTCCTTTACGTCGCCTTGCAAAACTCCACCTTGAATTGCAGCACCCATCGCCACAACTTCATCAGGATTTACACTTGTTGATGGCTTCTTTCCAAAAAAAGCTTCCACTTTTTTCAAAACCAAAGGCATCCTTGTCATTCCCCCAACCATCACAACTTCATTGATGTCAGAAGTTTTAAGTCCTGCATCTTCCAAGGCCTTCTTTACTGGATCCAAAGTTCTATCGACTAAATCTCCCACCAACTCCTCAAGTTTTGCTCGAGAAATTTTCATCACAAGATGTTTTGGACCATCAACACCTGAGGTAATAAACGGTTGGTTAATTTCGGTTTCTTGTGCTGTTGAAAGTTCGATTTTTGCTTTTTCGGCAGACTCTTTAATTCTTTGTAGTGCAAGAGAATCTTTTGATAAATCAACTCCCTCTTGTTTTTTGAATTCCTCCAAAATCCAGGAAATTAATTTTTCATCAAAATCATCTCCACCAAGATAAGTGTCTCCATTGGTGGATTTTACCTCAACAGTATCCTCTGCAACTTCCAAAATTGAAATGTCAAAAGTTCCTCCTCCAAGATCGTAAACTGCTATTTTCTCGTCTTTCTTTTTATTAAAACCATATGCAAGCGCTGCTGCTGTTGGCTCATTAATGATTCTTCTTACTTTTAATCCAGCAATTTCACCAGCATCTTTTGTTGCTTTTCTTTGGGCATCATCAAAATATGCAGGAACTGTAATTACAGCCTCTTCAATCTTCTCTCCTAGCTTTTCTTCGGCATCAGCTTTTAGTTTTTGTAAAATCATTGCCGAAATTTCAGCTGGTCGATATTCTTTTCCACTCATTGTAATCTGAACAGCTCCATTTTTCCCTTCGCTTATTTTATAAGGCAGCTTTGTCGCAGTTTCCTTTACCTCTGGGTCAGAAAAACTTCTTCCGATCAAACGCTTTGCTGAATAAATAGTGTTTTCAGGATTTGTCACGGCCTGTCTTTTTGCCAAAAGACCAGCAAGTCTTTCGCCATTCTTATTGATTGCAACAATTGAAGGTGTTGTTCGATTTCCTTCCTTGTTTTCAATGATTGTAGGAGTTCCTCCCTCCACGATAGCCATTGCAGAGTTTGTCGTCCCTAAATCGATTCCTAGGATTTTTCCCATAATATTAATTTAAGATTAACTTATTAAACTGGACTTCAAGATATTATTTTCAAAATATATCCAAAATAATTCTTTTTTAAATCCATATCCTTAGCGACGCTGAGCATCGCCAAGGTGTGGATTCAAACGGTTATTTGACCTTGACTTCAATTTTTCTTGGTTTTACATCCTCTGCCTTTGGCAAGGTAACCTTCAAAACACCGTTTTCAAATTTAGCTTCTGCTTTGTCACCCTTAACTTTGGTTGGCAACGTTACGCTTCGGCTGAAAGCTCCATAACTCATCTCTCTTCGATAATAGTCTGCTCTTTCGACTTCTTTTTTGCTCTCACGGCTTCCACTGACCGTAAGCACATTATTCTCCACTGAAACATCCACCTTATCAGTGGAAATTCCTGGAATTTCCATTTCCACAATCACGTCGTCTTTTTTTTGATAGACGTCAACTGCTGGCATGAAGTCTCCGCCAAAAGTTTCCTGATCGAGTCCACGAACCAAGTCATGGAATGGATCCCACGTGATTAAATGTCTTCCTCTCATTGATTTGTGTCTTCCTGTTATTGTGCAAATGCTCAATAACATTCAGAAATTAATTATTATCTATTTGAGATACCCTATCTTCTGTATAAATTACAAATACCATATTACCCAATTTCAACTGTTGCCGGGCGAATCACTCTCTCTCCCATCTGATAGCCCTTCTTTAAAATCTTTTTAATTTTCCCATCGTTTTTCTCTTTCTGCTCTTGTGATTTTATTACTTCATGAATCAGTTCGTTTGCTTCGTCTCCTTCTCTTGTTGGAATTTCTGTCACCCCGTTACTTTCCAGGACTCCTGTTAGTTGATTTTTAATATGCATTACCCCAACAACCCATCCTTCTTTTTTTTGTTCCTCTGGAATATGCTCAGTAGCCATTTCAAAATTATCAACTATTGGTAGAATCTCTAAAATGAAATTTTCTAAACAGAATTTTCTAAACTCATCGTTCGACTTCTCCGTCCTCTTCTTGAAATTATCAAAATCTGCCAATGTTCTGTGCCAACCTCTAAGTGACTTTTCCAGCTCCATACGATTCCTAGCCTCCCTTATTGTTTGTTTCTTCTCTGCCTCAAAACCTTCATCTTCTAACATTCCAATTGCTTCATCAAAAGATACCCACACAAACTCCGAATGCTCATCTTTTTTCAATTTAACTTCCGAGTCAGTTGTTAGCGCTATATATCTAAGACCTCTTTTCTCCGCTAAAAATGCTTCGTGATCTCTTGAGAATTCAACAACATTAATAATTGGTCCTATTTCAACATTTAATCCCGTCTCTTCAAGCGCTTCCCGTTTTATTGTTTCCTCTATTGTTTCTCCTTTATCGATGTGCCCACCTGGCAAATCCCACTTTCCTGGATTCAAGGAATTCTTAGTTCGTTTTAGAAGAAGAACTTTGTGCTCTGAATTAAGCACTACAATTTTCACTGTAATTGCCATTGGCCTTGTGCATCCATTTGCTGATTCATCCCTTATCACGCTTTCCTCTCCCTTGACACTCGATTTCTTTTTTACTTTATCCATAAATTTCATCTTAAATCTTTTTATTTCTTATTATCTATAAATTTCAAATAATCTTAGACCAGGTTAATAACACTGCTTACTCCTGTTGTTGCGAAAAATAAAACCTTTGTGTTTTTGCTATTAAAAAATCCCTTCACAAAATCAATTAAGTTTTTATTTTTTTCGTATTCCATTCTCTTGGGACCAATAATTGCTAGTATTCCTCTTTCACCGCTCTCTAGGCGATAAGGGGAAATAATCATTGAGCAATTTCTAATTTCCTCGATTGGGTTCTCTTTCCCAATGAAAATCTTTGTCTCCCCGTCTTCCAATTGCTCTAGAATCTTCTCCATTTTTTCATCAATGACATCAAGCGATGCAGCAATTCGTGAAACTTCGTCTAGCTTATTAAATTCTGGATCATTCATTAAAGTATGCATCCCAAAATCATAATAATCTTTCCTTTCGATCATCCCTGATAAGGCTAGGCATTTTGATGACATTGAAAGTGTTTTTGCTAAAGTTCTTGACAATCTAGTATTTTGCGCCTTCAGTTTCAACATTTCAACTTGCAATGCATTTTGATCGTTTTGGTTTAGTTTTCTCTTTTTTATAAGATTATCTATAAAATAACGATAACCAAAATCGGATGGTATTCTCCCAGCAGATATGTGTGGTTTCAATAAAAAACCTATCTTTTCAAGCTCCAGCATTTCATTCCTAATTGTTGCTGAGGATATATTATTCTCAAAGCTCCTTGTAATAGAAGAACTGCTTACCGGAATGGCTGTTTTTGTGTATTCTTGGACTATTAGACTCAGAATTTTCTCTTGTCTTTCTGAAAGCATTTCTTTTGATTAATTACTTATTGGCACTCTACACATCCGACTGCTAATTTAATTGTATGACACCTCAAAATATTTGTCAAATATTCTGAACATTTTCTTTGCACAAAAAAATCAGTTGCTTTATAATAATTAAGATTGATATGTCACGGGGATTATTTAAGTCCTCTTGAAATGTTTTGTTATGAAAGATAATAAAGATAAAAGCATTAAAATTGAGCTCGATTCCTTCTTAGTAAGTGTGTGCAGGAACAAAGACTTACAACCGTTCTCTAACACTTTTCACTTTGAAGGCGAAAACCCCGCGCAACACAAACTCGGGGAAATTTTTGGTGTAATTAAAATTAAGGACCATTCTGAAGAATCTGCCTACCTCCCCAACCTACTATCTCAAGTCGCAAAAAGAGAGTTTTTTCTAAAACCAAATCGCGGAACAGAAGAAAGTTTCAGCGCTGCTCTTAATAAAGTCAATTTAGCATTGGCAGACCTTGCAGAGCACGATGTCACAAATTGGATCAACAAACTCGATGCTGTTGTTGGGGTGATAAATGAGAATGATTTTCATTTTACAAAACTTGGAGATGGCCAGATATTTCTTTCGAAGAATAGGCAGGTTGTAAATATTTCTGACGGATTGAATGAGGAAGAAAATGTCCACCCAGTAAAAACTTTTTCTGACATTTCCTCGGGAATGCTTTCGATTGATGATAAGGTAATTTTTTCAACGAAGAATCTCTTCAACTCTCTTTCTTGGGACGAGATAACTCGTCACACAAAAACATTCACTTCAAACGAGTTCGATAATATTCTTAAATCAACCATAGACCTTGAGGGAAAAGATGTTGGGGTTGCAATTGTTAACATTAAAGAAAAAAGTGTTCTGCCAATAAAAGAGGTTCGTAGCACTAAAAACTTAAATTTTTTCGGGGAAAGTGAGTTATTTTCAGCAAAAAAATCTCTTGGCAAAAGATGCTATTCTTTGAAAGATAAGACGCCTGACAGTGAAAAGGTTAGCATCGAAATAACAAAAGAAAATCCTACAGATGCAGTCATTTCATCGTTGATTCCAAAGAAAACACAAAATGGGGCTATCTCATTATCAAAAGGAAGTTGTCAAAAGGAAAAAGAATCACCCTCTGTAAAAGAGAAGGAAAAATCTTTCGAATCATTCTCAATCTCACCATTCGAGGAACATCCCGAGCTTTTTATTAAAGAAACCGATGAGGAAGATGACAAATTTGTAATAGAAAAAGTTGACAAAGAAACTGAGAGGAAACTAAATTCGGTCTTAAATAAGGTCAAACAAACACTGGAAGAATTAAAAAAGAACCCTCCAATCACGCCAAATTCAATTTCATTGATTTCAAAATTTAAACTTGGCAAACCAAACGAAAATATTAAAGAAATGTCTTTTAATGATGCTGTTTCATATCCGATAGAACCTTCTGAGGAAGCTTATAAAAAAGAAGCTTTGGAAATTGAAAAGAAAAAAATTCGCAAAGAAAAAGAATCCATGCGCTTAAAGAATGAAAGTATCAGAGCAAAAGAAGAGCAAAATTTCAAAAAGATGCAAACGGAGTTAAGATCTTTTGCAAATAAAATAAAATGCAAATTAAAGTCCGTTGGCTTGAAAAATCTCTTCTTCGGAATTATAAAGAACATTAAAAATTTTTATACAATATCCTATAAAAATATCACAAAATTACTTATCAGTGCCAAAAAAGACTCTAGTCTTTCGAAAAACAAGGTGAGTAAAAAAATAAAAAAAACTCTCGCTTCTGGAAATGAAAACGACTACGGCTCGAAACAATTCAAGATAAGTGTTTTTTTCGCAAAGCTGTCTAGAAAGTTTTCCCCCTTTATCAAAATCAAAAAAAGACCTACCCTAAAAAAACTTGTTAATGTTATAAAGAATTTTCTCAATTTCATCAACTCTTATAAAAAAATTGCGCTTGCTATAGCGGGTTTGCTCATCATTGGAGTCATCCTTTTCTCTGTATTTTTCGGGAAAGGAGATTCTAACGAAGTCTTGAATTTCAAAGAACAAGAATTAGACGTTCAGAAGCCTTCTTTTGGCAATCAAATAGAAGCAACGACAATTGCAAGCCTTGATTCTGAAATCCAATCAATAGCCGGTGATGAAGATGAATTGTTTATATACACAACTGCTGAGAAATTCTTTAGACTAAACATAACCAACAATGAACTTTCTGAAATTCCTCTTAAAAATAGTGCTCGAGAAATAAAATACCTTGTCTCAATGCCTACCTTGAGGCTAATTTTTCTTATTTCAGAGAACTACGTTTTTTCATATAGCCCCGTAGTAAATCGTCTCACAGACGTTGACATTAATCTTCCTGAAAATCTTGAGATTGGAGGGGTCGGTGTTTATCTTCAATACCTCTATCTTCTGGATAAAGAATCAAATAATATCTATCGATTCCCCAGAAAACCAGGGGGCTTTAGCAATTATAAAATAAGAATAGCCGACCAACAATTTTTCTCGACATCAACTGATTTAGCGGTTGATGATTCACTTCTGGTTGCATCAGAAAATGGAGAGATTCAACAATACTTTGAGGGTAAACTAAAAACTTCTTTCTCAGCAAAAATCAAGGACTATGAAGATTCAAGAATTGTAGACATTGAGACCAGCACAGATCCAAATAATATTTACGCCTTGGATTCAAAAAATGGTATTATTTCTAAAATACCCAAAGGAAATCAAACTGATACTGAAACTTTTTTCAACCAAAAATTTGTAGACGCAGAACATATCTGGATAAACCAAAAACAAGACAGGGTTTTTGTTGCCACAAAAAATGGGGAAATTCTGAGAATCTCACTTTAAAAAAAGAAATAAAAAATTAATTACAAATTCTTTTTATCGAGAAGTATGTCTTTTTTTTATTTTTTGTTCTTGTAAATAAAAATTAACTCGTTGATGATTTTAGTAAAAATCAAATGGGCATCATTCCCATCTTCAATTTCTCGAGGATAAATTCTACCATAAATCCAGGTTAATTTTTGATATTCGGAAATTCAAAACTCAATATAAGACGAGATTTCTGCTGATGTTCATCCCGCGAATGCTGTGCCGGGAACGAAAGCGACATTGAAATGTTTTTAAATTGAAAATTATTTTTTTGAAAGTTCATTCTAAACTGTGAAACAGAAAATTTAAACAAAACCTAGATTGCTCTTCTTTGCAAAAAGCCAGGGGAAATATAAGTTCCTCTGACTTGCTTTTTCATAACAAACGTATTTTTATTCCTATGCTTCTAACTTTGGAAATTCAACTTCTTCACCTTCCAGATTAATTCCTTCTTCTGTTTCTATAACTTTCATAATATCCTTATCAATCTTTTTGAATTCTTTACTAGAGCTATTGAAGTGATTGACTGTTGTTTTTAGAGTATTCCCCAATTTGTCATGATACACAGCATATTGATTAAGATGTTTTGAAAGCTTCTCAACATTTTTTTGAATTTCTTTTGCCGATTTTTCAATTTCCAAAGCTCTCAATCCCTGCAAAACAGTTTGTAGATAAGCCAAAAATGAGGTGGGTGAAACGATAATCACATGTTTGTCCTTGAAAGCATATTCGATTAAATCTCTCGAGGAAACTTGAGCTGAGCCGATCTTATTCACCAAAAGGTCATAGTAAATTGCTTCTGAAGGAATAAACATAAAGGCAAAATCAACTGTTTTCTCTGCTGGCTTCACATATTTAGCAGTTTCGTCAATTCTATTTTTCAAATCTTGTTTAAATTGTTTTTCCAAAATTGCTCTCTGCTCAGGCTCTGTGCAGTTGAGCAGTTTTTCATATGTTTCTAGGGAAAACTTTGAATCAATTGGGATCACTTTTTCTTTCACAAAAACAACTGCATCCACGATGGTTCCATCTTTAAAAGCATATTGCATTTGATAACTATTCGGTGGCAATACATTTTTCAGCGTCTCCTCCAGAAAGTATTCGCCCAGCACTCCCCTTTGTTTTGGGTTTTTCAAGATGTCTTGCAAATTTTTCAACTGAGAAGAAAAGTCCATCACCTGACGGTTGGTTTCGTCGAGTTTTGTCATTTGCTCTGTCACGCCAAGCAATTGTTTATTGATTCTGGCCAAATGATCTTGACTCTCACGTGAAATGTCTTGAATAACACGAATATTTTCAGTCGATTGACTCTTTGAAATCATATTAGACTCAGAAAGCTTCTTATCTAATTCCTGTTTATTTTCAGTCAACCTGTTATCTAATGTTTGAATCACTTGACCCATTTGTTGCTGTAGCATCAACATCTCTTTTCCCTTATCCTCGGTCTGCATGTTAGAAAATTTACCGTTAAGAAAAAAGACTAGACCAACAAAACAGATGACAATAACAATCGCAAAAATAATAATCTCGATCCCCATATTTATTTTTTAATATTCAAATTAGCTAGTTCTAGTTATGAGCATCTGCTGTCGCTTTTATTCTTGCGAAGCTATTATCAACTTCTTTTTGAATTTTTCTAAGTAAAATATCTTTATCATCTCTAACAAAAAGATGCTTAAATCTTCCTTGTGTTTTATAGAATTCTTCAATTGACTTACGCTTTTTCGGCTCATAAGAAAGTTTATACTGGCCGTTTTCAATCTCATACAGTGGCCAAAAATTTGTTTCTGTTCCAAGCTTTGCAATTTCAAAGGTTTTTGCTGAAGGATATTGCCAAAGCGAAACACAAGGAGAAAAAACAAGAATAAATTTTGGACCTTTAATGCTAAAGGCTTTTTTTACTTTTGCTTTGAAATCCTCCAAAAAACCAACGTTAGCCGTTGCTGCATATGGAATATGATGTCCAGCAACGATTGCCATAATATCTTTTTTTCTCATCTCTTTTCCAAATGATTCTTTTCCAAAAGGAGTCGTCTGTGTTCCAGCGCCTAACGGGGTTGCTCCGCTACGTTGATTTCCGGTATTCATATAAGCACCGTTATCGTAACAAACATAAAGAAAATCATGCCCTCTTTCAAGTGCTCCTGAGAGCGCCTGTAGACCGATATCAAGGGTTCCTCCATCACCACCAAAAGCAACTACTTTAACTTTGTCACTGACCCTTTTTTGCTTGCTCAAAGACTTAACAGCTGCTTCTATTCCTGATGCAGTTGCTCCAGCATTCCCAAAAACACTATGGATATATGGCACTTTCCATGATGTATTTGGATATATAGTTGAAGTAACCTCCATACATCCAGTTGCATTTGTAACCACAATTGGGTCATCTGTGGCGTTCAAAACTGTTCTGGCGACAACACCGATTGGACAACCAGCACAAGTTGTTGCTGCAGTAAATTTTTGTTCTTTGTATTTATTAATCATATTTTAGTTTCAAATCTAAAACTTATTTAAATTACTCTTGATTCTTACATCAAATATTCTGGTATCTTTTCTTCTAAAAATAGTCCTTCTATCTGCTTTTCAAATACATCTCTTCCTCCAAGTCCATAAACAACACTTTTCACTTTTTTGCCAGTTGCTTGTTCTGTCTCTGTCGCCAAAACTTGTCTTGTACCAAAAGCCATATTTCTATCCATAACTACAATTTCCCCTACACCCCTTAGGGCCTTTGCAACATTTTTATATGGGAATGGTCTAAAGAGTCGAATCTTTAACAAGCCAACATGCTCACCTTCATCTCTCAAACGATCAACAACTTCTTTGATTGTGCCACAAACACTTCCAATTGCCACAATAACCTTCTTTGCGTCTTTTGTTTTATATTCTTCAACACACTCATAGTTCCTATCAGAAATTTCTTCGAAATCTTTTGCGACTTCATCAAACATTTTAGGGACTTCTTTCATCGCATCCTGGACCTGTTTTCTAAATTCAAAATATGAATCTTGCAAGGCAATTGGTCCAAAGGTTTTGGGGCTATCAAAGTCAAAGAGACTCTGTTTTGAAGAATATTCTCCAACGAATCTTTCTACTTGCTTATCTTCAAGCAAGCTTACATTTTCGACACTATGCGAAACAAAAAACCCATCCATATTGGTTGCAAGTGGCAAAAGTGCTTTCTCCGCCAATCTCATTCCGATTATCATATTATCATAAGCCTCTTGAGCGGTTTCTGCAAAAATTTGAATCCAGCCCATATCTCGCATCACCATTGCATCAGAATGATCTCCATGAATATTGATTGGACCAGAGATTGCACGATTTGAAACAGCCATCACAATTGGCAACCTCATTGAAGATGCAATCGGCAAAACTTCAAACATATACATAATTCCTTGTGAGCTTGATGCTGTCATTGTTCTGGCGCCACAAGCCGAAGCTCCAATACAAGCGCTCATTGCACTGTGTTCTGACTCAACAGTTATACTCTCTGTCTTAACTCTTCCATTTGCCTTTTGCTTTGCAAAATACTCAATAATAGGGGTCTGTGGTGTGATAGGATACATTGCAACAACATCAGGGTTAATCTGTCGCATTGCTTCGCCAACAGCATAACCACCAGTAAGAGCAATATTTTTATTTTTTTTGTTCATTTTTATACTCTAGCTAAATCAATTAGAATTTCATAGAACTTGTTTTCATTTTTTCAATCAGCCCAATCGTCAAAAGATTCTCAATTACAAGTTTCAAAGCTTCTTTAATCTTAACAAAATCTCAATTTATTAGCAATCAAAATCTCGTTTTTAAATATCAATGTTCTAGGCAATATTTAAACATAACAAAAAAGCCCTCTCTAAAAATGTCTGGAGCACAAAATTTTTGTGGACAAAAATATTCTACCTACTTAAGATAACCTCTTACCAATTCAAGATGCTCCCCTTCCACTAAGGCCAATGCTCCAAAGAATTTTTTGATATGCGCTTCAGTTGCTTCTTGTGCAAACTGTACATACAGCTTAGAAGCATTATCTTCCAAAACGATTGTTTCTTTGAAGTTCTCCGCTTCACTATCTGGACATTTTATAACTAATGCGTCCGGTCTTTCTATTTTTAAAAGCTTTGTAACTATTGTTGCGTGTTCCAGTTCTATTTTGGCTAGTCTTTTATACATTGCCTTAATTTCATAACTAGTGGCTTTGGTCGCCATGCATTGATAAATTGAAGTAGCGTGCATTTCTAGTTCCAATGTTTTCATTAGATTCTCTCCACTCTTACCGCTTATTTCAAACTTTTCGTTAACAATTGGTTTCGCTATTGCCCCATCTTTGATAAATTCTTTTTTGGCCCCGCAAAATGGGCATTGAGTTGGTCTCTCTTCTCCTACATAAGCATCTCCGCAAATCTCGCAAATATATGTTTTCATATTTTTTATAGTCTATTTTATTAGTTTTTAAAATATCTTCCCACCTCTATATTACGCTAAAAAACTCACTTTAGCAAAAGACTAGATTTAAAAAACCGCTAGTGAAGAAATAAAGTATTGGCGATTGTCATTACAATCATACTTTACAACTTTCAAACTAACGGTTTGAAGATAATGAATTCCATGTCCCCCCTTCTTTGTTTTTTTATATTTTAAGCCCGAGCATTAAAAGTCTCGTCGAAGCTTTTACAATAGTACTGCACAAGCTCCCAACGTTGCTTAAGTGTATATCTGAAATACAACGGGCTTAACATCAGGATACGAATCGCTTCTCGACAACACATGGCATCACCCCCTCATTTTATTGAATTGTTCTTTTGAATAAAAAGACCAATTAAAGAACTATTTTAAAAAATAATAACAAATCTATATACAAAAAAATATATGAACCTAGTAATATACAAGAACCTATCTTTAATACTCTTAAATTATACTACTTTTTGGATAAAAAGGTAAATTCATTGAGTCTCTGTTCTAGCTAAAGAGCTTCGACCCCTAACCGATTTAATTAGGAGCGCTGATTTATTTGAGAAATCACACCAAGCCTTAGACAATGAGAAGCTTACAAAAAAGAAAATAGTCTTTGGGTAGATGATTTCCATGGAGAGGGAGGGGTATTTAATCGAGTAATTATTAGAAATTCACAAGGGCGTTTCCGGTAAATAATACCAATTGCTTTATTAAAACTGGTGATAATATCCAAATTTATTGGGTACCCTTTTTATCTTATAAAATAACAAACTGTTATTTTATAAGATAAATTTTAGATAAAAAAACAAGGGTATCAACCCTTGCTTGACCTTAACTCCTATAATTTCTCAATGAAATCAATAATTTCGCCAAAATCGCTTGTCACGAAATCAGACTGCTCCACTACTTTTTTTCTAGAAATGTTTTCTGTGTAGGCAATGAATTTCTTAGCCAAGCCAGCCTTTTTGATCTCATAGTCAGTCCATCCATCCCCGATGACTATGACATTCTCAATTCCAAGAGCTCTAACTGCTTTTTCTTTCCCTTTTTCTTTTGCCAAAAAATTATCTTTATTTATTCCAATAACAGTCTCCCCTTTAAAAATAAATTCATTTGCCAAGATGTTTTCCTCTAAAATTCCAAACTCCTTAACGATTGGCAAAATATAATCTAGAAATCCCCCCGAGATTATATAAATACGTTTATCATTCTTCAGAAAAAAGTCTTTGTGTTTTAGAAAAGAATTGGAAATGTTTTTTTCTATTTTTCCAACCAATTCTTCAATATGTTTTTTTTCGATATTGAAAAGTTCCAATCTTGACTGCAAAGATTCCGGGAAAGAGATTTCCCCTAACATTCCCTTATTTGTAATTTTCTCAACTTTAGCAGCCTTTTTATCCTTTTCCGGGTCATTTGCAAGCGCAATTTTTGCCAATTCATCCAGTGCTTCAAATTTAATAAATGTGCTATCAAAATCAATCACTAGATTATATTTGCAAAATTCTTTTTCCATCTTTCTCCTTTTAATCTGAATGTTTTAGACTTTCTTGGAGCTTATTGCCCCGACAGGACAAACGCTTGCACATATTCCACATCCTTTGCAAAACTCTGGGTCAATTTCAGCTTTTTTCTTATCACCAATCATCTTCATTGAAATGGTGGCCTCTGGACAATGTTTCTCGCAAAGACCGCAACCAATGCATTTTTCATTCACACTAAAAACAGAATTCTTCCAGTCACCGGTATTAGGATAATTATCTGTTTTGTTTTCAATAACAGCTCCAAATTCCACACCCTTTTTATTAGGAAGTTTTTTAACTAGCTTTTTGAAATGATCGCTTTTGGCTTGTTTTATTTGTGTCATTTTTTTAAACCTAAAAACTTAATTCTAGTGATGGTTAAAAGCCCTCTCAATGGCTTTTAAATTCTTGTTAGTCTTTTCAGCCCCAAGCTTCTTTTCATATTTATCGCGAAAAGCATCTATTATGTCATCTAGTTCCACTACATGAGTAACGAAAGCAAATTTTCCTAAGATTACTGTATTGGGCCTATTTTCACCAACAATCTCTTTACTCATTCCGCTAGCATCAATCGGGACCAAATTTCCAGAAAATTTCATCTTCATTGCCAAATCATGTTTCCCTTTACTGGAATTTATAATCAAAGCTTCTGTGCCTGTAATATTTTTTGCAACATCAACAACATCGGCTATAGTCTCATCAAGAACTAAAACACAATCTGGATCAACAATGGGCTCACGAGTCCTAATCGGCTTATTGGAAATCCTCACAAAAGCACACATTGGAGCACCCGTCCTTTCTGGGCCGAAATTTGGAAAGGCTTGCACAAACTTACCCTTACGAATAGCAGCTTGCACTAAAATTTCAGCTGTACTTTTCGCTCCTTGTCCTCCACGACCATGTATTATTATTTCGTATTTGTTTTTCATGACTCCCCTAAGAATGAATGATTATTTGACAATAACTTTTTTCCTACAAAACTTCTTCTGCTTGGGCTTGAGGTTCTTCTGTGGAATTATTCTCGTTCTCATTTGATTCAGCGCCACCATCTAACTCTGCTTGTATCATTGATTTAAACTCGGCAACAGGAATAACACCACTTGTAAACTGTGTTCCGACGAATGTTGCAGGAGTTCCAGCGACACCAATCTCGCTTGCTTGATTCAAATCATTCTCAATTAAGGCATCGAAAGAAGCTTCATCAATACATTTATTGAATTTAATCGCGTCCAGGTTTAAATCTCTAGCATACTTTTTGAAACTCGCAGTTCCTTGTGTGTCTTGCCAGTTGGCTTGCGAATCATATAGCAATGCTCCCATCTCCCAGAACTTTCCTTGATCCTGAGCGCATCTTGCAGCCATAGCAGCATTCTTCCCTTGTAAATGAAAACTCAGAGGTAAATCTTTATATATAAGAGCAACATCATTCTGGTCAAAAGACTCTGTAGCTTCCATAGCATTTTTAAAATGTTCCCCACAATATGGACATTGGAAATCTGAGAAAACAACTACTTTAACTTTTGCATCCCTACTTCCCATAATTGCATCTGTATCTTCAATGTCTGGCGTCTGCAAATACTTTCCAACCGGAATTCCAAGCCCAGCAGCATTCAGCATATAGGAATCATTTTTTTCTTCAAAAACAACACTACCCTCTCCTTGAAAAAATTTAGTTTTTTCGATTTCGTTTGAAAAGAAAAATGCTGGCAATGATTTGACATTATATGCCTCAATCATAGCTTTGCCTTCCTCAGAATCATCGCTAATATTTTTCACTACCATGGTTGGAATATAGTCCCTCAACCAAACCAAAACATCTGTAGGATCACAATTAGCGCAATCTCCCATCGCTTCCTCTCCAACCGTCAAAACTTTTACATTAACTGCTGGCTGATCAAAAGCCACCCACGTTCTATCTCCGGCAACCAAAACTTCTGAATTATTTAAAGCCCTTTTCGAAAAACCATCCCCACTTACAAATTGGACAATATCAACAAAAAAACTACCCACGGCAACACCAGCTAACAAAACAACAGCTGAAATAAGATTTTTAATCATCTTTTGAGTTTCTGCCTTCTCATCTAATTCTGAAACTGTTGCTTGACTTTCAAGCTCCTCACCGGGCTCGATGCTCTCGTTTTCAGATGAAGTAATCTCAACTTTTTCTACTTCGGCTTCTTTATTCTCATCATTCACACCCTCCTCTTTTTCTGTTAAATTTTTTTTCTCCTCTTCTTTTTCATTCCCCTTATTTCTCTTGTTTTTCTTTGACATACTCTTTTAATTACTTGTTGAATGTTTTATAATCCCCCGCTACAAACTCCTCCTATTTTTATTTTTATCATCACCTCTTCATTCTACAACAAAATTATTCTTTAACTTGTTCTTCTGGGACTTCTTCTGTTTCGACATTTTCAGTTGACTCTTCCAGTTCATCCAATTGAGACTCGTCAATTTCCACTTCCGCGTCTTCAATTGAATCTGAAACAACTTCTTCATTTCTTAACTTAGAAAATATATAATCGCCTCTTGTCTTCTCAAGCTTAGGATCATTAGATCCGATAACAATAGTTTTTGTTGTCTGAGTTTTAATAAAAAAACCCAACAAAACACCAAGTATGAACAAAGAAATTATTCTAAAATCAATATAGCGATAAACGCCCTCCTTCTCTTTTTTAACAACATCCTCGCTCTCAAACGCATCATTTTGTTTATCCCCTAGACTTTCCTCAATCCCCTTAAATTCGCCTTCTCCTTGATTCTCTTTGTTTTCCATATGTTTTATCTCTAAAATTATTGCCTTTAGGCACCCTCCATGTTCAATTAAATCTAACATACGTAAAGCTTTTTTACAACCTTGACAAATACAAAGCATTAGGCTTTACTTATTGGAGTTTATGTTTAACCTTTATCTGGAAAAATCTAAAACGCAAACCCCTAAAATCCAACTAAAATTGGGCTTGAGAAACTATTTTTTTCAAGTATACTTAAGAGGTGAGCTTTTTAATAAATCAGTTCAAGGAAATTCAATTTATTCATTGTTCTAGGCACTAAAATTTTGTTGGATTTTTATACATTTATTTATTTTTTAATTTCCTCTCAACACTTATGACAGCCATCCAAAGACGTTTATATTTACTTGTTTTTGTTATCCTTTTTTTCTTAACAGCCCCTGTTATTGTCCTTTTTGCTCAAGGCTATCGTTTTGACACTGTAAATAATATTTTTGTTCACAGTGGCTCCATTACAATTAAAAGCGTCCCTCGGGATGCCACTATCTATATAGACAAGAAAGAAAAAAAGAAGAATACCCTTAGTGTTATCAATGGGTCATACACAATCAATGGAATTAGGCCCGGAAAGCACACCATAACTTGCAAAAAGGAAGGATATACTTCTTGGAGTAAGACCATCAACGTTCATTCTGGAATTTCTACTGAGTTTTGGAATATCCTGCTCTTCCCTTTGGAAAGTTTAGAAAAAAATGACTTTGCAGTGGAAAATGTAAAGCAATTTTTTCTCTCTCCTCGCAATCATAATGAAGTTGTAATCTTCTCTGAAAAAGACAACACGAGGACCGTTTCTTTATTAAACACAACAGACAATTCACTAAAAACAATCTATGAAACAACTGAATTAAGTTTTTTGTCTCAAGATGAAAAAGAAAATGTCGAGTGGAGCAGCGACAACAAAAGCATTTTGATCCCATTTATGTCCGCTGATGGAGAAAAAACTTTTATAATAGCAAAAATAGATCGAGAAAACTTAATGGATGTCATTGTTCTAGATGATCTCTTTAAAACCGACATCAAAAACGATAGCTCGGTCATAGCACCCACAACAAATCTCACTGAGGAGGTCGATACCACTCCTGTAGCCTCTGAAACGACAAAAACAACCAGCAGCTCTCTGGCGAGAGAAAAGACACTGAAAACAGATCCCTCAACTACTACGACAAAAGACTCTACCAAAAATATTGACTTGGAAGAGGGCATAGAACCTACAATTTCCTCCTCAAATCTAAATTCAGAAGAGGTTAAATTTAAGCAAGTCAGGTGGATGTTTAATAAAAATAACGAACTTGTTGTTTTGACTAAAAATCACGAGCTTATCTATATCAATATAGAAAAACCAGAAGAAAAAATTCTACTAGAAAAACAAGTTGGTGGCTTTGATTTTGCTGGAAATAGGATCTATTATTTTCATTTAACTGATAACTCAATTTGGGAAATTAAAAATAATGATGTCTCCACTAAAAAACAAATAGCCAGTCTTTTAGCAATCACGGACAAAGACTCTTTTGTCAAAATGATTACTTACGACCAGTATCGAGTTGCTATTATCACGCCAGATAAAAAACTCTTTCTTTTTAATTATGAAAAAGAAAAGGGTGAAATCTCAATCAAGGAGCTTGCTGGCGAAATTAAAGATATTCAGTTCTCTGATGATGGAAAAAAGCTACTATACTGGAGCGATAACGAAATCTGGTATACAATACTGCGAGATTGGGATGTTCAACCAATTAGAAAAAAAGGCGATCACTTTCTTATCACAAGATCATCAACTCCAATGTACAATGTTCAGTGGATAGAAGATTATGAAAACATTCTCTTTTCAACCGGAGACACCGTGAAATCATCTGGAATTGATGTCCGTGATCATATTGAAATAGTTAATGTTCAGAAAGAAGATGGGGAAATTAAAGATAGAGATCTTATCTATGATAAAAACACCCAACTCTTATATTCTAAAAGATCAACTGTTGAAAATCAGCCCGTTAATTTTCACAGTTCCAAAATTATTGATCGAGGAAGTTTTTTGGGATTATAATTCCAAAGCAAAACAAAGAAACTTTTTAACACTACCTAAAAAAGAGCTTTTCAGCTCTTTTTTAGGTAGTTTCTATTTTTAACTTCAAATGTCATCAGATGAATATTTACACCCTAAAAATGAGTGTTATTCTTCACACCCTCCATTGCTTGATGCTGCTGTTGCAGTTCCGGCTCCGAATCCTGGAGACGGGACTTGAGTAGAAAGACTTTCTTCACATTCTTTTGGTTGATTTTCAAAACCAGAACACACCATCTTCAATAAACTATCGGGATCTCTGTTGGGCTCAACCGTTGTTCCATTAATAACCAATGTTGGAGAGCCTTGCACTTTATATTTCTCATTATCCTCTTTTTGCAAATCAAATAATGGGTACTGCCCACCCTGCCAGGTAGTTTTATCGTTGAATTTTTTGCTTATAAGGAATTTATTATCAGTTTCCGCTACACATTTTGCGATTTTACTCTCAGAAATTCCAATTTCTTGCATACATTTTTTTGAATCAGCAGGACTTCCATCATTACTACTCAAAAAACATGATAGATAAGCTTGCTGTTTCCCAGTATCTTCTTTTCCGATGCAATATTGATTTAGATTCTCATCTAGTTCGCTTTTTCCATGCATTAGATAGTCAACGAATTTAAAACTAATATCCGCTTTGTCCCCAAGAGTTTTCATGACTGGTAAAATTCCCTTTTGGACCTGAGTTCCGAAAGGACAATGGCTCATCACAAAAACTTCAACAACTGGTTTTTGAGTCTTTGCGACCTTGATGTTTCTTTTTCTCTCAACCTCCTTTGCGGCAGCAACTTCTTGTTCCTCACGCTTCTGCTTAATTTCATCTATGTTCATGGCCTCTTTAATAAAATACTTCCCATCACCACTCAAAAAGGCTGTTACATCAGTCTCCCCTCCCAGCTTCATTTTAACTTCATAGAGGCCCAGAGCCTTATTAAAATCAACATTTTCAATGTCAACTTCGGTCCCTTCTTTGGTTAAATTCTTTTCTACCAACTCTTTCATGATGCCCGCAACTTTTCCATCATCCAAAGAGCCTTTGTTGGAAAATCCAATGGCGCCAGAAAATAACGAACCCATAGCTCCAAATCTCGACATTAACACAAAAACTCCAATCAAGAGAAAAACTCCAAAAATTCCAGCCGCAAAAGACTGGATATGGAAAGTTTTTTTGATTTTTTCTAATCTTTTCTTTAGTGTCTCATTCATTGTTTTTGTCTTCTTATTCCTTCTTGTTTTTTAAATATTTAAAAAAGTATAGACACAACAGTTGTTGTGCCTATACTCTCAATGCAACTAGGCCTTCACACAATATTCTTTCCTGTCTATGTACTCCTCTGTTTTACCAACATTCCACTGCTTAACAGGTCTAATGTAACCAACAATTCTGGAATAAACTTCTGTCTCCTGAAAGTTTCTCAAAGAATCATCCTTCTCAAAACACTTATCGCATTTATAGAAAGTTTTTTGCGCCACTTCATACGGGACGCACATATCGCCTTCCTGTAGGTTTTTCCCACAATCATGGCAAATTAATTCTTTTTCCCCCATCTCTTTTTTTGTTATTTTTACCATTTTTTTATTTTTATGGTTTATTAATATATTTAATTTCTTTAATTTGCTTATCATCAGCCTACTTCTCATGAAAAGATGCTTTTTTAAAAATCTTTGATTTAACAACACACTTTGGACAAGATTTCTGTTCTCCCGTTAGATATCCGTGAATCGGACAAACGCTGAATGTTGGTGAGAGTGTAAAGTATGGCATTTCATAGTTAGAGGCAATTTTTTTAACAAGATTCTTCGTTGTTTCGATATCATTAATTCGCTCTCCAAGAAATCCATGCAACACTGTCCCTCCGGTGTACTTGGTTTGTAATTTATCTTGCAGATCAAGTGCCTCGAATAAGTCATCTGTGTATCCCACGGGCAATTGAGACGAATTTGTGTAATATGGTTGCGCGCCTTTTTTGACAGCTAAATCATTGGCAAAGATCATATTCGGAAAACGTTTTTGATCTTTGATTGCAAGTCGATAACTTGTTCCCTCTGCTGGAGTAGCTTCTAGATTGTAAAGATTTCCAGTCTCTTCTTGGAATTTTATCATTTTTTCTCTCATATGAACCAAGATCTCCTCTGCTAATTTCACGCCAGCCTTTGTTGTTATTGACTTTCCGATCAAATTCACGACCGCTTCATTCATTCCTACAAGGCCGATTGTTGAAAAGTGATTTGCCCAACAGCTTCCCTTTCTTTGCAAGGTTGCCTCCAAATAGAATTTAGCATATGGGTACAAACCTTTCTTAGTAAAGTTATCGATAACTTTTCTTTTCACTTCCAAACTATCTCTTGAAATGTCCATCAACTCGTCCAACCTTTTATAGAAATCCTTCTTATCTTTTGCTAAATACCCAACTCTTGGAAGATTAATTGTCACAACTCCGATTGAGCCTGTCAATGGCGCTGCTCCAAATAATCCGCCCATTCGCTTTCTAAGTTCTCTGTTATCAAGTCTTAGTCGGCAACACATTGAACGAGCATCTTCTGGATCCATATCTGAATTAACAAAATTTGCAAAATATGGAATCCCGTACTTAGCTGTCATCTCCCAAACTTTATCCAAATTCCTATTGTCCCAATCAAATGTTTTTGAAATATTATAAGTTGGTATTGGAAACGTAAACACCCTTCCATTTGCATCGCCTTCACTCATCACTTCTGCAAATGCTTTGTTAAACATATCCATCTCTTTCTGGAAATCTCCATATTTATCCTCCATCAGCATTCCTCCTCGTACTACACTTTGATCTTGAAACATTTTTGGAACTTCTAAATCCAAAGTAATATTTGTAAAAGGTGTTTGAAAGCCAACCCTAGTTGGCACATTCAAATTAAAAACAAACTCCTGGACGGCCTGCTTAACAGCCTTATAGTCAAGTTTATCATATCTAATAAAAGGTGCTAACAATGTATCGATGTTTGAGAAAGCTTGAGCTCCTGCAGTTTCCCCTTGAGTTGTATAGAAGAAATTAACCAATTGCCCAAGCGCAGTTCGAAAATGCTTTGGTGGCTTACAAGAGATCTTTCCCTCAACACCTGTGAATCCCCTGTTCAATAAATCTTGCAAATCCCATCCGCAACAATAAGCAGCTAATTTATCCAAGTCATGAACGTGTAAATCTCCTTCCTCGTGAGATCTTTTAATCTTCTTGGAATAAATTCTCTCCATCCAATATTTGCTACTGACAATCGAAGAAATGTAATTATTTAAGCCCTGCAAAGAATATGCCATATTTGAATTTTCCTTCACCTGCCAATCAAGTTCCCCTAGATATTGGTCCACAAGCTCAACTGCTTCTTCCAGAGAAGCTTCCGTGTCTCTAATCTTTCGCCTTTTATCCCTATAAAGAATATAGGCCTTTGCTGTTTCATCAAAGTCCAAAACCATTAAGATTCTCTCGACCATATCCTGAACTTCCTCAATATTTGGAATATACCCAGGTTTTGCGTTTTTACTCAACATTCTAGCAACTTTTCCACTAACAATCTCTGCTTTGGCTAAACTTCCTTCCCCGACCTCTTTAAAAGCTTTATAAACAGCTTCGGTAATTTTATTCCTTGAAAACTTAACAACTGAACCGTCTCGCTTAACAACTTCACTGAATTTTAATGCAACCTCTTTTTTCTTAACTTTCTTCTCTTTTTCAGCGTCCTTAACTTCCGCTTTCCTCACAACTACTTTTTTTTGCCTTTTTTTCATTTTTGTTTGTCCCCTGCAAAAATTAATTTAATTAGAAATATTTTAATCGTTAGCTTGTTTTGGCCACAAACTCACTAACTGTAGTTACCTTTTTTATCTTTCCTCTAGCTTATTCAATTCTTTTACAAATCTCTTTCCTGTTCCAAATGATTTGAAAACTGAAGCAAATCTTAGATATGAAACTTCATCTTTTCCCTTAAGCTGCTCTAGTATAATTTCTCCAATCTCCTTAGTACTGACTTCGCAACCCTTTTTTGATCTGATTTCGGATTCAACTACGAAGATTACTTGTAAAATTTGAGGTTCATCCAATCTTTTGTTTGCAGCGCGCTTGACGGACTCTTCTAGTTTCTCTCTTTTATATTCCTCTTTACTTCCATCACGCTTTCTTACCATCAAATTCAACATCTCTATCTGTTCATATGTGGAAAACCGTGATTTACACTTTTTGTTTTCACATTCCCGCCTCCTTCTAATTGTTTTCCCATCGTCAATCTCTCGAGAATCAACAACTTTTGTTTCTTTATGACCACAGTAAGGACACTTCAT
Source organism: Candidatus Moraniibacteriota bacterium (assembly GCA_041596615.1). Taxonomy (GTDB): domain Bacteria; phylum Patescibacteriota; class Minisyncoccia; order Moranbacterales; family DUUL01; genus UBA2772. Next base: position 50,880 of record JBFHIG010000003.1, on the reverse strand, counting down.
AATTTTGTTTTATTTAACTCTTTTCTACATAATAGCACAATATATTGTGTCATTCAAGTACCCCTTAGCACTACTACATTATAATCACTGCCCAAGATAGTGTCAACACTTGACATTGAATCTTGTTTGTTTTGGAATGAAATAAATAAAGTTTAAACCACTTAAATTCCTTTTGACATAACATTTTTAAGTTGTTATATTGAAAAGCTGGCAGTAATCGTGTTTATTATCCCAATTGCTCTGTATCTGAGCTTTTCGACAAGAAATATTAACCTTCAAAGGGGCTAGATGACATGAAAAAAACTACTAACAGTTGGTATATGTCTTTTTCAAAAAATACTCCCGGATCAGAACTCCTGCTAAAAGTTTTTCATATGCATGAAAATGGAAATTTACACAGCACCAACAAAACAAACAGAGAAGCTGATTCCAGCGATGCAGAGCTTGTTGTATACAAATGCATAGAGTGCCAAGCAGAGGCTAGTCTTTCTGATTATGGCATTTTTAACGCAAGCGGGATTCTAAAGGAATTCAAACGGAAAACCCCTTAAAATTGAATTTTCGCAAAGTCTCCTGGCGAAAAGTGCCCAAAAAATCCTCATGCGAACAAAGTTTGCATGAGGATTTAGATTTTGTTTTTTGCGCTGGTCCGAGTTTGTAACTCGGACTTTTTATTTTAAGACACAATGATAATAATATGAAGTTGGTTTGGAGTATGGGACCTGTCTCGTTCTGACTCGCCAAGGCGGACTGGGGCAGGAATGACGCCCTCTCTTCTGGGGTTTTTCATTGAAAATTAACTAATTGGAAATTGTTTGAAAATTAGAAATTGGAAATTGAAAATTATCATGCGTCCCAACTTTAAAAACCTTACAAACTTTACAACCCTTGCACAAATTGGACAGTTAAGGTCTCTTTTGCTATCGTTATATATGGAAGTTTTTTAACTATGCTTTTTTCTGAAAAATACTTAAATTTTCTGTTTATCTTAAATTAAAAATAACCAAGACTAAGATGCTAAGTTTTGTAGCAATTTGCCCTCATCCTCCAATTATCATCCCAGAAATTGGTGGCTCACAAACGATTCTTGCAAAAAAAACTATTGGTGCAATGGAAAAACTGGCAAAAGAGTTCAAAAAGGCTGCACCGGAAACAATTATTATTATCTCCCCTCATGGACCAATGAGATATGATAAGTTCACGATAAACTTTGAAGAGAACTTCAAAGGTGGTTTTTCTAATTTTGGGGCCTCAAGCAATGATTATTCGTTCTCCAACAATCAATCACTTGCAAAATTAATTTTTTCAGAATTGCGAAAAAAACACTTTCCGCTTGAAGTTGTTCGAGAATCTAATGTCGACCATGGGGTTCTTATTCCACTTCATCATCTGTTGAAAGATTTGGACTGGAAACCAAAAATAATTCCTCTTACATATACTGCCTTGGATTGGGAAACTCATTTCAATTTTGGCAGATTTATCAACGAAGTTATTGATAATATTGATCAAAATATTGCAATAATTGCTAGTGGTGACATGTCACACAGATTAACAGAAGATGCACCTGCTGGCTTTTCACCCTATGGTGTTAAATTCGACCAAACATTAACAGAATTATTGAAAAAAAATGAAGTTGCAAAAATAATGAATTTAAACCCTGATTTTTGTGAAGAAGCTGGAGAATGTGGCTTGCGCTCAATTATCGTCGCGCTAGGAGCACTAGAAGCTCATAGACACTCCTTCAAACAACTTTCATACGAAGGACCAATCGGAGTAGGATATCTTGTTGGCCACTGGAAAATAAGCTAGTAGATTATTCAAAAATCACAGATGAAATATATCGACGTTATTCCGCTTACTAAAGTATCTCGGAATAAACCACAGGTCTTCACTTATAGTACCAAGGAAGAATTAGACACTGGCACATTGATTGAAATTAATTTTGGGAGAAAAAAAATAAAAGGTGTCGTAATAAAAAAGACTATTCCCCCAACATTTAAGACAAGATCAATTACAAAGGTCATTGCTCGCGACTTTTTAAATTCGAATCAAATTAAGTTAGCTAAACAAATTTCTACTTATTACATCACTTCATTGGGCGTTGTAACAAAGCAGTTTATTCCAAAATTCGCAAAAAAGGAAACTGCTTGCTATCTTAAAAAAGACAATGAACTTGATCAAAAAATTACTCTCACGAAAGAACAAAAAGGGGCCGTTGAGATAATAAAGGCGAGGAAAGTAGCAAAGCCTTTTCTGCTTTTTGGACCAGCCTCTGCTGGAAAAACCGAGGTCGTTATGAACGTTATGCAACAAGCCGTTCAAGAAAAAAAACAATCACTCCTCGTTATTCCTGAAATTTTTCTTTCCAATCAAGAAATCATCAGGTACAAAAAAAGGTTTCCTAATAACAATATTTTATTCTTTCATTCAAAATTGAAATCATCAGAAGTGACTTTTTCACTTAACCAAATTCGCTCTGGCGTCGCTGATATAATAATAACAACAAGGATTGGCCTGTTTCTACCATTCAAAAACTTAGGCCTGATTGTAATTGATGAGGAACAAGATATTTCACATAAACAGTGGGAACAATCTCCTCGTTATCACGTTAGGGTTGTTGCAGAAATGATGACCAAAATCCACAATACAAAAACAGTTTTTGTCTCAAGCACTCCCTCACTTGAATCTGTTAAAAAAGTCGTGGATAAGAAATACTCTCTATTAGAAATACCAAGACTAAAAACCAAAGATTTTGAAATAAAAAAACCAACCTTTCTTTTGCCAGACATGCGAAAATTATATGGCGCAAAAGGAGGTGTGCCTTTTTCCAAAGAACTTAAGAACGAGATTGAAAATGTCCTAGGAAGAAATAAAATTTCACTTATCTTGGTCCCCAGAAGAGGAAAAAGTAAATTTGTCTATTGCACTGATTGCAAAAAGAGATTGCAGTGTCCTTCTTGTAATTTACCCCTTATTCACGAAAAAAGCTTTTATCGATGCCTGCATTGCTCTTTTAAATCATCCAGCTTAACACAATGCCCTTCTTGCAGGAGTTTCCGCTTAAAAGACATCGGATTTGGCACCGAAGGAGTATCCGACTTTCTTAGAAAGCACTACTCTAACGCGAGAATAGAGTTTATTGACAGCACTATTTTAGAAAAAATACCTGAAAGAGAAGCTCTTTTCAAGAGGTTAAGCTCGGGTGAAATTGATATCCTCGTGGGAACATATTCCATTGCAAAAGGCTTTGATCTGCCAAACATCGAACTTGTTGCTACTATGAATATTGACAATTGGGCCGGTCAAACAGATTTTCGTTTTGATGAAAGATGGCTTGGGAATTTATTTCAACTTTCAGGGAGACTTAATCGAGCAAATAGCAAACAAACCGGAAAATGCGTTCTTCAAACATACAACACCGAAAATGATCTTCTGGGGTTTCTAAAAAATCAAAACTGGCTAGAATTCGCCAAGGAAGAGCTGGAAACAAGGAAACACTTTCTCTATCCCCCATTTTCTTTTATCATTAGACTAACACTAAAAAATACTAATGAAGAAGTTCTATCCAAAAAAACAAAAATAGTGTATAATCAACTATCCAAGGCATTTAATAATTCTAAAACCTTGGTTGAATATCCATATTTTGGTACAATAAAGAAGGTTCGTGGAAGATTAGAGAAGCACATTCTTCTGAAAACAACCTCCTTCACTTCAGCAACCTGGAACACAATTTCCAGAACAGTTCCAGATGAATGGATTATTGATGTTGATTCCGAATCAATTTTCTAAAATAATCACATCGACACTTAAGGAAAGTGAAGTGCTTCAAAAAAATAATAACATAAAGATTGTCTGATGCTAGAATTAATAACGTTTCCAAATGATATACTAAGAGAAAAGTCTAAAAGGATAATTAACCCAACTGATGAAAAGATAAAAAAGTTGATTACCGAAATGATAGACACTCTCAGGGCGAATAAAGGAGTTGGCCTTGCTGCACCACAAATTGGCGTGAATATTCAACTTTGCATAATTGAAATAGAGGACGAACTTTTCGTCTTAATTAATCCTGAAATCAAAAAATTATCTGGAAATAAAATCACATCCGAAGAAGGTTGTCTTTCGTTTCCTGGAAAATTTTTGCAAGTTGAGCGTTATGAGAAGATTAAGGTCAAAGCAGTTGATGCAAATGGCAAAAAACAAATCATACGTGCTCGTGGTTTTTTCGCCAGAGCCATTCAACATGAAATTGATCATTTAGGAGGAACTCTTTTTATTGATCACGTAGAAAATAATAGACTTTCCAAAACAGAAAATAAATAAATGTCATTACTCTCAAAAAAAGTAGTTTTTATGGGGACTCCTCGTTTTGCAAGCGAGATTTTAGAAAACTTGATTAAAAAAGGAGTTCAAATTGATTGTGTTTTCACGCAACCAGACAAACCAGTTGGCAGAAAGGCGATTTTAACAGAAACTCCTGTTAAAAAATCTGCTCTAAAATTTAATCTTGAGCTAAGACAAGAACAAAGATTGACTAAAGACGTAATTGCTTTTATTGAAAATAGAAAACCTGATTTAATCATAGTCGCAGCATATGGAATTATTTTACCAAAAGAAGTTTTAAGAATCCCAACCTTTGGATGCATTAATATTCACGCGTCTCTCTTACCAGAGTTTCGTGGCTCCTCACCAATCCATGCTACACTAAAACAGGGGCGCAAAGAATCTGGTATTTCAATAATGCTAATGGATGAAGGCATTGACACTGGTCCTGTTTTTTCCAAAAAAAGTGTTCTCGTAGACAAAAAAGATAGATATCTTGAGCTAGAGAACAAACTAATCGAGCTGTCCAATGAAGTTCTTGTGCCAATATTAGAAAAGATTATAAAAAAAGAAATTGAACCGGTTTCGCAGAACGAAAAAAGCAAATCACTTACCCAAATGATTAAAAAGCAAGACGGTAAGATTGATTGGTACAAACAAAGCGCAAGAGATATTTTTAATGCATACCGCGCTTTTCATCTTTGGCCGAAAACATATGCTTTTTTTGAAGAAAAAAACTCAAAAAGAAAAATTACCTTAACTTTTTCTGATTATACAACTGAAAATTACCAGCAAGAAATAGGGCAAATTTTTAAAAATAATGACAACTTGCTTATTCAGACAATAAATGGTGCTTTATTGATTCAAACCATTCAATTAGAAGGCAAAAAAGAGCTTTTGGCCAAAGATTTTATAAATGGAAAACCAAATTTCATTAGAACAATTTTAAAATAAAAAACATGCAACAAATACAAAAACCCTCATATAGAAGATTGCCACCAAAACAAACTCTTTCTTTTTGGCCAGTAATTATAGCAATTATTTTAATCATAGCAATTTCTATCTTTTTCTATTTCAAAAGATTAGACAAAGAAAAAAGAGATATCGAAAAGAGAGATGCTGCATCTGAACAAGAAAAAAGAGACGAGAATTTGGAGGTCCCAACTATTTCGCCAAAAGATGTTGCCAAGGCAATTAGAAATGACAATTTTCAATTAGTAGACATGCGAGAAAAGGACGAATTTGTTTTAAAACACATTGAATCTTCAATTAACATCCCTCTGTCAGAACTTAATGAGAAAACTCAATTGCTAAGCAAGACCAAGACTATCGTCCTAATTGACAGAAACAATTCCACAAAAGGCAAAATACTTTCTGAACATCTACGAAACGAGGGCTTAGAAGTTAAATATCTTGACGGTGGAATTGTGAACTATTCACATGAAGGATATAATCTGGTTACAATTGGGAATCCTCTTGTACAAGAAGATCTCTTAAAGGTAACTTCCTACTCAGCAAAAGAACTAATCGATCAACTTATGGAGGGTTCAAAATTAAAGTTCATAGACACTCGACCAGAGGTTGACTTTGCGCTTGATCACATCAATGGATCGATCAATGTACCCCTCGAAGATATAGAAAAGAAGAAAGATAGTCTGCCACTTAGAACCTTCGTCGTTTTTGATAAAGATCCCATTAGAAGCTTCCAAGCAGCTGTTAGACTTTACGATATGGATATTATAGGCGTATACAACTGTAAAGATTCTTATGAAACTTTTAAGGGAGTTATCGAAAACCTTGGGAATGAAGAAACTGAGCAATAAAATTTAAAAGGTACTGTTGCTAAAATTGAAAACAAAAAAGTAGACATGCCTATGTCTACTTTTTTATCGATAAACTTAAAATATTAAAGGATCTATGCCTAGTATTACCTGCCAGATTATTGCAAATACTACCAGTATTATTGGCAAAACATATCTTATAAAGATTCTAAAAAAATACCTGTTAATTTTTAAGCCAAGCATTGTGAGATAAGGATACAAAAACACCTCACTGGTATCATTAAATTGCGCCTTATTCAAAAGACAGCCATCAAATAGATAATATTGGATTATCAAGACAACCGATCCTAGAACAATAACCCTCCAATCAAACAAAAAGGGCGATAGATAGGCAAATAAAATAAGTAATAAATGAATCCAAAATATAAATCCAAAATATTTTACGTTCTTTTTTTGCGTATCTCTTTTAACTAAAAAAGACATATTATGGTGCTACAAATTCCTTTTTTTGCCAAGTCTCATCTTGTCTGACTAATAAATCCCTTTTCTTATCTGGTTGTCGCATAATTTCTTCAACAATCTTCTCCATTCTCATCCCTTGAGAGCCTTTAACTAAAACAACATCTCCCTCTTTTAAGGTGTGTTGAACAAAAATCATTGCTTCTATTGGTGAATCAAAGCAACCGATAGAATCCTTGTTTTTGGCATTTTTTCTATATTCCTCAGCAGCATATCTCATTCTTTTGCCAACTGCCACAAAAAAATCTGGTGCTAAGTTAGCAATTTTTCTCCCTATTTCTCTGTGCGCATTCTCTTCCTCATTTCCAAGCTCAAGCATGTCTCCCAATACTACAATTTTTCTCTCAGCTTCTATTTTTTCGAGTGTCGTTATGCAAGCATTAACGCTTTCTGGCGCGCTATTATAGGTATCGTCAATCACAGCTGAATTTTTAATTCCTGGCATCAAAACCATCCTGCCTGAGGGTGGAATAAATTCCTGCAAAGCCTCGGCTGCTTCAAATTTATTTAACTTAAAATATTCACCTACAGCAAAAGCATTCATAGCTGCATAAACCTGAGGATAACCAAGTGCATGTTTCAGTTTAATTGGGATTATCTTGCCCTGATAACTTAATTTAAATAAAATACCCTTTACCAGTTTAATCTTTTTTCCACTTCTAGTTTCAAGCGAACTATAGCCATAAACAACATCGCTTCCCAACATCGTCGCGTCCTCATTGAAGCCACATTTAATAACATTGGTTTTTAAGTTTGGTGCTATCTTCTGACATTCTTCATCGTCACTATTTAAAATAGCCAGTCCATTAACCGGGACACTTCTGACAAGCTGACTTTTCTCGATTGCTACACCCTTTTTGGTTTTAAAATTTTCAAGATGAGAAATCCCAATGTTTGTTATAACACCAACATCAACAGGAATAAAACTGGTTAAATATTTAATATCTCCTGGCTTATCAGCCCCCATTTCTAGAACTAAAATTTCCGGATACTCACGAGATAACATTGCGCCAATCCATTTCAAAAAAACCAATGCCCATTTTAGAAAAGAATTTTCTCCAGATTCAGCCCCAATGATAGTCAAGGGCACTCCAATTTCATTATTATAATTTTTAATATTCTTCCTAACATTGAAATATTTTTCCAATAATTTCCATGTCATATCTTTTGTTGTGGTCTTTCCAACACTTCCCGTAATAGCAACAATCTTTGGCTTATGTCTTTTCAAAATTCCAATTGCCATAAAACGCAACGTCGTTTCTAAAAATTTCGCTTTTTTTGATTTCTTCATATTTTATAAATTATCAATTATCTATTTTATTTTTGTCTCTTTCAATCTCTTCTTTCTCGGCCTCAGCCTCCGCTTCACTTAAAAGATAGTTATGAGTCTGGGCAAATTCTTCTAAATCCTTCGAATCATATTCTTCTGTTGGCTTCACCGCATAATAATCAAGAATCACTTTTGCTAACTCACCAAAAATTGGAGCTGCTGTACTTTCTGCCCATTTCACATCTTTAGGATAATCTATTATTGTAACCATTGCAAAGATTGGATCATCAACGGGTCCATAACCAGCAAAGGTTCCTGCTGTTGCATTTTCCAAATAACCTCCCTTTTCCTTATCTGGAATTTGTGCGGTTCCCGTTTTTCCAGCGATACGATATCCTGGAACTCCGGCCATTTTCCCATGTCCATTGAGAATATTACTCTCCAGCATCAAGGATATTTCTCTTGATGTTTGCTTGGAGATAACTGATCTAATTTTTTCAACACCTGTTTTTTCCTCATCGCCATTTCCATCGATAACACTGCCTATGATTTGAGGCTTTAACAAATCACCCCCATTGGCCATTGCTCCGTATGCCATCGCCAATTGCAATGGTGTGACACTAATTCCTTGCCCAAAGGATGCTGTGAAATATTCAATATCCCTATTTGTTTTTAAATTTGAAATATTTCCATCTGCTTCGCCTGGAAGAGTTATTCCTGTTATTTCCCCAAAACCAAAATCCTCTACATATCTAAGAAATTGCTGATTCCCAATTTGCTTTTCCACAAAAATAACTCCTGTATTCAAGGATTTTTCTATGATTTGCGTCATTGTTTGTTGCTGATATGCCTTTCCGTCTGAATTTTTAATCTTGAAACCAGCCTCAGAGACAATTCCTCTATCGATATAGGTAGTTTCTGGATGAACCTTTCCAGTATCCAAACCAATAGACATTGTTATGGGTTTAAAAACAGAACCACACTCATATTCATCTGAGATTAAAGAGTTTTTAAAAACACTAATGTCTTCAACTTTTGAGTACTCATTTAAATTAAAAGTTGGATATGCAGCCAAGGCTAAAATTTCACCTGTTTTGGGATTGGTGATAATAACTTTGCCACTGTCGGCATCGTGTCTCTTAACAGTATTTTTTAGTGCGGTTTCTGCTTTAAACTGCAATACACTCTCTAAAGTTAAAACAATATCTTGACCATCACGTTTCGGTCTGGTTGATTTTGTACCAACAGAGATCCACCTACCGAAAACATCCTTTTCTTGCTGCATCATTCCTTCTTCTCCACTGAGATTCTTCTCTAATTCACTCTCTATCCCATATCTTCCAGATAATTTATCATCATTATACCCAACAAAACCTACTACATGAGCCGCTAGTGAATCACCTGGGTAGTATCTCCAATATTCACTCTCTCCATAGATTCCTTCTAGTTTCATTTTTTCAATTTCAGAAAATAACTCAATATCAACCCTTCTTTCCAAAACTTCATACAAATCATCTTTTTTAGAAAGTTTTTTTAGAACATCTCCTTCATCTAGACCTAAAATTGAGGAAATTTTTGATGCAATCGAGACAGGATCTTTGATTTCTTTAGGAATCGCAAAAACGGTTTTCAACTCTCGATTAACAGCAACTGAAAATTTTTCATCTTTTTGACGCAAAAAAATTTCACCTCGTGAAGGCAATATGCTTTGGCTGACACTGTGTTGTTTTCTTGCTAAATTTACATACTTAGGACTATTTTTAACTTGCAACTTAAATAGTTGAGCTATAATAATGGAAGTAAAAACTAAAATAACTAAAATAACCAAATATATTCTAGATTTTGGTAAAATTTCTTTCATAGCACTAGGTTTTAACGCCCCTCGTCTTTTTTTTCCTTTTTTGAGCATGTTTTTTACTACCTCCCCATTGCCACAGAATCATCAACTTCCAAATAATCAACTTCCCCAGGTTTCTTCAAATTCATCGCTTCCTTTTCAATTTCAAGTTGATGCATTGATTTTAATTCAGCAGCATGAATCTTAAGAGCTTCGTTATCTTTATATAAAGCATTGATTATATTTTCCTTTTCTTTCATCTCATAACCCATTGTAGCCAACTTATTGGTTTGTAGAACGTACATTACACCTAAAATTACAACTATGATTACCAGTAAGTTTATAACCAACGAAAAAGACAAAACAAAACCAAATTCGGATTTTTTCTGAACTTTTTCACATCTTTCAATGTTTTTATTTTTTTTTGCAACCGAATATGCTAACACATTAACGTTGCCCCCTAACGCTTTTAATTTTTATCTATTTTTATTCCTAAATTTTCTCAACAACCCTAAGCTTAGCACTTCTTGCCCTGCGATTATCGGCAAGTTCTACCTCCCCAGAGATAATTGGCCTTTTTGTTATCAATCTTGCCCTTGGTTTTTTTCCACATTGGCATATTGGAAATTCTTTTGGACATACACACCCCTTTGTCTGTTCCTTAAAAAAATTCTTAACAATTCTATCCTCAATCGAATGAAAAGAAATAATTGCTAACCTTCCTTCTTTTTGTAAAATATCAAATGCATTTTGCAAAAAAGTGTTCAAATTATTCAACTCACTATTGACTTGAATCCTTAGAGCCTGAAACACTTTTGTCGCAGGATGAATCTTTTTGCCATATTTTTTACTAGCAAATCCTACCGTTTTTTCAATAATTTTAGCTAACTCTATGGTTGTTTGTATTTGTTTCTCCTCTCTAGCTTCTTTGATGGCGATGGCAATTTTCCTAGAAAATTTTTCTTCCCCAAGCTCACGAAACAATCTCTCTAAATCCTCAGATGACCAGGAGTTTACGATGTCGAATGCATCTTCCGTTCCTTCTTCTTTTCCTCCCAATCGCATATTCAATCTTGCATCGACATTGAAACTTAGGCCATACTTTGGATCACCAATTTGTTCGATTCTCCAGCCTAGATCAGCCAAAACACCTTTTACTTTAGTCGCTGAAGTCCCCTGTCCAACAACTATTTTATCAATGTTCTTAAAATTATCTTTTACAAAAATTATTCTTTTTAAAAGAGCTTCCTCTTCTTTTTTTATTCTTTTTTTTGCCTCGTCGATTGCAACACTGTCCATATCAATCGCAATTATTTTTCCAGTTTCTCCAACGGCCCTTGCAAGCTCAATTGTGTGTCCTCCCATACCAAGCGTTGCATCAACAACTATATCTCCATTTTTCAGCTTCAATTGCTCTATAGACTCATTCAGTAAAACTGTTTTGTGCATATCTTTAATACATTCCTAATTTACCTAATTGTTCAGCTATTTCATCCTGATTTTCTTCAGCACTTTTTTTGTATTTATCCCACTCTCTTTCGTCCCAAATTTCCAATCGATTAAATAAGCCTGCCACCACAATTTGCTTCTTTAGACTAGCATAATCTTTTAGATATTCAGGAACCAATATTCTTCCTTGTGAATCGAGATTAGAGTCAACTGCGCCAGCAAGCATCAATCTCACAAAGCTTCTTGTTGACTTCTCCCCAACTGGCATTTCACCTAGTTTGGTTGCAATCTTATTCCATTCTTCTTTTGAGTAAACGAAAAGACACTTATCCAGACCCCTTGTCACCACGACACCATCTGCAAAATGCAACCTAAATTTAGATGGAATTGCAATCCTCTTTTTCGGATCGATAGTGTGTTGGTATTCACCTATAAACATTTGACAAATGGATGAATTTTTATTGTTTCTTAGGGGATAACTGGAATTCCAGCTCTAAATCCCCTACAGAAACATGTTTCGTGTTTTCCCCACTTTACTCCACTTCACTTACATATTACACCACTTTGATTTACACGTCAACACTATTCCCCATTACTCCTCCCTAAAGCTCGGTTTTTACAAAAGTCGAGATTTAAGATAAACCAGAAGTCCTTACAATAATTATTCTATTAAAAATTAAATTATTGAAAATTCATTGCAAATTGTGAATTGAGAATTGAAAGTTAGTATACCGCTCTTTCAAGGAATCATATAAAATCCGCAAGATAGCAAACGAAGATGGGTCTATTAAAAAATGAACACTAGGAACAAAGCGCGGCAAAAATCCTTGACACACAGCTTTTACTGTGATATTGTCTTCTAAAGTACTTTAAAAGCCATATCTTTCGCAATTTGCTGACTAATTTTATTCAGCAGAGACGGAAGAGTTTCAGATTACTGAAACGAAGGTCAAGACTAGTCCTCTTTGACCCTACAACCGTTCTTAAAAATTAACATCCACCAAGATGTTTAGAGCACTAAATAGGGTCATAGCATTTTTACTAGTCTATTTGATCCTTCGTATGGCACTTCCAACGATTGTTGGCTTGATTCAAGAAATCATAACTAACGCGCTAAATATAACCAATAAAGCGCTAGAGTTAACAGACCAACAATTCCCGAAATAATAAAAAGGGCATTCAGTTATACAACTGAATGCCCTTTTTCCCTTTCATACATATCCTTTTGATGTTACGGGACAAAACAAACCCGTTGCAATTCAACTTTTCTTCTTATTCTATTTTGACAAAAAATATGCTTTAATAATAAAGGTTAGTATTACTTTAATAACACTTTATGTTCACTTATATAAAGAAAAGTTTTCAGGGAAAAAACGGACATCTTCCATCAATATTCCCATTTGCTTTAATCATATTTTTCTGGGCTTTATTTGATGGTATTTTAGGATACGCTGTACCATTACTGATGGAAGCTCGGGGTCTTTCTATAGGGACAATTGGTCTTATAATTGGAACTTCTTCCATAAGTGGGGCAATTTTCGATTTTTTGATTTGTAAAGTTCTTAAAAACTCTGATTTTAGAAGAATTTTTTTGATAATGTTTTCAATATGCCTCTTTTATCCCCTCGTGCTTTCTTACGCAAGTACTATTTGGGTTTTTCTGATTGCCATGTCCTTATGGGGGATTTATTTCGACCTCTATGGATTTGGTGTTTTTAATTTTATAAGCCATTACTCTAAAAAAGAGGATTATGTAGCAAATTTTGGTATATTACAAACTTTTGTTTCATTGGCTGGTGTCTTAGCTCCACTTATTGCTGGAATAATAATTGCAACGGGAGTTAATTGGCATCTATTTGTATTTAGTTGGTTTTTTCTGGGAATTAGCTTATTCTTGTTCCTTGTACTTATATCTGTAATACGCAAACACAAGAAAGGTGATTTAAAAACTTATAGCACACAAAGAAAAAGGGGTTTTTTCACAGAAATTCATTTGTGGAAAAAAATTGGTAACACAATGCTTCCAGTATTGTGTATTACTTTCTTTTTGTCTTTTATGAATGCCTTTTTTTGGACGCTTGCGCCACTTTATGTGGAAAGTGAAAATATGGGCGTCTTTGGAGGCCTATTCTTAACAGCATATATTCTCCCAGCTCTTTTTAGTGGGTGGTTTATATCCAGAATCACTAAGGTTTTTGGAAAAAAAAGAACAGCGTTTTTGGGTGTATTGATTGGGTCAAGCCTACTATCTTCGTTCTTTTATCTAGAGGGGCCTATAGCTCAAATTATCATAGTTTTCATAGCAGCGTGTTTCACTAGCATTGCTATGCCATCTATTAGCGCTGCTTGCTCAGACTATATCTCAGAGACCCCTCAGGTCGACGAAGAAATCGCTGGCATAGAAGATTTTTCTGGAAATTCTGGCTATATAGTAGGGCCAGTTTTTGCCGGATTTATTGCTCAAATATTAGGAATTCCAGCAGCTTTCAGTATCTTAGGATTGATAGGTACTGCAACTGCAATTGTTCTCTTATTAACAACTCCACGCAACATAAATATAAGGGTTGGCAGAAAAGAATTATAAAAAATATTTATTCTAATTAAACAATAAAAAACAACTCTACTAAAGCTTTTTTTATTATAAACTGACTGCTTTTAAAATTATAATATTCCTCTTTGATTATTTTCCCAATTCAAATTTTTCCCAAAACAACCATTTACTACCCTAGTGAATACCATACAAACCTCTCGAATCTTTCTCTGTTCCATCCGGAGTATATTTAATTCTTTCATCTTCTGGAACAAGACCCTTAATTTTATCAAAAACTCTCATCACAGCCTCTTTTTTCTCTTCTTTTCCCATATGTTGCCCATAGACTCCTGGCATATCAGTTAAGTTTTTTGGATCATATTCGGGAGTCACCCTAAAGGATCTGTTCTTGATGTCGACTTCGTGCATCATCCTGACTGTATTATTCTCTCTGTTTAAAATAAAAAGTGGCATACCTCTTTTCATTGTCTCAGATAACGTTTTCCACCATCTATCATATATTATTCTATCTCCATTCTCCAAATGGATTTTCTCTTTCTCATTCAAACTAGGCATTTCGGTATCCCATTTTACATAAACTCCTGCTATTTCTGGGTTTTCAACAACCAATTCATTATATGAAATATCCTTAACTAAAGGGTCTCCTGTAGATTTTTTAAAATCTCTTCTTGAAATTGCGTTCTCTATTGATTCTGTTGTTAAAGATTTTTTACTACAAACCCGTCTATCTTTCAAACCATAAGCAACCGTACCAGCATCATTTTCTTCGCCACCCAACACTCTCCCACCGGATAAAAAAACTCCCCAACTGCCTTTACCAAAAGTTTTCTGCTTACTTCCTTTATGCAAAGTTGAAACAGAAATAGTTGGTTCAAGTCCATGAAGAATATCTAGTTGGTCACTAAAATCTAATTCTCTTGTGTCTATTGCATTGTTGTTTGCACTTGGTTTCCAATCAGCTGCAACTATATCGTGGACAAAAAATACCCCGTGTTTTTCAGCCAATTTCGCGACGTCTCTTCGTTCCTCTTCCTTTATGAGCTCTGCCTTTTTATTCTCATCCCAAAGAAAATTTTCTTTTTGTGCCTCATCCATTAAGTCCCGCATTTTAGATTCATCTTCTATCAGATATTCATACGCGGAAATGAGCTCCTCTTTCTGGGACAATTCCCTCTCATTCCTTTCCAAACCTTCTTTTTGAAAACTAAGATATCTCTCTAAATCTTTGATTTTAAGAAATTCCAATATTCTTTTTATGATATTTGATTTTTTCTGTTCTATTTCTGCCCTAAGCAATTCTATTTTGTTATTATATTCTTCAATATATCTGAGCATATTTTCTTTGTCCTTCAAAGCACTTTCTTTGGCAAAAGTTGCCTCTTTCAAAACATCTCCCCCAATTTCTTGGTAGAATTTTTTTCTATCTTTGGCAAATTCACCAAATTTTTCATCAGCTGCATTTCTATCGTCCTCACCCTCTTCAACAGAATTATTGTTTTGACCGTCTAATTGTCCAACTTCTTTGTCTGTTTCTTGTTGTGAAAAATTATCGCTATTTTCTAGTCCTTCACTGCCATAAGTTTCTTCGGAAGTTTTTTGCGTTCCAGCATATTCAAACCCTGACGTTTCTTTATACATAGTCTTTTATTAATTGCTAACTAAAACTAACTTTGATTTATTTTAAATTTATAATTCAAGTATACCAGCACAACAAATAATTATAAATAGCCTTCAAAGCAAAAAAAACGAGCTTTTGCTCGTTATTTCTGCTATCAAAAATTTTTATCTAATCTCAGTCCAAAATCTGCTCATAGTTGTCAGCCCAATATTGAACTTTTTGACAATACCAATCATGACTTCCGCCTAAATATCTTTTAGAAGCTGCACACTCTCCTGATTTACTGGTTGCACCATCCTTGGCTAATTTCAAGGCCATTGCCATCACACCATCGGTTAGATTCCATGGGTCAGGAGGATAGTTTCCGGTCTTTGCTGAAATTTCGTCCTTATACCCCATCCAGGTATCAGACATAAATTGCTCAACTCCCATAGCACCACCAGTACCAACATACCCAGAAGGAGGGCAAGAAACTTTCACTTTTTTATAGTCTCTGCCGACTTCTTTACAAATTTGTTTAAAAACTGTTTTTCGATACTCATTCATGCGACTTTCCTTATAATCGCAACCACCCGTGAAACGTCCTAGATCGGACTCTACCACTAGCATTCCCATTAAAAAGTCTCTTCTGACACCTGTTTTTTTACTAGCAAACTTAACTGCTTCTTCAATGTCGCCTGCCTCATAACCACTTCCAAGCAATTTTGAAATCTCTGATTTCATTTTAGAAATCTTCGATTGAATCTGTCCAATTTCAGCAACATCATTATTAATTTCTTGCTGTGTTTGAGTTAGCACCCAACCTTGTTTATTTTTTTGATATTCCAAGGTCTCTTTCTGGTCATCATGTATGGCCATTGCCTCTTTTTGAGTCTTTCTTTGTTCTTCTAGGGAGTCTTTTTCTTGTCTAATTTCGATTATCAACTTTGACAATCGATCTTCCATATTTTCGAAATTATCAACTGCGGTAAAATATTCGTTTAGACCATTTTCATTTCCATAGGCGATTAACTGCAAATTCCTATTCGTCCTATTTATTTGCCTTAAGACTTCAGCTGTAAGTTTTTTTTTAGCAACAATGTCATCGAGAGCTTTAGTAATCTCAGTCTCTATTCTTTTTATTTCATTCTCAGTTGCTTCAATTTCACTTTCTATTATTGAAATATTCTCTTTAATCGCACCTATTTCGTTTGAAATTGATAATTTTTTTTGTTCTTTAATGGTTTTCTCCTGCTCTATTTTCTTCAAATCGTCCTTCAAATCATCAATTTTCTCTTCATTTTTCTCAATTTTTTTTGCCTCTTCTTCTTGCTTTTTAAGCTCCTCCTCAGAAACAGCGTCCTCAGCAAAAACAAAATTTGTATGAATAATTGGGATAGAAAAAACTAGACCCCACATCACAAAGAGTGAGGTCATAGTCATTGAAAAGTTATTTAGTTTTGTTTTTTTATTTCGCAAAAACATTATAAACAAAATTTTAGAGAATTATCTCTTTAAAAATCCTGATATTCAAACTATTCTTTTTTTGTTTCCTTCTTAGAATCATCACCAACTTTCTCTTCTTTTTCCTCTATTCCTTCAACTTGCGAGATGTCTGTATCAACTTGTTCATTAAGACTGTCAATGTCTTCCTTTGTTCGAGGCGCACTAACTGATGCCACAGAAACACTTTCATCAGTCATGATTGTAACCTTATCATCTACAATAAGATCCCTAACATAAATATTTTTATCAAAAGAATCAATCCCTGAAATATCAACTTCAATTTTTCCAGGCAAGTCTGCTGGTAAACATTGAACCTCTACTGAATCGATATTTCTTACAAAAATTCCTCCCAACTCTTTTACGGCCACTGGAGTTCCAACAAATTCCAAATCAACGTTTGTTTCAATCTTCTTATCCATTTCGATATTGAAAAAATCAACATGAATAAATTCGTTTCCAATTGATTCTGTCTGATAGTCATAAATTAAAGTTTTGTAACTTTCAATTTTTCCCTTTCCATCCTCAACTTGCAAGTTAAGTACAGTACTCTCACCAGCATTCTTAAATGTTCTATTCAAAGCTGACAAATTAACAAAAATAGGGATGCTACCGATTTTCTTTCCATATACAACAGCAGGAATTTCTCTGCTTTCTTTTTTCAACTTTTCATCCTCTTTTCGAACTCTTGCTTTTAGTGTAATTTCTTCCATCTTCTCTTTTTTAACTCTTAAGGGGAATATCCCTTTTTATTATTTAATAAAACCTACCCTAGCATAAATCGAATTATTTTAAAACTATTCGACTTCTTCTATGATATCAAGAACTTCGTCCGCGTCAATTGCCTTCATTTGCATTGATTTCACAGCCTCTCCATAATCCAGATCTGTGAGCATTCCCATTGTTATAATATTCTCACCAGTTGGGCTCTTAGAAATAATTGTCAATGTCGAGGATTGACACTTATCACAGTGAATATGAACAACCAAAGAGTTGTTCCTACTCCCTACAACTTTAGCATTGCCTGTACGATATAATTCACTACAGACACCACAATTGACCAATGTAGTATTTTCTTGCTTCATAACACTTATAATATAGCAATAATTTTCCGTTAGGTCAACCCTTCGGAAAGCAATAAATCCTTTTTTTAATAACCATTAGTAAGCATTTTATCGACTTTTTCGATATCATAAGTTGGAGTTGAGGCTCCTGAAATAATTCCAACTGATTTGGCGTTCTTTAACAATCTCTCATTTTTCTTATTTTTTAGTTCTTGCGGGTCTTCAATCCAAAGCGTTTTTGGATTTTCTTTTTTGACAATCCTCCAAAGCTGTTTGGTATTAGAACTGCTCTTTCCCCCGATAACAACAACTGCCCCAGCCTCTTTTGCTATCTCCAGAGCTTCTTTTTGACGAACAAAGGTTGCCCTACAGATAGTATCAATGACTTTTATTTTCCCTTTTTGTTTATTAACAGCCGCCGTTAGCATCTTTTTCACCTTTTCAAAATTGTCTATGTTTTGTGTCGTTTGTGAAATTAACAAAATTGGCTTCGAAATCTTCCCTTTTTCAATTTCTTTAACTAGTTTTTCTGTTTCTTTAAAATTGGAAATTATCTTTGCCTCATTTTCACACCAACCATTAATTCCTCTTATTTCTTTATGGGACTTATCTCCAAAAATCACGACTTCAAAACATTTTTCAAAATACTCTTTAGCGCATTCTTGTACCATAGAAACTTTTGGACAAGTCGCATCAAAAACCTCCGCCCCCTTACCTTTGATATTCTCTAGAACATCTTTCCCGACCCCATGTGCTGTTATAATCACCACGTCACCTTCCTCCAAAGAATCCACCGAATCTATTTTCTTAATTCCCATATCAGCAACTGTTTTCATAACATTTTCATTATGAACAAGCGACCCTAGTATAAAGATTCTATCTCCATTTACCTTACCCTTAAACCTCTTTTCCACCATTAAAAAAGCTTTTTTAACTCCTCCGCAGAAACCAGCAGTTTTAGCAATCTTACAGTTCATCTATTTGATTTGATTTAATTAAATAAAATGATTTATTTTTAAGCTCTTTTTAAGCTCTTTGACTCTTTATCTAATTCTTTTTTGAATTCTTCCAAGAGATTTTTTTCATCAACTTTTTTAATAATTTTGCCTTTTCGACAAATTAGCCCTATCCCCTTTCCCCCAATCACAGCAATATCTGCCTCTCTTGCCTCTCCTGGTCCATTCACAACACAACCCATCACTGCGATGTGAAGTTTTTTTGGGAAATCTTTCACTAATTCTTCGACTTGATTTGTCAATTTCACTATATCTATTTCTGTCCTTCCACATGTTGGACAGCTTGTAACTGTGGGCTTTCTGTGTCTCAAATCAAGTGCCGATAAAATCTCCCAAGCCACCGGAATCTCCTCGACCGGATTATCAGTCAAAGAAACACGTATGGTGTCTCCTATCCCACCATAAAGCAGTGTTCCTATGCCAATAGAGCTCATGATTGTTCCGCGAAATTTCGTTCCCGCTTCAGTAATCCCAACGTGCAGAGGATAATCAACTTTTTTACTCAATTCCCTATAAGCCTCAACAGTCCTTTCAATGTCAGAAGCTTTTAGTGAGATTATAATATCCTCAAATCCAAGACTTTCCAATATTCCAATGTGCTTCATCGCTGATTTAACCATTCCCTTAGCGGTTGCTTTTCCTTCATATTCATCCAATATTTCTTTCTCCAAAGAACCAGCATTAATCCCGATTCTAATTGGGATTTTTTTCTCTTTACAAGCCAGAACAACATCTTTGATTTTCTCCACCGGCTTCACATTGCCAGGATTAATTCTAACCTTATCTATTCCTTGCCTTATTACTTCCAGCGCGAGATCTGCTGAGAAATGAATATCTGCAACCAAGGGAATAGAAATTTGAGCCTTTATTTTGGAGACTGCCTTAGCGGCAATCATGTCGGGAATAGCGACTCTCACAATTTCACACCCAACTTTCTCGAGTTCTTTAATTTGTAAAACAGTTTCTTCAACATTTCGGGTATCCGTATTAGTCATTGATTGAACTCTAATTGGCTCGTCACCACCAATCGCAACATTGCCAATCATTATTCTTCTTTTTTTTCTTCTCTTTATCATAAATTTATCGTTAGTTGATTACCCCCAAAACCCAGATTCTGAATTATTTCTGACTCTCCCGATCCAAACACTTTGAGCCAACCCCATAAAAGCAAGTGTTGTTAGAACAAAACTACCCCCATAACTCAAAAAAGGCAAGGAGAGTCCAGCAACTGGCATTATTCCTATATTCATACCGATATTAACAAATGCCTGAAAAAATATCACCATTGTAACTCCTCCAACTAAAAATTTTCCAAATGAATCCCTAGAAGCTCTGTATGTAACTCTTAACCGATACAACAACACTCCGAAAAGCCCAATAACAATGCCCACACCAACAAGGCCCCTCTCTTCAGCAATTGTGGCATAAATAAAATCAGTATGCTTCTCTGGAAGAAAATTTAATTTACTTTGAGAACCATGACCAACACCTTTTCCATGAACACCACCAGATCCAACAGCAATCATTGACTGAATCACATTATATCCATCACCAAGTGGATCACTTCCTGGGTTCAAAAAAGATTGAACTCTATCTTTTTGATAAGGTTTTAGGATAAAACCCCATCCAAAAATAATTGTTAAAAATCCCATCACCACAACTCCGATAATGTATTTTTTATTAATGCCTGAAAGCAAAACCATTGCAAACCAAATCATAATCATTACAACCGCAGAACCCATATCTGGCTGTTTTGCAGCCAAAAAAACTGGAATCAAAACATAACCAAACGAAACTATGAGGTGTTTGAAAGAAACTAGCCCTGGCTTAATCTGAGAAAAATAACGAGCAAGCGCAATAATCAATGCTAACTTCATAATCTCGGCTGGCTGAATATTAAAAAACCCTAGCTTAAACCAACCAGAGGTTCCACGAATATTAACTCCGAAAAAAAGAACTGCAACTAAAAGGGCCAATCCAATTAAATAAAAATTTCCACTGTGAGTTTTCCAAATTCGATAATCTATTAAACTAAATATTAAAAAAACTATACACCCGAGTAAAACATGAATCGATTGTTTTTCGAAATTATTAAAACCAACTCTTTCCGATTCCAAAGAAAGAGAAAAAATTGCAATAAGACCCGTAGCAATCAAAAAAAACATTGCTGCAATCGTAATTAAGTCAAATTTTGCAAACTGATTGACTTTAAATATCATAATTATTTACTACAGCCCATGCTTATTTTTATTAGCAACGTGTTCATCTAATGTTTTGGAATAAATGGTTTCGCCTGTTTCAAAGTCAGATAAAAAGAAAATATAATCAGTTTCTGTTGGCTCAACTGTTGCTTTGATTGAAGTTAACCCTGGATTTGAAATAGGCCCAGGAGGAAGTCCTGTGTTGATATAAGTATTATAAGGAGATTCCACTCTGGTATCCTCATAAGAAAATTGACGTTTATCTACGCCCTGAAAATACGCCAGAGTTGCACAACTTTCCAATGCCATTCCCGTATTAATCCTGTTTTCAAAAACACCTGCCACCATTTTTGCATCTTCTTCTGTTGGCACTTCTCGTTCAACTATTGATGCCAAGGTGATAACATCGTGCAGACTCTTTCCGCTTGCTTCAATCTTAGCCAACAAACTGGCGTCAATTTTTTTATTAAAATTATTCAAAAATTTACTAACCAAACTTGCCCCTGTTTCATCTTTATCGATAAAATATGTGTCTGGAAAGAGATATCCTTCCATATCAACACCAGAAGGAATTTGTGCTAGAAAATCATATTTCTTGCTAAATTTATCACATTCACAATTAGTCTGATTCAAACACTTACACTGCACTATTTCCATAAATTCATCTGCGATTTCTGGTTTTTTTTCTCGCAAAAGATTAATGATTTTTTGATTCGTAAAACCCTCTGGAACTGTTAATTTAGAAATTTCATTTTTTACCTTTCCACCTTCGAATTTATCCACTATTTGTGCGATTGTCATATCGGGAGAAATTTCATAGTTCCCTGCTTGCAGATTTGAATCTTTTTTTGTTTTCCAAAGATAATAAAGAAAGAACTTATCGCTCTTGATTAGTTTACTTTCCATTAAGTGTAGAGCAATTATTTTCACGCCCTCTCCCTCCTTAATTTCAAAATTTTGTAAAATATTAGATTTACTTGCTGTGCTCTCGAAAGCTCCCTTTTCAATCCAGTTGTATGCAAAAAAAGCACTGCCAATGAAAACTAAAGCCAATACAACTAGAACTCCCAATACTCTTTTCATAAATATACAATTTTATTTTTTAAAACACTAATTAAAAACCAACACTCTTTATTCTTCAATCATCTTGACAGCTTCTTTAAAACGCTCTCCTCTATCGAATTCATTTGCAAACATCCCAAAGCTGGCACATCCAGGAGACAGTAAGACGATTTCCCCTTCCTTTGCTGTTACATACAAATTACATACTGCGCCTTTAATTTCATCATAAAGCCCTACAATTTTTTCTGGTGCTCCGTTAAATTCTCTTAGCAATTTAATCAATCTTTCCGTTGCATCCCCTTTAAGCAGTGAAACTGAGATTACATTTTCATCAGTTGCAATTTTACGTACAAGCGGTCGCAAGTCTAGATTCTTATTAGATCCACCACAGATCAAATGAATGGGTCTAGAAAATGCTTCGATACCAACAATTGCAGCCTCTGGGGTTGTGGCGGTTGTATCGTTGTAATATGCAACTCCTTTTTTCTTTCCAATATATTCCAAACGATGTTTCACCCCAGAAAATGTTGCTACTGCTTTTTTAATATCCCTTGGGGAAACACCAATCAAAAGAGCTACTGCGCTCGCCGTAATTACATTTGATATATTGTGTTTTCCTCGGATAACTATGTTTTTAATATCAAAAAGATCAATTTTTTCTTCTCCGCATTCATATTTAATTTTTTCATCCTCAACAAACAGACCACAAGTAGTTTTAACATTGTTTTTAGAGAACGAAACAACTTTTGATTTTGCTTTCTCTTCAAACTCCTCAAAATATTCCTCCTGATCATGATTAATAATCAAAAAATCTCCCTTTTTTTGAAATTTAAATATATTTTCTTTATCAGAAACATAATCTTTCATTGAACTATAGTAATTCAAATGATCTTGAAAAATATTTGTAATCACTGAGATATGTGGACTTTTTTTAATTTGTTCAAAAGCACTTAATCTCCAAGATGAAAGCTCGAATACTACCCAGGAATCTTTTTTGATTTTTGCAAGTTTATCAATAACAGCTTCTTGTCCAATTCCAACTTTCACCACATTCTTTCCAGCTTCACTAAGAATATGTGCAATTAATAGTGACGTAGTTGTTTTTCCTTTTGTTCCTGTGACTCCAATTATGTTTTTTGTGGGACAAAATTTCATAAACATACTAGAATCCATTTCCACAGGCACTTTATTTTCTAGCGCAGCTTTTATATATTTGTTTTTCCAAGAAACTGCAGGATTTTTAATTACCAAATCTACATTGGTAAAATCCTCCATTCGATGTTGGCCTATTATTATCTTTACATTCTTTAATTTATCTATCTGCTCTAGAGATTTCTGTAACTCCTTTTTTGATTTCTTGTCTGTAGCAAAAACTCGTGCGCCTTCTTTTACCAACCATTCAATCATAGCAACTCCACCACCATGAAGCCCAATTCCCATCACTGTAACTTTTTTATTTTTCAAATTCATAACACTTTTCTAATTTTAATTTTGCCTTATTTGGCTTCAATATCAGACTTTTTATTTATAACAAAATATATAACATCAGCAAGTCAATAAGCTTTTCTCTTGGGGATTTGTTTTATCACACCAACACTACAACTATGAAGCATTCTTGGATTTATTGCAAGAGACTTTCTTGACTAGGAATTAGGAATTAAGAATTATTAGCTACTCAAGAACCTACTTGTGCTGGAGATGGTTTACAACCCGGTTCAATTTTTTGTGTTGTAGTTTTTTATAATCCTACATCTAAAGATAGAAGTGTTTTATGGAGTTGGTTCTATTTCTGTTGGATTTAAACAAAAGTCTGAGTTACCCGCCTGAACCAGTACGGGCAGGCAAATTCAGACCAGCGACATCCACTGGCTATCCATCAGTTCAGGTTAATGACTTGAACTGATTTTTTAGATCCAACTCAGAAAAATAAAATGCTCTCAAGCTTCTTTGAGCCGAGAGCATCCTTCTATCACCGCTACTTCCTGCGGATAATTACACAAACAAAGTGGGGTTTACTGACATAAAGGTTCTGCCTGCATACTTCCCAGAAAGAACACGAAAGTCTATACATATCTTCTCTACGTACCCAAATACTGGTTCGTATTTTTTGCGCACGTCAGTTACCTTCACCCGGGTTCCAACCTCTAAATTATCCCCTCGATAAACTTTCTCATTAAGAAGGAAAACTCCTTTCAAATTCACCTCCTCCCCTATTTTAGGCCGCATTTTTTCTTCTACGACAGGCTGTGATGTTTTCATAGTAGAAACTCCCTGTTGAATTTTATGAGTTTTTAGCGCCAATACAATTCTTTATTGTCAAAGATAAGCAAGTGTATCACAACTTTATTTATTTATTTGTCTATCTATACTAGCTATCATTCCAAGTAGTTACTTTCGCGCTAGTCAGATTTTTTAAATCCAATTCAAAAAAGAAAAGGTACCTTTAAAGATACCTTTTCTTTTTTATAATTTCTAATTTCTAAAATCTATTTATGAAACAATTTCACAGCCAAATCAACTAGTCTTGTGGAATAACCCCATTCATTGTCATACCATGCGACGACTTTTACTAGATTTCCACCAACAACATTTGTCAATTCTTTCTGAACAATCGTAGAATAGCTACTACCCACAATATCGTGCGACACAAGAGGTTCATCTGTTACGAACATAATTCCATTCATAGCCCCTTTTGCAGCATCTTCAAGTGCCTCATTAACTTCTTCGGCGGTTACATTCTTTTTAAGCAATGCAACCACATCACTCACTGAACCAACCGCTGTTGGAACTCGAAAAGCCATTCCGTCAAAAATTCCTTCTAGTGCTGGAATCGTTTTGGAAGTGGCCTTAGCAGCTCCAGTTGTTGAAGGAATAATATTTAAAGCAGCCGATCTCCCTTCTCGATGATCTTTCTTCGAAGGGCCATCAATCAACGCTTGTGTTGCGGTATAACTATGAATTGTTGTCATTAGTGATTTTTCAATCCCAAACTTGTCTTCTAGAACTTTCATAATTGGAGCTATGCAGTTTGTTGTGCAAGATGCCATGGAAAGAATCTCATCTCCATCCATGATATCTTTATCATTAACCCCCAGGACAATTGTCTTTAAACTTTCATCTTTTGTTGGTGAAGATATTAGAACTTGCTTTGCTCCAGCCTCAAGATGAGCGGAAGCACCTGCTCGGTCTTTGAAAACACCAGTGCATTCGAAGACAACCTCAACTCCCATCTTTTTCCAAGGAAGTTTCTTCGGGTCCATTTCGCTGAAAATTTTAATTTCTTTCCCGTTCACAATCAGATTGCCATCTTTAATTTGAACATCTTTTGGATACACGCCATAAGAAGTGTCATATTTCAAAAGATACGCAAGTGATTCCACACTTCCGAGATCATTAATCGCCACAACTTCAATGTTAGGATTTTCCAATCCAATTTTTGTTACCGGCCTTCCAATTCGACCAAAACCATTAATGGCTACTTTCATTTTTTGTTTTTTAATTTTTATTTAAAGATTTGCAAAAATCTTATACATCCAAATTTCGAACTTTATTTGCATGAGATTGAATAAACTTCTTTCGTGGAGCAACTTCACTTCCCATCAAGACACTAAATGCTTGGTCAGCTCTTTCAGCATCTTCGATTGAAACCTGTAACATCACTCTAGTCTCTGGGTTCATTGTCGTCTCCCAAAGTTGCGTTGGGTTCATTTCTCCCAAACCCTTATACCGCTGAAGACTAACTCCTGACATCTTCGCAGCCTCTTCATCTCCTTCTTTAACTTCAAGATCGATGACTGTGCCCTTCCTTTTAGCAATCTCGGTCAAAACTTTTTCCTTCTCTTCTTCGGTGTAGACATAATGCTCTTTTTTCCCATCCTTAATTTGAAATAGAGGTGGTTGAGCAATATACACATATCCTCTTCTTAAGAGTTCCTCAAAATGACGATAAAACAGAGTTAATAACAAGGTTCTAATATGAGAACCATCTACATCGGCATCTGTCATTATAATAACTCTGTGATATCTCAGTTTATCAAAATTCATTTGATCACCGATTCCGGCTCCAAGCGCAATCACAAGTGCTTTTATTTCCTGTGAAGCAAGCATTCTGTCTAATCTTGCTTTTTCCACATTTAGAATCTTTCCCTTCAACGGCAATATAGCTTGTGTCCTTCTATCTCTTCCTTGTTTTGCGCTTCCACCAGCCGAATCTCCCTCCACAATATACAACTCGGTTCTCGATGCATCACGCGAGGAACAATCAGCAAGTTTTCCAGGCAGTGTCATTCCTTCTAGAACTCCCTTTCTCACAACAGCGTCCTTTGCAGCTTTCGCAGCAAGTCTAGCTTTTGCAGAAATCAATCCTTTCATAATTATCATCTTGGCATCTTGCGGATTTTCCTCAAAATATTCCGCCAAACCTTCGGAAACAACTGAACTTGTGATAGTTCGTGCTTCAGAATTTCCTAGTTTTGACTTTGTCTGCCCCTCAAATTGTGGGTCCTGAAGTTTCACAGAAACAACTGCCGTCAAGCCTTCCCGTACATCATCTGAAGTTAGGTTATTTTCTTTCTCTTTTAAGATATTATTCTTTCGAGCATAATCGTTAATGACTCTTGTCAATGAAGCACGGAAACCAGTCTCATGAGTCCCTCCTTCAATTGTAGAAATATTATTTGCAAATGAAAAGACTTTATCTTTAAATGTATCTTGGTATTGCATTGCCACCTCAACAACCATGCCATCTTTTTCCTTCTCTACATAAAAAATATTTGGATGCACGATATCTTTCTTTCGATTTGCAAATTGAACAAAGGAGCGAATTCCTCCGTCAAAACAAAAACCAATGCTTCGATTTTGCTTTGCATCTTCAAAACGCTCATCAGTTAGCTTGAAATGAACGCCTTTTGTTAAATATGCTTGTTGTCGCAAGTAGTTAACTATTGTTTGCCAGTTCCATTCAATCTCTTTAAAAATTTCTGGGTCTGGTTTAAATGAGATGATAGAGCCAGTTTTGTCAGTCTTCCCCACTGCTTGAACCTTGCCCTGAGTTATCCCTTTTGAATATTCCTGAATCCAAATTTTTCCGCCCTTATGAATTTCGGCTCTTGTTAGAACAGAAAGTGCATTTACAACTGAAGCTCCAACACCATGAAGACCACCTGAGACTTTATATCCGGTATCATCACCACCAAATTTTCCTCCGGCATGTAACTTCGTAAAAATTGTTTCCAGCGCTGTCAACCCTGTTTGTTTGTGCTTATCAACCGGGATCCCACGACCTTCATCAGTAACTGTAATTGTATCATCTTTGCCAATCACAACGTCAATAAATTTTCCGTATCCAGCCATTGATTCATCAATCGAATTTGCCACAATTTCCCAAATCAAATGATGCAAACCCTCCAGCGAAGTTCCTCCAATATACATTCCTGGACGTTTTCGAACCGGCTCTAATCCCTCTAGAACTTGAATTGATTTTGCGGTATATTCACTACTTGTTCTTTCTTTATTTACCATTTTTCTTTTTATTATGCCCCTTTTTATTATATTAAACCTTCAAACCCATTATCTAATCAGATAGTATAATTCTGCAACTAAAACTGCTCCTACAACCAAAAGGCCATCCCACCAAACCAAAATTCGAAAACTCTGCAGAATCAAAATTCCCAAAATCATTAGGCCAAGGAGGAACCCTTGTCGGAATGAAACACCAGCATTTGTTTTGCTCTCATCATCCGTTTCTCCACGCCCTCTGAGACGAAACAAGAACAATGAAAACATTCCCATTAAAAACATAAACAAAAACAAATAGAACAAACTTATCGTGAAATAATTTGTTTCAAATGAGTTTGTATCAAGATATGGAGTAATTGAGAAAATCATTCCGACGGCTCCCATGAATCCAACCAACATAACAAGCCGCATTCCCCAAAGAAATGCTCCCATTGACATCTGTTTATGCAATTTATTCTTAAATAGATGATTTTACTTTCGATCTTTTTATTTCTGATTTTGAAAATCAACTGTATTTAGTATAGCCTACTTTCATTGATTTTTCAAGAGAGAGGCTCTTGCTGTATCATTATTTGCGATTCTTTGTTTTATCGAATAGACATCGAGTTATCTATTGTATATAATGAAATCATAGTCAGATCTTAGATAATGTTATTTGCGATATATAAAAGTGCTTTGCAAACAAGCTACTTATAAAAAATAAAAAGTGTTTAATAAAATTTAAAAGTATGAGCAAGAGAGTTATCTTAGTTTTGGCAATAATATTTTTCTCATTCGTCACAATCTTTGTCGCAAGTTGGTCTATCGCGCAGATTTATACTCAAAAGAGTCATTATGTGAAAATCAAGAAGAGCTTAGACGCAAACAAAACACCCATAGAGAATCAAGCCACTGAAAATAAAAAGGGTGTCATCGATGCGTCAAGGGGTGCTCAAAGCCCCGAAGATTGCAGAAAAGAAGGAGGAGAATGGGCTAGTTTTTGGATTGAGGATACGGAATATTGGGGATGTAATAATGAACGAGGAAATTTGCACTAAAGGTGGTGGTATGTGGGGGGAGAAAAATGATTTATTTGATGATGGCGCGCATAATTCATACTTTGCATGCGATTGCCCCAAAACAAAATCAGACGAATCATATATGATTTTTGAAGGGAGCCCAGAAAAATGCAGTGACATTAAAAACTAGGTTAGCATTGGAACGGGCTTACATCTTTTTTTATTGCTCCGATAAAAACAAATAACTAATATGAACTTTAAAAAAATCTTCCATTTTTTAGGAAATTTTCTCAGAATAATCAATATATTTCTGTACTTTCTGTTTTTCCATTCCGTTCTTACATATGGCACCCATGGAATTAATGGGGGCATTTACTTTCTAAGTTTCCTAATTTTACCATTGGGCATACTTCAAGTATTAAACTTTTATTTACTTACGCGTTCTGACTATGAATTTAGCGGGATTGAAGTAGGCATGAATTACATCATATTGTGTTCTATTTTACTTTGCATATCATTTTGCATTATTGATTATAAAACAAAGCTTTTCTATAATATCAGCTCTTTTTATTATTAGGCCATTTATGCTGTCCCAAGTTTGCCTGCCTGCTCCAACATAAACACCGATTTATAAACTAAACTTTTATTTTTCCAGCTCACTTATGAACAACAAAGCACTGAGAATTTTATTTATTAACAACGGCATTTTTGTTTTCGCAATCAGTCTACTTGGTCCCTTGTATGCAGTATTTGTTGAAACTATTGATACTAACATTATCTCGATTAGTATATCTTGGTCAGCATTTCTATTGTCATCAACATTTTGCATGCTAATTTTAAGAAAATATGGTGACTTAATTAAAGAAAAAGAATACTTGTTAATGGCTGGTTTCCTGATAAGAGCAATTGCTTGGTTTGCCTTCCCTTTTGTACCAAATCTGTTAATGTTGATTGCCTTGCAAATATTAATTGGGATAGGAGAAGCTGTCGGTTCCCCAGCATTTGACGCAATATTTGCTGAACATCTTGACGATGGGCACCACATCAAAGAATATACGGACTGGAAATTAATTGTAAATATAGCAGGCGCGATTGCTGTTGTTCTTGGCGGTATTATTATTGAATATTATGGTTTTAGGGTCTTGTTTTTCACCATGGGTACTTTAGCGCTAATATCGTTTTTCGGAGTACTTTTTAAGCCAAGGAATTTACTATAACAGCCCTTCCCCGAAGCCCTAATATTTTTAAAACCAGCTGACTATGAAAAGAATAATCCCGTCCTTCTTGCTACTACCATTTCTCTTGACGGGCTGTGGAACTTCAGAAAAATCAAATCTGTTTGATGAAAATAGCCAGACAGAAGGAGCTATCATAGAAGTTACTGGTGATTATAGCTATTATCAGACAACCGATGCTTTGGCAGGACCATATAGAGAAACTGCAGTAAATAGAGTATGCTTTAAACCTGCTCAAATGGAAAATATCAACAATGGTCAATTGTTCTGCTTTAGCAATACACAAGAAGTTGTGGATATTTTAAATATAAAAGAAGCTAGTGATGATTGCAAAAAATATCGAGGAATAGCAAAAGTAAAAATAAAAAACTTATCTAACAAAATCACGGACTATTCCAAAACTGATACTTGTGTAAAAAATGGCAATTGTGAATTCAATGAGGCAGAACTTGTTGAAGTTATCAAATTCTACGAAAACACGCCTTGATATCAACAGTGAAGTGACTTTGCTGTTTCCAAAATTACAGATACCTCTATAGATGCACCTATAAAGGTATCTATTTTACTTCACTCCACCAAAAATAATATATTAAAAATCGCCGAATGAAAATTTATCATTCGGCGATTTTTTTGTTGCTAGGATGGCCAGCTAATTGCGTTGAATTTCTTCAAGACAGGTCTGTTTTTTTGCACATCTCTCTTTGATATCCGCCACTTCTTCTTCGGCCTTAACCAGCATTGTCTTTGGCTCTTTCAAACTTGCTTCTATCAACGATATAAACCATTCCTTATCCCATTTACGCCATTCCGCTATTTCGTTTTCAACGACTTCCATATCCTTCCACGGGATTGTACAGATGTAGATTGCCTCCACCCATGGACTCCCCTCCGGCAAGAAAAGGACCGTGATTCCCTGGGTCGTCTTTATAACTTTATTGTCTCTGGCCATTGGGAAATCTAACAAAATCGAGGGCAGATTTTCCTCAAGAGCAGGTCCTATAAACCTCTGCCCTAGTGATCCTTCTTTGTCTATGGAAAAATCGTCTTTGGCAAAAACATACACTTCGGGATTTTCAGTGGCAAGCCAACTTTTAGCAATTCCATATCCGACATGCTTATAAAAATCACCCGCTACCATAAGTTTTCCTGTTACTGGACGCTTTGTCTGGCTAATCTTTTCGGTAGTCTCCATAACAACACCTCTGTTAGAATTTTTCAGAATAAATGCCTAGGCCACTCCTAGCAAGAAATTCTTTATACTAAGAACTTTTAGAACTTTTAATAAAACAGGGATATCCCACTTTACTGCTAGAGGCGTATTTCGAAAAATATGCGCTAAGCGGTCTGTGTGATATGATGATTTTCAAGTCTACTTTAAAATTAGGTAAAAAGTCAAACAAAAAACCACAATGGACATTGTGGTTTTTAAAAAATTCAAATCATCTAAACCAAACTACTCATTCTGTGCTGGAGCGGGCTTGTAGCCCGGTCCCATGGGTTCGCTATTTCCGAAAACTACTATTCATTCTCAATCACTTCCCTAATCAAATAAACAGTTTCTTTTCTAGCTGTATAATAAGTTTTCACAGCAATGTCCGCAATCACTCCTGAAACAAAGAATTGAATTCCCAAAATCAAGAACAAAACCCCAATGATTGGCCAAATTCGTTCGCCGATTGAACCATCCAAAACTATTTTCTCAATGGCCATCCAAAATAAAAGTCCACTGCCAATAAACACAAAAATGGCTCCTATTCCTCCAAAAAGATGCAATGGTCTATTTGCGTATTTGCGCCAAAACCAAACTCCCACCAGGTCCAAAAGTCCTTTTGCAAGTCTTTTGTAGTTATATTTTGTCTCACCAGCAACCCTTGGTCTGTGATTCACAACAACTTCTCCGATCTTAAATCCTTTGATTTTCAAAAGGGCTGGAATAAATCGATGCATCTCACCATATAAATCAAGTTCCTCAAAACATTCTTTTTTATAAGCTTTCAAAGAACATCCACTATCATTTATCTGATCATCAACTAAAATTTTACGCAATTTATCGGCTCCTCGAGAAAGAAATCTTTTCATGAAAGGGTCTTTTCTGTTTTTTCTCCACCCAGAAACTACATCAAAGCCTTCATCCATCTTATCCAAAAGCAAATGCATATCATTAGGGTCATTTTGTAGGTCGCCATCCATTGTGATAATGATATCACCTTTTGCGGACTTAATTCCCGCATCCATTGCTGCAGTCTGTCCAAAATTTCTACGGAAAACAACCAATTTTAGGGGTTTTAATTTATTCGCAAGCTCAACCGTATTATCACTACTCCCATCATCAACAAAAATAATCTCTGCTTTAAGATTATTTTTTTTAATTGCGGAAAAGATTTCTGCGTGCAACTTCTCAACGTTTTCGCCTTCATTATAAATTGGCACAACAATCGACAGCTTTTTTTCCCTTGATTTCATTTTAATTATTTAAATTACTTAAATACTATTTTAATTTTCATATTTAACCACCGGAGCCGATAATTCCTATTAATAATCCAATAATCCCTATAGCAGCATTAATAATCCAAAACCTCACGGTGACCTTTGTTTCGTGCCAACCTTTAGCCTCGAAGTGGTGATGAATTGGGGCCGCTAAAAAAACTTTTCGCTTGAAAAACTTCTTTGAAAAAAGTTGAATCACAACAGAAATTGACTCAAAACAATAAATACTTACAATAAAAGGTAATGCAATGATTGAATTGGTCAAAAGTGCTACCACTCCCAGCGTTGCTCCCAAAGAAACAGCTCCGGTATCCCCCATTATAAATCTTGCTGGATAGAAGTTAAACCATAAAAACGCAAAAATCGCTCCTGCGATTACGGCACAAAACGCTGCTAAATCCATTTTTCCCTGAAAAACTGAAATTATTGCAAAAGCAGTGAACGCTTGCGCTAAAATTCCTGCGTTCAAACCATCAAGTCCATCCGTTTCATTAGAAGAAATTGCTGTTGTCACAATTACAAAAACAAACAATGGGATATACCAAAGACCAATAACAAAGTCGCCGATTGCAGGTATATGAAGTTCATCCCAACCAAGCTTGCTATAAAACCACCATGCTCCTAATAAAGAAATTGCAACTAGCCAAATAAATCTCCATAAAAACCTCATTCCTCCACCCTTGTTTGCACCAATTTTTCTGATACTCATCCAATCATCTGCGAGTCCCAAAATTGCTGTGGTTGCAAGAGCAAATAGTGGTAACCAGGTTTGACTCCTGCTTACAAAATCCAATCTACCAATCCAAACATTGTGCAATTTTTCCGAGAGAAAAGGAGCCAGAAAATACATCAAAAAAGCCAAAATAAAAACTGTACCCCAAATTAAAATACCTCCCATTGTCGGTGTTCCCCCTTTATGAGCATGTAATTTGCTAACAACTGAAAGTTTCTCGCCTGTAACTGACTTGCTCTTAATTCGAATTCCGATTTTATATTTGTACAAAAAATGAGCCAAGATTGGAGTCAAAGACATTGCCAATGTGAAAGAAATTAAAGCCAGTGTTAAAATTTTAATAGCTGCTAAAACCTCTGGAAGTGTTTGAATTTGTGAAATACTCATTTTATTTTTTTGGCCAATTATACGCGCTAAAAACCCAGGCAAACATTTTTTTCATATCTTCCCAGCGATAATTGTCATCGAGAACAACTACTATTACTTTTTTCGTAGGATCTTCAGGGTGGTGTGCTGTCATCATAAGAGACTTCCCTGCTTCATACGTAAACCCTGTTTTTCCTCCAACAACGCCTGGTAATTGTCCCAATAAAAGGTCTGTATTGATTATTTGATGTACTATTGCTCCCTCAATAGAAGCAATGTCTTTGGTTTCGTATTTCATAACTTCCCATATTAATGGATATTTCAATGCATACGAAGTGATTCGTGCAAAATCATATGCTGTTGAATAACAACCACCTGGTTTGTCCTCTTCATCCAAGCCTGATGGGTTGCAGAAATTTGAATCACTCAAGCCAATTTCACGAGCTTTCTCATTCATCAATCTTGCAAATTCTTCCTGGGAACCAGCAATGTGCTTTCCTAATGCAACAGCAGCATCATTTGCACTATTCATTAGCATCGCCTCAAGTAAAGATCTGGCGCTAATCTTCTCGCCAATTTGAAGCCTATTTGAAATGCAATATCCGCTCCTGGGACATCCGACAACAGTACCTTCCGTAAACCTCGCTTCTTCGTCAATAGTAACCACCTCTTTATCTAAATCGTGAATATTTTCAATTACAAGAATAGCAGTCATAACCTTTGTTAAAGATGCTATCGCCATTCGTCTATTCCCATTTTGATAATGCAAAATTGTTCCGGCATCTGCATCAATTGCAATCGCGCTCCTTGCTCGCATGTACGTATCCCCTACCCCCGGAACTTTTGCTGGGGCATCTGGAACAGAAACGATCAATTGATCGAATGTCATAAACTCTTTATTCTCCTTTTCTTGATTTCCATTAGTACTATCTAGGTTCAATTGCCTTTTCTCCCCTTCTACACTTTTTTTTGGCATAAACGAAGAAAGTTTTTCTTCTCGCCAAGCTGAAACATTTGGCAAAAATATAAACCAAGCCAAAGCTGACATTAAAATCAATGTTATACTAACGAGATTAACTAAAATATTTTTTTTTGTAGCTCCCCTTTTTCTAAAATTCATGTTTATTATTTTGCTTCTTTATTCTTACCCTCTTTATTACCCGAAATCTCATCAACACTATCCTTCATGCCCTGTCCAATTTCTGTTTTATTCAATAGCTCATAATCGGCTAATTGCTCTATCCTCTCAATTCCCATACTCTTTAAAAAATCATAACTAACAACATATTCATAAGAGCGTGTATTTGCTAGATTCTCGACCTTTTCAATCAAGCCTCGAATCGCCAAATTGCGAATCATAAAACTACAATTGACGCCACGGATATAATCTACTTGTGATCGCGTAATAGGTCCTCGATATGCGATTATAGAAAGGACCTCCAAAGCAGCATTTGTCAATGGCTCATTCACATTTTTGTCCAAAAAACTTGCAACAAACTTCCCGAATCGACTGCTAGATACTAACTGAATTGTATTTCCTTTGGACACAATTTGCAAGCCATTTTTATTGTCAATATAAAATTCCTTTAGTGTTGCAATTTCGGCCTCCATCTCTTTTTTGGAAATTTTCAAAAAATCTGCCAACTTTTCTTTGTCAACAGGATCACCACAAGCGAACAGTATCGCTTCTATTTTTGCGCATTTATCATTCATAAATATCTTTTTATTATTCCACTTCACAATCAATCACCTCTATGTAACAATAACATTCTCAAATCAATCTTTATGTTTTGCTTGCATTATAATTTCTCCAAATAACTCTCGCTGTGAGACAACGAGCGTTTTTTGTTTTATCATCTCGAGCATTGCCAAAAAGGTCACTATTACTTCGATTTTGTCTTTTGCCTTAGCGATGGTTTCAGTGAAGGCCACTTGGGCGCGTTTTTCGATTGAATACTTCAGGTGCATCATCTTCTCTTCCAGGCTGATAACCTCCTCCATAATTTCCTGCACCAACTCTTTTTTTGTTGGAATTTCCTTCAAAACACCAATAAAAAGTCTATTCAAATCATCCTTGCTGACTCCTGGAGAAATAAATTCCATGGTCAACTTTTGCTGAGGTTCTTTTGAAAAACAAACCCTTTCTAGTTTGTATATTCGCTCCATCCTCTCAGAAGCTTGCTTGAATTTTTGATATTCCCTCAATCTCTCTTCTAGATCTTTAATCTCTTCCTCCTCTTCCTCAGAGAACTCGAAAAGAGGCAACAATGCTTTGGATTTAATTAAGAGTAAGGATGATGCTATCAACAAAAATTCGCTAAGATTTGCCAGATCAGCATTCTTTCCATCTTCCAGATGTGCCAAATAGTCATCGGCAACCTGAGCCAAAGAAACTTTCGTGACATCAAGCTTCTGCTTCTCAAAAAGCTCCAGCAATAAACTTAGTGGTCCTTCAAATTGTGTTGTTTTGATTTGATACATCTATTTTTGTCTTCATATCCTCACTCTTTAAACCAATACCTAGCCAGTATAGCAAACTTTTTTTGATTTATAAAGGGAGTTGATTGAAATTAGGAATTAGGAATTAGAAACCATTGATTGCGAGCTCTACTAAAAAAATAGCTCCTCGCTGGAGCAGACTTGCTATTCTTTATCTCATTTCCCATTTCTTCAAATAGACGTCACTTTATTTGTTGTGTATAATGAAATTATAATCAGATTTCGCTAAGTACTTAACTTCTAATTTTTTAAATGATCTATATGTTCAATAATGTAAAAGTGCGATGCTGGAGGATAGAAGTGGATTTTAATGATAACATTGTCTTCTTAACTTCTCCTGGTGGTTTTGGTGGGCATGATTTAATTATTTGCACAAACTGTGGAGAAATTTATGCTGCCGACACAGAAGCTCAGTTATACGAAAAGCCGCTTGATAAAAAATTGACAGACCTAGTTTGCAGAAAATGTAATAAAAAATTATCAGAAACTTACAAAAAATATCCGGAAAATTATTTAAACAACAAAGGCGAACTAGTCAAATACAGCAAGGATAATGTAATTCCAGATGACAAGTTATCCATCATAAAAGAATTTCCATCTATATATTGAGTTCTCTCTAGAGAACTTATTTGCCACAACAACAGCCGAGTAACCCAATTTCATGATTTATCTGGCCCTCTTGTCTATTTTTTCCTCAACAACTACAATGAGATAGTCTATGAAAGACTTCATTTCGGCGATAAACATCGTGTAGCATTCCGAAAAGCTCTCTTTGTTTGTTTAATAATTTTGACAATACAATAACATTTAACCTAGGTACTTTATGGAAGGTTTAAGTACAACAGCGATTATACTGATAGTTGTCTCTGCAATGATGAAGTTTTTAATTGACGCTTCGAAAAAGAAGCCGGTGATAGATTCCGAGGGGAATAAAATTTTAAAATTACCTCGACCCTACGAAATTGTAGGCGTGACTCTTTCTTCCACTAGCTTAGTAGTTTTGATTTATGGTGTTGTCAATTTTAATCCAGAAAATATTTTGCCTCAATTTATTATATTTGTTTTGTCTGGCGGTCTAGGTTTTTTACTAATTTTACTTGGTCGTGTTTATCAAGTAACATTTAATGATAACGAAATATCTGCCAGGAGTATATTTGGGAAAAGCATAACTATTCGCTGGGAAAACATCCAAGAAGTCAAGTTCAGCACAGCGTCAGCTGAACTCAAAATCAACGATGGAGCACATACCATAAAGTGCCATCAGCATTTAGTGGGATTTCGCACGATGGTTGATTTTCTAAAAACAAAACTCGATATAACTGGCGATCAAATTGGTCTCTAGAATGATTACTTGATTACCAATATTAAGTGCTTCCTTGCGGATAAGTATTTGCGCTGGAGCGGACTACGTCGTTCGCGAGCGACGTCTAGTGCTGGAGCGGGCTTGTAGCCCGGTCCCATAGTTTAATTGAATCTACAACAAAAATCACCGACCATAAAATTACCACCAGTGAAAAATAATCACAAAACAACATACCTGCAAACAAAAAGACTAGCGCTATCCATGTCTAAATAAAAAATGTAAAATAAAAGTAACGTGAGATTTGAAAACATAAACACAACAATGGGACCGGGCTACGAGTCACGTCGTTCGTGAGCGACGTGACAAGCTGGCTCTAGCGCAAAACTTCAAATTTAATTTACTAAAATGCCTATATGTTTCCTTTGCAAATGACCTTAAAAACGAACGAGTCTCTAACGATTAGAGAGGCTGAAAAATCCGATGCTGCTAGTCTTGTTGAATTAGTTAATCAAATTGCAGGCGAAACAAATTTTCTTACATTTGGCAAAGATGAATTCAATAAAACTGTTTCGGAAGAAGAGGATTTTATCGAAAAACAAAAAATATCTGGTAATGGTCTACTTTTAGTTGCAGAACTTAAAAACGAAATTGTTGGTATGTTGAATGTCAACACAAGCAGCAAACCAAGACTTAGGCACATTGCCGATTTCGGCACCTTAGTTCGTAAAGATTTTTGGGGAATAGGTATAGGTAACTGTTTACTTCGGTCTTTGTTAGATTGGGCCAAAAACAGCAATGTAATAAAAAAAATAAACCTAAAGGTTCAAACCGATAACAAAACAGCTATCTCCTTATACAAAAAGTTTGGGTTTGAGATTGAAGGAGTTATACGCCGTGATTCTTTCGTGGATAATAAATACTATGATACTTATGCAATGGGCATTTTAATAAATTAAATTTAGAAACCCCGCCTGCGCTGGTCCGAGTTTGCCTGCCCGTACTGGTTCAGGCGGGTAACTCGAACCTTTACTTGAAGCTGAGGCAAGCTTAACTGTCTCCATTACCTGTAACATCACTCGTGAGCGACGTTACTTGCCATATTTCTCATCTCTTCTACAATCATCAATCCATAAAATACAATGGAGCATTGAGATTTTTGATTTCATTTAATCGATAATCCAACATTTTACGCCCAACAAAAACAACGGTCACGGTATCATTATTTTGACATATTTTGTGTATATTCTCTTGAAGAAAACCTCCTCTGCTGATTATATCAAAAGTGATTACTGGTAGACCCTTGGAAAGCATTTCGTTGTTTATTTTTTTAAATTTAATTTCCGCAAACTCCTTTACTTCTTTTTCATATTCTGCCGTATATTTATCTTCCAAACAAAGCAACACTGTTACGTTTTTTATCATATGTTTGTTTGCCCAGTCCACAACTCTTGGCAAACGCTCAATGAAAGTTAGGCCACGTGTCCCTAATACAACCAAGGGCAACTCATTCAATTCAATCTCACTTTTATCTTTAATAACCTCACCTACTTGCAGATATTTTGCTATAAATGGCGTAAGGACTGGTTCGATAATCAATGTAAGCAAAATTATCCACATACCTATCTCTAATAATCCATCCAGCCCACCAATGCCCAAGCTAACAACAGTAACCATCAATACGGCAGGAATAGCTCCAGTTTCACGCACAAAGGAGATAAATAACAAATCTTTAAAGCTAATTTTCTCTTGGCCAAAATAATAATATGGCGCCAAAGATACAAAAACAGCGATTGGTCTGATAACAAACATAAAGATCAAAGCCAATAAAATACCAATTGGTGCATAGGTTATTAGACTTCCTATATCAACTAACCCTCCCAGCAAAATAAATACTACCGGCTTTAAAAATCCATCAACTAGGTTGTTAAAAAAATGCTCAGTTTCGTGTAGATTGTCAGTCCAGTGGAATATCAACCCAGCGATAAATGCGGCTAGATAACCACTACCGCCAAACAACAAGGCAAAAACAAAAATCATTATTGGCACGAAAAGGAAGAATGCTGAATCTGCCTCAAACTCTTGACTATATCTTTTTTTAAACCGACTAAGTCCTTCCAATAGCCAATAACCAACAACACCCAAAAGACCACCAAAAAACAACTGTTTAAGTAAAATAAGCCCACTTTGTGCATTGAATATTGAAGCATACCAGTTTAGTATTCCGGAAAATGACTGTCCGTTGATAATAAAAGCCAAAAAAACCACTGTCAATAAAGTGCCAATAACATCAGTTACTGCACTTTCAGAAATAATAATATGTTTAGTGGATGGATTCTTAAAGCGAATACGCTTCAGGACTGGTATTATGGCTGCTGGATCAGTAGAAGCGAGAATTGCACCCAATAGCACAGCTGATATCATAGATATTCCACCAAGCCAAACACCACCTATATACCAAGCAAAGCAAGAGAAGAGGACTGCTGTTATAAATAAACCAATAAATGAAAGTGAAAATATTTTCCAAATTAATTTTTTAAAATTTGGAAATGGTGTTTCCAATCCACCGGAAAATAATATTAAAGTTGCACCCAATCCTACTATTATTCCTAGCGCTTCGGGATTATCCAGCACTGGAAGAAGCATTGGTTTGGCAGCTAATCCAAAAAAGATTGCCAAAACAAAGGAGGGTAATTTAATTAGATGAGATACATAAAAAACTAAAAAGCTTAAAGAAAAAAGCACAGAGATAACAAAAAAAATCAAAAGTAGCTCATGTTCATGACTATTTTCAATCAAAAAAAATATTTTCTTATCATAGATTAGATAAGAGAATAATGTCACTAAGCCCAAGGCTGATAAGGCACTAAAGTAATTAAAAAATTTATTTTTCATAGATTTTTGCAAATAAAAATGGCCGAAAAAACGACCAATTAAAAACTCTTATTACTATTTTCCAAACTTACAAATAGATGATATCACTTTAATAAAAATAATCAAGCATCTTTTTTTACATTTTTCATCAGATATATCCTCGGGTATATAGGCAAATTAATTTCTCTTTTATGAATTTGGATTATAAACATGAATTTATAAAAGTTGATAAAAAAAGGCATTCTATTGCCTTTTTTTAGAGGCAAAAAATTTAGAAAAAAGCCGGCCACTCTTGTGCAACCGGCTTGTATTCAATTGTTTTGTGAATAGTTTCTAAAAATCACGAAACCTCTCGGTCCTCTTATCCTCACGGATTTCTTTTAGTGCTTCTTTTTGAATCTGGCGAATGCGCTCCCCAGTCACACTAAATTCCTGAGCAACTTGATCTAGTGTGTACTCATTACCATCCTCCACTCCATAACGAAGTTTTAATATTCTTTGCTTGCGATTACTGCAATTTTCTATCACCTCGCCCGCCTGGTCTTTGAGCCCTCTTGCTAGAAGAATTTCTTCAGGTGACGCCGCTGTAGTGTCCCCAACGAGATTCATTAATATTCCATAATCAATGCTTCCGATGTGAGTTTCTAGCGAAATTGGTTCTGAAGAAATTTTTTTGAGAAATCTAACTCTTTTCTTGCTTATCACCATCTCTCTTGCAACTTCCTTAAGAGAGGGTTCACTTCCCAACCTCCTTTCCAAATACATGCTTATTTTGATGTATCTATTGACCCATTCCATCGTGCCCACTGGAATACATATTTCTCTCGATTTATTATCCAGTGCACGTCTTATTGACTGACGAATCCAATAGGTGGCATAAGTCGAAAACTTAACTCCTATTCGATAATTGAATTTCTCTATTGCGTGCATAAGTCCAATATTACCCTCCTGGATAAGATCCATAAGCAAAAGATGCCGCGAACGTCTGGCGTAATATTTAGCAATAGGAACCACCAACCTCAGATTGGCTTCGATGAATTCTTTTTTAGCCAATAAATCTCCTTTTTCAATTCTCTTCGCCAAAGCAACTTCCTGATTATCCATAAGCAGATCAAAGCGCCCAATGTCCTGCAAATAGATTGAAAGTAAATCAGAAGAAGGCCTCTCTAGGGAGAACACCTCCTTGCATTTATCCCTAATAAATTTCTTCTTAGCAATCGCATCCTTTCTTGCATCAATCAACCTGCCAATAAGGGACATTTCAGTGACTCTTTCTTCAAAAAAACATTTTTTGTTATTGTTGACTTGAATTCTCGCTTCTATCATAACTGCCCCTCCCTCACTATTTTTTGGTTAGTTATATACCAAGAACAAACTTGACTCGTCAATTATTTGATTTCTTATTTTTCTAGCTAATTGTATTTATTAAAGAACTGAGATACCCTGTCAAAAAAATATTTCGGCTTGTTTGTGAATTATTTTTCATAGGCTCATCCTAGCGCAATCTGTTTTTTTGTCAAACAAAAAAACATTAAAAAAAGACAAAAAATGCCTTTTTTAAAACAAACTGCTAATTTGAAACCTCTGTATCTTCAAGTTTAAATATCGGAATAATTCCAAGGCCAATAATAATCCCCAGAAGAATAAAAACATAGTTTAGGCTTGAGGGGAAAATAAAAAGCAAAAAAATAAAAACTGGCATCCCAAACATATAGGCCAAGCTTTTTGTCGTTCTATAGAAATCCATAATTTCAATATCTTTTGGACCTATTTTTTTGTAGAAATAGGTGTCTCTCATAATTTCAATTGTTGCAGCGCCAATTCTTGTTAGCAAAAGTACTGCCATCCAAACTACAACGTTAGGAGTGCTGATAAAGCCAATAAAAATAGTAAAAATAGCCAAAATAAATAGTGATCCTATGATTAATTCTTTTTCGCCAGTCTTTTTGTCGGCGATGATACCAAGTGGATATTGCAATACAACAAATGGGATTAGCATTACTGTAAAAATTTTTCCAATTTCAATCCAAGAGAGCCCGATATTAAGCAAATAAACTGGTGTATAAACAACAGTAACTGCATAAAATAAATCTAACATGAAAGAAACCAGATAGATTCTTAAAATATTTTTTCGAAGCAAAAGCTCTTTGATTATATGAAAATTTTTCTTTCTTTTTATATTAATGTCCTCTCTCTCTGAAAAAAACAATGTTAAAATTATCAAAGGAATAAAACTAAAAAAAGATGCAGTATAAAAAACCAGTTGAAAACCGTTCTCATTGTTTTGCACCAACCAAGTTGAAATAAAAGGTGCGACCAGGACGCCTGTGTTCAATACAACCAAAAATAAACCTCTGGTTCTTCCCGTGGTCTTGTCATTAGAGTACAATTCAATCAAAACATCCAGAGCTGTCCATGAAATTGTACTTCCTATCAAGAAAAAAATAGCAAAAATAATAGAAATTGGATGAAACCAAAAAGCTCCCATGCCAATTAACGAAATCCAACCAATAGCTACGAAAACAAAGAATGCTTGTGATTTTCCAAGCTTTCTAACCAAAGAATGCATTTTAATCAGAATATAAAAAGAAGCTAGATATCCACCAAAGAAAAGCCACCCAACACTTTTTTCGCCAACTTGATTTGCTAAAAAAGTTGAGAAGATAAACAAAACCAAGCCCAATTGAAAACCAAGCATAATGGCAATCAGGTTAATTAAGGCTAATTTGTTTTTTAATTTGTTTTTAGTTTCTCGCATTACCTTTCTAGAGGCAATTTATTTTTCAAAAAATACTACCTCTATTTCTTTATCTGAATATGCAACTCATCAAGCTGTTTCTTTTCTACTTCACTTGGAGCATCCAGCATTGCATCCCTCCCCTGTCCATCTTT
Organism: Candidatus Moraniibacteriota bacterium; assembly: GCA_041596615.1. GTDB lineage: Bacteria > Patescibacteriota > Minisyncoccia > Moranbacterales > DUUL01 > UBA2772. The sequence goes on along the minus strand of JBFHIG010000003.1, from coordinate 7,806 downwards.
AGGAAATGCATAGATATCCCGAATAGAATCCCAGTCGTTCAAAACCATCATCAAGCGGTCAATTCCAGGTGCATTTCCTCCGTGTGGAGGTGCCCCGAATTCAAATGCGCGAATCATGTGTCCAAATTTTGCATCAACTTCTGTTTTTGAATAACCAGCAATTTCAAAAGCTTTGTACATAATTTCAGGCCTGTGGTTTCGAATTGCACCACTTGTAAGTTCAAAACCATTTAGCACAAAGTCATATTGATATGCAATAATATCTAAAGGATTTTTTTCTTCCAAGGCTTTCATTCCACCCTGTGGCATCGAAAAAGGGTTGTGAGCAAAATCAATCCTACCCTGCTCAATTTCAGAATAGTCATACATCGGGAAATCAGTAACCCAAAGCCAAGCAGCCTTCTTATTATCTTTCAATCCAAGCCTTGTTCCGCACTCATTTCGAACAATCCCCAGGCTATCACAGACTGTTCGCCAGGTATCAGCTCCAAAGAAAATAATATCGCCTTCTTTAGCGCCAGTTTTTTCAACAATCTTATTACAAACAACATCACCCAAAAATTTTACAATTGGAGATTGTAACTTTCCCTCCTCTTTTAGTACGATATAAGCTAAGCCCTTTGCGCCCTTGCTTTGAGCCAGTTCCGTTAATTCGTCAATATCTTTTCGTGAAAATTTCTCACCACCACCATCAACTTTCATTGCATGCACAACTCCCCCGTCCTTAACAACATTAGCAAAAACTCCAAAACCACAACCTTCCACAACGTCAGAAATTGGCCTAATTTCGAAATCAAACCTCAAATCAGGTTTATCTGTTCCATACTTTGTCATTGACTCTTTCCAAGGAATTTGTTGGAACCTTCCATTTTTATCCAAATTTATAATCTCTTTTTTTGAAAATTTTTCAGTCAATTCAATCATCAAAGGCTCCATCATTTGAAAAATATCATCCTGTTCAACAAAGCTCATCTCCATATCAAGTTGATAAAATTCACCAAAATGACGATCCATTCTAGGGTCTTCGTCCCTAAAACACGGAGCTATTTGAAAATAACGATCAACACCACCAACCATCAAAAGTTGTTTGAACTGTTGTGGTGCTTGTGGCAGTGCATAAAATTTACCAGGATATATCCTAGATGGCACAAGCCAATCTCTGGCTCCCTCAGGTGAGGAGTTTGCAAGAATTGGTGTTTGAACCTCTCGAAAATCTCTGGCATGGAAATAGCCCCGCATATGGCGAATCATCTCGTCACGCACTTTTAACATTTCTTGAAGTTTCGGTCTTCGTAAATCAATAAAGCGATATTTCAAACGCAGACCTTCATTTACGTCAATAGACTTTTCCTCAATCAACTCGAAAGGAGGTGTTTTTGATGTATTAAGGACCTCTAGTTCAGAAATTTCTATTTCTATTTTTCCTGTTTTCAATTTTTCATTAAGCATGTCAGCTGGTCTAGCGATAACAGTTCCTTCAGCTTTTACAACCCACTCACTTCTCAGTTTGTCGGCCTCAGCATGAGATTTTTTATTTATCTCAGGGTCGAATTTAATCTGCGTCAATCCATAGCGATCTCTTAAATCAATAAAAATCACTCCACCATGGTCCCTTCTTCGATGAACCCAGCCTGTCAAAATGACTTTCTTCCCAATCTCAGCTTCTCCTAATTGTCCACAAGTATGAGTCCTTAACATAATTTTCTAGTTCCTTAATTTTTCCAATTTTTAAAATAAAATATTCAACAACGAATTAACTCAAAAAAAGTTTGAGTTCTATCAGAATAACTAATTTTAGCATTAATAGCAAGAGTATTCGAGCAATTTCACTCTTATAGTGCTCCTTTTACATGTTCAACAATCTCTCCTGGCGTATAGTCTGATTTTGTCAAAAAACCATCCGCACCTAAAATAGAAGCTCTTTCTTTATCTTCTTCTTGGGATAAATTAGAGAAAACAACAACTTTAGTACTACTAATCGCAGGATCTTCTTTGATTTTTTTTAACACATCAAAACCATCCGCTTCTGGCAAAACAAGATCAAGCAAAACAAGATCAAAAGTCCCCTCTTTAACCTTTTTTTCAGCCTCAGCACCACTAGTAGCTGTATCAGTACTAAATCCTTCACTTGCAAATTTTTTACTATAAATCTCAACCAACATCGGGTCGTCCTCGACAATTAGTATTTTTTTCATTACTCTTTTTGTTTTTAAATTGTTTTTAAACTTATATTCAAAGCTTACTTAATTATACTTAAGTTGATAATTTTATGCAACCCAACTCATTCCCATCTGTCGCATTTAGCAGCATATTCCTCACATCCGGCGAAAAATTCTTTATACTGATCTCTAATCTCTTTTAGCTCGTCAAGATTGTCATATAAATCAATTAAGTCTTTTTTTGAAAAGCCCTCCGATTCAGCTTTATCAATAACTTCTCTTTGCTCCTTTACTAGCTCCTGGTATTGATCCTTCTTTTCTTCTATCTTACTACAATTTTCTCTAACCTTTTTTTCACATATAATTTGAATGTTTTCCTTGATCAGGACTTCTTTTTGTGGTGTTGCAAAGTGTTGCACCAAAACATAGCTTTTCTTATTATCTTTGTTTTCTATTTCTAAAATAGCAACCCCTATTTCTTCCAAATCTACTGATAATATATTCTCTCTGTGACCCTCGCTGTTCATCCACGCCTCAACAACAGTTTCAGCAGAAAAATAACCCTCTGCAATGTTTTCAGCTATCACTGAATATTCGTAATTAACTTTTTGAATAAGATTCCAGAGCTCAACTCCATTTGGAGAAGTGTGCGCAAAATATTTTTGATCTCGCATGTCCTCGGCCTTCATCTTCGCAGATTCCATCAGCTTCTCATTCTTGATTAAAGCAACCAAGCCCTTTTCTTTTCTGAACTCATTTGTTAAGCTAATAATATCATCCTCTGCTCCCTGAAAACCCTCATCTTGATTGGGCAGGATATTTTCCGAAGAATCATTATAAACAACACCAGTTTCCGCCATCTCAAAAGGATATATTTCTTCTACCTGCTTTATATTAATATTAAAAATCTTTACTGCACTAAAGATTAACAGCAGAAAAATAACTATGCTAATTTCCTTCGAAATTTTATTAAACATTACTTTAAAAATATCAGTTAACTTAGTCACTTTTATTCTAACACGCTAAAAAATCTTTCTCAAACAAAGCAAATATATGAAATTTAGACTTCCAAACAATTTCTCAGACACCCCCGCAATGATGCTCCGCCGCTTGGGATATCTTCAGATAGTTGATCGCCTTTCTGGCAAAACTAGTTATGTAAGAAAGCTAGCAACCGGTCACTATCCTCGCTTTCATTTATATATTAAAGAAAGTTCTGAAGAAATTGTCTTTGATCTTCACCTAGACCAAGCGAAGACTAGATATGAAGGACAAACGGCTCATAAAGCCGATTATGAAACTCCGGAGGTAAAGGAGGAACTTACCAGAGTCTATTTGGCTGTGGAAAAATTTAAATTATAACATCGCTTAGCGCAGAATTATCTTGCTTATGTAGAATCTGTAAATTAAAAAGGTCTCTACGAATTTCGTAGTGACCTTTTTATTTTTTTAGTATCATCTCCTTTTTAAGATTAAGGAGTAAATACTTTTTCTTTTACGGTGTCCTGTTATTCACCTCCGCACCATGCGGTTCCTGACATATCAAAACCCATAGCTTTTTGCATAGCAAGGTTCGTGTCAGCTGAGTCGAGGGGCAAGTCACAATTCACGTCACCTGTGCTGATGGTTTCAACCCAAGCAGTTCCGCTCATATCAAAGCCTGCTACTTTCTGACTTATAAGCATTGCGTCAGCAGTGTTTATGGAGCCGTCTTGGTTCACGTCAGCGCGAACTTCAGGAAAATCTTCATCGCACCAAGCGGTTCCTCGCATATCTTGCCCATATACTTTTCGGGAAATAAGCATGGAATCGGTAGTGGTAACCTGTCCGTCGCAATTAACATCGCCCGTGGTTGGAGTGTCAACCCAACCTTGACTGGTCCGGTCATATCTAAGAGCCACATCGAAGGTCATCATAAAATCGTCTATATCGAGAATACCGTCGTGGTCGACATCGGCACGAATAACAAAGTTAAAACAATTGTTAATAGTTTTCGGCGAATTTAACAGAAGCGGATTGATTCCGCCCCTGTCATCAATTCCGTAAGCATAGATGGTGTGTTGGTTTCCATCTTTCAAGCTTTCGGGAGTTGTAAAGACAAAACCGTGATAGAGATCATCAAATGGCAAATCACCACGATACCCATTTGCCAGGGTTGAACCGATAAATGTGCCTGTATCCGATGATCCGTCGGCATAGAAATGAACATTGATAGCGTTTGTAGTGTTCGCATCTCTTGTCCAACCAGCGATGTTGTCACAATTAGCTGTGTCGAGATAGCCTTCGGGTTCGTGATTTGGCTCTTTAATAACAAAAACTGCCTCGGTTGAGCAGTTGTTCGATTTGTGTTCTTCGAGAACATCACCATCGCCATTGTCTTGGTCTTCAGTACGGTCAGCACAAGCCACGATGTTATACACCCCTGGGTCAATATTATATTCCCAAATTTTAAGACCTTCCTCTTCGTGTTTGGGAGGATCGCTGATTTGGATATTTTCCTTCTGGATGAAATCTGTTCCCACATGAATCCAGTCAGAACGAGAGTCTTCTTTATAGCCATCTGACAGATAGAAACGAACTTCGATGTCGTCATGCGTGTTTCCATCTTCCCAGTTAGCTTCGCCGATGTTATCAAACCAAGCATGCATTTTGATTTCATCGGTTATTTCATATTGATATTGTTCTACACCTGCTGGTGTTTGGAGTTGAAGTTCATCGACAATGAAGTCTGGGAGGTCGGGCTCGGGTAGTTCGGTAGGATTAAGCAAAAAACCATATCCTGTTGTGTCATTAATCGTTGCTCCATTCCCAGAAACAACAATAGGAAAATCAACATCTGGATCTGATCCAGCACCAGGTATTTCAACTTCCCGAATCACAGAATAATTCATAATATCGTAAGCACTTGCATCTTTACCGAAAACGCCGATGAGAGATCTCCACCAAGATTGCCAGAAATGTTCTTCTGGAACTTCTGTTGCTGAATTTATAGACTGAGAAATATATTCCACCTCATCGTAAATTTGATCACAGACGCCATCAGATTGAAGGTATGGTGGATATCTTAAGTCAAACCATCTATCAGCTTGATAACAATCCTCATTAGATGGTTCCCAGCAGATATCTCCAATACATCTTGCGGAAACTTTCTCTCTCAATCTTGTCTCGATAAACTCTTTCGGACTATGCCAATCATCTCTGACATTTTCACATGCAGAGTAGCCACTAAAAACCCAGTCGCCACAAATATATTCATTTGGATTTGAAGGGTATTCACCTTTTAAAATACCAAGGTGCAGGTGTTCAGACCAGCCACCATTTTGAGCTGTAGTTCCAATTTTTCCAAGATATTCTCCTTTGTCCACATCCTGACCCTCACTTTTTGTGAAAGTTGCAAAATTAAGATGGGCATAAAGGGAACAAATTTTTTCACCAGAAGATAAAGTGTGCTCGATTATATACATGCCTCCATAATTTCTTATCGGACTATTATTTTCATCATAGGTCAAGGGGTGGTTCATGGCGTGCATTACTTTTCCGTTACCAATTGCATAAACCTCCATCCCAGCATTTGCATAGACGTCTTCACCAAGATGATATTTATTATTGCCAACAAAATTATATGATCCCCATATGTTTCCCCCTCTAGAATAACCCTCAAGGGGAAATCGCAAAACATCAGAAGAATCGTAAGCTAAACACGAATTAATAAAAAAACAAAATACCAATGCAAAAAAGCCTGCGATAGAAATCCTTTTCATAAAATAAATCTCCTCTTTTTGTTTTTTAACTGCCAAGATTTCAAGGTACTAAAAATTCACAATGGGCACCACCTCCTTTGAGTTGACTACATTTTTTATAAAATTACCCATTAAACAACACAATGGTGTTTATTATATTGTCAATAATGGCAATCTTATTTGATAAATTTAAAGGTTGAAACTATTTTTGAATTAATATCAGAGTATTGATTGTATGAAACAATATAATTCATATTATTTTTTGTAACGAAAATATAATCATTACCGCCAGAACCTTCTGCTGCAGTTCCCTCAAGTATTTTTCCGGGAACGCCATCTAGTGTGTAATTTTTTTGAGACTTAATCCTTGTAAGTGGAACTCCCTCATTGAAATCATTTTCATAATTTTTAATAAAATCTTCCATTCCAACTGATGTTGTTGAAAAAACAATCTCTCTTTCCAACTCACATTTCATTTGAATTTCCAGATCTTCTTTTTTTAATAATGGGCAATCTTTACTAAGAAACACGAAACTATTGTCTAGTTTTACGCTAAATTCTTCAGGATACTTCACTTCGAAACCCAAATTTTCATTTCTATAAGTTTCCCAATCGCTTATATCAAGACTTTCTATCTCATAATTATCAATCTTCTCGCTGGCTACAATCAGAGAATTTTCAACAGCATCCACTTCTTGGTCTTGGTCTTGGTTTTTTAGATACCAAAAACCACCTGCTAATATAGTAAGAATTAAAACCAAAATAATTATAACTATTTTTTTCTTCATTTTTTTACTAAAGTTTGTAATCATGTTTTATACAGATTGCATGATATAACTCTTCAACCATAACAAATGAACCCGTGTTGTCAAATTTAATATTCAGTTGGTATTTGGACTCTTAGTACTGATTAGCAAACGATAAGATTCTTTTTATTGTTTAAGTAGTGACTTTTCTGGACCCTGCACTGATTGTAGACGCATCTACGCAAAATGTTTATTTTTAATACTCATTTTTGAAGCGCCAGAAAAAAGATGATACTTTCCTATGCCCTAAAATGAAAAGTTCAGATTATGCGCTGGTCCGAGTTACCAGTCTATCGTCGTGACAAACAAATTCAGACTAACGCACAAGATTCTTAGTATTCTATATTTATGCATACAAAAAACAGATCCCTGAAATCTGTTTTTTTATTGGAAACTAAAATCACTTTTGTTTATTCATACCGAAGCGCTTCGATGGCATTTAATTTAGCAGCTCTTTTGGCGGGATAATATCCAAACACAATTCCAATCAAAGCCGAAACACCAAAAGCTAGAGCAATTGAAAAACCAGAAATATCTGAGGCTAAACCAACAAACTTTTCTAGTCCAAAAGAAACTACATACCCAAGGACAACTCCAATTAAACCTCCAAAAAAAGTCAGCGCGATTGATTCGTAAAGAAATTGTTTTGTAATATCATCCCTCTTTGCCCCAATTGCTTTTCGAAGACCAATTTCACGAGTTCTCTCAGTAACAGTCGTAAGCATCATATTCATAATCCCGATACCTCCAACCACTAAAGAAATTCCAGCTACAGCTCCCAACAAGACCGTAAGAGTTCCTGTAACAGAAGAGGCGGTGGCTATAATATCAGCTTGATTCATAATTCTAAAATCTGCCTCTTCTGGATCATCAATCCCGTGCTTTTCTAAAAGCAAAGCCTCTATCTCAGTTTCTGCAGCATCCATCTCTTCTTGTGAGTTTACTTGAATCTCAATCTGAGAAAGATTTTCATCTCCAACCAAATATTGTTGCGCTGTTGTGATAGGAATGAAAATCAAATCATCTTGCATTCCTTTAGCGACGGTTACACCACTAATAACAAAATTAACTCCATCAATAGTAATTTTTTCACCAACCACA
>JBFHIG010000002.1:0-131170 GCA_041596615.1 Candidatus Moraniibacteriota bacterium | reverse complement strand
TGCAGGAAATGGTTTCAAAAAAATCTCCCACTGTAGGCAGAAGATTTTTGTTTGCTAAAAATTTTAAAATTTGATCAAGTGCAATAATAACAGAGGGGATTATAAATGCCCACATAACTTTAGTCTGTACATTTTACACAACTTGTTGCAGCAGGATATGCTCGCAATCTTTCAACTGGAATTTCTTCATCACAGTTTTCACAGTGACCATATGTTCCATTTTCCATCTTTGCAAGTGCCCCATCTACTTCTTTTAGATTTCCACTTAAAACATTAATAAGCCCCTGACTTGCTTCTTTTTCCTCCATTTCTTCTGCGTTGTCATCTTCTTCTCTTCCAAGATCTTCAATCCTTGCCTTGTATCCATCTTCTGTTTTAATGGCAATCTTAGCAAGGTTGGCTTCTAATTTATTTTTTTCTTCGAGTAGCATTCCTTTCAACTCTTTCAATGTTGTTTTTTCTAACATAATTTTCTAATTTATTTCTTTACATAATATATGCGTAAAGTTAAACATGCTATAAAAATCATAGCAAATATATACTTAACTTTGACTTTATTCTAGCATAATAGATATTTTAAAGCAAAGTATTGTGCAAGAAAGTCTCTTTACAAAAAGGAGTTTTTCAATTATTGTAGAAAGGTAAAAAGCGATGAAAGAGCAATCACTCTGGAGCTACGAAAAGAAACCATAAAGGAAGTAGAATTCGTCGGGTATGCCCGTAATAGCTGTAATTGAGAATTCTGCCGGTTGCAGAATTAAAAGAAGGTGGTACCACGGCGATTGTCGTCCTTATGCATTTTTTGTGTAGGGATTTTTATTTTTTGTAATTAAAAATATGCCTGACTATACAGTTTTAGCAAAATTTAGAAACAAGAAAAATGTCGACCGTTTGGTTCGAGAAATAAGAAAAAAGGGCTTTAGCTGTCATAATTTCTGTGATATGCCCGCTGACCCAAAGAATCCAGAGAAAGATGTGGAGGAGCAAATGCAAGTTTTTGAAAATGTTAAAGATTTCTACAATGATAAATATTATAAACATGTTTTTCAAAAAGACTTAGATGCACTTAAAGAATCTGAAAAAGTAATTGTGCTTTTGCCAGCAGGTAACGCAGTACACATTGAAGCTGGAATAGCTTATGGATTAGAGAAAGAACTTATATTGATTGGCGAAGTGGAAAAACCAGAAACTCTTTACTTGATATTCGAGAAAAGATTTAAAACAATAGAAGAATTCCTAAGGACAATTTGATTTTTATGGATGTGTCATTCCTGCCCCAGCATTCGCGGGGTAAACATCGTCAGGAATCCAGGCTAGTATTTGCCTTTATTGGTTTAATGATACTAAATCCGTATCTGTTCGTTATCACTTTCGACAGTCTGAAAATCGAAAAGTGATAACGAACAGATACTCAAGTGCATCCATTTTTAGGGATCTCAAAGACAATAATAAACAGTTATCCAAATAATCGCATTTATTAAATAATTATAATTTTAAAAACCCAACAATTATGTTTAAAAAACTAGACCCAAAGAGAAAATATACGGAAATGGAAACAGAAGTACTTGCTCATTGGAATGAAAATAAGATTTTTGAAAAATCGGTAGAAAATAGGAGTAAGGATAAAATGTATAATTTCTACGATGGACCACCGTTTGCCACAGGAACACCTCATTATGGGCATATTGTTGCCAGTGTGATTAAAGATGTGGTGCCGAGATTTTGGACAATGAAAGGTCTTCGAGTAGAAAGACGTTGGGGTTGGGATTGTCATGGACTTCCGATTGAAAATATTGCCGAAAAAGAGCTGGGAATCTCACAGAAAAAAGAGATTGAAGAGCTTGGTGTGGAGAAGTTCAACGAAGTCTGTCGCGCAAGAGTGCTCTCATATGTGGATGACTGGAAGCATGTGATCAATCGTCTTGGGCGTTGGGCTGACATGGAAAACGGCTACAAAACAATGGACAAAGATTTTATGGAGTCTGTTTGGTGGGTTTTTAAAGAACTCTATGATGCTGATTTGGTTTATGAAAGCTATCGCTCAATGCACATTTGTCCTCGTTGTGAAACCACACTTTCACAATCAGAGGTGAGTGAGGGGTATAAGGATATCAAGGATTTATCAGTAATTGCCGAATTTAAATTACTTGATGAAGAAAATACCTCTATCTTAGCTTGGACAACCACCCCCTGGACATTAATTGGAAATGTTGCCCTTGCTGTTGGAAAAGATATTGACTATGTGAAGATTGAGAAAAAAGATGAGGGAGAGGGAAATTTAGTTAGATTTATCATTGCAAAAGAAAAATCAGAAACCCTTTTTGCAGGACAAGATGTTGAGATTATTGAGGAAATGAAGGGTGTTGATTTGATTGGTAAGGCATATCAACCGCTTTTTAACTATTATTCAGAAGATGAAACTTTAAAAAACCGAGAAAATGGCTGGAAGGTTTATGCTGGAGATTTTGTGAACACTGAAGAAGGAACGGGAATCGTGCACATTGCACCAGCCTTTGGCGATGACGACATGAATCTAGGGAAAGAAAATGATTTGCCATTTGTGCAGCATGTCGCAATGGATGGTTCTATTGACGAAAAAGCAGGTGAATTTGCCGGCTTAAACGTGAAGCCACGCGGTGAGAAAGGGGAAAAAGATCCACATCAAAAAACTGATATCGAGATTATTAAATATCTAGCACATAGAGGCCTTTTGTTTTCAAAGGAGAAATATGAGCATTCATATCCACATTGTTGGCGTTGTGATACACCTCTTTTGAATTATGCAACAACTTCTTGGTTTGTTTCAGTTACCAAAATTAAAGAAAATATGCTGGAATATGCCAAAGATATCAACTGGTCACCGGAGAATATCAAGGAAGGACGTTGGGGAAATTGGCTTGAAGGTGCAAGAGATTGGTCAATTTCTCGTCAGAGATATTGGGCCAGTGTAATTCCTCTTTGGCGTTGTGCTTGTGGAGAAATCAAAGTAATTGGCTCAATTGCGGAGCTTGAAGCACTGACAGGAGAGAAGGTAGATGACTTGCACAAACATAGTGTTGATAAATTGACCTTTGCTTGTGCGGAATGTGGAGGGCAGATGAAGAGAATTCCTGATGTTTTGGATTGTTGGTTTGAGTCAGGTTCCATGCCCTATGCTCAAAATCATTATCCATTTGAAAATAAAGAGAAGGTGGAAAAAAGTTTTCCGGCAAATTTTATTGCCGAAGGGATTGATCAAACAAGGGCTTGGTTCTATTATTTGCACGTAATTGCCGCAGGAATCAAAAAAAATCGTGCTTTTGACAATGTTATAGTTAACGGGATTGTTTTGGCGGAAGATGGGAAGAAAATGTCAAAAAGGTTACAAAATTATCCAGATCCAATGGAGATGTTGGAGAAATATGGAGCAGATGTTTTGCGATTTTATCTCGCATCTTCACCAGTGGTTGCTGCGCAAAATTTAAATTTCGCAGAAAAAGAACTAGCAGAACTTTCGCGTGGAACTTTTAGAATGATTATGAACTCCTATTCCTTTTTTATGCTTTATGCAAATATTGATAATTGGAAGCCAAAAGAGGATAAGAATTGGGAGCCAGAGGGACTTTTGGATCGCTGGATACTTTCGGAACTGCATAAATTAACAAAAGAAGTTGCGGTCGAGATGGAGGCATATCGCCTACACAAGGCGACAAGGCTTTTCTTGCCCTTTGTGGACAATCTCTCGAATTGGTATATTAGACGTTCCAGAAGGCGATTTTGGAAGAGTGAGAGTGACTCTGATAAGCATGACGCATATCAAACTCTCTGGACCGTGTTGGTGGAATTTTCAAAATTGATTGCACCTTTTACACCTTTTGTGGCAGATGAGATTTATCGCAACCTAACAGGTGAAGAATCAGTGCATCTTGTAGACTATCCAGTCGCAAATAAAAAATTGATTGATGAAGAAATAAGCAAGAAAATGGCATCGACCAGAAAAGCCATTGAGTTTGGGCTGAATTTAAGATCTGAAAATAAACTTAAAGTCAGACAACCATTAAGTGAATTGCTGGTTTTTGCTAGCAAAGTTGAATTGGGAGAAGAATATCTAGAACTTATCAAGGACGAAGTTAACGTGAAAAATGTTGCACAAATTAGCGAAAAAGTAACAGATAATGAACAATTAAAGCAAAAGGAAGATAACGAGCTTTGCGTTTATTTGAATCTAGAATTGACAGAAGAATTGGAGCTCGAAGGCGATATGCGAGAACTAGTAAGATTTATCCAAAGCGCAAGAAAAAAGGCTGATTTTGAAATCGAAGACAGAATTGAAGTTAATTATGTTGGGGGGGAAGTAATCTTTGAAAAATTTAGCGAAGAAATCGCAAAAGAGGTTTTAGCTGAAAAGTTGGAAAATACCAAAAGAGAAGACAATGCTTATAACCAAAAAGTTTCAGTCAACGGCACGGAAGTTGAATTTTGGTTGAAGAAAATTTCATAGAAGAATATAAATAAGGCCTGAACGAAAAACAACCCAATCGTAAGAGAAGGTTGTTTTTTGGTATCTAAATTGAGTGACTTATAAGGGGGCTTAATATCGCATATGTTATAATGTAAAGGATTTAAAGAAAGATTAATTTTAAATTAATATTATTATGGAAGCTTTTGGAAATTTTGAGGGAAAAAATATAGTTAAAGCAGAAAGAAGTGTGGAAAAGGAACCGACGAAAATTTTTGCACGGCTTACTATTATGAGGCACGGTGAAATACCAAGGTCATTCGAAAATCCCAAACTAACAAAGGAAGGCGTCGCTGGGATATACAAGGAGGCAGAAAAGATAAAAGAAGCTAGCGGAGAGAATGAGGATATTTTTATTGCTACATCTCCCGCAGAAAGAACTGTGCAAACAGGTGATATTCTCGCGGAATCATTGAATGTAGGAGGGGGCAAAAGACGAGAGACAACATTAATAAAGCCCATGAAACTTCGTGATGTTGAAAAGGCAAGGGAGTTTTTTGATGAAATTGAAGTCGAAAGAGATCCTGAGCGAAAAAAGCTTGCTGCAATGTATGTCGACCCTGAGAATATCGGATTTGACGACCCAGAGGTTTTCGAACCAAGAACTAAAATAAAGAAACGTGCGAGCTTGGGGTTGAAATTTGCAGGACTTTTTTTCGATGGATATCATAAAAAACAACCAGGGATAAAGAGTATCCCTCATCTTATTAGCACCTCTCACGCAGAAGTGCTTAATCCCTTTATAAAAGAGATTTTTAATACTGATTTAGAAAAAGACGGAGGTGTCAATTATGGTGAATCTCTAGAAATAAATATTTTTACCTCTGAGGAAACTCAGTTTCTAGGAGAAATAACTTTTCGCGGTGAAACAAAAAAAATTACCATCGATAAAAATAATGGTGATATTAAAACAATTATTTCATAAAGATGAATAAAGAAATTGCCAAGATTATACACGAAAAATTCAAGAGAGGTGAGATTAGTGGGTTGCCAGAAGAGAGAATGATTCCACAATGTCTTGAAACAGAACTGGCATACCTATATTTTTTCGAAAAGAATGTATACAAAGTCTATAAATGGGGAGATGATTCTAGTAATATTATCTCTGGACAATTAAACGATCCAATTCAGCGCAGTATTTTCTTGAAAAAGGAATACGATTGGAATCATTATTTTAGCAAGGGAGCATATCACACATTTTATGGCATAAAAGTCGAAAAGGAACAAGTTTCGTTTTTAAATACAAATTCTGAAGTAAGCGATTTTGTATTAGGCATGGAACGTTTAAAGGAAAAGGATAATTTATTTAATATACTCCTTGAAGGAAAGTTAACAGATAAGGAAGCAAGGCAAATTGGCGCTGAAATGGCCTTGTTAATAAGAGAATTCCCTTTTGCAATTGATGCAGGACAAATGAATTGGTACGAGAGTGTGCAAACTAGAGTTTCATTTTTAGAAGATTTTTTTGACAATATCTCTGTGGATTTTATTTCTCTTCAAAGAAAAGCCGAGTATTTTCTATATTTAAAAAAGTTTATTAAGGAACATAAGAAAAAATTTCAGGAAATTGATATCACCCAGCTAGTTGTTTCAGTCGATAATCATGATGAAAATGTTTTTTATAAAAGTGGAAAGATATTTGTGGTTGATGGTATTCCTCCAATGAAGGAATGGCAAATCGGAACAAAACACCTAAATCTGTATCATCTTTTAGTAAACTTTGAAGTGCTAGGTTCCCCCGAACTAGCTGAAGAGCTCAAGACGGGCTATTTGGAAGAATTTGGTCTGCCAGAGCATTCCAAGGAAGAAGATGTTTTTATGCGAATCTTAGTTATGATGCTTAATATTGCTCATCATGTTTTAGTTACGAAAAAACAGGGGATTGCTGAAAAGTACAAAACTATGGTAGATAAATACTTAGGTAATGCTTAATGTTTTAGCTAAAAAGTTAGTTGAATAAACGCAGAAGAGTAAAAAACGGCCAGTAAGGTCGTTTTTTATTTGGAAAGAAAATTTTTCCCAAGTAGAGTTTAATGCATTCCCGCCTGCACGGGAATGACATGGGACTGTTGTTGATCCGAATATTTTAATTAATGGTATGAATATTTAAGTTTAAATTTTTGTAATAAAAAAACCGCCTTTTGGGCGCTTGTGTTCTTCTAACGTTTTTAAACCAGTGTTTGTTTGGAATTGGTTACCAGGGCGACAGCACCCTACAATAATTATTAATGTGGCGTGTCGCCACTGGTTTTCTGGCGAAATTTCTCAAAATCCTCTCGCTCGTTTGGGTGTTTTGGGTGTTTTTGTTGAGCAATACAGATTATTATTTTAGAATTCTCGTCAGATGATATGTGTCCTAGCTTACACATGTATATGTTTATTCTTCTACCGTACCTTGGGACAAACCCACTTGTTTTTTTGTTTTGGTAAGTACTATTTTTGCTTCACTATTTTTATTTTTGTTTTTATAGTGTTTAACACTATTGAAGAGAAGTCGCTAGGTAATTATAATATTATTATAACTGTTTGACTTCGTTTTTTTATTTAGGTCAGCAGAAGAGTTCCAATCGTGAATAGGGGGAAAGCACGATTGGAACACTTCTGCTGAAAGTACAGTATAGAAATTTTTTAATGAACTTGTGTGTTTGTAAGGAGATGTGTTTCTCACTTACATAGCCATTATAGCATTTTATAATCATTCGGTCAATTGTTAATGTTTTTTTGCTTTAGATAAAACAAAAAACGACTATCTTTAAGAGTTATCTAAGAAATAGTCGTTTTGCGCAGTTTTCCACAGATTTTCCACAGGTTGCTAATAAAGGGCTTTTATAAGGGAATTGGTGGCTTCCTTGGATGTGGAGAAGAAGATGTAAGATTTATTTTTATAAAGAAGGGACCCCCACTCAATTGATCGTGTTACATTTCCATATTTAAAATTATAATAGCGAATTGTGTGCACAAAATCTTTTTTCTCTGGAGATGCTTGATTAAAAACAATTTTTTCATTTGCAATCTTGATATCTTCTTCAATCATCAAACCTTTTAACGTCCCTGGAAAAGTTGTTTCTATTTCAGTTAGGCGTTCGATTACATCTCCTGGCTCGGTATCTTTTTTAAGTTCAAGTATTAATGCCACTTTAATAACATTTTTTGTTGTTATGGTTGGATTGGTTTTAATTCCTGAGGAGGGCGTAGTTGCTGGATCTTCTACCTCGATGGACTCTTCTGTCACAAAGAGCATGGCTGGTTTATCCAGGAAGCTATTGATTGCAGGGTCTTTGGAGCCAAATATGCTGAGAATTTCTTCACCAGTTATATACTCAGTTTCTTTTTGTAAGGGCCTGATAAATTGTCCACCGATAAACTTAGCTGGATTAATGGCCTGTTCTTTTTTGACAAACGCTTTTAAGTCTGACAACAGAAGCTCTTTTGAGGTTTTTAAGACAATTCCAGTGCCAGCAAAATTATCTTTTGTGTATGCGATATCTTCCAAATTATTTTCTGTAACCATAGAAGGAGTCGCAGGAGAGGGTTCTTTTTGAGAATTCCTATAATAATTTGCACCAACGGCCACGATTGTTAAAATAAAAACAATGATTGCCAGAAGAAGTAAAGGTTTATTAAAATTTCTTGTAGTAGTAGAAATGTTTTTGTCGTTTCCGTTTGCAATTTTATTTACCCCAGCAACAGAGATTCCTTTTTTTGGGACTCCAAAAGGGGAGGTTGTCTCTTGTCGTTTTGTGGACACCAATTTGCCATTAATTAATAATTTGCCATCGTCTTCTTTCTCTACTGATTCTTTAGCGGCTGCTTTGTTTTGTCTCGTTCTGTCAATATAAACAGCTTCTTCTGTATTTTTATCGGGGGTGCTAATTGTAGAATTAGTTTCGACCGGTTCTTTTTTTGTTTCAGAAGTAAAATTAGCAGATTTAACAATTTTTTCCATTTTGTCTTCATCGCTCTCTTCTAGTGGCTTTTCTTCTTTTTTTATTGCCTCTGTCAAAGACTTTTCCTTTTTAATTAAGGATTTAAAGATACTTTCCTCGTGTGTTATTTCTTTTTCTTCTTTGTTTTTTGTTATATCAATGCTCTTGGTGTTTTTAGTAACAGACGTGTCTTCTTCTGGAATATGCCCAGCTTCATCAGCTAATTCTATTGCCGGTTTTTGTGTTGATAGCTCATCTTTTTTAATCTCCACACTTTTTTCTTCCTTAGGTTTTAGTTCAGTGATATTCTTCCCTTCGGAGCTATTCCCCATTAAAAAAGGGCTTGTTTTTTCAGGTTTTTTTTCTGTTTCTTTCTTATCATTTTTCTTATCATTTTGAGTGTTGGAGCTTTCTTCCAAGTCTTCGTGCATAGTTTCAATTGTCAAAACCGAAGAATCTTTTTCATCATCCTCTACAACTTTCTTTTTTGTAAACCAAGACATAGGTACGCTTTATAATATTTATTTGTTTTTTGAAAATAATTTCGTATTTATTATACCAGAGATTCGCCTTTAAACAAAACGCTCAGAATGCAAGAAAAAAACGCCTCATCTCTAGGATAAGGCGTTTTATAATATTTTTAATTCAAATAGGCTAGTCTTTTTTCGAAGGGTCTGGTTTCATTGTCAAATTCAATCTTCCAAGTGAGTCGATTTCTAAGACTCTCACTGAAACCTCTTGCCCCTCTTTTACAACATCTCCAACGTTTTCAACCCGTTCGATTGATAGTTGTGAGATATGTACCAAACCTTCTTTTCCCGGAAGGATTGCAACAAAAGCCCCAAAATCCATGATTTTAACCACCGTTCCTTTGTATACTTCACCAGCTTTAGGTTCATGAGTTAGGTTTTTTATCCACTCCTCAGCCTTCTTTCCACCTTCTGGGTCTTCTGCGGTTATAAAGACGCTTCCGTCATCCTCAATATCGATTTGAACCCCAGTGGAGTCGATGATTTCATTAATAACCTTTCCTCCTGGTCCAATCACAGTTCTAATTTTATCAGGACTAATTTTCATGATAATAATTCTTGGTGCATATTCTGACATTTCTGTTCTCGAGGCAGGAATTGTTTCCAACATTACTTGCATAATTTGCATGCGACTTTCATATGCTCTTTCCAAAACTTCTTCTACTATTTGAGGGGTAATTCCGTCGATTTTAACATCAAGTTGCATCGCAGTAATCCCGTCTTTTGTTCCAGCAACCTTAAAATCCATATCACCCCAGTGATCTTCAGGGCCTTGAATATCGGAAAGAATTTTATAGTTATTGTTTTCATCAACCACAATTCCCATTGCAATTCCACTAACAGGATTCTTAAGAGGAACTCCAGCATCCATAAGCGCTAAAGTTGATCCGCAGGTTGAGGCCATTGAAGATGACCCATTTGAAGAAAGCACCTCGCTCACCAAAAGCATCGTGTAAGGAAATTCATCCTTGCTTGGCAGAACAGGTATAAGTGCTTTTTCTGCTAGCGCACCATGTCCGATTTCTCTTCTTCCTGGTCCTCTCATCGGACGAACTTCGCCAACACTAAAGGGAGGGAAGTTATAATGATGAATGTAGCGTCTTTTTTCATCTACTTCCATAGTATCAATAATTTGTTCATCCCCAGGAGATCCAAGAGTCGCAACAGTTAGTGCTTGAGTTTCTCCACGGTTAAAAAGTCCACTACCATGTGTTCTTGGTAGAATTTTTACTTGTGCTGAAATGTTTCTGATTTCGTCAACCCTTCTTCCATCTGGTCGTTCACCGTCGTTTATGATTCGATCATGTAAAACTTTGTTGAGAAAATTTTCAAAGAGCAAAAGCGCCTCAGCCTTTCTTTGTGGCAATTCTTCTTCTGAATAGTCAGTTTCTAATAAGTCTTTTAGGGCCTTTTTAACAGCGCCCATTTTTTCATCTCGAGAAGCCCTGTCTTTTGTATAGAAGGCATCGGCAAGATTTTCTTTTTCAAAGAAGGCATTTATCTTAGTTGCAAATTCTTCTGAAGGAGTTGTAAGCTCGACAATTGTTTTTTCTTTTCCGATTTCATCGATAATTTTTTGTTGAAATTTACAAATTTCATTTACTTGGTTGAATCCTAGTGAAATTGCTTTGTGCATATCAGTATTTGACATTTCATTTGCTCCAGCTTCAATCATGTTGATTTTTCCGTCTGTTCCTGCTACCAGTACATCAGCCGAGTATTCTTCTAGGGTGTTATTGGCAGGATTCAAAACGAATTCACCATCTTTTTGCCCAATTCTAACAGCCCCAACTGGTCCACCCCAAGGAATATCAGAAACTCCAAGGGCCAGGGAGGCTGCTATTACAGCAACAATTGCTGGATCAGTTTCTTTGTCAATTGACATTACAGTAGTAATTACTTGAATTTCATTCCGCATTCGTTCATCAAATAAAGGTCTGATTGTTCTGTCAATGATCCTGCCACTTAAAACTGCTCTGTCAGAAGGACGTCCCTCTCGTTTGATAAAACGAGATCCTTTAATCTTACCAGCAGCATAAAAACGCTCTTCGTAATCAACGAAAAGAGGAAACCAGTCCATTCCTTCTCTTCTATCACGACTCATTGTTGCTGTCGCAAGAACTACTGTGTCTCCGAACTGAAGTTTGACTGAGCCATTTGCTTGTCCGGCAAGGACTCCAAATTCAGCTGAAAGTGTTTTTCCATCCACTTCCATGGAAAAATTTTTTTGTTCCATAATTTTTTTATTTCCAAATTCTCCAAAACATTAGAATACAAAGTAAAAATCAAAACGTAAAAGGGAAAAGGAGCACAACTGCTCACAACTGAAATTCTCAGTATTCCTTTTATCTTCTACTCTTTTAACTTCTACTTTTCAATGATTTGAAAAACAAAGAAAATTAAGTTTTTTAGATAGAAATCTTTTGAAAAACTCGATTTTGTTTCAAAAGAATCTACATTTTAGATTAGCATTATAGGCAGAAAAGTCAATTTAAAAAATTAAACAGGGATCTACAGTTTTACTGTAAATCCCTGGGGTAAGCTGAGTTTCATAGAGAACAAGACAATCAGTTCATTTTTCCATCAAGGACCATTGCACCTCCTGCACGCCAGCCCTTTTTTGGTATAAAATGAATGTTGAAAGCTTTGACGGGTGTACTACGCTTTAGTTTTTTTCTGGGGGTTGTTATGTTTGTATAACTGCAAGTAATGCTGCCGCAAAGCCTTACCCCAGTTTTTTTGAAGGGGGTAAGCACAACAAAAGATTTTTTGGGGTTTTCATTGTCTATAATAACATTGGAGATTCGACAACGAAGTGTTTTGATTACCCTTCTCTCTCTATCCTTTTTCTCCGGCTGAGGAGCAACTCTTTCTTCCTTTTTTATTTTCTGGGATTGGGATTGCAACATTGAATTACCTCCTGGTAAAAGTTTAGAACACCCGCGGTCTCTAGTTGAAATAAAATGGAACAGGTATTGATCCTAGGAACTAGAAATAAGGACACAATTTTATAATATATATTTGAAAAAACTTTTAGTCAAGACCTGGTTGGAAGCAAACAGTTGAAGTTATGGAAAAAAATCGAAGGACCAGTAGTGAATATCAAAAGTTTTTATATGGTTATAAAATCCCTTAAACAAAAGAAAACACCTCTTTACTTTTTTATTTTTATATGTTAAATTGTCTTGTAGTCGTTGGAGTTTTTCAATGGCAAATACACATATTCAATCGCTGGCTTACCTGCTCAGAAATGAGAAAAGCTGGATTTAAAGTTGAATAGAGGATAATTTATAAGGTAAAAAAATGACTGAAAAAGTAGAAGAAGTAACGGAAGTTGCTCAAAAAGAAAGTGTTTCAGCTGATGTTGCAGAAAATGTAACAGATAAGTATGAGCTTTCTTTGGAAAAGATGTTAAAAGCAGGTGTTCATTTTGGGCACAAAAAATCAAGATGGAACCCAAAGATGGGGCAATTTATCTTTGGCGTGAGAAATGGAATTTGTATTATTGATCTTGAAAAATCACTTGTGTTATTTGAAAAAGCACTGGAAAAAATCGGGAAGACAGTTGCGCAAGGAGGAGTGGTTATGATTGTTGGAACTAAAAAGCAAACAAAAGGTCTTGTAAAGGCGGTTGCAGATAAATTAGAATTTCCATACGTAGACGAAAGGTGGCTTGGGGGGACTTTCACAAATTTTGATATTATTAAAAAAAGAATAAATTTCTTTATTGAGAATACAGAGGCCTTGAAAGAGGGGAAGTTGAACTCCTTGACAAAACTAGAAAGACACAAATTGCAGAAACGGTTGGATAAAATTGAAGAAAAAATGGGCGGGCTTGTTCGAATGAAGAGTCTACCTGATTTAGTTGTTGTTTTGGATGTTATGAAAGAGGAGTTGGCAATTAAAGAAGCTCATTTGATGGGGATTCCTGTAGTTGGTTTGGTTGATACAAATAGCGACCACACTTCTGTTGAATATCCTATTCCAGCTAATGATGATGCGCTTTCTTCACTGAAGTATATTTTGGGAGTTTTCTTGAAAAAAATGATGGAAGCAAAAGCTCACAAAAATACTTCTGAGACAAGTGAATTAAAAAAATAGAACGAAAAACAGTCTATTTAATAGCCTAAAGGACATATTCACTGTGTTGATAAGGTTAATCAGGTTTAATAAAAAGAGTGATATTAAAAAGGATATTACTCAGTTTAAATAAAATTAGCATGTTAGAACTAATAAAAAAAATTAGAAATCAAACGGGAGCGGGTGTTATTGATATTAAAAAAGCTTTGGATGAGGCAAAGGGAGATGAGACTAAGGCTATTGAACTTTTGCGAAAAAGAGGCTTAGAAAAGGCTGATAAAAAAGGCGATAGAGATGCCAACGAAGGAACTATTGCTTCATATGTCCATTCAAATGGGAAAGTAGCGGTTCTTGTAAAGTTATTATGTGAAACAGACTTTGTTGCTAGAAATGAAGAGTTTGTTGCTCTTGGGGAAGACATTGCAATGCATATCGCAGCAATGAATCCTAAAAGTATTTCACCTGAGCAATTTCCAAAAGATATTGTAGAGGAGCACAAGAAAATGTGGGCAGAGGAATTAAAGAAAGAGGGGAAACCAGCTGAAATTGTGGAAAAAATTATGGCTGGTAAAGAACAGAAGCTTAGAGGTGAAAATGCGTTACTTTCGCAAGCCTTTGTAAAAGACCCAGAAAGAACAGTCGAGGAAATTGTTAAAGAAAAGGCTGGAAAAATGGGTGAAAATATCAAGATTGGTGATTTTTCAAGAATGCAACTATAATTTAGAGATTCGACAAGAATTTATTATAAACTCCGCAATAGTATGATTATTCGATTTTTCGACTGGGATCAGCCAAGGAATGTTACGTCTACAATAAAAGGGATTCAAAAGGAAGACAAAGCTGTTGTTGAGCATGAATGGGGGTTATTTGTCGCAGATGTCTTAATAGCAGATAAAAATGTTGAAGGGGAGGAAGTGGCAGGAAATGTTAGCAGAAAAGCAACTTCACAAGACTTGGAAATGACATTGAACTATAAGGCAAGAGAAAGGGAAATGCTTGCTGAAGCCAAAAAGGAAACCAGAGCATTGGAAATTCCAATGAAAGTTATCGATGTACGTATCAGTTTGGATGGAAGTTGTGCAGTGATTGCTTTTGTTGCTGACGGAAGAGTTGATTTTCGTCAATTGGTTAAAAATCTTTCCTCTAGATATGGGAAATCAATAAGATTGCAACAAATTGGTTCTCGAGACGAGGCTAGACGTTGCGGAGGGTATGGAATTTGCGGAAGAGAGTTGTGTTGCAAACAGATGCCTGGCAGTATGTGTAGCATTTCCACGGAAATGGCGCGTTGCCAGTTTATTTCTCATAGAGGATCAGAGAGGATTTCAGGATTGTGTGGTAGGTTGATGTGCTGTCTTTCATACGAAGCAAAGCAATATCAAGAAATGATGAAAGAAATGCCACAGAAAGGAGATATTGTAAAAGTGGGTGGCAAAAAAGCCAAGGTAATTGAGCAGATGACCTTAAGTCAAAAATTAAAAGTTGAATTAGAAGACAAGTCAATTGCTTTTGTTAAAATGGAAGAGTTAAAAAAGAAATAATTTTCTATAATATTGGTTGTAATGGACAAATTCAACATTATTCTAATAATATTGATTTTTACAAGCCTAGTTGTGATAATAGGCATTTTTGGTAAAAATCTAAAAAATTTCAAACAAGCTGAAAAGAGCTTAAGATTGAGAGATGAGCTTGGCAAAAAGAAGAAAAAAGAAAGAAAATTTTCTTTTGCTTTTATCTTTTCTAAAATCTCGGGATTTTTTGTTTGGATTGCCGAAACATTTGTTAGTGGTGCAAGCACTGTTTTGAAGGCGGCCCATTCAGGATTATTGGAGATAAAGGCAAAAAATGGTTCCATGAAAAATAGCTCTGAAAAATCAACTGTTGAGTCTGAAGTCGAAAATAGGGACTTTACAGATAAAATAACAGAGGAAAGGAGTGTTAAGGTCAAGAGCAAGTTAGGTATTCTAAAAAATAAGTTCTCTAAAAACGATATAAAAACCTCAACTGAAGGAATTTTTGCAAAAAAGCAAAAAAGTACAATGAACGAGACAGAAAAAGACGTTTTGGATGAAATTGATTATAAAAAAGAGGATGATAAGAATAATAAACTGAAAGATTTTTTTGGAAAAAATCCAAACAATAAACATTTTGAACAAGAACAAGAGTTTGAAGATTTAGAAAACGAGGAAACACAGGATAAAAAGGATATTTTGAAAAAAAGCTTCTTTAGAAAAATAAATCCTTTTAAAAAAGAGGAAGATGTTAAGGGAAGAAAGATTTTAACAGAAGAGACATATAATGATTTTTCTGATGGAATAACGGTCATTAATAAAGATTTTTCAGGGAAAGAAGAAGATGTCTTTATGAAAGATGTTGTCAGAGCAAAACACACTTCACAAAAAGACGTGAATAATGACGATGAGTTGGGTGTCGATAGAAAAATTTTAGAAAAAAGGATTTTACAGAAGATTGCCGCTAATCCTAAGGATATCGAAGGCTATAGACAGCTAGGAGAATTGTATATTAAAATGGAAAATTTTGATGATGCACATAGCGCATATAAGTTTATTTTGAAAGTTTCTGCTCGTGATGTTGACGCGAGTAGAAAATTAGAAAAAATAAAATTATTAAAACGCTTAAGGTAGCTGTAAAATTGGAAAAAAGTTCGCTTATGGGCGTTGACTTTTTTTTTGATTTGAAATATAATTGCCGATGTAACTCAGTTGGTAGAGTAATTCCATGGTAAGGAATAAGTCCGCGGTTCAAATCCGCGCATCGGCTCACAAATTAGAAGTTTATAGAATGAATTGATGGGTCGGTGGTAGCCAACCCAAGGATGGTCCGCCTAGGGCGGAAGTGGTCCATTTCAAGTAGACAGAAAAGTCTTGAAAATCAACAAGAATTATGCATGGGTCGGTGGCAGAGTGGTCAAATGCACCTGACTGTAAATCAGGCGGCGAAAGCCTACGGGAGTTCAAATCTCTCCCGGCCCACAGAGACACTGCAATTAAGAATTAAGAATTTTCAAACAAAACATAGCTCTTTTAAAACATTGAGTCATTAGAAAATTCATTCAAAATTCAAAATTGGAAATTCGAAATTAAATAACGCCTACGTAGCTTGGGTTCCCGCTAGTTAGCCGGGCAGGGTCCGAGGAACACAATGGTTTGGTATATTTTCAAAAACGGTTAAAATTTAAAATGCCTACGTAGCTCAGTTGGTAGAGCAATCGCCTTGTAAGCGATCGGTCGTCGGTTCGAGTCCGACCGTAGGCTCCAATAAAAAAGCACCCTAAAGGGTGTTTTAATGTTTCAAAAATTAATAAAAAAAGCAAACTGGGAATAACTCAGCACGCTCATTTCAATGACCTGACTTATAAGTTTAAAAGGGTATTCATCTTGAAGAGGTGAGCGTCTCGCACTTTCCCCGGCTTTATTTTTAATTTTAGCACTAGTCCAACTTTTGTTAATTTTATTGGTCTAGAAGAAAAAAGAAGACTATCTAGTTGCAAGCTTTTTATGCGTTCAAAAAACACCAACCCTTTCGAGTCGGTGTTTTTTATTTGCAGAAACTAAGACTAAACTTCTATAATAACTGGAAGAATCATTGGTCTTCGTTGAGTTTTTTGGAACAAGAATTGTCCCAAATCATCGCGGATGCTATTTTTGATATAATCCCAATTGGGAGAACCTTCTTTTGAAGTAGATTTAGTTATGATTGCCTTCACTCTTTTTTTGGTAGTGTTCACAAGATCAAAATTTTCTTTGACGTAGATAAAGCCCCTGGAGGTAACCTGTGGCTCTCCGATAACCTCGCCAGTTTTCTTTTCGATGATTGTTACAATAGTGAACATTCCGTCCTCAGCCAAGAGTTGTCGATCGCGCAGAACTACATTCCCCACATCTCCAACCCCTAAGCCATCAACCATCACATAAGAGCTTGGAATTTTTTCTTGAGTTGGAACTCGATTGCCGTGTTCGTCAAATTCGAGTACAAGTCCATTTTCTCCTAAGATAATTTTGTCATCAGTCATTCGCATTGTTTTTCCAAGTTCACCATGAATTTTACGCATGTAGTAAGTTCCGTGAGCTGGTACCAGATATTTCGGCCTCACAAGGTTGATCATCATTTTTAGATCTTCTTGTGCGCCATGTCCACCGGAATGGATATCCATCATTTTATAATGCATTACCTCAGCTCCTTTTTTATACAAGGTGTCTTTCATGCCCTGAATAGTTCTTTCGTTTCCGGGAATTACAGAAGATGAAAATACAACGGTGTCACCTTTTTGCACTCGTACAAAACGATGTTCACTATTAATAATTCTCATCAGAACAGCATTTCCTTCTCCCTGAGCACCAGTACATAGAATAGCTACCTTATTATCAGGATAGTTCTTCACCTGCTTAATATCAATAAAAGTTGAATCTTTGGCATTAATATAACCAAGCTCTTTCGCAATTGTAACATTATTTTTCATGGAATAACCGTCCACAGCAAGTTTTCTGCCAAATTGTTCAGCAACCTCAGCAATTTGCTGAATACGGCTAACTAATGATGAAAAAGTCGCAACAATAATACGTCCTTTTGCCTTTTCAAAAATTTCTTCAATTCCTTTTTTGATTACAGATTCTGAAACGCTGTAACCCTCCTTGGTAGAATCGGTGCTATCTGAAAATAGAGCTAAAACACCTTCAGAACCCAACCTTGCAATCTTTGCAATGTCAGCTGGCGCATCATTGGCGGGAGAGTGATCAAATTTGAAGTCCCCTGTGTGAATTGCTGTACCACAGGGAGTGTGGATGGCAAGACCTATTGCATCTGGAATTGAGTGATTAACATGAAAAAACTCAATTCTAAACTCCCCTAGGACTAGACGATCAATTTTTCTTACAGTTTTGACATTTAAAGGTGCATGTTGCTTATAATCCTCTTGTCTTTTTAGAATCATTGCCCTTGTTAGTTCAGCCGTGTAGATTGGAGGGTTTCCAATTTCAGGCATAATGTGTGGAATTGCTCCGATATGGTCGAAATGTCCATGTGTGATAATTACACCACGTATTTTTTTCTGGTTCTTCTTTAGATAATCAATGTTAGGAATAATATAGTCTATTCCCATCATGTCTTCCTCTGGAAACATAAGGCCCATGTCTACAATAATGATATCGTCCCCATATTCAAAAATTGTCATATTTCTACCAATTTCATCAAATCCACCAACAGGAATAATTCTAAGGTGTTTTTTTGAATGGGGAGTCGCAACGATCCCAGTGGCTGCCCTTCTTGGAACATTTGTGTTTCTTCCTTGCCTTCTATTTGTGTTTGTAGGTCTTTTTTTGTTATTAACTTGAGGAGCGGAAGAATCCCTTCTCTCAGTTGTTTTTCTAGTGTTCATTTTATACTAATTATAAATAAATTGTGAATTAAGATTTTAGATACACATTAACAGTTCACAGTTAAAGTGTGTTTTTGTGAAGCCATAAAGACCGCACAAAGTTTTCTCGTTTGAGAATTGAAAACTATAATAAAGTTTTATTTTTTCTGAACAAACATAAGTAATGTTCAGTAGCTTTCGAAAGATCTACAGAAAAAGCTCAATTTCGACAAATTGAATACGAAAAGTTCTTTGCATGACTTTTGCTCTTGTTTTAGCGTGTTGTCACAAACTTTTGTTTTTTGTAAAACTTTGAGAGACAAACTGTGTCTAAAACATAAGAAAACACAATTTGCTACTCAAAATCTATAAAATAAGTTTTTACCCCAACATCTTTTTCAAGTCCTCCACCATGTCTACAGGCGTTGGGTCCTGTCCATATTCATACGCTAGATAGTAAGATATCCAATCACCAAGAATGAAGATGTTGAGTATTTTTTCAAGGTAAGTCTTTCCCTCAATCTTAATTATCTCAACCTCTAAACCTTTTTGTTCATATAACGCTTTAGTGATAGAGAATCTTTTTTTGATTTGAGGATGGTCATCTTCGTCTTCAAACATCAACACATAGAAATTAGCTTGTGGATTTGTAAATCCAACCATTTCATTGTGACTTAGCTCTGGAAAATAATTCCAAAAAGCGGGAGTTTTTGAGTTCTCGTTGATTTTTATTTTGAGCATTTTTGCTCCAATCTTGAAGCGGTTAGAGGCATAGATAAGGGGAGTTTTTCCTTTTAATCTTTGCGCTATTTCCTCTCCTGATATCTCAAGATCCCTACTATTTAATAATGGAAGATTCTTTACTGTATCAGATAGACCAAGTTTTGTCAAGACTTCATTCATTGCAACTAAGGCATAAGTGAGAGCGTAACGAGGCTGAAAGCCCGCAAATCCCATTACATATTTTACAAAAGGAATAGAATTTTTCTTTGAAATTTCCTCAACTTTCCCTCCTGAAGCAAAAGAAACTATGGTAGCCCCGAGTTTCAAAGCTTCCTCAAAACAGGAAATTGTTTCCTCGGTATTTCCGGAATAAGAGGAAATAAAAATCAAAGAATTTTTACTTGCAAGTTTCGGGAGGTTGTAACTTCTTTCAATGGAAATTGGCAAGTTAAACCTCCTGTCTTCTGAGTTTAGAAACTCATCCAGGAGTTCCCCTGGATGACCAGACCCACCCATGCCGCAGATGATTAGATTGGAATATTTCTTCGCTAATTTAGTAAGATCAACTTTTTCAACAAACTTCTTCCCCAAATCCATTTGGTTTGGGTAGTCAATGATCAATTGACGCATATTGTATTTGTCGAGAATTTCGTTTTGCATTTAGCTTAATTTAATTTTTTATATTCGAATGAGTATATTAATATTTCTATTTTATTTCCTTTTTTCTCTTACTGTCTTGATGTACCAACTGGTGATATCTGAAAATCTATAAGAGAGATTGACTATAGCTGAAGTTTCATCACCTTTTATTTTTGAATTAGTGATGTATACAAATTCTGGGCTACAAATAAACAGTGCTGGTGCATCGTTTAGCAG
Organism: Candidatus Moraniibacteriota bacterium; assembly: GCA_041596615.1. GTDB lineage: Bacteria > Patescibacteriota > Minisyncoccia > Moranbacterales > DUUL01 > UBA2772. The sequence goes on along the minus strand of JBFHIG010000002.1, from coordinate 111,163 downwards.
TTTTTCCTCAAACTCAGCATATTTAGACTGTCTTTCTTCTAGTGAAATATTTCCTCTTGCATCGCTTAAAATCTTATCGACAGCCTCATTCTCATATAAAGCAAAATTTTGTCCAGGATGTTTTTTTCTTGAAGAATGCCAGAAGAAGAAAGGGTCTGGATCATTCCCAATATAGGGTTGCCCGTATAGTACAGATTGATATTCTCTAGGTTCAATGGCATTTTGGAAAGCAAGTTCTTCAAGAAAAGAAAGTTCTGTTTGAACTCCAACTTTTTCCCACTGAGATTTTAGTGATTCAGCGATTTTTGTATAAGATGGGTAATCTGCATATACTGTGAGGACAACATTAAGTACCTCATCACCTTTCTTTCTGGTACCATCTTCTTGTTTTTTCCACCCAGCATTCTCCAAAAGCTCCTCCGCCTTAGATTGATCAAAAGCATAGGTTTCTGATTGGGTTGTTGTAAAATCTCCGAAATCAGGAATGATGGGAGAAAAAACAGGAGAGGCATGTCCCAAGAAAAAGCCATCGATAATTTCTTGTCTATTCGTTGCATAAATCAGGGCTTTACGAACCTCAATGTCAGCTAGGGGAACAGATTTCATTTGATTGAAATAGGTTGCAAAATATTGTGAGGTTTTTAGGGTGTGAAGTGTAGTATCGCTTCTTTCTGAGAAGTTGGTTATTTCTTCATAAGGCAAAGCGGTTAATCCATTGACCTCCTTTTTTTTGTATGCTTCGTAGAGACTCTCTTTGTCAGCATAGAAATCAAAGTTTATTTTTTCGAGGTAAGGTCTTTTGGTGTGGTAATTTGAATTTGCTAGAAGCTGATAGGAAACAATATTCCCCTCATCATCTTGTTCATAATTGGAAAAAACAAAGGGCCCTGATCCAACAGGTTTTAAGTTGAAATCACTAAGACGGAATTTGTCACTCGTTATATTTTTGAAAATATGTTGAGGTAAGATTCCAAAAGTTGTTTTGTTTAAGAAGGTAATATTCGGTTCTTGTAAAGAAAATGAGATATTGTAATCATCTTCAACATTGACAGAAATGTCTTGCCAGTCAGCACGTAAGATAAGAGGCGCATTAAATAGTTTGTTTTTGATGATTTCAATTGTAAAAGCAATATCCTGGGCAGTTAATTCTGTATCGTCATGCCATTTGACGCCTTTTTTGATTGTGAATATATATTTCTTGCCATCATCTTCAATCCTGTAATCTTCAGTAATGTCTTTTTTTAATGCGCCGTGGGTGTCATAAGTCATTAAAGATGAAAAAACTAGTCTTGAAATGGCTAGGTCAGTTTCGCTTGTAGGTGCTAAAACAGGGTTTATATAACTTGGTTGTCCAATTATGCCTTCTGTATATTCACCACCTATTGCGGGGACTTCTTCGGTGGAAGAAATGTAAAATTTTATAGCCCAAGCCAAAAGAGAAACAATCAAAATAAAAACCGCTAAATATAGAAAAAACTTTTCTTTTTTAGAGAGTACGGAGCCAAAATTTTTCAATTGGTTTGGAAAGGAGAACCTTAACTGCTTCGACATTAGTATTAGTTAATGTGTTAAAGACTGATTGAAGGTTTTGAAAATCATCTCTTCAATAGCCTCTTTGCCAACAAAACGTAAACAAAGTATAGAGAAAATAGCTATCCTCTTGAGGAGATAATTATTGTTATAAGTGCGTTAACAATAAATAGCGTTCCAAGAATGCTTGAGGAGATGAAAAGAAATTTTTCAATTCCTCTTTTAGTATGAAAACCACTGAAATCTCCTCCGAATGCAGCAGAAAGACCTGATCCACGGTTTTGCAAAAGCACTGAAATTATAAGCAAGACAGAGATTACAAGTTGACTGTAGGTAAGAAAATTTTCCATTCGGATATTTTATAATTAGTTATTCTTCATCTGATAATGTTGCAATGACATAATTTACTAAACTGATAATAAAAACTCCCCAAAGAGCAGACCAGAAATTGTCGATTGTAAAAAAATCAAAAGCACTAGCAACAAAGTATAGTAAACCAATATTGATAAAAACAATAAAAGTTCCTAAAGAAAAGAGAATTAAAGGCAAGGAGAGAATTTTTAAAACTGGCTTTATCAATGAATTTACAAGGCCCATCAATGCCCCAGCTTTTATTAGGTTTGAAAATGAGACCTCAAAGGTGATTCCAGAAATAAGCCATGCCGCAACATATATTGCTATGGCATTACTAATGATAAGAAATGAAACTTTTTTTAAAAAAGACATTTATACGGTTTTAAAATGGTTTTTTGAGAATCTAATTTCAATATAAATCAACTCTTAACAATCTAGACTTTAGCAAAAAAAACCTAAAAAGTCAATTGACGTAAATCTCTTTTTGTATTACAGTAAGGGGACAAAAAAAGCTATAAAATCAATGAAATTTAAACTATTTTCAAATTACAAACCAGCAGGAGACCAGCCAGCAGCAATAGAGAGACTGGTAAGGGGGTTTGCTAGTGGGAAAAAGAATCAAACACTAGTGGGAGTGACTGGTTCGGGGAAAACCTTTACGATTGCTAATTTAATTGAAAAAGTTCAAAAACCAACACTAGTTATTGCGCACAATAAAACACTGGCCGCACAACTAGCGAGTGAATTTCGTCAGTTTTTTCCTAAAAATGCTGTGGAATATTTTGTTTCTTACTATGATTATTACCAGCCAGAAGCATATATGCCAGCACAAGATGTCTTTATCGAAAAGGATTTGGAAATCAATGAAGAAATTGATAAATTGAGGCATTCAGCGACCGCATCACTGATATCTCGTAAAGATGTTATTGTGGTGGCCAGCGTTTCTTGTATTTATGGCCTAGGCTCCCCGGAATTTTATGAGCAAAAGATTATAACTTTAAGTAAAGGACAAAAAATCGATAGAAGGGAAATTCTAAAAAGATTGGTCGATTTACAATATTCAAGAAGCGACGTTTTGCTTAGAGGAAAATTTCGTTTGCATGGTGAAATTTTTGAAATTATGAGACCAGACAAAGAAGTTGTGATTCGTGTTGAGTTGCAAGATGGCGAAATTATCAAAATTTATGAGTATGACCATTTGACGGGTGAGGTTTTTGAAAAAGATATGCAGATAGTGTTTGTTTTTCCAGCAAAACACTTTGTGGCACCAGATTCTGTGATGAAAGAATCTGTGTCAGAAATACGACAGGAAATGGAGGAGAGAGTGAAGTTTTTTGAGGAAAAAGGCAAGATTGTCGAGGCAGAAAGAATCAGGAGAAGAACAAATTTTGATACCGAAATGATTGAAGAAATAGGGTATTGCAGCGGGATTGAAAATTATTCCTTGTATTTAAGCGGAAGAAGGCCGGGAGAGTCCCCATATACGTTAATGGATTACTTTGGCGAAGACTTCTTGACTGTTATTGATGAATCTCATGTGACAATTCCTCAACTTAGAGCTATGTATGGAGGAGATTTTTCTCGTAAAAAAAACTTGGTTGATTTTGGCTTTAGATTGCCAAGCGCTTTTGATAACAGACCGCTACGGTTTGAAGAATTTGAAAAAAAGGTTAAAAAAGTGGTTTATATGTCAGCAACACCAGCCCAATATGAACTCGACAAATCTGAAGGAAGGGCCATTGAACAAATCGTCAGACCCACGGGTCTTGTTGATCCTGAAATTGAAATCAGGCCATGCATGAATCAGGTCAGGGATGTGGTTACTGAAATTAAGCCTCGGGCTTTGAAAAATGAGAGAGTTTTGATTACAACCTTAACAAAGAAAATGGCAGAAGATTTAGCTGAGTACTTAAAAGAAGAAGATGGTTTGAAGTCTGAATATTTACACAGTGATGTGGACACACTAGGTAGAATCAGAATTTTAGAAGAATTACGTTTGGGTAAAATCGATGTCTTGGTCGGAGTTAACTTGTTAAGAGAGGGGCTAGATTTGCCGGAAGTTTCACTTGTTGCAATTTTAGATGCAGACAAAGAAGGTTTTCTAAGAAGCGAGACCTCTCTTATTCAAACGATTGGGCGAGCAGCAAGAAATGTTAATGGGGAGGTTATTTTGTATGCTGATTCCATTACAAAATCAATGGAAAAGGCCATTAATGAAACCAAAAGAAGAAGAACGAAACAATTAGCTTTTAATAAAAAGCATAAAATTACTCCAAAAACAATTCAAAAAGAAATTAAATCAATTATAAGTAGAAGCGACCCTGGGGAACAAAAGGAATTTAATGACCCAGCATTGAGATTTGAATCTCCAAAAGAAATAGAGAAGTATATTAAGATGAGAGCTCTTGAAATGAAAGAAGCAGCAAAACAGATGGAGTTTGAAAGAGCAGCGGTGATTCGCGATGAAATCTCCACGCTTAAAAAAATGGTCTTGAAGGTCTAATTTTAGCTAAAATAAAATTCAAAAAACTGGAGTAGGTTTATAAACCTAATCCAGTTTTGTTTTATTGGCTGATTTTATTTTCAACAAATTAAAACAAAAGTGCCAGCACCAAGATGCATTTTTGGCAAACCTGGGTCAATTAATTCAAAAACAAAATGTTTTTGGCCAGTTTTTCCTGTTTTAATTGCAACGCAAGTGCCTCTAAGCATTACGCATAAGATATTTTCGGCATTAGGTGCAATCCAAAACTTTTTACCGACAGGGCTAGGTACAGAATCAATTTTATGAAGACCCTTTGTATCCCAACAAACAGTACTTATCCTTTTCATTGTCTAGATTCCTCCATGAGTAGAATTAAGATAGCCAAAACATACAAACAAAGTTTAAGCTTCTTTTGAAGTAAAAAACAAATAACTAAAAAGAGATTAGCAAATTTTATTTTAAAAGTCTAGTATCTAAGACGTTTAAAAGAAAATTTTGTTTTGCATGAAATTGTTGTAAAATAAAGTAAGTTTATTATTACTTGTTTCTCGAGATCATTAAGATTAACTTATTTTTAAATGTGTTTTACTCCTTTGGCCTCAATAACAACTGCCACTGTGGAGGTTGGCATTGCAACATCTTTATTCTATAAAATTAAAGACAGAAGACTCTATCCCTTGGCAATTTTTGTATTATTGCTAGGGCTTTATCAATTTAGCGAGTTTATGTTATGTAAGTCTAGTAATGCAATTTTTTGGGCAAGAATTGGTTTCGCAACCTATACATTTATGCCTATCCTGCTATATCATTTTTTTGTAAATGTTTCTGGGAATAAAATTAACAATTATTTTTATTTTATCCCCACATTTTTTTCATCATTGGCTTTGTTTTACCCAAATTTTATAAATTACACGAGTTGCAATACTCTGCACGTTACCGTAAAGAACTTAGTTTTCAGTCAGAGCAAGTTGTTAATGCTTCTTTATTGGGCGTATTATTTCTTTTATCCGGTTTATGGTGTGCGGTTATTTCTTCAGAAAATAAGTTATAAAAAAATGCAGATAAGGACAAAACTTGCTATTATGTTAGCACCTTTAGCAATATTAGCAGCACTAACTTATTATATTTTTTCAACAATACTTGAAGATAATCAAAAAATTACATTAATACACACCTTTACTCTGATTGTTGTTTGTGTCTTAGTCTTGGTGTTACTTTCATCTTTTCTGTTTAAGAAGTCAAAAAAACTTTTCTATCAAACAAGCACTCTTGTTTTGGCTACTTCTTGCGGAACTATTGTCCTGTTATCTTTTCTTATGCCAAATATTACGCTTAATTACGCCTCTATCTTTTGTCAATTTGCCCTATTGTATGGTTTTGCTGCTATTTTATTAGTAAACTCACTAGGGGGTAGAATTCCTAAATAAAAAAGGAGTTATTTTCTATATTCGTATAAATTAAGGCGTGAACCATATAAATGTGTTAAAGTGCTTGTTTCATTTGAAATCTTTTTAAGTCAAATTGAAAATAGTGGCTTTTTAGTGTAATATATAAATATAAATAACAAAAAGATTTTTCCAAACACAAAAAATGAATTTTGATCCAAATCTGATTGTATATCTTGAGCAAATGAATTCTTTTTTAGAAAAGTCTTATGTTTTTCGTGGTTTTAAATTTATCTTAGCTTTCTATTTGATTTTAATGGTTGTGACCATGATTTTAATGTTATATCAATTGGTACAAGCGGATTATTGGAAGGTTCTTGTTTCTGGCTCTGAACTCCCAAGTGCAAAGGGACGTATGCAGGTGGCATGGGAAAGATCTGTTCAGCGTTTAGAAAGTGATGAATCTGATAAATGGAAGGCTGCTATTTTGGAGCTTTCCAATATGTTGAACGAAGTTCTGGGCATTATTGGTTATGAAGGAACCTTGCTGGGGGAAAAATTAGAAAATATAAAACCATACCAACTTGAAAATATTTTTGAGGTTATAGAAGCTAATAAAGTCAAAAATTTGATTGTTCAGGATGATGAGTTTGAAATTACAAAAGAAGAGGCAAAAAGAATAGCAGATGTTTTTGCAAGAGCTTTGCGGTTATTAGAGGCAATAGAATAATTTTTTTGATAAATTAAAATACAAGATGGAAAAGAAATTTCCGCAAGATTTCCTCTGGGGCGTCTCCTATGCGTCTCACCAAGTGGAGGGAAATAGCAAGGGAAATGATTGGTGGGATTGGGAACAGCAAGGAAAGACTAAAGAGCTTTCCGGTTGGGCTTGCGATAGCTGGAATCGCTATCCTATAGATAATAAAATCGTACAAGAGCTTGGCTGTGATGCTTTTAGAATATCCCTAGAATGGTTTCGAATTGAGCCTCAGAAAGGTGAATTTTCTGAAATAGGAATAGAGCATTATCGAAAACTTCTACGAGATATAAAAAAAAGAGGATTAAAAAGAGTTGTTACTCTTTGGCATTGGACTTCACCGATGTGGTTTGTGGAAGATGGGGGGTGGTCTGGGGAAAATGCTACGAAGCATTTCACAAGCTATTGCCAAAAGGTGATGGAGGAGTTGGGTGATGAGATAGATTTATTTCTAACACTTAATGAGCCAACGATTCCTTTGAACAAAGGCTATTTAGTAGGAATATTTCCCCCTGGGAAAAAAAATCCGTTTGCATTCAACAAGGCTCGTAGGAATATGATAAAAGCGCACGGAGAATGTTATGATCTTATCAAGGAAATGAAACCAAGTCTTCAAGTTGGGATTACTCAATTTTGCAACACTTTTGAGACAGATAAATTTTTGAAACCATTTAATTTTTTGGTTAAGAAATTTGAAGATGTCTATAATTGGGGATTTATGTCAAAGGATCTTGATAAACATGATTTTTGGGGAATTGATTATTACGCAACTTTTATTTTTGGTATAAAACCACCCTTTGTGACCAGAAAAACAACAAAAAATCGTTGGACTGATATGAGATGGGGAATTTACCCAAAAGGAATATATGAAATTTGCTTGTTGGCTAATAAGAAGTTCAAAAAGCCAATTTATATTTTTGAGAACGGACTAGCAGACGAGAAGGATAAATATAGGGCGGATTTTATTAAAGAACATTTGGAATTTTTGCAAAAAGCAATGACAGATGGTGCAGAGATAAAAGGTTATTTTCACTGGTCATTGCTTGATAATTTTGAATGGAACCAAGGATATAGAACAAAGTTTGGTTTATGTGCAATTAATAAGGATACAATGGAAAGAATCCCAAGAAAATCATATTTTGAATATAAGAAATTGATTGCTAGATATAAGAAAGAGGCGATTATGGAGGAAAATAATATTAAAAAATAGAAAAAATGAACTGGATTTTACTAGCAATTGGGGCTTATTTCCTGCTTTCAATTGAATCAATAGCAAACAAATTCTTGATTTCAGGTAAGGTGGGTAGTTGGAGATTATACCTTTTTTATATAGGACTACTTTCCTTTACTAGCCTAATGTTTGCACCATTTGGATTGTACTGGCCAGGATGGGAAGTTGCAGGAGTTTCATTGGTGACAGGGGCTATATTTTTCGGATATTTAGCATTTTTATTTTCTTCGCTTAAGGGCTCAACCGCAACCAGAGTTTTTGTTTTGATTGGAGCGGTGGCAACCATTACTACCTTTGTTTTTTCTAAAGTTTTTTTGAGCGATAGTTTAGGAATTGATAAGCTTTTTGCAGTTGCACTGCTTTTGATTGGAGGTTTTTTTATTTCCTTTAAAATCAAAGAAAAAAAATTATTCACAGAGTATAAAAAAGTAATTATCGCAGGACTTTTGTACGGAGTGTCACTAGGAATGTTAAAATACACCTTTGATATCTTCGGTGCAATAGGTGGTACTAATTTAGAGGTATTTGTTAACGGATATATCTATACCAGAATGGGGTCGGTACTGATGGTTGTTTTTCTGATGTGTTTGCCGTCTTATCGAAACCACATTATTGCAACATTCAGAAAGAAAAAAGGAAAAGAGCATGCCTCTAATTTCATGATTGTCGTGGTGGTGAAAACACTATCAGGAATTGCAACCTTCATGATGAACTTCGCACTTTCTATTGGCGATCCAACGATTGTTAGTGCGTTAGCGTCTGTCCAATATCTTGGGGTTTTTCTATTATCGTTGCTTTTATCTAAGAGCGAAAGATTTGGTAAGATATTTGGAGAAAATTTTGACAAGAAGGACCTTATTTTTAAAACAATTGGTGTCTTGCTCGTAATGCTGGGAATTTTTGGAGTTTTTGTTTAGCTAGTATCGCAAAGTTTATTATAAAAATTAAAAATCAAAAATGTTGATTCTAAGATTGATCTTAAAGGTCTTAACGAAAGTGTTCTATCTAGTTTTTGTCCTAGTAATTGCAGCGCTCATTGTTTTTAATTGGCCAGTGCAAAGCAAGAATGAGAAGATGGAGTTTGGAGTTTCTTTTTCTGATGTGCAAGCAACGGCGTTAGGAATGGATTGGAAAAAAACATATCTGGAGATTTTGACTGATTTAAAGCCTAAAAAAATGAGAATTGCTGGATATTGGTCAGAAATTGAGAAAGAGCCAGGAATTTATGATTTTTCAAATTTAGACTTTCAAGTAGACGAGGCCGAAAAATATGGAACAAGTTTGGTTCTTGCATTGGGCATTAAAGTCCCTCGTTGGCCAGAATGTTTTATTCCAGAGATGTATAAAGAAGGTGAGAATGATAAACCACTTTCAAAAAAAGTGGCACGTGAAGAAGCTGTTTTGAAATTTGAAAAAGCTTTAGTGGAAAGATATAAGGACCGAAAAATAATCGAAATGTGGCAAGTGGAAAATGAACCTTTTTTGCCTTTTGGTAATTGCACTGAGGGTGCTTTAGATGCTCAGATTGTGGAGAGGGAAATAGCTCAAGTAAGAGAGCTCGATAAAACAAGGAAAATCATGACAACTGATAGTGGCGAACTTAGTCTTTGGAGGGATGCTGCCAGTCGAGCAGATGTTTTTGGAACAACGATGTACCGAATCATCTATAAAGAGGCTAAGTGGTATGATGGATATGTCCACTATCCAATTGGGCCAAACTTTTTCAGGGTAAAGGCTAAATTGATTAGTAAATACGTAAATTCAGAAGACATCGTGATTTCAGAGCTTCAAGGCGAGCCATGGGGTCCGGGATGGATAAAGACTATGCCGATTGAAGAACAATACAAATCCATGAGTCCCGAAAAGCTGGTGGAAATTGCAGATTTCGCTCGAAAAACAAAGTTCAAAGAAACGTATGTTTGGGGAGTTGAATGGTGGTACATGCTCAAAGAACAAAGGCAAAATGAAGATATGATCAAGGCAGCAAAGGAAGTGATCACGCAAAGGGAGCAAAAATAAAAACAAATAAAAAACAAAAATAGAAACAGAAAAACAAAGACCTTGCATTTGCGAGGCCTTTGTTTTTTATAAAAGCCCAAAGTGGGCGATAGGGGAGACGATTGGCTTGACAAAATACAAATAAGGATGTATAATAAACCCAGTTCGCTAAAATTTTAGATGTATAATAGCAGTTAAAAATTTCAAAGAGAGGTTTGGAGATGAATAATAAGGTGACAGCTTTATGGATAGTTTTGATGTTTGGTTTTTTATTGATTCTAGGTGGATGTGCAAATTCACCTCAAACTTCTGTGCCCACAGCCCTTGACTCAATTCAAGAGAAAGAATCTTTTGAGTTTAAGTGGGCAAAAAGATATGAAGATTTAAGGGCAGAGGGGTTCCTTTATATTAAAGAAAATCCCGAAATTAAAGGTTTGCCAGAAAAAATCAGTATCCTGTATAATACCGACTTTAATGATTGTGTCCCAATCTCTATAGGACTTCAATTCATTGCCATGGAGGAAGTTGGCGGGAGTTTTAGCGAAAGCATTTTGGCGGTCGCCTCTCAGTCATCAGCTGAATTTATGGGGATGTTCCTATGGTATCAGGATCATCTTGAATGCGCAGAGAAATTTTTGGGGGTGATGAAGTGCAACCCAAAAATTGATGAAATTGTTCATAAAAAGGACATCGTAGCGTTTGAAGCTTTTCTTGGAAAAGAAGAGATCCAAGTCTGCTCAGCAGAAACAATCTTGCAACTCCTTTGGGAAGCGCAGGAATAATAGCGAGTGCCCCATTCTGATTCTAGGATGGGGCACTTTCACGTTTGAGGGAAAGTTCCTTAAATTCTATTCCAAAACTTAATTCAATAAATTAACGAGAAATAACTCTTTTCTAATAAAAGACTTCTTTTTGTTGACAAAAGTAGAGGAAAAAGGTATGACTAAAATAGTTCGCTAAAATTATGAATACCAAGGATAGTCAGGAGAGTTAAATACAGCAGTTTAAAATTTCGAGGAAAGGTGTGGAAATGGTGAAGAGTGTGTGGGAGCTATTGTTTGTTAGTTTGCTGCTTTGTAACCTATTTGGGTGTGCTAATCCAGAAACCAGGCAAACACAAGAATTGGTGACAACAGCTGACTCTATTCCTGATTCTAATCTGAAGATAAAATATCAGGAATTGAAAGTCAAAGGAATGGCAGTTATCAAGAGGAGGCCAGATTTTGAAAAGTCCAGAAAGGCTATTATTATGCCTTACAATGTGAAATTTCTCCAGGAAATCGCCGACTGTGACACTCTGTCGCTAGGTTTGCAGTTTATTTTAATTGAACATGTTGAACACGAGCTAGGAGAAAGTTTGTTAGCTGTATCAGCTTGTAACCTAAAGGAATTTTCAGAAATGTTGGCTTGGTATCAAAGTAACATTGATGATGCGAAAGAATTCTTGCAAATTGCAAAGTCCGAACCAAATTTTAGTCAAATTATTGAAGAAAATAACTTAAAGATGTTCGATGAATTTCTCCAGAAGAACGGATTTATACTCTGTGATCCGGAAAACACAATGGATGTATTGAGAGAATATCAAGAACATCTCTCAATTTAATGAAAAAAATTTCCAAAATGTTCCCACTCTGATTCTAGAGAGGGAACATTTTTGCTTTTAGGAAGGGAAAAATTAAAACAACAATCCCAGTGGCTTTGAAGAGGTGTCACACCTTGACAAAAACACAATAAAGATGTATACTTACTTAAATGAGTACATTGAGATTTTAAAAGTGAACTTAAAAATCATTTGGCTAGATCAACTTAAACTGAGAGGAAAAAACAATGAACTTCAGATTTTTCATCAAAAATCACAAAAGTATCTGTATTGTAACTTTATTTCTCATCTTGTTAACAATTTTTTTTATTTCAAAGCCGTCTTCTTCTGAAGACACCGGGAGTCAAAAACTAGGTGAGATTAAAAAGACTGGCGAGAAATATTTAAAAATACACCCTCCATATGAAGAGGTAAAAAAGATGCTGGACGTTGCTTTCTCAGAAAGATTTGATAAAAGCAACAAAGAAACAGCTTTGGGATTAAAGTTGTTGTTGAGAGATCAATACCATCCAGACCTCAGTGAGAGTTTGGTGGCACTTTCAGCCACGGATAAACAAGAATTTCACCAAAGAGCAATCTGGAGAAATAGTCTTGTCATCGAGGCAAAAATCTTTTTATCTCTGGTAAAAAAAGACGTAAGTCTTGCGGTTGCAATCAATGACAAGAAAATCGAAAAAGTGGATGAAATATCTCGTTATTATGGGTACAACTTCTATGATACAGAGGAAGTTGTCAGATTAGCTGGATATCTTTTGCCAACGGCAAAATGACAATCGTCACACACTGACCTGTGAAAAACCCCTTACTTCTAACCAGAAGTGAGGGGTGTTGTTTTTGAGAGTAGCTTATGAATAAAAAAGCCGAGACTAAAATCTCAGCTTTATTTTATCCAAAAGTTCAAACTATGCATCTCCATTCATCAATTTGCTGAAATTGATGTTCACGTCATTAATCCATTTGCCCGCATTTGCGTCTTCATTGCAAGCAGAGCCACATTTCCACAGAACCATCTCTTCTGGGGTGTCTACGTCTGTTTTCACAAGTCTCTCGAGCCTTCCGCCAACAGTGTCAACCGCATCTTGTGGGCTGTCAAAACAAGTATGTCCACCAGTTCCCATTTTTGCTCTAATTCCACGATAACCCCAATAATTATAGCAGTTTTTTCCATTTAGCACGGGAACATGTTTACCAAAGCCACTTTCCTTCATTGCGATTCCCACCAAAAAGGCTGCAACTGTGCGATCTTTCTTGGCTATTATTGGTGCCATTTCCTCCATTGGAGTTCCTTTTAAGATCGCCATAATCTCAGTTTCTAATTCCTCTATTTTTACATTATCGAAGCGCTTCAAGGCATCAAGAACAAAATTGTCTAGTTCTTGATCGAATTGTTTGGCAATCTTCTCATCCTTTGACTCTATTACATTTGCTTGTGCCCTAACAGTTTTTTCTGCATGTTCAGTGTGTAGATTTGCCAACTGTTCGGTAGTAGAGTTGCTTTGTTTGTAATCTATTGAAAAAACGGTGACAGTTGTCATCAGGAGGAGCATTGCTAGTCCGGTTGCAAAAGTTTTAGTGTGCAAAAAAGACCTTTGCCAGTCAAATCCCCAAAATGAAACAGGCGTTTCTTGAGGGTTTATGTCACATTCCAGTGGAGTTTTGAAGGTTGTGTTGAAAAGGGGTATATCGCGGACGTATTTTTTGGAATAGGAAAGTTGATTTTCTGGAGCAATATCAATTTTTTTAAAATGATTTTTTGGAGCAATTTCGTCAATCAAGTTGACCTTTTTAACCTCTAATGCGGTCCAGCAACCCTTTTTGATTGCGATTCTTTTGGTGTCGCTAATACATTTTTTATTAACCCCATCAATAAAAAAATCTCTCTTGAACTTTGACAAGAAGATTGTTTCTCCGGCAACAGAACTTTTTAATTGTCTAATCTTTCGATGAGCTCTCTTTGGGTCATCAAATAGAAATCTAAAGTCCGGCTTATTGTATTTATCGGTGATGCAATATAAAGATTTTTTTATTTTCATTTTTCTTTCATTTTTGGTGTTTTAGCAGCAAAAAAACAACTAAAACACCAGACAAGACATGCTCTGAATAACTTATTGTCATTGTAGATGATTCAACGGAAGTGTCAATATTGTCAAACCTAAAATTTAGTGTCCTAAATTTTCAAAGACTCTATTTTGTTGTAGAAAATAGAAACATCAGCGATCCATTTTTGAACACTAGCGGACGAATGAGTTGCACAAGATGAACCACATTTCCATACAGTCAGTTGAGAAGGTTTTGTTCGTCCGGCATCAATTGATAATTTTTTAAGTCTTTTCCCAACAATTTCAATAGCCTCTTCTGGTCCGGAAAAACAACTATAACCACTTTTAGTTGGATTTGTTTTTCCCTTGAAACCCCAATAATTGTAACAATCTTTGCCATTTTTCTTTGGGGAATATTCTCCAAATTTACTTTCTTTGAAGGCAATTCCTACAAGAAATGCCGCTACAGTTCTGTCCTGCTCAAGAATTGGATCAATCATTTCTTCCATTGGCGTTCCTTCTAGAATTTCCAACAATTCTTTTCGGAGCTCTTCCTCCTGTTTATTTTGTACTTTATCTTCTTGCATATCTTTCAAAAGCAATTCATCATCTGTAAGAAAGACTTCATTTTCGCAGAAAGAAGGTGCAATTTCAATTTGAGCTTCTCTACTATTTTTTTCTATAAAAGTAGGGTTGCAAATAGAAGCAGTAGTTTTTTTGGTTTGAGTCTTTGCATAAACAACAGGAAAAATTTTGCCAGTTAGTTTCTCAACAACGGCACTTGATTTTAGAGTAAATCCTAGGTTTTTAGGGCTATTATTGTAGTATGAATACAAATAAAAAGAGCCACAAACAAGGAATGTGGTTCCGATTGATAGTATTTTGATACCCCTTTTTCTTTTAGAAATAGCTTTTTTAAATAAGCTGTTCGACTTAGCAGTTAGTTCTGCGCCTCGTTTCATGCAGTATAGTGAAGAATTAAAACCCCAGGAGAAAACTCCTTCAAGGCGGCCGTTCATTTTTTTACTAGGCCTATTTGCGGTAAATTCATAGACAATTAAATTCTACGAAACATTTTTTTAGTTTACAGTTCCATAAACGCTTGTCAAGTCCAAAAAAATATGATAGAGTCTCTTTTGTAGCGAACAATATATTTTGGCCCGTTCGTCTAGTGGTTAGGACGTCAGGTTTTCATCCTGGTAACAGGGGTTCGATTCCCCTACGGGCTACGAATAAAAACAAGAGACACCTTTAACGAGGTGTCTCTTGTTTTTATTTATACCAATAGAGAATCGAACGGGTAGCAATGAGGTAGCTTATTTTTAGCAAAAAATAAGCGTAGCGAATGCCGACAGGTCCGAGCGAGGGAGGACTTGGCGCTACCCTGGACACGTCGCTCGCGAGCGACGTGTCTGGACAAGGAGCCCTCAAGGGCGACGCTAGAAGATTGGTTAAGATTAGAACTCGATTGTAAAGTAATAAGAATTGTGCTATTCGATTTTTGTGTCTTAAAATAAAAAGTCCGAGTTACAAACTCGGACCAGCGCTAAGACAGCTTTTCTAGGAAAGCTGTCTTTTGAATTATAGTTATTTGTGTTAGTCATATTTTTTAATTGAGCTATTCTGAGTTTATCGCTCGGGCTTTTTTAAAAATAACGAAAAAAGTAATTTCGAAAATATCAACCTTAAGCTTTGAATTAAATCATTATCTCTTTTCAACACAAAAATCATTACAATCATTTTCATTTCATGCTAAAATTAAAGCATAACAATTAAAAACAATCATCGACATAAGGGTAATTTTAGTCGTCTTTACTCTTTGAGTAAAAAGAGGGGGAATGGATAATTTTTAAATTTAAAATTATGAAATCAAAAAAAATTGTTTTCGCATTCCTTGGTAGTCTGATTGTTTTATTTTCTTTAAGTGTTGTCTTTGCAAGAGCCGCTGAATTTCGAGTTGCCAAAGAAGGCCAAAATATCAATGTTAGTAAAGACGAATCAGTAAAAAATTTATATACCGCAGGAAATATTGTTTCAATTGATGGTGAAGTTAAGAATGATTTATATACCGCAGGAAATGTAATAACTATCGAAAGCGATGTTGAGAATAATTTCGCTGGAGCTGGAGGAACAATCACTATCAAAGGAGATGTGGGAAATAATGTTCATGTCGCAGGAGGAACTGTGATTGTCCAAGGAGAGATAGCAGAGGATTTATTTATTGCAGGTGGAAATGTTTTGTTGGCAAAAACAGCAACAGTAAAGGGCGATCTTATTGTCGGAGGCGGAACAGTTGATATCGAAGGCCCAGTTGTTGGGAATGTCTCCATCGGTGGTGGAAAAGTGACCATCAATAACAAAATGGAGGGGCAAGTGAAGATTATGGTTGACAGCTTGACAATCGGGGAGACAGCTGAAATTGCAAAAGATATAAAATATACTTCACCAAAAAAAGCTCAGATTCACAAGGATGCCAAAATATTGGGAAAGGTAGATTTTAATCAAAGAGAAATAAATAAAGTTGATAAATCTTCAGTAGCGAGTGGAATATTTGGTGCATTAGTTACCCTTCTGTTGTTTGATATAATAACCTGTGTTGTGGTCGGTTTGGCACTGGTGTATATTTTTAACAAACTTGTCAAAAGTGTTGTGATTGAAAGTTTGAAAAATGTATGGGGAAATATGGGCGTGGGTTTCGCGGTTTTATTTCTAGCCCCGATTATTGGAATTATTTTAGCCATTACAGTCGTCGGACTTTATTTAGCAGGACTGTTTTTCCTTCTGTATGCTTTATTGCTTACATTATCTTTGATAATAGCAAGCATTGTTTTAGGAAGTTTGTTGCTTAAAATATTGAAAAAAGAAAAGGACTATGAGGTTGGGTGGCAAGAAGTGGTGGTTGGTGTGGTTGTGATGAAAATCGTTTGGTTTATCCCTCTTATCGGCTGGTTGTTGTGCGCAGTCTTTACGCTGGTTAGTATTGGGGCTGTTTCTAGGCTGGCGTATGGAAGTATTAAAAAAAATAAATAATAGCAAAAAATAAAAAGACGCTGGAAAATAATTAACTTCCAGCGTTTTTTTGTTGCTTTTCCATTGACTACTCCAAAACAAACTGCTAGATTGACATTGAAACAAAAAAGGTTCTTTTACATCAGAAAACAAGGCAACTAAAATGTTTTGTTTTTTTAACCTCAAAGTGAACGGAGGAAGTTATCAGAAAGATTTGTTTATAAGATGAGTAAAAATGAGTGTTTCTCATGAATTATTCCAACAAAAGAGGAGAAAACGCAAATGAAAAAATTCAAAGCTATTCCTAGAGAGATTGTTTTTGCTATGGTTGGTTTTTTGGCGCTAACCTACATAGACGCCATGAAGGTTAAAGGCGGGCTTAAAAGGTATCTGAAAAGGAAGGGAGTCGTCATTGATCGAGATCACTTTGTCTACACCAAGGGTGGTCACGGTGACGTGTATGTGAACATCAAAGGGCTTAACGCTTTCCAGCTCATCCCGGTTGCAATGCAAATGGCTTACGAAATCCATATTTCAGGATTCAAGCCAGACGCAATTGTGGCAGTTCCTTATGGAGCAGATGTGCTGGCTTCACAGGTGGCGCTTTTCTACAGCCTTTT
The DNA here is from genome assembly GCA_041596615.1 of Candidatus Moraniibacteriota bacterium. Lineage (GTDB taxonomy): Bacteria > Patescibacteriota > Minisyncoccia > Moranbacterales > DUUL01 > UBA2772. The sequence continues at coordinate 94,155 of JBFHIG010000002.1, read as the reverse complement.
TTCAGGGGAAGAAATCAGAAACCTTAAACTTATGAAAGAGGGAAAAGATGGTTTTTCCTGGTATAAGGACAACGGTGATTATGCCAAGGGAGCAAGGCTTGCATTGATAGAGGATGTGATAAATACTGGAGGAAGTTTAGTGCGGTGTGGGAAATTTGTCCGTGACTCTGGAACACAAGCTTTGATTTGTTGGGTGGTTTGTGATCGCTTGAGCGACAATAACCCCGGTTTGCCTGTTTTGGGGGAAGAATTCCAAGCAGATGAGACTGGCGCACTTCTTTCAATCAAGGCGGCCAACTATGATGTGCCAGAAGGGGTCGACCCAACCATACATTGCCCATTTTGTGCAGAAGGGAGAAAGATGAACACGAGTATTGGTCATGGTAAGGCATTTCTGGCTAAGATAGGGAAAAATTTTCCAACTTTCCACGACTGGATAACTGGTGAATCAAAGTTAAATCAGTAGCGTTGTTTGAAAATTACCTCAAAATTTTAAAGAAATAGACCAGTCACATAAAAGTTTCCCAAAACACATGTGACTGGTTTTTATTTTATAAAAGCGATTGTATAATAAAAACCGAAAACCAACTCTTTCCTTATTTCCACAAACTGGATATAATAGAAGAACAATAAGTTAAGAGGAAATATGAAATTTAATTATCACAAACAACTTCCAGTCATTTCTGCTTGGATTTTTTTTGTTAGCAGTGTTTTGATCTCAAGCGCATGGTTTAAGAGCTTTTACCATCGTTTTTTTGATGCTTATTTCATTGTTTTCTATTTGATATTTGCCATTTCTTTAGGCTCATTAATTTTCTTTTGGGAAAAAGGGAGAATAAAAGCAACTAAATTCTTTCTTTACACTCTAGCCGCAGAAATCATTCTTTTAATTGGCACTCAAACTGAGCCAGGAATGCATTATGTTTTTAATATTTTGACTGCAATTTGGGTGTTTGCTCTAGGTTATTACTTGATAATCAAGAGACATCAAAAAAGAAATAGTGAAAAAAAAACAGTCTTATTAAAAGACGATAAAAAGACTAAAAAATCAAAAAATCTTTGGATTTTTGGTGTTTTGGTTGCAGTAATAATAATTCATTTCTGGTTTGGTCTTTTTAATTTAAACAAAGAAGCTTATTCTGATGAAAGGCTTTGGACTTATGGAGGCGAAAGTCGTATCGAAGATTATTGGAAAAATATAAAAAATCGAGACTGGATTAAAACTCGTCCAAGCGATAAACCAGGAGTAACTCTGGCTATTATCTCGGGGATTGGACTTATTTGGGAAACACCTTCGAGCTTTTTTGAAAACACACATGATAAACAAGCTCTTCTGCACATGCTTTTTGTGATGCGTTTGCCAGTGGTTATTTTTGATACCTTGATGTTGTTGGTTTTTTTCTGGGTCATTAGAAAGCTTACAGAAGAAAAAACAGCACTTACTGCGACAGCTTTTATTGCCTTGTCCCCAATTCTAATGGGAATAAGCCATATCATAAATCCTGATGCACTTATTTATGTTTTTATGCCTTTATCATTTTTTTGTTACCTGGTATATGAAAAAAAGAACAGTCTTTTTTGGCTTTATCTCACAGGACTTTTTCTGGGATTAGGATTGCTGACCAAATATATTTCGAATTTGCTGATCATTTTCTTTTTTCTTTCCGTCTTTACAAGTTTTATTTTGAAAGAAAAAAATGATAAAAAAATAGCAAACTTTATGCGTGAAAAATTGCTCGATTATGCAACGCTGGTTTTTATTGCTATTACGGTTTTTTATATTTTGTATCCTGGAACCTGGGTCAAATTGGACAGAATTCTAATCGGCACAATTTTGAGTGAACCTTTTTTGCCAATCTGGAAGCCTTTTGTATTTGTTGTCATGCTTGTGATAGCTGATTTGGCCTTTCTTAATTCTCGTATGGTGGGTTTTGTGCTTGAGACGAAAAGAAAATTTCGTTTTTCCATTTTGCTGCTTGTGCCAGTAATTTTTCTTTTGGCTAGCCTATTTGCTTTCTGGAATACTTATTCAGGAATGCCACTGGTTGATTTTCAAACAGGCCTGTCTTCTCCAAAATCATTCTGGAGAGATGCTCATTTTGGTTCTCTTCAAGCTTTCTCTGCAGGATTCTATGTGCTATTCTTTTCTATCTCACCTATAGCCTCTCTGGGACTATTAGCAGGGCTTTTTCTCTCAATTTGGAACATAGTGAAAAAAAATATCTCTTGGAGGGTGATTGTTTTTTGGCAAGTTTGTCTTTTTTGTATCATCTATTATGCAGGGTCTGGATATAGTTCAGTGGGACCGATTATTCGTTACCAAATAATTATCTATCCCTTGGCTTTATTGTTGTCGGGAATCGGAATTATTTGGTTGGCAGAAACTTTGGCTGAGCAATTTTTCAAAAAAAACAAGCACCAGAAGAAAGTTTTTTCTTGGGTAGCAATTTCGCTGGTATTGGTTTTCCAGGTTTTTACTTTATGGAATATTAAGCCTTTCTTTTTTAGTTATAACAGTGAGTTTCTGCCAGAACCCTTTATTGTTAATCCAAAAGATATGGGTGATGGAAATTATCAAGTGGCAGAGTTTCTTAATTCAATGATTGATGCACAGAAGCTTAATGTTTGGTCAGATAATGATGGTGTTTGCGCTTTATTTGTAGGCAGATGTAGTAGCGCAATTAGTCGTGCTAAATTTATCAAAGAGGGCCCATATTTTGATTATTATATTATTTCAAATGGTCGTAAAGAGCGCTCAACACGCACGATATTGCACAGACTAGACGGAAATCCAAATTATAACTTCAGACTTGATCGTTTATATGAAACACCAGACTTTTTGTTCCAAATTACTCCTGGAAATAGAAAAGAGAACTTTATTAGAGTCATTGATGGAAAAGCAGTTGTTGTTTATGAAAAAGAAAATCAAGAATAGCAATATTTTTGCTTTTTTAAAAAACTCTCTAGTTGCTAGAGTGTTTTTTTGTCCTAAGTTCTTTAAGATATAGGGGTAGAAACATTAAACCGGCTAGGAGTTGAATAGTTCGACTAAGAAGAACTACAACAACGGCGGTACTAGAAGTGACCCCAAAAAGTCCAAAAAAGGTTATATAAGCCCACTCTTTTACTCCTATATTTCCGATGCTAATCGGTGCCGAAGATGCTATGCTAATAAAAAAAATAACACTAAGATAATTTAACAATCCCAATTGAATTCCCACCGACAAAAACAAAACGTAGTTTGCCATAGCCAAACCTACGAAAGAAAAAATAACCGACCATAAAACAGATTGAAATGCAATTTCTGGTTTGCGGTAGGATATTATTTTATGAAAATAGTCTTTCACTATAGCAGGAAGAATTTTCAAGAGGCATTGAATTGCTTTGGTATGGAAAAAATAGATAAAAAAAAGCGCTAGGGCTAAGCTTGTTGCCATCCCAGCTACAATATAAAGGTAAAAATTGTACTCTTTTTGCACAATAACGTGAATTGCTCCAAATAAAACTGCCAGAAAAAGCAAACTCAGAAGACCCGTGATTCTATCAGCCACAACCGTACTAGAACTTTCCTTGAATCTTTTATCTTTTTTTCCCAACTCATATGACCTAAAAGTATCTCCTCCAATAGTGGAGGGGAAGAAGTTGTTTAAAAGAGTCCCAAACAAATAAGTTTTAAAGAAAAATAAAAAAGGGAATGAAAACCCTTCAAAAAAAGATAATTTTTTCCATTTATATGCAGAAACTACTGTGCCAGCGAAATAAAAAAATAAAAACCAGGCAAGAAAAATTATTTTTACTTCTTTTAGTGTGGTCAAAACATCAATCCAATTAATAGAGAAAATCAACCAGATTACCAGCAAAACACTTACCAATATTTTTAAAAATTTAACAAGAATCTTTTTGGTCATTAGATTTGTTTATATAAGTTGCGATATTTTTCTGCAACATTAGACCAGCTCATTGTTGTTGCTATTTTTCTGCTATTTTGTCCTAGGCGAGAGCATGCCTTGGGATTTTCAATTAAGAAACTGAGTTTTTCAGCAATTTCTTTTGAGTCCTGCATTTTTATGATAAAACCATTTTCTTCTTCTTGTACTAAATCTTCTGCTCCGCCAGTTGGTGTCATTAAAACTGGCAGTCCAGCAGACATAGCTTCCAGGAGATTATTGCTCATTCCCTCATTAAGCGATGGCATCACAAAAACATCTGCTTTGTGATAAATTCCAGGGGCTTCTTTTTTTGTGTAGTTTCCTGTGAACAGAATCTTTTTTTCGAGTCCCAACTCTTTTGCTTGTTCTTTGAGTTCTGTCATGGCGTTTCCTTCACCACCCGCAAGAATCATTTTGGCCCAAGGATATTTTTGTTCAATTTCCGAAAAGGCCGAGATTGCATAGTTGAAACCCTTTCTTTTGGTTAACCGAGCGGCGCAAAGAATGATAAACTCTTTTTGTTTATCCTCGGCAGTTCTTTTTCCGGGCGTATAATAGCTAGTGTCAACCCCATTTGGTATTTCTAGAAATTTTTGCAAGAAAGAGCTTTTTTGTGCAAGGTCGGTTAGATCTGTGCTGTTGCTGACCGAGAACTTGGCCTTTTTCCAAATTAGACGGGCTAAGGGGCGAATAAAGGTATAGATGAAATTGAAACGCTCGTTGTATCCAGGGACATCTGATCCTCGCAAAGAAACAATGTAGGGAATTTTAAATTCTAATCTCAGAAGAAAAGAAAGAAAGCCACAAGGGACCGTGAAAAAACTGTGAGTTAAATCATAATTTTTCTTTTTTGCTAGTTTCCTGGAGAAAAAATAAGCATGCCAAGAATAGATTAATAAATCTTTTTGAGATTGAAAATCTAATTTACCCTCTTTTTTTCCAATAGGCAGGCGATGGATTGTTATGTTGTCACCAACCTTTTCTATTTCTTTTTCTTTTCCGATTGCCGAAGTGACCAAATCAACTTCTATATCGCTATATTTTGAATATTCCCGCAAAAGATGCATTGTTGCATTTGCTGCACCTCCACCAAGAGGAGGATATTCATAATTTAGAAAAAGTATTTTTCGCATTTTGGCCTTGTGAAGTTTAAAAATGCAATAAAAAGCTCCTTTTTATGCATTTAAGCTAAGACGGTTGATTATTTCAATATTTTTATTATATAGAATAAAGTGGTTTTATACAATTGAAAGTGTTTAGAAGAATTTTTTCAAAAAAAAATCGCCAATTGTGATACAACGGGCGATGTAGGTTTACCTCAATAACTATTATTGAGCAACATCGACTTGGTAGTTTTTTGTCATGCCAGGGACTTTCTCTTAGTGCTTTGGTGGTGATTCTTTTTCTAACAATTTTTACTAGGGTTCTCTTTTATTCAGCAGAAAAATGAAACTATTTCTTTATGTCTCGCAGGTCACATTTATACTTATATTCAAAGTATGAAACGCCAACTGGGACGAATTGTTCACCATTTCTGAATCTCATCATGGAGGAAAAACAATTTTTAAAGAAATTTGGATCTTTATGTTTCATCGAAGCCTTCTTCCTGTAATCTTTATTCTTAAAAAGATCAATTGGAAGGATATGCAAATCGACTCTTGAATCAGTATAATACAATTCATCAAGCACTTCATCAACAAGAGTGGATAATTCGTAATCCGAAATATCACTACAGTGAATCCAACCTAAAACATCAGTGATGTTTTGATGCAATTCACCATACCAGTCTTCTTCCACGTGGTTTATGCCATAAGAATCTGGCAAACAACCATCTGCAACAATAATCATATCAAGATCGCCAACCTGCTCACTATCACACTTTCTAGCAGTCGATCCAAAAACAAGAAATTCGAAAAATTTAGTCTTTCCCATAAGGGATGTAAAAAAGTATTCCTTTGCTGATAACTTCATGATTCTAGTAATCTTTTCTGCCAAGTTAACTGCGTCTATTCTCTTCATTTGGACCTCCTGGGTCCTTTGGGGGACCCTACTTGTTGTGAGTTCCACACCATGTGGAACACTAAAAATATAATGAACTATTGACTACTATAGCATACTATCTATATTTTGTCAAGAGCTGAGCTGAGACATCATTTTGATGTCAATAGTTCTATAGTTTTATTGATATCAAAATTAAGGGAATCTGGTATAATTAAGTTGTTTTATTAATAAATAGCTATGAGTTACAAAACCGAAGCCATCATCTTAGACGCCAAAGAATGCCGAGAATATGACAGAATTTACACTATTTTTTCCAAAGAAAAAGGAAAAATCAGTGTTATTGGGGTTGGAACCAGAAAGCCTATGGCAAAACTTGCTTCAGGGCTTGAACCGTTGACAAAGAGCGAATTATTTTTGATTAAATGTCGAGGATTAGACAGGGTTAAAGGAGTTCTAATAGACAATCAATATCAGAAAATAAGGAAAGATTTTGAAAAAATGGTTCTTATCCGCAGAACCTTCAAGATTTTAGGCAGACTCTTACAAGATGGGGAGCCATGTGAAGATATATACATAGCGTTGGATTCTTTTCTGGATGTTGTCGAAGAAGCATCAATGAGTGATAAAAAGGCCTATAAACAAGTAATTTCATTTGCTCAGTTGTCATTGTTTTGGAAAGGAATTGCTTGGTTAGGAACTACCCCATCTCTATATTATTGCTTTGATTGCAGAACAAAAATAAAAAAAGATGATAAATTTATTTTTTCCGTTCCTAATGGCTTGAAATGTCAAAATTGCTTAGCTGAGAAAGAAAGCAACTCTTTCTATATAAGTGCAGATGCAGTCAAATTGTTGAGAATCTTTTTGGCGAAAGACCAAAGTGTTTTAAAAAAAATCAAAATTGAAGAAAGAATTTTGACAGAGCTTTATAGTGTGACTAAATACATCCTCTCATATTCAACAGAAGGAAAAATAATCTTTTAACTTTTGAACAAAGTTTTTTTGTGTTATAATTATCAAGTAAAATGTCTAAAATAAAAATAAAACTGAAAACAAAATGGTTTTAGAAGACTTATCGAAAAAACTATATAAAAAAAAGGATGAACTTAAGGAAAGAAAACTGGATAAAGATGTTTATGATGCCAGTGATATAAATCAGGCAAAGGACGGATTTGAAACAGTCGAGGAAGAAATTATAAGAAACCAAGGTGAAAGAGGGGTTACTGAAGAACAAGAGAACGTTCAAAGACGAAAAATGATTGTTTTTGGTGGAATTTTTTTGGTTGTCTTGCTGACTATTTTCGCAGTTGTTTTTATCTATTTTAAATTTATCGGAGGTGCCTTTCTTGAGGAAAAAGTTGAGATAAGTATTTATGGGCCAAGCGAAGTAAGAAGTGCTGAAAATGCAGTATATACAATCAGGGTTGAGAATTTTAATCGAGTCGCTTTGCGGAATGTGAAAATTGATTTGAATTATTCAGAAACAATGGTTATTCAGGAAAAGCCATATATTCAAAAGGAGGGTTTCAAGGCTTCACGAATCACGGTGGGTGATATAAAAGCAAAAGACAAAAAAGAGTATGAAGTCATCTTTAAGCCATTTGGGCCGAGAGACAGACAGGTATTTTTAAATAGCACCGTTAGATATCAACCAGTTAACTTCAATAGTTTATTTGAGAAGTCTACTCAAAAAAGTATTATTATTAAATCATCTCCAATTTCGATTACTTTAATTCCAGTCAAGAATGCCGCTAGCGGTGAAACAGTTCATTTGGATGCGATTGTTAAAAACAATAGTGAAATGGAATTTGAAAATTTGGAATTAAAGTTAGATTATCCAGATGGGTTCACTTTTGAGGCCAGTAACCCGGTTCCTTCTCGCGACAAGAATGTTTGGGAAATTGAAAAATTTGGCAATAAGGAGCAGTTTAAAATTGGGATAGACGGAGTAATCGAAGGAGTGCCCGATGCTTTAAAAAGCTTTAAGGCGGAGCTAGGGCAAAGAAGAACTGATGAGGAAATGCTTGTTTTCACCGAAAATGAAGGGGTTATGAAAATGATTTCTAATAGAGTAGAGATTAAGCAAGAAGTTTCAAATGAGAATGTTTATGCAGGAGGAGAGATTAAATGGAACGTTACATTTAAAAATACTTCAGAAGTTCCCTTAAGGGATTTGATTTTGGTCCAGCATCTTGATTCAAGAGTTATTTTAAAAGATAGGGTTGTTGTAAGCCAAGGTTATTACGATAGTGAGAATAACAGTATTATTTGGAAGGCTTCCCAAGTGCCAGAATTGAAGTTGCTTATGCCGGGAGAAGAAGGTATCGTAAGGGTGGAAATTCCAATTATTTCCGAAATTCCAATGACCAATGAGAATGATAAGAATTTTTTCGTAAGCTCTTACGCCGAGCTTGAAAGTTTAGATATAGATTCTCCTTTGTGGCAAAACAAGAAAATCAGATCTCCTATCAAAAAAGTATCCATTAACTCAAAGATGATAATGGAAGTTCAATTGGTACACAACAGTGATGAGTTGCCAAATACTGGACCAACACCGCTTATGGTCGGAAAGGAGACAACTTTTACGGTGTATTTAAGAGTTAAAAATACTTCAAATAATCTTAAGAATGCAATTTTGACATCGAAATTTCCTTCTGGAATTGTCTGGAAAGATAAGTATATTCCACAGGACGCCGGAATAGATTTTAATCTAAGGACAAACGAGATGAAAATTGTCATTGGAGCTATTGAGGCCGGAGCCGGGTTTATTTCTCCTGAAAAGGTTTATGCCTTTCAAGTGGGGGTGACACCTTCAGCAAACCAAATTGAAAGCAGAATCTTTGTATTAAATGATTTAAAGATCACTGCAATTGACACCTTCACCCAAAATGAAGTAGCTTATTATTTCAAAGAGCTGGAGTTAACTAGTGCAAAAGACGCGGATGTTAAGATTCTTGCTAAATAAATTATTGACAAAGAAGAATAAAGCTGGATAATGAGAAAGAGTCAAACAAGTAAATAATTTTTTCTTTATAATATGTTAACAATAAGAGATAACGGTTTTTATAAGTCAAGAATTGGTAAGATAGAAACGAAAAAGGGGGTTGTAGAAACTCCCTTTTTTATGCCAATAGCAACAAAAGGTTCAATTAAACATGTTTCGCCAGAAGAAATATTACAAATAGGCTACCAGTTGGTTTTGGGGAACACCTATCATCTTTGGTTGCATCCAGGAGACGAACTTGTTAATCGCGCCGGGGGATTGCACAAATTTATGAATTGGCAAGGTTCTATTTTAACAGACAGTGGAGGATTTCAAGTTTTTTCTTTGGGTGCTCGCGCAAAAAAGAATTTTGGCAGTTCGGGAGTAAAATTAACAGAAAAAGGAGCGGAATTTTCTGACCATACCAATGGAAATCGCTACTTGTTGACGCCAGAAAAATCAATTGATATACAATTAAATCTTGACTCGGATATCATCATGTGTTTAGATGAATGCCCTCCATATCCCTGTAGTTATGAAGATGCAGACAAATCACTTGAACTTACAACTCGTTGGGCAGAAAGATGTTTTAAATATTTTCATAAAAAAGTTTCAGAGAATAAAGAGAAGTATAAAAAAGGTAGGCCAAAGCTATTTTGTATTGTACAAGGTTCAATTTATGAAGAATTGAGAAAAAAATCCGCAAAGCAACTTTTGGAGATTGATTTTGAAAAACTAGGTGGACCAAGAGAGGGTTGGGACGGGTTTGCAGTCGGAGGTGTTGCCGTAGGAGAGCCAAGAGAGAAATTATATGAAATTCTTGATTGGGTGACTCCGATTTTACCAAAAGAAAAGCCAAGATATTTAATGGGCCTAGGAAAGCCAGAAGAGATAGTTGCAGCAGTTTGTGCTGGAATTGATATGTTTGATTGTGTAATTCCAACACGTGAAGGAAGACACGGGAGGATTTTTATTTGGAATGATGAGTTTAAGACAAAGACAATTGAGGATTTGGCAAAAAATATAAAAGAGGGAGATGACGGAAAGAAAATAGCCACTTTCTATAAGACAATCAACATTACAAATGAAAAATTTAGGGAAAGCTTTGAGTCAATAGACAAGGACTGTGATTGTTACACTTGCAAAAACTATACGAAAGCTTATATAAAGCATCTTTTGGCAGTAAATGAACCTTTTGCCTTTAGACTGGCTTCAATTCACAACCTTGCTTTCTATTATCAATTAATGCAAAAATTAAGAACAAAGTAGGATTGATATCTTGAAGAAGTTTTTTAAAATTCAATAAACACTTTTTTTGCTTTTTGGAAGAGGAAAAAAGCTGAGAATGTCAAGTTTACAAAATATATCAAATGATATATTCTAAAAGTAAGAAAACAGATGAAATAGCAATTCAAGCCTATTTAATTGGTATGATTTTGTTCGCCTTTTGTGATATCTGAAAACAAATAAATAGTGAGCTTATGGTGGAATTTAAAAAGAAAAAGGTACAATCACATACTCTAGGGGAAAAACTAAAACAAGTTAGGGAAAAAGCAAATGTTTCTTTGAGTGAAATAGCTAAAAATACAAAGATCAGAAAGTTTTATCTAGAGATGTTGGAAGAGGGGCGTTTTGATAAATTGCCACCGGATGTTTATGTTAAAGGTTTTCTTAACAGCTACTCTGAATATCTAGGGATTGAGCCAACCGATGTGATGAAATTATATGAAAAAGAAAGAGGCATTCAAAGAAGCATGAGAAAAAGTCAAGCGGGACTAAAAGTCGATGTAAAAAAGAATAAAAGATTTGAATTGCCAACAGTTGTCTTCACTCCTAAAATTTTAGCAAGTTTATTTTTCATATTGCTTGTCTTGTCTGGAGGAATATATTTTTACAGAGAAGTTGGTGAATTTTCAAAAGCTCCTAGGCTTGTAGTGTTGCAACCAACTGATAATTTCTCTTTAGAGGGAAATTCAGTTGAAGTTATTGGGATTACAGACAAAGACGGCAAGATAAAAATCAATGGTCAGCCAGTTTTCGTTAATGATGAGGGGGAGTTCAAAGAGGTGGTTAGTCTACAAAATGGCGTTAATGAGATAGAGGTTAGCGCCGTTAACCGTTTTTCGAATCAAGATACAAAAAAAATTAATGTTTCAGCTAATTATGAGACTATAATAGCAGAGGAGAATTCAGTTGGTGAGGTGATGGGAGTTCAGGATGAAAAGAAAGATGACGTGGTAAAGTTAGAAATTAAGATTAAAGACTTTTCGACGTGGGTTTTGGTCACAGTTGATGGTAAAAACATCCAGAATGGCACAATGTTGCCAGGTGCAGTACAACTCTTTGAAGGAAGGGAGAGTATTTCAGTGACAGCCGGAAAAGCAGATCAGGTTCTGGTTAAATTAAATGGCCAAGATCTGGGAGCTTTGGGAGAAACTAAAGGAACTGTAAGGGATATTGTTTTTACGCCGGGAAATCAAACAGGTCAACTGGAACAAGTTGATCAAAAAAGCGAAGAAACTACTGTGGATAGCATCGAAAAGACTTGAAGTAAAAAGTTTTAGATTAAATAGCGCAATATAATAAAGTAAATAAACAAAAATGGCAAAAGCAGAAAAGAAGAAAGATGGGGGGAAAATCATTGGTGATGTCATGAACGAAATCAAGGAAAAATTCGGTGAAGGTTCCATTATGAAATTGGGTGAGGTCAAGAAAGTTGATGTTGCTTCGATTTCAACTGGTTCACCATCTCTTGATATTGCCCTGGGAATTGGAGGTGTTCCAAGAGGAAGAATTATCGAAATTTATGGTCCAGAATCTTCCGGAAAAACAACATTAACCCTTCACATTATTGCAAGTGCTCAAAAAGAAGGAGGAGTGGCAGCTTTTGTTGATGCTGAGCATGCACTAGACCCTAGTTATGCTAAAAAAATTGGTGTTAACATTGACGAATTGTTAATTTCACAACCAGACGCAGGAGAGCAAGCGCTGGAGATTGTTGAAACACTTGTTCGTTCTAATGCAGTAGATGTAATAGTCGTTGACTCAGTTGCGGCACTTGTTCCAAGAGCTGAAATTGAAGGCGAGATGGGTGATTCTCACATGGGCCTTCAAGCGAGATTAATGTCACAAGCTCTTAGAAAATTGACTGGAATTGTTGCTAAGTCAAATGTTTTGGTAATTTTTATCAATCAGATTAGAATGAAAATAGGAGTGGTGTTTGGAAACCCGGAAACCACTACTGGCGGAAATGCTTTGAAATTTTACGCCTCGGTTAGAATCGAAGTACGTAGGGCTGCTCAAATTAAACAAGGAGACGTTATTATTGGGAACAGAGTTAAGGCTAAAATAGTTAAGAATAAGGTTGCTCCTCCTTTTCAGGTTGCTGAGTTTGATATTATGTATAATGAGGGCATTTCCAGGGAAGGAGATTTGGTGGACACTGGTGTTAAATATGGAGTTTTAAAGAAGGCAGGGTCTTGGTATCAAATGGGTGAACAAAAAATTGGACAAGGAAGAGAAGCTGCCAAAAATTTCTTAAGGGAAGATAAAAAAGCCGCGAAGGAGGTTTATGAACAAATCAAAAAGAAACTTAAAGAAGCAGAATAAAAGCAATAAATGACAGTGTCATATCACAATGTTCTTTTTGCCGCTATGATTGGAATCCTGCCAATTACTTGGTGGCTTTGGTTTATTATTAAAAAAAATCATTTCGGAAAAGGAGGTTCTAATTTTTTAGCGGAAGTTTTTTTTTGGGGAGTCTTGACTGCTATTCCAGCTAGTATTTTAGAAATTTTTATATCAGAAACAGGAGGTGGGAATGAAATTGTGTTGTGGATGCAAAAGTTTTGGTTATTTAACGAGACGCCTTTTGAGTTAACTGCTTTCTTATCAGCTGGTTTAATCGCAACAATCGAAGAGCTGTCAAAATTAATCGGAATTGTGATAGTTATAAGTAAGAGAAAAATCAAAAATGCAAATGAAGGTTTGATTTTTGGTCTAATTGTTGGGTTGGCTTTTGCTGTGACTGAGAATGGGGTTTATTTTTCCATTATTTCCCAGACAAAAGAGACAGTTGATTTTGGCAGTGTAATAGCGCTTAGGCTTATACTTTCAACCTCTGCTCATGTAATTTATTCTGGAATAGCTGGGTTATTCCTTGCAAAGGCAAAACTGTCAAAGGGTGTTAAAAAGTTTTATTTTTTTATACTAACAATTTGCTTGCCGATAATTGTTCACGCAATATTTAATTTCTTGTTGGGAGGTCCTAGGGGCATGAATAGTGCCATTACAGCTTCGATATTGGGAATATGCTTGTTGATGTTGTGGAATGAATATCAAGAGAATCGTGGGATTTTTTCACCTAAAATTAAAAGAAAGGAGCGGAAAAATGCAAGAATTTAAAATAAAAAAAATTAATACATTGGTTGTAGGGCTATTGGGAACATTCCTGATTTTGTTTGTTGGCTTAAAAATTCTTTATCCCAAGAATGAGTTTGATTCCGAAAAAAGGAATAAAGCCGTTACGACCATAGATTTTTCAGCTGAAAAAAAGGGGTATTTAACGGTGGACCCAGAGTTTGGCTATAGTTTTTATTCTGCAACAGTTGAGATACTTCCCGAGAATATTTTTTCAAAGAAAGAGTCTGTTGAAGTTGAAAAAGGTTTTTTAGTGCAACTTTATCCCTTAGGTGATGAGATTGAAAATTCAGATGTTTTACGAAAGTATATTTTTTCTGATAATCTAGATATCCCAAATGGAAAGCTTGTCTCTACAAAAAACGCTGTGTATGTCTATTCAAGGGGAAAGTGGAATCCTTTCCTAGGACCTCAATTTTTTGAAGACTTGGGGTTCGATTGGGATAGAGTAGAGACTTTTGATGATGACATGGAGAGTTCTTTTGAGGAGGGTGAAAAAATTATTGCAGGAACCCCTCATCCCGATGGTATAATACTGAAAACAAGAGACAATTCTTTTTTTCTTGTATGGGATGAAAAGTTGCTACCAATTAAAAATGAAGAAGTCATAAAAGATGTGTGGAATGATTATTTTGCTATTTCAATGGATAATCAGAAGCCAAAAATAATCGGAGGATGTAGGCAAGATAATTCAGTTGGCTTTTTCAAATGTTCTTTTGCTGAAGAGTATACAAAAGGTGATATATCTGGGAATACATTTATATTTTCTTTTGGTGAAGGCGTAAAGAATCTAACAAGAGCAAGTATTGTTTTGAATACTTTCAACACTTCTAGTTGGAAAAATCCAAAGATAACATTAGCTTTTCAAAAGGCAAGAATATTTGAAAAATATGGAGAAGAAATATTTAAGTAATACTATGTTAAAAAATAAGTTTAAAATTTTTGAGAATAAAGTGTTGTTAGATTTTGTCAAAAAAAGTTTAGCTTTAGTGGCTTTTGTTTACTTGAGTTTTTTTGCTTTAGAATCTATTTTACCAGGAATTGTAATGGATGTGTTTAATTTTAATTTTCTATTATTTGCGATTGTTGCAATGATGGCCTTCGTTATGTTTTTTGACGAAAAAAAAGATGAAAAAAAAGAACAAGACATCAGTGAATATAAGTATAAGATAATAATGGCAATTCTATTGCTTTTATTTGTGCTTACATTGGGAACTGTTTTATATAAAGTTTCACTTTTAGAGACGGGTATATACCTAGTTTTTTGTTTGCTTTTAATGAAGCCCTTAAAGAATCTTTTCGAGTAGTTATTAAAAATCTTTAAAGATAGCTTAAAAAATTGCTTGACAGAAGCAATTTTTTATAATAAGCTATTATAATATTTTAAGTTTAAATGTTGGCACTGCACCGCTTATGATCTTGGCAAGGTAACTCCCTCCTATCCCTTTCCAATAACTCATTAGCGGTGTAGTGTTTTTTGTTATATGAAAAGACTAGTTTATTTTTTGATTAAATTCGTTCATTGTTTTTTCAAGTCCATTTTCAAGATAATACATAAGACATTCACAGGAAAGAGTAATAATTTTTTTTAGTTCATTGTTTTCTGTGTCGGAAAATTTTCCAAGAACAAATTTTTCAGTCGCAATAGAAGTTTTTGATAATTCGTTTGAAATTCCTATTCTTAGTCTGATAAAATCCTTTGACCCAAGATGTTCAATGATTGATTTAATACCATTGTGTCCACCAGCACCAGAGTTTTTTGATAAACGTATTTGTCCCAAAGGAAGATCAATGTCGTCATGAACAATAACAATTTTATCAATTTTTACATTGAAATAATTCATAGTAGCAGTCACTGGAATTCCTGAAAGATTCATAAAAGATATGGGTTTAAGGAGGTGGACCTTTTTCTTTTCAATGATTGTTGCAAATTCCCCACCAATTTTTTTGTTTAAAGTGAAAGGGGAGACAGTTGAGGGTCCAAAAGCGTTAAGCAATGAGTCCAAAACCCTAAATCCAATGTTATGTCGTGTCTTTTGGTATTTTTCTCCTGGGTTACCAAGACCTACAATTAGAAAAGTATCCATTTTTTGTGTTTAATTTAAGCTATTCTTTTTTAAATAAGACATTTCCATCATTATCGAGTATGCTTTGAGCACTTATCTCCCCAGAGGTATCTTCTTTTTTTTCATTTTGCATCTCAAAATAAGCCAAAATATCATCAGACAAGCAAACAACGATATCAAAAGGAGAGCGTTCGATTTCTTCTTTTTCCTCCGCAATTACTTTTTTATCAGACTCACCTTCTTGTCTCTCACTAAGGGGGTCATTAGATTCCAAATATTTTACTTCCGAGTTTAATTTAACAGCTAAATCATCTAAAGTAAATATTTTCTGATTTTCAGAAAGACTGAGAATTCTATTTTCTTTATAGCAAGAAATATTATTATTCGGAGGGTTAATTACAGGTGTGTATCCTAAGTTTGTTAGAGCAACTCTAATTTTACTATAGTTATTTTTATTCTCAAGCACGAAGGCAATTTTAGCATTTTCTTTTTCGATTGCCTCCCTTTTTCGTTTGATTTTTTCGAGATCAAAAATGTTTTCCGATAATTCATAGATTTGTTTGTAATTTTTTGTTTTAGGAATGAGTACATAGGCCATAACTCCACCCATTTCAACGTGTGTTGAGCCAAGAAGGGAGTCAGAGCTCCAAGCATCCAGGACTTTCGAAGTGGTTTGGTGTATGTTAATTTTATTTGCTAAATCAATGAAGGCAGGTATTTCCGCCAGTTGAATATCTGTTTTTATGTGATCTCCTAGCGTATCAATAAGAGAGACTATTTTTGGTGGATTCGCAACAGTCCCCAAAGAGAAAGCCTTTTTTTTGGCAGCAGCAATGACCTGTTGTTGTCTTGCGGCTCTTCCAAAATCACCACCACTTATGTGACGAACCCGAGCATATTTTAGAGCAGTTTCTGCGTCAAGATGTTGAAATCCCTTTTTTATTTCGAATGTTTCATACGAATAGTTAGGTCCAGGATAGCGGTCATCATATATATCATTTTCTACTTCTACATCAATGCCTCCTAACTCATTGATAACACTTTTGAAACCAGCAAAATCTAAAGTGAGATAATAATGGACTTTCTGTCCAGTGATATCTTGAATAACTGTTTTTATATTATTCATAGACTCACTACTAGACAAGGATTTGTTCTTAATTGAAAAAGTATAAATAGCATTAATTTTTGTGTGAAGTCCTTTTGTTTCTGGAATTTCTACATATAAATCACGAGGAATAGAAAGCATACCGGATTTATATGTTGTGGTATCAATTGAAACCAGCATGATGGTGTCTGTTAGATATTGAGATTTGTAGCCCTCCCCACTCATGCCTAGTAATAGAATGTTAATTCTTCCTTCTCCGTTATCACGTAAAGGTAGTTTGTCATTTGTTATAAGTGTTTTTGCTGTTTCGATAAACCCTTTTGTTTCCACTTGAGCGCCTTCATTCGTTTGAGTAATTTCAAGGATTTTATTTTCCATCCTGTATAGTTTATATCCAACAAAAATGCCATAAAAAAAGATTAAAATGCAAATCAAAAAGAAGATTCTAAGCAAGAAACTTTTCCAGATGATTTTTATTTTGGTTCTTTTTTTCATGAATCACGCGTATATAAAAATTCCAATGTTTGTTCTCCCATATTCTAGCATGAATAATTCCCGGAGATAAATAAAAAGTTTAAATAAAAAACACTAATAAAAAATTAAGACCAGTTAGGATAAAAGCAAGGTTTAATTTAGACAGAAAAAACATCGAAATAAGAAGCAGTAAAATTTTTCCAATAGTTATGGGAACCTCACGGAAGATGATAAATTCATCGATATGTTTCTCCTTATTTGCTAATTCGTAGGTTTCTGCTGTATTGGGAACAGAAAACATAATAACAAAAAAACCAGAAATAATTGAAAGAACATATATCATAATCGAGGACTCAGCAAAAAACTTACTAGTCCAAACAATTGCTAGCATTAAAGCAGCAAACTTCACTATTTTTTTGCGGTTTGTTTTGTTGGTTCTGTGACCCATAAATAAAGAGAAAAAAACCGTTCCTACACCAAGGAGCGTCCCGATGAGTCCAATAGAAAATTCATTTTTCAAAACTAAAAAAACAAAAAGTGGCCAAATAATTGATTCGGTGGTGCTGCCAATAATCTCAGAACAAGTCAGATAATAATGTCTCTTATATTTTTTTAAAAGTCCAAGTCCATGGCGAAAGTTGAAATTAATGTGGGGTTTTATTTCTGGTGTGTACAAAAGAATACCAAGAGGAATCATTAAAAGAATAATTGCTATGCCAAATAGAACTTCAATACCATAAAAAAGCGTAATTGTTCCACCAATAAGAGGTGCAAGCATTCCGGCTATGTGCTGAAAGGAGAGAAGTCTTCCAACCTGAGAACTTTTCTCTTCTTTTTTTGTTGATCTTGCAAATAAAGAGTGCATAGGCACCCAATATAAGGCAGCTTCTGCGCCACTGATAAATGCTAAACCAAAAAATAAATATAAATTAGGGAAAGAACTTAACAGAGGAAGTAGTAAGAGATAAATTAATGACAAGGGAAGGCTAATCAGCATGGTATGCTTTAGTCCCAATTTATTAGCGATTGAAGCAACACAAAAATTTGTTAGAAGAATCGAAATTTGTCTTATAATAAAATAGGAGAGAACTAATACAATTGAAAAATCTAAAGTTAACAGGTAGATTGGTATGAATATCCCAAAAAGAGAAAAAATAAAACCCCTGATGGAATGAATCAAGTAGATGCCATTTACATCTTTTTTCAGCGAGCTCATGCAGTCAGGAAGATACGTATGTATATGATGATGGTATGTGTGCATCAGAATGGACAATTCTAAAAGTAATTAACATGAAGTCATTATAGCATGAAAATTGACGGGAGTTAAAAATTTTTTACATTTTAGCAAATAAAATTGTTATAAGTTTTTTTTGATGTTATAATTTAATATAGAATATAAAAGAAAATAAAATTTAAATAAAAGCAAAAATGGGCTTCCTTATCTGGTACTGGACTGGTGGGATAAAAAAATATTTTTCCAACTGGAATAATTTCCTTTATCATTTTCTGACAATTTTTAGCGTGAGACATCTTTTTGCGACCCTTTTTTCTCCTTGGAGAAAGGATTTGAGTCCTAAGAATTGGATTGGGCTACACCCCATCTTGGAAGCGCAGAGAGTGGTAGTGAACATAATTTTGAGATTTTTTGGTGCGATGGTTCGTTTTTTCGTTGCATCTTTTGGTGTCGTAATGACAACAATAACTTTTATTGTTGGTTTATTTTTTTTGATAGTTTGGATTTTAGCTCCTATTTTGCTTACAATTTCAATTATCGGTGTGGCGCTTGGAGAGCAAAAGTATATGGCTGGTTTGCTTGTGGTGGGATTATTTTTAATTGGAACCATGTTGGCATATCTAGAGAGCAAAAAAGTTCCTTATAGTAATATGCCAATAGAGAAATTGCTAAAATTCACATGGTTTAAGAGAGTTATACAAAGAATCGGAGCAAAAACGGGTGAATTAACATCTGAAATATTGGCAGACAAAAAGAAATTAGCAGATTTTTTGAAAACGTATGATATGACTTTGGATGAGTTCGGAATTATTTTAAAATGGGAAATGAGCTTGCAGACAGCCAAGGAAAATTCAAGAAAGTTTTGGTTAAGAGAAAATCTTCGCAAATCAGTTCCTATCGGAAAAGGGTGGGAATATGGATATACGGTAACAATCGATCGTCATGCAGTTGAGTTATCGGCTTACGATCCAACAGAATATCGTCTTGTGTTACCAATTGGCTATGATGAAGAAATTGAAATGGCAAAATTGATTCTAATGAAGGGAGAGCAAAACAATGTTTTGTTAATGGGCGAATCTGGGGTTGGAAAAAAAGCTATTATGCATCACATTGCTAAGCAGGTTTTACAAGGAAAGGCCGGAGAACAGCTTGACGAGAAAAGAATCATGCTGGTTGATCTTGGGAGTACAATCTCTGCAGTTGTAAATGAAGGAGGCGACCCAGAACATGCATTGCATTCATTATTTCAAGAAGCCGCTTTCGCAGGAAATATTATTTTAGCTATAGATGAAATTGGAAAATATCTTGATCCAGGGCACAAATCATCTGTTAATATAGCGGCTGTTATGGATCGATATCTGATGTTGCCAAATTTTCAAGTGATTGCCACAACAACACGCAATAATTATTATTCCTTGATTGAGAAACAGGAGAGCATCGTCAAGAATTTTGACGTTGTCGAAATAAAAGAGCCAAGTGACGAAGAAGCGATTGAAATTTTGTTGCAAAAATTTAGTGAAGTAGAGCATGATATTGTTGTTTTCACTTTTCAAGCATTAAGAGAAATTGTGCGCCGATCTTCACAGTTAGGAAAAATTATGCCTTTGCCTGGCAGGGCAATTGGTTTTGCAAATAGTGTACTTTTGTATTGGGAGAAAAACTATGCCGATCAAGGAAAGCTCATTGGCACCGAGGATGTATTTCGTGTGATGAGTATCAAAACCGGCACAAAACAAGGTCAAATTGAACAGGACGAAAAGGATAAATTGATGAAAATGGAAGATCTTTTACACACAAGAGTTATTGGGCAAGATGGTGCTGTAATTCAAATTGCAAATTCAATCAGAAAAATGCGGGCTGGGATTAGAGATATTAAAAAACCAATTGGAAGTTTTTTATTTCTTGGACCAACCGGAGTTGGGAAAACTGAAACAGCCAAAGCTCTTGCAGAAGTTCATTTCGGTAATGAAGAGCGCATGATTAGGATTGATATGAGTGAATATAAAACTCAAGACTCAATTGGAAGATTAATAGGCTCTCAAAATACTGGAGAAATTGGGATTTTGACTTCCAAAACAAAAGATTCTCCTTTTTCGCTTATTTTGCTAGATGAGATAGAAAAGGCCCATAGTGATATTTTGGATTTATTTTTGCAAGTTTTGGATGAGGGGTATATTACGGATGGGTTTGGGGAGAAAATTAGCTTCCGAGGGACTATTATTATTGCCACTTCAAATGCCGGAGCTTCCTTGATTAAGGAAATGGTTGAGCAAGGAGTTGAGGCGGAGGAACTAAGGAAGAGACTGGTTGATTATATTGTGAAAGAAGGACTGTTTAGAGTTGAATTTTTAAATCGTTTTGATTCAGTTGTATTTTTTAGAGCCCTGGAAAACAATCAGATGAAGCAAGTGATTTCGTTGATGTTAAATAAATTTGCTACCAGAGTTAGTAGGGAAAAAAACATTACTGTTAAATTTAACGAAGAAGTTGTGGATTGCGTGATTGAAAAAGGCTACGATCCTGTTTTTGGTGCTCGTTCGATTAACAGGTATATTTCTGATAAAATCGAAGACAAGATTGCTACAAAAATTATTGCGAAAGATGTTGAGAGGGGTGGAGAAATTTCGCTAACCAAAGATGATTTCGAATAAAAAAACTTTCTATATGCAAAAAATAAAATCCTGACAATATCAGGGTTTTATTTTTTTGGGCTATCGCAAATTAGACAAAAGATTAGTTTTTTATCTAGCTTTGCATGTAGGGTCTATATCCTCTTTTCCGTTTTGATCAAAAACATTGTCATCTGAGATTTTCACCATTTTTGTAAAGTAAGGAGACTTTATTGGCGCATGCAAGGCACATCTAATTCCAAAATGAAGATTGTTGGTAATAATATTATTTCTAATTTCTATGAAGGAATTTTCTTCAAATGTTTGCAAGTTTATTCCGCTTGAGCCGTTCCCTATAAATTTGGAGTTTTTAATTATTAAGTTTATATCTCCAATCTCAGTTTCAACACCACCTTCTTTATTTTCCATTACCTCGACGTTATCTATAACAGTAGTCATCCCAGCGTGTAAATCAATACCCTCCTCGCCGTTTCTATTAAAAAAAGAATTCCTAATTTCTACAGAACTTTTTTTGAGATAGGCGCCTTGTTTGCCATTTTCAACAACAGAGGTGTTTATGATGCGAAGCCGAGGAAGATTTGAGGAATTTTTTTCATTAAAAATGCCATATTTCGAAGCATTTGTGATAGTACAGTTTGAAATCAAAACATTGTCTTTATTTTCGGGGATGTGAACATTATATCTCCCATCCTTTATTAAAAGCCTAAAAAGCGTAACGTTATTATTAGCAACAATAACATCATCAGAGCCTTTTTCAGGAGATTGGATTGAAGTTAATAACTTTCCGTCAGAAGCTGTTTCTCCTGTCAAAATGACATTTTCTGGTAAAGAAACTTTTTCGCTATATACCCCAGTTGAAACATGTATAATCTTAAAAGAGCTGTTTTTTTTTATAAACTCGAGAGCTTCTTTTATTTCACTAAAAGGGTGCTCGATAGAGCCATTTTTAAAATCAGCACTAGCAAGTTGATTAACAAAGACAATCCCACCGCTAGGAACCCCGAGAATATTTTTGGTATAACTTGCTACTTTAACTTTTATTTCTTCGTTCGCCCAAAAAAGCAGTACTGCAATAAATGAGTAAACGAGAAATCTTTTTAGGATAGGCATAAAATACTTATTCTTAGTTAAGTTTAAAAAGATTTCTCTAGGTTTTCGAAAGCTTTTAAGGTTGAGCATAGAACAATAAAGTAAAGAAGTAATTATTTTTTGGAAGTTAATTGGATTGGCATATTTTATAATTAGCACCAGGTTGCCGTGATGTTATTGTGAAAGCTTCTTGAAATATAAATCGACATCACTAATCCACTTTTTGACGCCAAAAGGGTTGTGTGTTTTACAGGAAGATCCACACTTCCAAACAATCATTTTAGCAGGCGTATTGCAGTTCGATTCCTTAACTAAAGAATTGATTCTTTTTCCAACAATATCAACAGCCTCTTCTCGTGATGAAAAGCAGGAATGACCACCACTTCCAAGTGGATTGGGGCCTCGGTACCCCCAATAATTGAAACAATCTTTTCCTTTATATTTGGGAGTGCTTATGCCCCAGTTACTTTCTTTTTTAGCAATGCTGACAAGGAAAATCGAAACAATCTGGTCATGTTCCATGATGTAGGGAACCATTTCCTCAATTGGATAGCCTTTTACCATTTTGTGGATTCTTTTTTCGAGCTCTATTTTTTCAATATTTTCAATATTAGAACTTTGAATTAATGAAATTTTCTCCCTTTGTACTTTTCCGTAATATAAAAAACTAAAGAATAGGAATAAAGCAACTACTGAAAAATACATTAAAAATCTACGAAGTTTTGTAGGAGAAAAATCTATTTTTTTTATTTTTCTTTTTGGCATATTTGCTTTAGTATAAGATTTGATTCAATCATAGCACAATAAAAAAGCATTCTCAAAAAATCTAAGCAATTGTTAATAGTGGTATTTTTTCCCGTTAATAATACTGATTGCTCGATAGATTTGTTCAAGCAATAATAATCTTGCCATTTCATGGGGGAAAGTCATTTGAGAAAGTGACAAACTTGGTAGATTAAGTTTTTTAATTTCCTTACTAAAACCTAATGTTCCAGAGACAATAAAAGTCGTGCAACCAGAAATAGAGGCGAGTTTTTCAGAAAAATTTACAGAAGAAAATTCTTTGCCGTATTCCTCCAACAGAAAAAAGTTTTCGGTGGAATTTTTGGCTAGATATTCAAGAATTTTGATACCTTCTTTTTTCTTTGATTTTTCTTTGTCACCGTCACTTAGAAAAGGAACGGCTGGAAGTTCGATTATTTGTAGTTTGCAAAAAGGAGAGAGTCTTTTTTGGTATTCTCCTGCAAGTGCAGCAATTTCTTTATTTTTAATTTTTCCAACAGCAACAATTTTGAGATTTAAAAACATATTAATTTTTTAGATAGAAAATTATTTTTATAAACCTATTTTGACACAAAGAGATTTTTTTGCTAGGAGATTGAGAATTAAAACAGCCGACCTCCTTTTAGGGAAATCGGCTTAAAGTCTCACCATTGAAAATTATTGCTATTTTTTTGATAAAAAAATAGCAATAATTTTAGCAATGAGACATGGGCCCCAGAATGATCCTTTGCTTTAATCAGCAAATTTAATTATGGGGCCAGCCGGGGCAGGCTAGTGCGCCGAACGGCGACAGTTCAAATTAATATAATTTAAAATCTCATTCTCAGGCAGCGGGGGAGATACCCACTCTTCTTCTTCAAGCTGCAGTGACAGGTAGTTCGTCATAGTTCTCTCCTTTCTCGAAGAAGTTTCCACACAGCTAGATTGCTATGTTTTTGGGATTGAAGTAAGACAAAGCGTCTTGCTCCTCTGATACAATTTGTAACTATTGTTTAGAGTACTTTAACAATAATAATACACATTTAAGATTTTTTTAAGATTTTTTGTCAAGTACTTTTGCTGTGTAGAGTTTTAAGTATGCATTTTTTGGCTTATTTTAAGAATTTTATTTAAAAATAAAAAAGGACCGGATATCTAGTTTCGACTAAATATCCGGTTTCCTGGTCATTAGGACCACATCATTAGATTTTCTCCGTCAGCTGCCAGGCATTGTGGTCAGGCGGCACTGTTTTCGGAGAGGTTGGCCTCAAAATTTTGGTTGGCGGCAGGATCGGCGACAATATCGGTGGTCACCATATTCCTTTTCGGCATCCCGGCGAGGTTGGCGGCATTTGCTCCGTTTGAAAAAAGTTTTTTCGCATGTTTCATCGGCAAATCTCCTTTTCGAAGGCTAATAATGCAACTACGTTTCGTTATAAAGCTGGAATCCCAGAGTTTTTACCCAGAATGTCCAAACTTATACAATAATAATTATAAATAAACATTTTTTTCTGTCAAACAATTATCTGAAATTATTTTCAAAAGGAGGTTGAGATAAACAAAAAAAAATAAAATTCAATCACGACAATCTCACGAGGGGCTCTTATGCTTTAAACAAAGTTTTTCCTATTCCATTTTATAGAACCTTCTGGTATAATTAATTTGTAATTATACAAGCAGTAAAAAACTGTGAAATGAATATTATCAACGTGGTTTTGACAGTTATCATGTTTGCTCTTTTTGCTATATCAGGACTTTTAGTTAAATTCCCAGATAAAGGAGATGATTTGGTGGTGCAATTAGCAAAAGGACAACTTTTTTCCGAGGAAGGTATTTATACAGGGAATATAGAATCTATAGAAGGAGTAATCGAGCAGAGGATTTCTGGCGGCGGCGGCTGGAAAAGTCTTTCGGTGGGGGATAAAATTATTTCAGGTATGGAGATTAGAACTCTAGCTGATTCAAAGGCTGTTATTAAATTTGATGATGGTAGTGTTATGAGCATGGATGAAGTTACTCAACTGATTTTTGAAAATAAACTATATCAAATCAATATTTCTCTTATAAACGGTTTTGTTTATAACAAGGTTAATTTTGTAAGTTCTAGGAAGTATAGTGTTGGAGTGAAAGACTATCGAGCAGAAACTCTCTCTTCTTTTTTTGCTGTAGAAAAGGGATTTCAAAAGGATCCTAAATTGTTGGTTTTTGAGGAAAATGTTGATGTATTTTTAAATGATGAGAAAAAAGGAAATTTCGAAAAAGGGAAAAAGATATATCTAAAAAGTGAGTCTATTGAACAAACTGAGATATCAAGGAGAGATTTTGCAAGAAACGAAGCTGTTTGGAAATTTTAAAAAGAAAA
Source organism: Candidatus Moraniibacteriota bacterium (assembly GCA_041596615.1). GTDB lineage: Bacteria > Patescibacteriota > Minisyncoccia > Moranbacterales > DUUL01 > UBA2772. The sequence goes on along the minus strand of JBFHIG010000002.1, from coordinate 69,101 downwards.
AACAAAAAGAGATTCACTTTAAAAACTGACTCATTTCTAGAATAGAATCGGGGTGAGCAAAAAATAAAAGCAAGTTAAGCCCGACTTTAAAAGTTGAAAAAGTTATTTTTTAGAGCTAGATCGGCTTCATTGATTGAGGATGAAACAAAAAAATATAAATAATAAAAGCAAGAGAAGGGGGGTCTATGTAAACTCTTTAAAACAGAATGATAAATTTTGTTTCTTTGCTTTTTTGGGACACTTTATAAGAGGGAATGAAGTTAGAAAGGTGCAAGAAAATCCACAGGCTTCACTTAATAAACTGGATGAGTTTTTGAAACAAGCCGAAAATAAAAAAAGAAATAGAAATGTTTTGGGTTGGCAGTTCACTGTTTTGAAGGTTTTTTCAAGGATTAAAGATATCGTTGGGAATGTACTCAACTTCATTATTCGTGCAATTAAAATTTTTGTTTACAATTCAACGATAGTATCTTTATTGATAGCAGTTATTTTTTTGGTCAGCCCAATTATTTCTGCTGCACCACAATCAAAAACAATTTCTTCGCAAAGTGAATGGGATAGCGGAGAGATGTCAAATATTTCAACTACGAGTAAAACGGATTCGATTCAGCTAAAATCAAATGGAACGTGGACTGCACGTTCGTGGGCTCCAACGGAAGACACGATAGCATATGGATCTACATCTATTGTTGTAGGAAACTATCTATATTTAGTTAGGGGGTATAGTGACAACGATTTGTATGTTTATAATATTGAGCATAACGAGTGGATCGAAACCATTGATATGCCACAACCAGCTTTTTATGGTGCTGATATTGCATATAATGGAGTTGATAAACTATATTTTATTTTTGGAGGTTATTCAAAAGATTTTTATTCTTATGATATTGAAAGCGGAGAATGGGAAAAATTTCCGGATCTTTTGGATTCGGTATATTCAGGTGCCGGGATTGAATCTGATGGGACAGACCTTTTTATAACACGTGGGCAAAATTCTACAGATTTTTGGAAATTTGACATGGAAGAAAGTAGTTGGTATAACCTTGCTCCAGCTCCTGCAAATATTTATACAGGAGGAGGCCTTGTTTATGGTGAAAATGGAAAGATGTATGTTCTTCGTGGTTATAATCAAAGAACTTTTTGGGAATATGACATCAGTAGTAATTCTTGGAATGCATTAGCAAGCTCACCTCTATCTTTTTATGGTGAACAAAAAGGCGTTTATCGAGATGGATATGTTTATTTTTTGCGTTCTTATAATACTACCACTTTTTATCGCTATAATGTGGCAGAAGATTCGTGGGAATCTTTAGAAGACACTCCTCTTGCTACTAATTATTCTTCAATAGCATATGATTCCGAGAGTGATAAATTTTTTGTAATCAGAGGTAATGGATCAAATACTTTTTGGAAATTTGATCCCGAAGCTGGTTTAAATGGTGATTGGGTCGGTCCTACGGATGCACCAAGTACATTTTATACGGGTGGAAATTTAATTTGGAATGGTGTTACTGGTGCTGGAAATTATTTGTATGGGGTTAAAGGTGACAATAGTAATGCTTTCTATCGTTTCGATGTTTCTGCTAATACTTGGAGTACGATGGCAAATCTACCAGCGAATATGAACTATGACACGAAGGGTACTTTTCATAATGGATATATCTACATTCCAAGAGGAGATAATACCACCGGTAATTTTTACCGCTATAGTGTTGCGGGAAATTCTTGGAGTACAATGTCTGTAGCACCAGGAACTTTTGGTCAAGGGGCTAGTGCTACCTATAATGCTGCGGATGGATTTATTTATGTGCTAAGAGGTAATGCCCAGGATGATTTTTATCGTTATGATATTACTGGAAACTCTTGGACTCAGATGGCTGATACGATAGCGGGTAACGTTAATTACTATCCTTATGTTGGGGCTCGTCTAGTTTCTGATGGTGCTAGTCTTTACGCAACATTCGGTGATGGAGAGACTGCGTTCTTGAAATATGACACGGGTAGCAATTCTTGGAGCAAAATACAACAAACTCCATTTGCTCAGTATTATGGCACCGACCTTACATATGATGAAAATGGAAGAATTTTGGCATTGGCTGGAAATTATAAAAACAGTACCTGGGAATATACGGTGTCAACTGACTCTTGGAGGGAGTTGCCATTTAATCAGAAATATTCATATGGAAGAGGCACTTGGGCTGGAGCATCAATTGCCTATACGGGAAATAATTCTTTTTATGCTTCTCCAGGAACGGATATTGCTGATTTTTGGAGTTATACTGCTGGAGCAACAAATTTTATTGCAAATGGATTTTTTATAAGTGAGGTTTTGGACCTAGGGTATGTTGACTCATGGACATCCTTAACCTCAAACCAGGACTTGCCAGCGAATACCTCTGTTATATATCAGACCAGAAGTTCAGATGACGGAAACAGTTGGTCAATATGGGAAGCTCTTTCTGGCACGGAAATTCAGTCTCCCAAAAAAAGATATCTGCAGGTTAAAGTTTTGCTTGCCACTTCCGATGGTGTTAGTACGCCGACTATTGATGATATCACAATTTCTTATAGTAGCGAGAATGTGGATCCTATTAATCCTTCTATAATTTCCGCAACCTCAAGTAGAATTGGGGGGGAGACTATGACCACCAATACACCATATAAACATACACACCCTTATTTTTCTTGGACAGAGGCAGTCGATGCCGGTTCTCAGATTGAAGGATACTACGTTTATTTTGGAACAGACAGTTCTGCTGATCCAGAAACGGATGGAATTTTTCAAACAGCAACAAGTTTCTCTGTGAACACCGCAATGACAACAGGTGATTATTATTTGCTTTTGAAAACCAAAGACAATGACGGAAATATAACCGATGAAGCCTGGGAAGCTTTCGTTTATAGCTATGATGGGGTATCTCCGTTTCAAAGTAGCATCAAAACAAGTCAAACAGACTTCGAAGAGGGGGAAGTAGAAAATATTTCGACCTCAGCTGAGCCTGATAAGTTGCAACTTGAAGCAGTGGATGGATTTTGGCAACAAACACTGTTGTCAAATGCTCCGGGAACAATCCAGAGAGGAGGCGAATTGGCCTATGCCGGAGATAAACTATTTGCACTGAGAGGGTATAATCAAAGAAACTTCTATCTTTACGATATAACAACTGATACTTGGTCTTCGCTTAGTGACACCCCAGAGACTGTTTACTATGGGGGTACGTTAACGGAAGGGCCCGAAGGTTATTTGTTTGCTTCTCGAGGAATTAACACCCCAACTTTTTGGAGATACGACATCGAGAATAATCTTTGGGAATCTGTTGCAAGCGCCCCAAAAAACTTTACATACGGAAGCTCCCTCTCTTGGACGGGAGGAAAGTATATTTACGCGTTTCCAGGGAATGATGATGTTTTTTATCGCTATGACACTCAAGAAAATCGTTGGACAACTTTGTCTAATGCGGAATTTGGAAATCCAAACGAATCAGATGGGCAGAGAGTATACATTGGAGGAGACGCTGTTTCTGATGGAAATAATTACATATATGCATCACAAGGAAATTATTATCCATATTTTTCAAAGTATGTTATTGAGGATGATCCTGATACTGGAGAAAAAGGTAATTCCTGGGTGCCTTTAGCAAAATCGCCAATCGGAGTTTATTATGGAGGATGTGTTGCCTATGACAATGAATCGAATTCAGTCTTTATGTTGAGCGGAAATGGAAGAGATAATTTTATGAAATATGATATAATAACTGACTCTTGGATACAACTTCCAAAAATCCCTAATACTATTTCATATGGAGCCACAATGAAGATTGTAGATGGTTACGCATATGTTTTAAGAGCTAATGGTTCAAGCCTGTTTTATAGATTTAATATTGAGGAAAACTCCTGGGAAATTCCCCAAAGAGGTTTTTTTGGACCATCAGTCATTGACAGTACTAACTCCTATTTTGACTATTATTATGGTTCAGAGCTTGTAGAGGATGGAAGGGGAAATTTGTACATTACAAGAGGATACTACAGTGATGATTTTGGAAAATATAACACTGAATCTGGTGAATTTATAAAACTTGCTTCAACACCTGTTGGGCTTTATAGTGGTGCAGCGATGACATATAATGAGGACGAAAACGCAATCTATCTTTCAGCTGGAACCGGAACTAGAACTAGGCCTACAAACAACAACAGTAATTACTTTATGAGATATGAAGTAGCAACAAATAGGTGGGAGTTAATAACTAGTGACCCAATTCCACTACAGACAAATTCCGGCTCATCAATGACTTATGATGGTTCCAGATATATTTATCTTACAAGAGGAGCAAATTCGAATTGGTGGCGATATGATACCCAAGCTGCAGCTGGTAGCAGATGGTCTTCGGCGTTGCCAACAATCTCCGGGCTTAATAATAATTATGGTGGAAAAATTCTTTACAAGGAAATCGAAGGAGTGCCATATATATATTGGACTAGAGGTGGAAATACTGCTTATATGTGGCGATATAATATAGACTTAAGTTCTTGGGAGACTAGAGCAAATGCCCCAGCGAACATATATCATGGTGGTTCTTTGGTTGATACCAAAGATGGATATTTACATGCGATGAGGGGGAATGATACAAGAGAGAATTTTAGATACCATATCGCTAATGATGCTTGGGAGAACCTGGCGGACGTCCCATCAAGAGTTTATCGAGAGGGAGATGCAGTTTTTTCAAATGATAGAATTTGGTTAACGGCAAGAGGAGAGTCAGAATCATATAGAAATGGTTTATATAGCTATGTAGTTGGATCAGCCGAAAATGATACTGGCTTTAAAAAAGCAGGGAATTACACCTCAGAATCAATAGACCTTGTTGATGTTTATAAATGGGCCAACCTAAGTGCTAAATATATACTTCCAAAAAATACAAGTGCGATGATTTATACCAGAACCTCAAGCGATGAGACCGAATGGTCAAACTGGGAACAGGGTATAAATGAGCAAGTCTTTAATTCAAATGAACATCGTTTCGATATTCTTTCTAACGAAAATAGATATATCCAGATTAGAGTTGAATTTACATCAGCAGATAGGATAAAATCTCCTTTATTAGAGGATATTCAGATTAATTATTATCAAGATTCGGCTGCTCCAACAAATCCAACGACTGTTATTGGATATGACAACGACTCTTTATCAACAACACTGGCAAATAATGCTTGGAATAGTAGTAGGGTGCCATATTTTGTTTGGCCGGTAGCTGAACAGCCAGGAGGTGCAAGTGATGGTTCTGGTGGTTCCGGTGTTGTAGGGTACTATGTATATTTCGGAACTGACAATTTAGCTGATCCATATTTAGAAGGTGTTTTGCAAAGTGAAAACGCTTTTACGGCTGAAAATTTAGTCTCGGGGGAAGAGTATTATTTAAGAATTAAGGCTATTGATGATGCGCAAATGGTTCCGGCTTCAACCTATGCAGCCTTTACTTATCTTTTTGATAATACCCCCCCAACAAATCCAACAGACATTTTGGTTAATCCAGCTGGATACACCGCTAGCGATACCTATAGCTTTACTTGGGATTCTGATGCAACAGATATTCACTCTGGTCTAGCAAAATTCCAGTATCAAACAGGAGGAGACGCCCCAACAAATTGGATTGACATCAATGATCCAATGTCCACCTCTCTTACACTGCCGAATGTCAATCACACAGTTGCTGCATATCAATCTGGGAAAAACTGGTTTCATTTACGTGCTGTCGATTTGGCAGGGAATTTTTCCGAGCCGATTAAGCAAGAGTATTACTTTAGTTCCAGCGCTCCATCTCCACCAAGAAACTTAGCCGTAACACCAGAAACATCGACCACTAACTCTTTTGCGTTTCAATGGGATCAACCAGAATCATACATGGGTGATGCTGGAAAGATTAAATATGTTTATTCAGTTAACGCGCTACCAAATGCTTATAACACAATAACAACAACCGTAAGAGCAGCTGGCCCTGGACCATTTGCGACACAAAAAGGTTCAAATCGTTTTTACGTTTGTGCAGTCGATGAGGCTGAAAATGTTGATTATGAACTATACGCATATATTGATTTTTCTGCAGACACATCTGCGCCCGGAGCGCCAGTTAATATGCAGATTTTTGACACCTCTGACCGTGAAAATCAAGAATATTCAGTAGCGCTTAAATGGTCTCCGCCTACTGCAATGAATAAAGATAATTTTTCAGGTTATGTTATCTATAGAAGTGATGACAACAAGACATTTAAAGAGGTTGCCTCAACATCGGGAAGTGCTTATGTTGATACAGAACTCGAGAGTCGTTTATATTATTATTATGCGAAGTCTAAAGATAGTACAAACAATATCTCCATCCCCTCGACCACGGTGAGTATAATTCCAACGGGAAGGTATACGACCCCACCAACCTTGGTGACTGAGCCAACCCATACTGTTCAGGCCTATGAGGCTGTGATAAAATGGGGAACTAATCGTTTAGCCAGTTCTTTTGTAGAATATGGAAAGGCCATGAGTCTTGGGAAAACAAACGGACAGGTTGATTCTTTAACAGATCATATTGTTGAGCTTACGGGCCTAGATGCTGGCTCCAAGTATTATTATAGAGCAAAATACATAGACCCAGACGGAAACATTGGGATGAGTGAGATTTTGAGTTTTGAAACATTGCCACCGCCAACGATTTCAGAAGTTGAGGCTTCTGAAATAGGCCTTGAAACAGCTACTATTTTTTGGACAACTAACGCTAGCGCAAAATGTAGCTTGCATTATGGTAAGGGCGGAAGTCTGTCTGAGTTAATTGAGGAGACTTCCTCAGGAAGTAGTCATATGATAAAATTAACAGGCCTTGAAAGCACGACTGATTATAGTTTTCAAATCGATGCCATAGATAATGATTTAAACGAATTTAGCTCAGATAGATATTCCTTTAGAACATTAGAACAGCCAGTTTCTTCCGACATCGCTGTTGAAAATAAAGAAAACGTTGATATTCCTACTGTTATAGTAAAATACAACACGACATTACCAACGACAACACTTGTCAGGTTTAAAACTACCAGTGAAGATACATATCATAATTTTTTGGGCAATGAATATGTCACAGAGCACCTAATTGAGCTAGAGGGGCTTACGCCATCAGTTGAGTATGAAATTAATGTTGGTGGTATTGCGGCAGATGGAGTGTCAGCAACCACCCTGGATACTAAAATAATAACAAAATCGGACAGCAGACCACCAGGAATTCTTTCGAATCGTGCTGTTGGAAGAGTAATTGGAAGGGGTAAGGATGCTCGTGCTAATTTGTATATCAAGATTGAAACTGACGAACTTACAACTGCAAAAGTTTTCTACAGCCCTGGAATAGTTTTAAATAATTTCGAGCAAAGTTCAGCAGAGGATCCTTTGAACACTTATCATTTAATTACAATTCCTGTTGATCCAGGGCAAGTTTACAGTTATATTGTTAAAACATTTGATGAGTCAGGAAATGAAACTCCTACAAAAGCTGTGACAGTAATTGTTGAAGATTCGAAGGAGAACGCAACAGAAATTGTTGTAGGAACTTTCTCTGATAAATTTAGTTGGATATCTAAACTATGGCAACAATAGCAAAACAAAAAGAAGGAAATTTAGTAAATGAAGCAGATATACTAAAGAGCTTGAGTCACCGTAATAATGGTGAAACAACAGCTGAACTATACACTGAAAAAGAGGGTGTGGTTGTTGTTAGTGATGTGAAAAAAGAGTTTATTATTGGGGATAATGAAGTTTCTGTTCTTAATGGAGTCGGGTTGAAAATAAAACAAGGTGATTTTGCAATGTTGGTTGGACCTTCTGGATGCGGTAAGTCAACATTACTACACATTGTATACGGACTAGAAGCTCCATCACAAGGAAGTGTTTATATCAAAGGAACTGATATTTGGAAGCATACTAAAAATTGGAGAGCTGATTTTAGAAATAAGAGCGTGGGATTTATTCCGCAACAGGCGTTTTGGCTTAAATCATTAAGTGTCTTGGAAAATGTAGCCGTCCCTTCAATTATAGGAGGTTTAAAATTTCATGAAGGACTTGAAAAAGCGGCTCAAATGCTAGAGCTTGTCGGAATGAGTGAGTGGTCTAAGCACAGGCCATTTGACCTTTCGGGAGGACAACAACAGCGAGTCGCCTTGGCAAGATCACTTCTTTTAAATCCATGGTTTATTATCGCAGATGAGCCAACCGGCAATCTTGATCAAAAATCAGGTATTGAACTTATGGATCTTATCGCGCAATTGAATAAAAAATTTGAAATAACCATTTTAATGGTTACTCACAACCCAGATCAATATCACTACGCAAGTAAAGTTTTTAAAATGCTTGATGGTCGTGTAGCAGAAGTCCTTACGCAAGAAAATAAAACACCAAACAAAAAATGAAAATAGCTTTTTGGAAAAAAGAAAAACATTCGAGGATTAAAATGCATATGATTATTTTCCTTGGATGGAGAAATCTTCGTGCTAATAAGACCAGATCTTTTCTAACAGTAGGAGGGGTTTCTTTGGGAATTGGTATTATAACATTTTTGCTTTGTTTGGGCTTCGGAGTTCAGGGGATGATTATTGAAGAGGTTACCAGAAACAATCCACGTAATGTAATGGATATTAACAATGGGAATTTAGATAATTTTGTTACATTAAATAATGATTTTGTTAGTAAAATTGAAAGCATGGAAGGTGTCAATGGCATCGCAAGACAAGTTAGTACTGGTGGCAAAATTGAATATAATGACTCACAAATTGATACTGTTATTTATGGAGAAAATAAGGATTATCTAGAATTAGCAAAGACTTCTTTCGAAGAAGGTGAAAAAAAATTCAAAGATGATGGAAATGGAATTATCGCTTCAATGCAGATCGCAAATATTCTTGGTTTTAAAAATCCTGAAGAATTGATAGGTAAAAAAGTAAAGCTAGGAGTGGTTCTTTCAAAGGAGGTAAGTTCTAGTGCCAACGAAGAAACTACAGTCACTGGGAACGAAGTTGAAATTGTTGGGCTCACAGAATCGCAAAGCTCAATGGTTATAGTGCCATTTGCATATTTAAACTCTGAATTTGGTGTCGACTCAGCGCAAAGAGGTAAAGTTTTAGTAAAAGACGTCAGCGAAATGGCGAATATTGAGCTTGCTATTCAGCAACTGGGGTTTTTGACAGAAAGTGTAAATGAGATTATCGAAGATATCAATAGCTTTTTTGTTGTAATCAGAATTATAATGATTGTGTTGGGAACAATTATCATGTCTATTTCTGCAATGGGAATGTTGAATACTTTGAGCATCTCTCTTTTACAAAGAACAAAAGAAGTTGGAATTCTTAAGGCTTTAGGAACTAAACGGGAAGATATTTTTAAGATGTTTATTTTTGAAGCAATTTTAATTAGTGTTGCTGGTGGAGCACTGGGACTTTTAGGCGGGTATGGTTTGGCAATGTTTGTAAATAAAGGGCTTATTTTTTTAGCCTATAAAAACGGAGTCGTTCTTTCTAATTTTGTCTATATTCCGTATTATTTTGTTTTGGCAATTGTTTCCTTTATACTTTTCCTTGGCTTGGTAACAGGGATAATGCCAGCTCAGCGTGCATCTAAAATCCATGCACTGGATGCGCTTCGCTACGAGTAGAGTTTGTTTTTTAGGTACAAAAAAACCGCTAGAATAAAATCAGGCGGTTTTTGTTTTATTCAAAAGCTACGACCTTGGTGTCCAAATTTTTTCTTGGTATTCGTTTACAAGTCTATGTGTGTTAAAATGCCCCACCAGTGAAATTGCACTTTTCATTCTTTCTGACCACTCTTCTTTGCGGTTATAATAACAATCAATTAGATCTTTCAATTGTTCGAGTAGAAACTTAGAATCATGAGTATCCTGATCTTCTCCTTCTGAAAATGCCTCATCCCCAAAAGCCCAACCGGCTTTTTTATTCATATTGAAGCCTTCAATCCACCATCCATCAAGAATTGAAAGGTTGATACCACCATTTAGTGCTGCTTTCATGCCACTTGTTCCACTGGCCTCCCTTGGAGGAACAGGGTTATTAAGCCAAACATCGCAACCGGAGATTAATTTTCTAGCAACCTCAATATTATACTCTGTTAGAATGGCAACTCTTATTTGCCCACGAAGCATATGAGAATATCTTTCGGCCTCTTGTTTTATTTGGTTACAGAAAGAATCTCCTTCATGGCAATTGCCGGCAAAAATAAGTTGAATTTTGCGATACCCCATATTCCGAAGTCTTTCCATGTCTTTGAATATCAAGGTGTGACGTTTATAAGGGACATAGCGACGAGCAAAGCCAATTGTGAGAGTTTTGACGCCAAAATAATCATCATTTTCGATTGTTTCAAAAGGGAAAAGCTCCTTTCTTGTATTAAGCCAATCAACCAATTCACGTTTTTGTTTTTTGTTTGCATCAACCAGTCTGTTTGCATCAATTTTTGTCTCAGCATCTTTTAGTAGCTCTGGTTTTTCTTCCCAACCAGGAAATGTTTCATCTAGAACTTCTTTTATTTCTTTTCCGACCCAACGAGGATGGTAAATTCCATTTGTTACATTTTCAAAGTCATGCCGAGGAAACATTCCCTCGCAAACTTCACGATGTTTAGCAGAAACGCTGTTAGCAACCCGACTTAAATTTAACGCCAAGTCAGTAGTGCTTAAATCTTCATATGTTGCATACTCTTTGATTTCTAGTGGCAAAGATTTATTCATTGTGCTATAGGCTAAACTGTATTCAAAATGATCATGTCCTGCTGGAACAGGTGTGTGTGTGGTAAAAGTACAAAGAGACCTCACTTTCTCTGTATTAAAATCATATTTTTTGAGAAGCTCTAGGGTCAAAAAAGCTGAGTGTCCCTCGTTCATGTGATAGGTGTTGAGCTTGTTGTATCCCAGAATTTCTAAGGCACGAATACCAGCTATTCCTAGAATCATTTCTTGCCCAAGTCTAGTATAGCGATCAGCGGCATATAAATATTTTGTAATATCTTTATCCCACTGTTTATTGTCGGGATGATTACTGCTGAGAAAAATAATAGGAATAGACTTATCACTCTTGCCTTTTAAATCAAACTCCCAGATCATAATTTTAATGTTTCGGCCTTCGATTTCTAGCTCAACGGTTTCATCGCGTAAGGTTAGAAAATTTTCAATTTTGAATCGCCCTTCCTCACGGTCGTCTTGATGATAAACTAGAGAAACCCCAACAACGTCACTACCAAGATCGGCGCAGGAATGAAGTGTGTCACCAGCAAGAATTCCTAATCCACCAGCGTAGTTAGGGATTTCATCTTGAAGGGCAATTTCCATTGAGAAATAGGCTGTAGTTTGTAATTTTTCCACAATTGTAGAGTCCCCTTTTCTTTAAACATGCTAGAGAAACTTGTATAAAGAGAGGATTTATTTTGTTATTATATTTTTTCTAAGTATATTAATAATAACATATTTACTTTCTTTGTACGAGAAAAAAAGTAAATTAAATTTCAGGAAGCTTGCTTTTAAGTAGTGACTGTGAGATATTAAGCGAAAGACTTCCTGGTCTTTAGTACTTTAGAAAATCTAAATAGAAACCGTGTTGTGAAATATGCGAGTATATAGGAGGGAGTATGCGGACAAAACTAAGCGGAGAAAAGGCAAGACTTGCAATTTTTGCCTGGTTGCCTGTTGTTGGCGCTTTTTATCATGGAGGGATGTTACCTTTCTTGCTCTGTATGATTATACTTGGAGGATTCTATGAGATTGAAAAAAGAAAGTCTAAATCAATAAGGTGGTCTATTTTATCAAAAATACACATCTTGGGACTCATTTGGTTTTTAAATATGACAAGGGATGAAATCTGGTTAGTAACTGTAACCATCACCTTTAGTGATGCTGCTGGGCTGATAGGTGGAAAATATTTTAACTTTTGGAAATGGTCACAAATAAAAATCTTTCCAGTGAGTCCTAATAAGACCTTGGGTGGATTTATTTATGGTCTTTTTTTCGGCACAATTGCTGGTAGTTGTGTGATATATATTTTCAAGCTACCGAGCTCTTGGGTTTATGCAGTCCTTGTTATTTGCCTTGTAGGAGTGCTTGGAGATTTATTCGCAAGTAAATTTAAGCGATTAAATAACCTAAAGGATTCTGGCGAAGGTCTAATCACAGAGAAACTCTTATATGGACACGGAGGAGTCTACGACAGATTCGATGCATTGGCAATGGCTTGTCATTTCTGGGGAAGTTACCTTTTGATAGTAAATTCCTTTATGTAGTCTCTTTAAAAAATCCCCTGTACTCGAATCTGAGACGCAGGGGATTTTGATTTATGTTTGTATAGAAAAACTAATAAATGTTATTCTGAAAGTTCTTCGTATTTTCCCTCTAAATTAAAGGTTAAAACTTCAAGCGCTTTTTCATCTGCATTTATAGCTTCAATTAAAAGTGTAGCAGTCTCATCATCAACTTCACTTACAGCATTGCCCCAAAGATTTTTTTGTTCTTGTGATAAATTTGAGTTATTTATGATTTCTAAAAGCTCAGCTTCCTTTTGCATAACAAAAAATTTACTTTTTAGTAACTCTTTTATAGCATATTATATTTATTTAACAAGCTATAAACTTTATAAATAAATAAAATAACTGCCTTTCTTAAAGGGCAGTTATTTTATTTTTGGAAGTGCTATTCCTCGTCCTCGGTAACTGAAATAGCTCCAACTGGACATTCTGATACAGCCTTCATGGTGCAAGGAAATTCTTTCTGTGAAATTGGCGAAGACTTTTCATTTTCATTTATTTGGAATGATTCAGGACAGTTCACAACACAGGTCTGACAACCAATGCAAAGGTCTTGGTCTACTGTAATCTTCATTTTTTTAGGTTTAGGTAAATTAACTGGAGTGTGTTAATTATAACGAAATATTTTCATAATTAAAAGCCTAACTTTTTTGTGACAAAAACAAAAGTTTAAGTTACTATGGTATAGTGAATAGAATAATATGAAATTAAAAAAAGATAGATGTCTAAATTGATAGATAGTTTAAATGATAAGCAAAAAGAAGCAGTGCTTCAAACAGAGGGACCAGTTCTGATTCTTGCCGGCGCGGGTTCTGGGAAAACAAGAGCGTTGACTTTTCGTGTGGCATACTTGATTTTGGAAAAAGGAATACACCCCAAAAATGTCTTAGCAGTAACCTTCACAAATAAAGCAGCTGGAGAGATGTTAGAACGAGTTAAGGAGCTTTTGAAATTGCCTCCTGAAACTAACTCTTTTTCTCCCGGTGTTCCTCATGTGGGAACTTTCCATTCAATTTGTGTTAGGATTTTGCGTCGTGAAATTGAAAGGCTTGGATTTGAGTCTAAGTTTGTGATATATGACGACCAGGATCAATTGGCGCTGATGAAGAGAGTGATGAGAGAATTGCATATTTCTCAAGACCAAATAAAACCAAAGGCGGTTTTGGGTGCTATCTCAAATGCAAAAAATAAATTAATTGATGCCCAGAGTTTTGAAGAGCAAACAGGTAGTTATTTTGAGGAGCTTGTGGCCAAGTGCTATACCAAGTACGCAAAAGAATTGAAACAAGCAAGTGCGCTTGATTTTGATGATATTATTCTTTTTACTGCCAAGCTTATGCAAGACAATCCAGATATTCTAGATAAATATCAAACAATATTTCGTTATATAATGGTTGACGAGTATCAGGATACCAACCATGCACAATACACCCTACTCAAAATGTTGGCAGATAAACACAAAAATCTTTGTGTAGTTGGAGATGACTGGCAGTCAATTTATGGCTGGCGAGGAGCTGATGTGCAAAATATTTTGGACTTTGAAAAGGATTATCCAGATGCAAAAGTGGTCTTGCTTGAGCAAAATTATCGAAGCACTCAGAATATTTTGGATGCAGCACATCAGGTGATTTCCAAAAATGTGAACAGAAAAGAAAAGAATATGTGGACGGAAAATGACGCTGGTAATTTGTTGACACTTTTTGAAGCGAGAGATGAAAAAACAGAAGCTTTTTTTGTGACGGAGGAAATCTCCAAACTTAAAAAAGAAATGAAACTTAAGTTTGATGATTTTGCAGTTCTATATAGAACAAATGCACAATCACGTGCAATGGAGGAGGCTTTTATGAAAGCTGGAATTCCCTATAAAATAATCGGCGGGCTGAAATTTTATCAACGAAAGGAGGTCAAAGATATTTTGGCTTATCTTTTTTTCGTACACAATACAAGCAATAAAATTGGGTTTCAAAGAATAATTAATATTCCTGCCAGAGGCATCGGAGACAAAACAGTTGAAAAAATTATTGCAATTGCAGATGGTTTGGGAGGGGACTTATTGTTGGCAATCGAAAAAATTGCCAAAGCAAAAGATTCTCGCGAATTCGGAATTCCACCTTCAAAAGCTAAGGAGTTGCAGAAATTCTACAACTTGATGGGAGAGTCGCTTATTGATTCGCAAACCAAAACAGTGGCCCAGCTGATTGAAAAAATATATTCTGGCAGTGGTTATGAAAAAATGTTGGCGAAAGAAGGCGAAGAAGGACAGGTCAGGCACGAGAATGTTCAGGAGCTTTTGACTGTTGCCAGGAAGTTTGATGATCATGAAGACGGGCTGGAGGCCTTTTTAGAAGAAGTTACTCTGGTCTCTCAAACAGACAATGATTTGGGTGTGACTGAAGTTGTTCCTTTTATGACCTTGCATAGCGCAAAGGGGCTTGAATATGAATCAATTTTTATTGTGGGAATGGAGGAAGGGCTTCTGCCACACTCTCGTGCAACGATGAGCGAGAGCGAGATGGAAGAGGAAAGAAGACTTTGTTACGTTGGAATCACCAGGGCAAAACAGAAAGCTCACTTGCTTTATACAATGACAAGGAATATTTATGGCTCCACCCAGATGTCAATTAAATCACGATTTATTGATGAAATTGAACCTAAATTATTTGAACAGAGATATGATGAGTTATTGGGAGACGATGATTTTTTTCGCAGTGAAGCAATTATAGATCAGGGGCTAGATGACTATTTTGGAGGTGGAAAGGGATTTATAAAAAGACCAACAAGTTTCGATTTAAAACCCAAGAAAAAAAACAAGAAAAAAAATAGATCAGATTTTGGTGACGGAGAGAGTGTGATGCATGCAGACTTTGGCAGAGGAATTATTGTTTCGCAAGATGAAAAAACATTCAGCGTTGTTTTCCCAAAGACAGGTTTGAAAAAATTAGCAAAAGGTTTCGCTCCACTGGAGAAGGTATAGAGCTTTAGCAAAGCTAATTTTTTAAACAGGAAACCCTTGAAGTTTCCTGTTTTTTGGTATAGCATTGTTGTATGTACTTTATTATTTTTTGGCGCAAGCTAACTTTCGTAGGATAAACTTTGTAGGGGGTGAATTATGATCAAGCTCGGTTTAGTTGCTTTTGTAGTAATTTTTTGTTTGATTGTGGTGCTTTTACTTAGAAGTATAGTAATAAGCAATAAAAAAGAGACAAAGAAAATAGTTTTACGGTTTAGTTTTTTTATGCACCCTAATGCAATTACAATTTGGGGAGGACTCACTTCAATCGCTGGTATGATTTTATATTATTTTGATTATCCAGATTTGGGAGTTACGTTGTATATTGTCGGTGTTTTTGCTGACATGCTTGATGGGATTGTGGCTCGTGAGCTGGAACTCATTACACCATTTGGGAAAAAATTGGACCCATTCATGGACAAGATTAAATATTTCATACCGCTCGCTTATTTTGCTTTCGAAGGAATGCTTTCCTGGAAATTAGTACTGCTCTTTATGGTAGTTGATATTTCCGGGCAGTACCTAAGAAATGCTGTGCATATTATCCAAAAAATTGGTCTATGTTTTGCAACGGCTGCAAATAATTTTGGCAAGACCAAAGCGGCTTCGGCATCAGTATTGGTGATTTATTGCTTTCTACTGAAGCAACACATCGGACTCCCTGATTTTGCCGATTATACACTTTCGGGGATTGTTGTCCTGGCGATGCTTTCTGTTGCTTTTAAATTTACTAGAAGTAAAAAGTCCCAAGTGGCTGAAGTTGAAGTTAAAGAATAAAGAAAGTCAGAACATACTTTTGGAAATCTAAAAAGGATTAGGGAAAATTTTCTCTCGGTCCTTTTTAATTTACGAAAAAATGGACGAAAAAAGCACAAAACTTAAGGTTCAAGTTCTATGCTTTTCTTTTTCTGTGGACTTAATCGCAATAAACGCGATTTCTTCCGCATGTTTTTGCTTTGTATAAACATTTATCAGCTCTTGCGAGCAGATGATGGGCTGACTCGTTGAGGTGTATAGTTGCAGCACCCAAACTGATAGTTACAACATTAGCATCGTTAGCAGAATGTGGAATATTAAGAGATTCCACTGATTGGCGAGCTTTCTCAGCAATGTACTGAGCACCAGCCAGATCAGTATTCGGAAGAATAAAGACGAGCTCTTCTCCGCCATATCTTGAAAGAGAGTCAGTCGGACGCTGTAAGACATTTTCCAGGGCCAGTGCAACTAGTTGCAAAACTTCGTCTCCCTTGGGATGTCCATAGGTGTCATTGAATCTTTTAAAATTATCAATGTCGATCATTATAATTGACACCGCTTCTTTTCGACGCTTAGCCCTCAAAACTTCTTTAGGGAACTCTTCATTAAAAAATCTTCTATTATGAATCCCAGTTAAGCTGTCAATGATAACTTGCCTTCGGAGAAAACGATTATCTTCCTCTAGTTGAATTATATAAGCTTCGGCCCCTTCCAATTTTTCATTTGTTTGTTGGAGCTCTTCTTCCAAGGCCCTAATAAGGACTAGGGCGTTTTTTTTACTTCCACCCCTGATGAAGTTTGCTCTCAAACAGTCAATCGCTGATTTTCCCATAACACACCCCCTTTGTCCTCGGACAAGGTTGAATTTTGATTTACACAACAAAAATGATAGGTACTGATATGTTTTCCAATATAGCATATTTTAATCAATTTGTCAAGCAATTTCGTAGTGAAAATGCTCTTTGAAAAGCTTTTTATTACCAGAAAAGATGTTTAAAAATGTTCTAAAAATAGCTCCAAAAGCATTGTTTTTTAGCTTTTAGATGTGATATACTCTTATTGATGAAAATGAAAAAATGGTTTGTGATTTTTGCTATGACTTTGATTGGGTTGCTGATTTGGAAAGGATCGGCGGCTTTATTTAGTGAAAAAAGACAACTGGTTTTCGAGGATAAAAATGCAATAATCTTACAAGATGATGGTTTGATATATCAAATAAACTCCAACGCTAAAACTGTAGGCGAATTTATCCAAAAACATCAAATTAATCTAACCGAAGAAGATTTATTCTATCCAGAGAAGCAAGCAAAGCTTTTGCCGGGAATGATGGTGGAGGTTTGGCGAAATAAAAAAGCAAAAATCCAGGTTGATGGAAAAGAAATTGAGAGTAATACATTTGCAAAAACAGTTGAAGGCGCATTAGCTGATGCTGATATCGAACTTGGACGCTTGGACAAAGTTGAGCCCTCTAGAGAGGAGATAATTGGTGAAAATGAAGAAATTGTTGTGACCAGAATCAACGTAGAAAATGTTACCGTTAGTAAGGAAATTGAGTTTGAGATAATTGAAAAAAATGATTCAAAATTACAATGGAAAAAAGAGAAAGTTGAACAAGAGGGCGAGAAGGGTGAGAAAATAATTGAGTATAAGATTACCTATAAAAATGGAAAAGAAATTTCCAAAGAAATTATTTCTTCAGAAATCATTAAAAAACCTATCTCAAAAATTGTTACAATTGGAACTAAAATCAATGTGGGAAAAGTAAAAACTGGGATTGCAAGTTGGTATCGTTATACTGGAAAATTAACCTGTGCCTCTAGAATTTTTCCAAGAGGAACTTGGCTTCGCGTAACCAATAATGAAAATGGAAAGCAAGTTATTGTAGAAGTGAAAGATTTTGGGCCGGCATTGTCCACTGGAAGAAGGATTGATCTAGAGGCGGTGGCTTTTGAAAAAATAGCTTCACTGGGGAAGGGTCTTGTGAATGTGAAAGTGGAAGAAATTTTGCAATAGCTGTTAAAAACTTAAAGATTTTAAAAATGATAACTAGAAAAGAAAAAAGAAGACAGTTTAGGAATGAAAAAGGGCAAGGTAATAATTTTAAAAATTCGCCTAGTGCTAAGAAATCGCTAGGACAAAATTTTTTAAATGACGAAAAATTTCTTGGTATAATTATAGAAGCAGCTAATCTAAAAAAGGATGATAACGTCTTGGAGATTGGTCCGGGTACGGGAATTCTGACAGATCAATTAATTAAGGTTCCTAAAAAGGTAATTTGCATCGAAAAAGACCGAAGAATGGTGGAATATCTGAGTGGAAAATATAGAGTGAACAATAGTAAGGATAATAAAAAAATTGAAATTATAGAAGAGGATATTTTAAAAGTTAACTTGCCAGAATTTTTAAAAGAAAGAGATTTTTGTGATTATAAAGTAGTTGCAAATATTCCATATTATATAACAGGCAAAATCTTTCGTTTACTTCTAGAAACAGAAACTCAGCCAAAATCAATAGTGCTTTTAATTCAGAAAGAAGTCGCAGAAAGAGTTTCTTCTGAGGTTGGTTCAATGAATATTCTTGCTGTTTCAGCTCAATACTATGGTGATGTTAAATTAGTTGGTGTCGTTCCAAAGACAGCTTTTTATCCAGTACCAAAGGTTGATTCAGCAATTATTTGTGTAAAAACTTTTCCGAAAGAAAAAAGAGAAACAAAACATTTAGAGAAGGAATTTTTTAAGATAGTAAAGAGTGGTTTTTCTAGTCCACGAAAAAAATTACTAAATAACTTAGTTTCTGGGTTGGAAAAAGATAAAAATGAAATGCTTAATATTTTTAATAAATTTGGTTGGGATAAGAACATCAGAGCACAGAATTTATCAATAGAAGAATGGAAGAAATTGAGAGATGTAGTTTTCGAAAAATAATCTATTTTCTTCAACAGGCAATTTTCAATTGCCTGTATTAATTTATGCAAGCTTTCTTTGGTGTGCTATAATAAAGATACGTGCCAATACATAAAACAAAACTTATATAGCTATGACCGAAGAAGAAAAACAAAAAAAAGACAGCGTGGATGGAGATGCACAAGTCGCTTCTCAGGATGCTGAAAAAGACGTAGAAAGGGTTGTGTATGAAGATGAAGAGACTTCGGAGGAAAGAGAAGAGCGCTATCTAGAGGATCGTGAAAGAAGAAAGGAGGAGCGAGATTTGGAAAATGAAAAAGAGAGGCTTAGGAGAATTGAACAAAACAAGAGAGATAAAGAAGCAGTTACTTTCGCCAGAAGGGGTGGAATTCAAAAAACATTAACACATCTAAGAAGAGATTCTGAAGAAGAGGAGGCTTCTAAGCTTGCAAAGGATTTACACTTGGCTTATTTGGATTTGAATATTTTCCCAATTGACCAAGAGAATGTTAAATTTATTGAGAAGGAAAAGGCGAAAAGTTTAGGAATTGCGGTTATCCATAAACTAGAAAGATCAATTAAGCTAGTAGCAACAAATCCTGAAGATGGAAAAGTTAGAGATTTTATTGCTGATTTAGAGGATGACGGGATGAGGGTTGAGCTTTTCGTGGTGTCCCAGTCTTCAATCGAAAGAGCTTGGATGGAGTATGGAAAAGAAAATCTAAGTGTGATTCTTGACACATTGAGAGCTGGCTTAACAGGCGAAGAACTGGCTAATTTTGAGGATGAAACGAAGGGTGTTTTGGATATGGATAAAAGAATCAGAGATCTCCCGGTGACTAAAGTGCTAAATATGATTCTTGCTGGAGCAATTAAGTTGCAATCTTCAGATATTCATTTTGAACCTCAACAAACAGGTAAAGTTCGTTTGAGGTTTCGTATCGATGGCGTTCTTCAAACGGTAGCATCTTTTCCAATCCATATATATCCGACTATCGTCTCAAGAGTAAAGGTACTTGGAAAAATGATGATAAATGTGCGTGATATTGCCCAAGATGGTCGTTTTTCTGTTGAAAGAGAAGGTCAGTCAGCGATGGATCTCCGAGTTTCAATTTTGCCAGGGAATTTTGGTGAAAACATTGTGGTTCGTTTGCTCAGTCAGAATATTGAGGATCTATCTCTAAGTAAAATGGGATTGGAGGGGCTAAATTATGAATGGCTTATTAAAGAATCAGAGAAGAAGCAAGGAGCGATTATCAATTCCGGACCAACAGGGAGTGGAAAGACCACAACTCTTTATTCTTTAATCAATCGCTTGAATTCTGTTGATAAAAAAATTATCAGTATTGAAAATCCGATTGAGTATCAAGTTCCTGGTGTGAGTCAAACACAAGTTGAGGATTCGAAAGGGTATACTTTTGAAAATGGATTAAGAGCAATTATGCGTCAAGATCCAGACATTATTTTAGTTGGAGAAATTAGAGATGAATCTACTGCTGAAATTGCTATACACGCTTCTTTAACAGGGCATCTAGTGCTTTCAACGACACATGCAAACAGTGCTAGTGGTGTAATCGGAAGATTTGTTGACCTTGGAGTTAAGCCTAACTTAATCGCGCCTGCAGTAAATGCTTTTGTTGCTCAGCGTCTTTTGAGGCGTCTATGCCCACACTGTAAAGAAGAATATGTACCAGCAAGTGAAACTATCGATATGATAAAAAAAATGCTCGCACTTATTTCTCCTAAGGCAGACATTTCAATCCCCAAACGTATTGATAGGCTTTGGAAGCCAAGAGGTTGCGCCAAATGTCACGGGCTTGGTTATAAAGGGAGGGTTGGAATTTTTGAAATTCTTGTTATTACAGAAGAAATCAAAACTGCTATTGAAAAAATGGCTCCGGAGGATGAAATTAGGAGCGCAGCATTAGAGAATGGAATGATTACTCTGGAACAGGACGGAATTTTAAAATCAGTTACTGGAACAACTTCAATCGAAGAATTGCAACGTGTGGTTGGAAAGGGAGAATATTTGATTGATTTGTATGAGAAAATAGTTGTTCAATCTTTGGCGCGTGGAATTTTTATCAAAGACGACGTTTTAGAAAAAATGGCCAAAGTGAAAAATGACTATGAAGAATTCGAAGAATTATTTTCTGTTCTTCCTCCAAAGGAATTGGTGCGATATGTTTTAATTGGAGCTGTATATACAGGCACTGGTGATATTCATATAGAGCCTGGATTGAAAAAATTTAAAATCAGATATCGAATTGACGGAGTTTTGCATGACGTTGCACTTCTTTCAATGAATGATTATCTTACTGTTTTAAATGAGATTAAAAATTTGATGGGAGTGAAAACGGGAAAGAGAGAGGGAGTTATAGATGGAAGGTTTAAAATTGTTTATTCAAACAAGGAAAGGGAGTCGGGGGAGGAATCAATAGATGTTAGAGTCTCGGTAATATTGGGTGGTTTTGGAGATGTTATCGTTATGAGACTTTTAAGTCAAAGTGTTCAGGTTACAGAACTAGCTGAACTAAACATGAATCCTTATAACCTCGAGAAGATACTTAGAAATGTTGCAAAGCCAAACGGGATTATCATGGATACAGGACCAACTGGCAGTGGTAAAACAACCACTTTGTATAGTCTTTTGAATTATCTCAAAGATCCAAAACTTAAGGTTATAACAATAGAGGATCCAATTGAATATCAAATGGAAGGAGTCTTGCAGACACAGGTAAAAGAAGATGATGGCTATACTTTTTCGAGCGCAATGAGGGTTATTTTAAGACAGGATCCCGATATCATAATGGTGGGAGAAATAAGAGATTCTGAAAGTGCTAACGCCGCTTATAAAGTCGCTTTAACAGGTCATTTGATTTTAACAACATTGCATACTAATAGTGCTGCTGGTTCGGTGCAAAGATTGTTGAATATGGGCGTCTCCATGTCAGACCTTTCTTCCGGAACTAATTGTTTTGTGGCACAAAGACTTGTTAGGACGCTTTGTCCTCATTGTAAAAGAGAAAGAGCTGTGAAGGTTGAAGAGGAGGAAATTATAGAAGAGGTTCTGAATAGTATATCCCCTAAAGTAAAAATTGATATCCCTAAAAAAGTGGACAAGGTTTTTGAGCCAGTTGGTTGTGAGAAGTGTCACAACCTTGGATTTAAAGGAAGAGTTGCAATTACAGAAGTACTGGAGATCGATAGAGTAATGCAGAAATTTTTAACAACAAACCCCATTACAATTGAGATTCGAGAAAAGGCTATTGAAGAAGGAATGTTGACAATGGGACAGGATGGGATATTGCATATTCTAAGAGGAGAGACTACGCTTGATGAAGTAGCACATGTAATTACGGAAATTGAGTATGTTGAAAAAGTTAAACAAGTAGGGCGAAGATTGAATGAAGATTCTGAGAGCCAAGCAGAATAATAACAAAAATAGGTAACAAAAAACTGCCCTAAAAAGGCAGTTTCAAAGCGCATTTCTAACATCAATCTGTAGACAATAAAAGCTTACACACAAGGTATAAGGCAGGAATAAATCCGAGGATAGCACAGCCTAAACCACACTAACCTATACTAAGAAGGATTCCTTGGGAGTTCAGAGCACCCTTGTCTACAGGTTGACACTAAAAATGTAAAAAAACATTAACATAATTTCAAATCCACGTTAGTACATCCTAGCATAAAGCTAAAAAATTGTCAAGAGATATTATTACTTTCTCTCTAATTTCAAAAACAGAGCAATTAATGCAAAAAAAATATAAAGTGGTAGAATAGGAAAGAAGATAACGAAGGTAATTTAAGAGCGATGATTGAAACAAACAAAAAAGAGGAGATAGATGAACAATTGGAGATTACTTTGCGACCTCAGACCCTAAGCGATTATGTTGGGCAAAAGATTGTGAAGAGGAATTTGCATATTTTGATGGGCGCAGCGAAACAAAGAAAAGAGGCACTTGATCATATTTTGTTATTTGGTCCTCCAGGATTAGGAAAGACCACTCTGGCCCATATTATTTCCAGGGAGATGGGTGCTGGAATTAAAACAACATCGGGGCCTGCAATTGAGAGAGTCGGTGATCTAGGTTCAATTTTGACGAACTTAAATGACGGAGATGTGCTTTTTGTTGATGAAATTCACAGGTTAAGCAAGGTGGTGGAGGAAGTTTTATATCCGGCAATGGAGGATGGAAAGTTGGATATTATCGTTGGAAAAGGTCCATCAGCAAGAACGATTCAATTGGAGCTGCCAAAATTCACGCTTATTGGGGCAACAACAAGATTAGGAATGTTATCGGCCCCACTTAGAAATCGATTTGGAATTATTAACAAATTAGAGTTCTATTCTGAAGAGGAAATGTGTCAAATAATCGAAAGAAATAGCAATATTTTAGGAATAAAAACTGATTTGGAGGGGAGGGCAACAATTGCAAAATGTTCCCGAAAAACACCAAGAATTGTCAATAGACTATTAAAAAGAGTGAGAGATTATGCACAAATGAATAATCATTCAGTAATAACAAATAAAACGGTGTTAGCTACTTTTGAGATTTTGGATGTTGATAGCTTGGGTTTAGAAACAGCTGATAGGGAAGTTTTGAGCGTTATGATAAATAAGTTTGCTGGTGGTCCTGTAGGAGTTCAAACAATTGCAGCAGCTTTTTCTGAAGACATTCAAACAATTGAAGAGGTTTATGAACCATTTTTAATGCAGTTAGGATTTCTCGAAAGAACTCCACGAGGAAGACGCGTTACAGATGCCGCTTATAAGCATTTGGGAATTGAAATTCCTGAAAACAGAAACTAATTAAGCTAGTCAAATAATAAAAAAAAGATGATAAATTTACCGTTAATTGTGTATTTTCTTTTTCTAATTTTCTTTTTTGGCGGTTTTTTGGCGGTGGTTTATCATCTTAGAGTAAATAAATTAAACGAAAAAATTTCCACAATAACGACATTGATTTTTATTGTTGGTTGTTTGCTTGTTATAACTTTTAATATTTCAAATGCAATTCAAGTCGATTGGGATTCGCTTTCATTTAACTTTACTGTAATTCCAAATAATTTAGACTATGAAGGCTCTTATTATGAATAATAATAAAAAAAATTATCAACATAGATTCTTGGATTATAAATTCAAAGGGAAAAGAGATGATGAAGAAATCATCTTGATTTTACGCAGACACTGGTTAATTTTCATTGTAAAGCTAATTCCTTTTGTTATTTTTTTAATAGGCATTATTATCGTTTTTGTTTTAGCTCCAATTGTCGCAAACAGGCTTCCTTTTATAATTGATAATCATGTTTTCAATGTGATTATGAGTTTTTCACTAATGGCTTTCTGGGTAGGACTTTTTGTGATGTGGATTGATTTCTATTATGATGTTTGGATTGTTACCGACCAAAGAATTATCAGTATCGAGCAAATAGGTTTATTTAGGCGAGAAATAAGCGAGTTGGAGCATGGCAAGATTCAAGATGTGACAACCGAAATTCATGGTGTAATACCAACTTTGCTTAAATTCGGACAAGTCTATATCCAAACTGCTGGAGAAAGGGAACGTTTTGTTTTCAAGCAAGTTGAGGATCCAGTGATGATTAGAACCGTTATTATGGCTTTACAAAAAAATGCAATTAAAGAGCAAAAAAGAGAAGAGGGTGTAATAATGCGCGGAAAAGAATAAAACGGTTTAAAAATAAAAATAAAAACAAAGTATGAAAAATAAAAAACTGCTACGTTTTTTGATAACGGGAATTATAATATTATTTTCAGCAGGTTGGCTTTTGTTATATCGCGCTTTTTTTATAAATAACTACGACGGCTTACTTCTTCCCGTGATTTTTTTTATTTTTGCTTTTTTGTCGTTTTATTTTTTGATTATTTTAGAACATGATTCTCGAATTTTATATATTGTGTGTTCTTTCGGAATGTTGGGAGCTGTTTTCTTGGGAAAAGATTATTTAATAGGGGCTTTTTTAGTTTGGGTTCTAGTTACAGCGGGTTGTGTGGTGGCGATAGGAAGAATCAAAACAGAACAGGATAATCGGATTAATATAGATATTTATAGAGTTCTGAAAAGAGGTGCTCCAATAATTGGAACAGTTTTTACGCTTTTGGTTTCTGTTGGTTTCTATTTTTCAATTGCTAATCTTCAAAAGGTTGGGAAAGTTCCCAGGTTTAATGTTGATTTGCCGATAGAAACAACAAGGACGGCTTTTACAACAATGAACATTATAATGCCTAATGAAGAAGTGTCGTGGATTGTTGATGGAGTGACGGTGGATGAATATTTTCGAAAAATTATCCGCTCCCAAGATGTATCTCTTAGGGGAACCGTTTTAGAGGAGATTCAAAATGAAGTTAATGATGAAACAAGAGCTCAATTAGAAGCTGGAATGGAGAGAGAGATGTGGGAGAAAGAAAGGGCGCTTATTGAGAAAAATAGAGAAACTTTAGAGGGAAAACTGCAGGTAGAGCTTGATGGAAATGAAAGGATTGACGAGGTTCTTCATAATCTAATCAATAAAAGAGCAAACGAGCTAATCAATGGGGAGATGATCTCATCAGATATTTTGCCGATAGGAGCGGCCCTTGCTTTATTTGTCTCGGTAAGATCAATTGTATGGATTGCCAATGTAGTTCTTTTCTGGACAGTTTCAGGAATTTTCTCTATACTTGTTAGACTGGGAAAAATAAAAATTATTAAGGAGAAAAAGGAAGTTGAGACTATTGAGGTTTAATTTTCCCAAGTAGGTTAATAAAAAGTTAGTGATTTATAATAAAATGAGTAAGGATCTTTATTCTATTTTAGGTGTTGATAAAAATGCATCAGATGATGAAATTAAGAAAGCATATAGAAAGCTTGCACACAAATACCACCCAGATAAAAAAGATGGCGATGAAGCAAAATTCAAGGAAATAAACGGAGCATATCAGACGCTTTCAGATAAGCAAAAACGCCAACAGTATGATAGTTTTGGGCAAACTTTTGAAGGAGCCAATGGGAGAAGCGGAGCGGCTGGTGGTTTCGGTGGTTTTAATAATGGTAGTTTTAATTTTGATTTTGGGCAAACAGGTTCGGGAAATGGAGGGGGATTTGAGGATTTATTCTCAGATTTATTTTCACAAGCAGGATTTGGAGGTGAGACCAGGTCAAGAGAACGTGTTGGTTCTGATATTGCAGTTGATGTAGAAATTACATTTAAGGAGATGGCGCTTGGTGTTGAAAAAGAAATTGAATTATACAAGAAAGTTATCTGTGATAGGTGTGAAGGCACTGGAGCAAAAAATAAAAATACTAAAAACTGCGATGTATGCGGAGGGGCGGGTAAAGTTCACAAAACAGTAAGAAGCATGTTTGGTGCTATTCAACAAGTTGTGGTTTGCGAAAAATGTAATGGTAAAGGACAAATTCCGAAAGAGAAGTGCGAAAAATGTGGTGGCGATGGAGTAGTAAGAGATTATCAAAAAATCAACATTAAAATTCCAGCAGGAATTGAAAGCGGGCAAACAATTCGTGCAACCGGCCATGGCGAGATGCCAATTGGTGGAGGACGAGCTGGCAGTTTATTTATAACAGTGCACGTGAAACCAGACCCACGTTTTAGAAGGAGTAGCGATGATATCATTTCAGGAGTTGAGATTTTATTCTCCCAAGCTGTACTCGGAGATAAGATTGATATTGAAACAATAGAAGGAACTATGAGCATGAAAATCACTCCTGGTACTCAATCTGGTGATATTTTTAAAATCAGAAATAAAGGAATTAATAGAGAAGATCGTTTTGGTAGGGGAAACCACTTGGTAGAAGTTAAGGTGAAAATTCCAGAGAACCTTTCGCGTGATCAAAAAAGGTTAATAAGGAAATTACAAGAATCAGGACTTTAGATTTCTATTTAATTTTGAATCTCTCAATATAAAAATAGTGTCAATTGGCACTATTTTTGTATTAATAGGGATATGATATGATATAAGAGTAGGAATTGTTTATATATAAAGTCATGAAGCTAAAGCAAAAGTTAATTCAAATTGAAAACGAAATTGCTTCGTTACAATATCAAAGCAAAAAAGAAGAGGTTGTCAATAGTTTGATTCATGGTGTGGGTGTTTTTTTGAGCATAACAGCACTTGTTTTTTTGGTTGTTTTTGCAAATATATATGGAACAATTTGGCATGTTGTTAGTTTTAGTGTTTTTGGTGCTACACTAATATTTCTCTATCTTTCTTCAACCTTGTTTCATGGTTTTCAAAATACCAAGCTTAAGAAATTTTTTCGACTGTTTGATTATATTGGTATATTTCTTTTAATAGCTGGGACATATACGCCGATTACGCTTGTTTATTTGCATGGTCCGTGGGGGTGGTCTTTGTTGGGAATAGTTTGGTTTTTAGCTCTGATTGGTATAGTACTAAGACTCCTTTTCTCTGAAAAAATTGAACTCATCCTTGCTGTGTTATATGTTCTTATGGGGTGGATAATTTTAGTTGCATTAAAGCCAATGTTAGCCATGGTACCAACTGGTGTGATTATCTGGTTAGTTATCGGTGGGGCTTTCTATATGCTGGGACTTCTTTTTCTTTCTTTCAAAAAAATACCCTATCATCATGCAATTTGGCATCTCTTTGTTCTTGGCGGCAGTACAGCTCATTTTTTGGGAATGTTTTTGAATATTCAAAATTAGGCTTGAAATAAAGAAAGATAATTCTAATTTAATGGTAGTAAAAAATGCAAGATAAAATAAATAAAAATAAACAACTAACCAATAAAATTTTTGAGGCAGAAGCGAAAATAGAAGCCGGCAATGGAAAAGAAGCGGAAAAAGAAATTAATAGAAAGTTAACAGAATCTCAAGCGGCATATCTTCAGCGTGCAGGAGAGTTGGTGACTCAAAAAATAAAAAAAGATAAAGGATTTCTGTTTGATGCTGGTCGTGCGCAGGAAGAGGATTTAGAGCAAGAAATTATTGAAGAAATTAAGGAAATTGTAGCACAAGCAACAGAAGAACAGAATAATATTCTCGATCTAGCAGAAAACGACAAAGCCATTGAAGGCATTAAGGGTGTGATCGGTTATCATAATAAAAGTGAACTTGCCAACAGTAGTTCATTCGACACGACTGAACGTGGGAGAAAGTTTTTTGAAATTCAAAAAGGTAAAGGTGCTTCGAAAAGAGAGACCTACTGGAATACACTCTTTTTTTCATATAACACCGAAGCTACTCGCGTTTTTGCCAAACAACTACTTAATGATAAAAAGATTGTTCTTTTTGGTGGTGGGCGTAGCAGGTTAGCTGAGGAGTTTAAAGAAAAGGGCATTGTTCCTGCAAGCATTATAAATATTGATCCTTTCGTTGAGAATATTGAAGAAGGTGCAGACACGGTCATTTCTCTTGATGCTACAGCTGAAAACTTCATCGAAAAAATGAGTGATCAGGGAATCGAATCGGCAGATGAGATTTGGGCAGAATATTCTGCACCTGCTTATCTAGAGGACCCAAAAGAAATCCAACAGTTGATGCAAAACATTGATGGACTACTGGCGGAGGGAGGGTCGGCACGTATTTGGCCTATTCAGGTTGGTGGAAATGGTAATGATAACGATTTATTGGAAAGGAAAAATAGTTTAGTAGATGCTTTAGAAAAGCTTAATAAAACAAATAAATATGAGATTATTTTATACAAAGCAGCCGGGAGACATGGGTTTATTTTACATAAAGTAAAATCCCAGGAAAAAGAACTGCAAGAAAGAAATGATCAAAAAAAAGTTGGGGAAATAAAAAAGAAGATAGAAAGCTTCTAGGGAATTTAAGGTCGTAGGCAAAGCATTTGATTTGAGAGGTGGTTTTTTCAAGCTATGTGATTCATAAGATAGAAAGCAAAGAACAGTTTAGCAGTATAATTTTTGACAATCTTTTAAAAGATGGATGGTCTTTTATATACACCTTTAACAAAGAAAGTAAAAATAGCGGATCAAATTTAACAGGAAATTATTTGCAAAAAATATTTCTAAAAAAGTTTTCAAAAATATTAAAACAAAAAATTTTACTTTTTAAGACGGCAAAAAAATATAAATACGGGCATAAAACATTGGAAGTAACTGGGCAAAAATAAAAACAGCCAGCAACTTTAATAAGTCACTGGCTGGTGAATCTTTCTAATATTATCCTCCAATCTTTTCTATATTTACAGGATAGGGTTTCCCTTTTTGTTATTGCTACTGCTGGTGAGTTTTTCTAAGATATTCCCCCAATCTTTTCCATATTCACGGTAGAGGGGACTCTCTCCGTAGCAATAAGTACAAACATCGGAACTCATATCTTCACGCCTCTTTGTTCCTTCATCACAGCACCATACGCAACAGCGTTCAGTTCCTTTAATCCCTACACGGCCAGTGCTGTTTGTCATCAAAACCCTAGACTCATCAACCTTGAAAATATGGTCGTTGGTGTGATCTAACATCGCACTGGCAGGATGATGATGGTGATTCATGTCTGTTACGACCGCTATAAAGCGGACGTTGCTTCTTACTGCCATAAGTGCAAGCGCCCAGCCGACAGGCATTTCTTGACCTACAAATTTCGTACCTGGCCCTCCTTGCGCACGACTGCCTGCAGGCATAAGTAAGTCACATAAAACTGCATCCCACTTCTCCTTGCTGTAAATGTCGACTAGATTCTCTGCTTCATCGTAGGTTGAACAGGTAACAACTTCATGCTCACCAAGGGTCTGGAGGGCTGAATCTAAATGTTTCTGGGTGTCGTCAATTACGAGAATTCTCATGATGTTCTCCTTGTAGTTTGTATATGGCGGAAATGCCCCCTGAGCTAATTAGATTTTGAGGATAGCAACAAACTTTTAATTTCCTCATTGGAATACGGCCTTTCTACCTTGAATCCACATTCTTCAATCCTCTCGCTATCTTCAAATAATATTGTTATGCCATATTCTTCTTCTACGGATTCTAATTTTTTTGCTGGATATTCCCAGCAACCGCAACGGCAGATAGGAGACCATCCACTGGTATAAAGATAATCAAGAGCAAGTCCATACTTGCCGTTAATTAATACCACGACATTCCATTGCATAAGAATAGCCTTTATTGCATTAGTATTATTTGGCATGATTTTCTCCTTGTGATATTGGTGCGGCGGAAGTGCCGTTTTAGTTGTCAATGATCTTTTTGTTAAGATATGAATTTAGCTTAACAATATAGTAGAATAGCATATAAATCTAAATTTGTCAATAAATAATGATGATGAAATTTTGATATTGACTTGGCTTAAATACTGAGATATAATGTAGGTATGTCAAAAAATATTGATAAAAATTTAATAGATAATTTGCAATTGCTTGGGCTCTCAGAGAAAGAGTCTCGAGTTTATATTGATCTTTTAGCCAAATCAATTCCGGTGGGAAGCTCTAAAATAGTGAGAACTACAGGTTTGCACGGTCAATTTGTCTATGATGCGCTGTATTCTTTAGAAAAAAAGGGCTTAGTTAAACATAGTATAATTAATGGCAGAAAAAAATTTGAAGCTAATTCACCAGCTAGAATCACCAATCTCATCGAAGAAAAGCGTTTGGTAGCTGAAAAGACTGTTGATATATTAAAAACTCTTGTCAAAAAAACTCCAAAACAAGAGTTTGAGACCTATCAGGGAGAGGATGCCTATATTCAGCATCAATTTGAAATATTGGAAGATATGAAAGATAGTAGTGAGATTCTGATTATTTCTACTGATTGGGGAGAGCTTTTCACTAAAAAAAGAATGGATTTTTTAGAAAGATATGAAAAAACTCGGAGGCGTAAAAATATCTCCATTCGTTTTGTTTTGAACGAAGGCTTGCGGGAAGTGGCTTTAAGATCTAAAAATAGCCGAGAAAAAACTAATTATCGTTTTTTGCCAGATTATCAAAGTTATAGCGGAATTTGTGTATTTGAAACATCAATAGATTTTTATTTAATGGGTGACCCGATTACGGTATTTAATTTTAAAAATGAAAAAATTGCTCAAGGTTATCGAAACTTTTTTGAAGTACTGTGGAAAATGGGGAAAGAGTGATGGATTTATATATTTCAGTTGTCTACAAATTGTAGGCAACTGAAAGTACAGTCTTCTGATTGGTAAAAAGTATAAGACAGATTGCACTGATGCTGAGGGGATATTTCGTATCATTTAATCCATTCAAAAAATCAATTTTTCCCTTGCCAAAAAATTCCCCCTCCCATACAATGAGGATAGTCTTATAAATGCTTAATGGAAGACAAAAAATGCAAAATTTTGAAATAAATGGAGGCAAAAAGCTTCACGGACAAATCGCTGTAAATGGTTCAAAAAATGCAACCGTTGCGATTTTAGCCGCTTCAGTTTTGAACGAAGGGATAACGACTCTAAAAAATGTTCCGCAAATTGAAGAAGTTAATCGTTGGATTGAGGTGCTTGAAAGTATTGGGATGGAAATAAAAAGGGATGGAAAAACCTTAACGCTGAAAGCCCCAAAAATTATTGAGATTAAGAAAATTGACAAAGTTGCTGCACAAAAAACTAGAAGTGCAATAATGTTAATGAGTTCTTTAGCTGGAAAGTTCAAAAAATATGCAATTCCACAAGCAGGAGGGTGTAAGCTAGGATGCAGAACTGTGAAACCTCATCTTTTTGTGTTGGAAAATTTTGGAATTAAAATAAAAGTGAAAGAAGACTCTTTCAATGTTGATGCTGGAAAATTTGGAAAAGCTGGTAAAATTGTTTTATATGAGTCTGGCGACACAGTTACAGAGTCAGCTCTTATGGCAGCAGCGCAAGTTCCGGAAAAAACCACAATTAAAATGGCCACTTCAAATTATATGGTGCAAGATCTTTGTTTCTTTTTGGAGAAATTAGGCGTAAAAATAAAGGGAATCGGTGGAACAACGTTGGAAGTTGAGGGCCTAAGAAAAATAAATAAAGACATCGTCTACGAAATTAGTGAAGATCCAATAGAAGCAATGTTTTTTATCTCTCTGGCAATTACTACAAAAAGTAAATTGCTTATTACTAGGTGCCCAATTGAATTTCTGGAACTAGAACTTTTGAAGCTTGAAAAAATGGGGCAGAAATATTTGATAAAAAAAGAGTATAAAGCAAAAAACGGAAAGACTGACTTAGTCGACATCGAAATAATCCCTTCAAAACTCGTAGCATTGGAAGAGAAATTGCACGGGTTGCCATTTCCAGGACTTAATATGGATAACTTGCCATTTTTTGTGCCAATTGCAACTGTTGCAAAGGGGAAGACATTAATCCATGACTGGGTGTATGAAAACAGGGCAATTTATTTCACAGAACTTAATCGTCTCGGATGCAATGTAACGCTTCTGGACCCCCATAGAGTATATGTTGAAGGACCAAGCATAATTAGAAGTGCAGAGATGATGTCTCCACCAGCACTTCGCCCAGCAGCAATTATTTTAGTGGCAATGTTAGCAGCAAAGGGAAAATCAATTCTGCGGGACGTCTATTCAATCAATCGAGGATATGAAAATCTTGAGGAGCGCCTGCAAGCCATTGGTGCTGATATTAAACAAATAGACTAGTCGAATGGAAAAATATTACCAAGCAATTGCACAATTTCATAAGGAATTTGAAATGAAAGGAACGAATAACGAGGAAATGAGTTTTCGTTTGAATTTGATGACCGAGGAGCTTGGAGAACTTGCTCAGGCCGTAACCAAGGGGAAGGGGAAAGAGGCAATTATTGAAGAGAATATAGATCTATTGAATTTAGTAATAGGAAATTTTATAAGTATGGGAATTCCTGTGGAAGAAATAGACAAAGCTTTTTGGGAGAAACATGAGAAAATTATGCAGAGAGAAAAGAAGCTGATTGGTAAGAAGAATTTTCGTGTTTCGGAATTTAGATAAACGCAAAATATTTTAAAATTATAAAACTAATTGTTACTGGTATTCCAATAAATATTTCCATCGTATTCTTTCGCTTTCGGCGCATTAGCGTCCGGGGCTCAAGAACACAATAGAAATATTTAAACCTTTTCAATC
This sequence comes from Candidatus Moraniibacteriota bacterium, assembly GCA_041596615.1. Taxonomy (GTDB): domain Bacteria; phylum Patescibacteriota; class Minisyncoccia; order Moranbacterales; family DUUL01; genus UBA2772. The sequence continues at coordinate 36,061 of JBFHIG010000002.1, read as the reverse complement.
AAGTATATTTAACAAGAAGTAGAAACTAAAATGGAAGAAAAGAAAATTGGAAAAGACTATATAGGAATTGGTGGTGGGGTTTTAATTTTCAACAAGAATAAACAAGTTTTACTTCAAAAACGAGGAGTAAAAAGCAAAAACGAAGTTGGACAATGGTCCAAACCAGGCGGAGAAATTGATTTTGGAGAAACGGCAACCGATGCAATGAAAAGAGAGATTTTAGAAGAGACTAATTTGGAAATTGAAATTTGGGGTTATTTACCACACACCGATCATATTATCAAGAAAGATAAACAGCATTGGGTTGCGATTAATTATTTGGCAAATTCAAAAAGCGAAGACTTTGAGAACATGGAGCCTCATAAATGTGAAGAGATGAAATGGTTTGATTTAGATAAGTTGCCAAAAGAAATTGTTCAGAATACAAAAGAATCAGTTGAAAATTATCTTAAAGGAAGGTATATTAAGATACAGACTTAGAAATATATAGAAAGATTTAATTTGTGTGATTATTTTTCATAGCTTATGTTCTCAAAAAGAATCGGAATAGACCTTGGAACGGCTAATACTTTAGTTTTTGTTCCAAAAAAAGGAATAGTTGTGAATGAGCCCTCAGTTGTTGCCGTTACTATGGATGATAACAGGGTCATTGCTGTTGGGAATGAGGCAAAAGAGATGATCGGACGAACCCCAGACGTGATTACTGCGTATCGTCCTTTAAAAAATGGTGTGATTGCGGATTATCGTGTAACAGAAGCAATGCTCAGATATTTTATCGGTAAAGTAAGTCCTAGGATTCGTTTTTCAAAACCGGATGTTATGGTTTCAATTCCTGCTGGAGTTACTTCCACTGAAAGACGTGCTGTGGTCGAAGCAACAATTAAGGCTGGTGCAAAGAATGCATATATTGTTAAGGAGCCCGTACTTGCAGCTATTGGAGCAGGAATTCCAATCAACAGTGCCAGCGGGAATATGATTATTGATATTGGAGGTGGAACTTCTGAGGTTGCTGTGATTTCTTTGGGCGGAATTGTTTCTGCTTATAGTGCGCGAGTGGGTGGCGATAGAATTGATGCAGCAATCGCACAATATATTAAAAAGAAACACGGACTCGCTATTGGGGAGCGAACAGCGGAAGAGGTTAAGATTGAAATTGGAAGCGCATTGCCACAAGTAAAAGAGGAATATGTTGAAGTTCGCGGAAGGGATCTTATGGGTGGATTACCAAAGACAATTCGAATTTCGACAAATGAAATTACCGAAGCTATTCAAGAAGAACTGCGTGAGATTATTAATGCTGCTAAGAAAGTGATGCAAGAAACACCACCAGAACTAGCCGCAGACGTTATGGACAAAGGTATTGTGCTTTCTGGGGGAGGTGCTTTATTGAGGAATTTAGATAAGCTTATTACGAAAGTCACTGGAGTCCCCTGTTATGTTGCAGACGAACCTTTGCTTTGTGTTGCAAAGGGAACTGGAGTGGCCTTGGATAATTTAGAAATTTACAAAAGAACAATTCAATTGCGTTAGTTTTTTATCTTAAGACAAGAAACAGACCAAAGTCTGTTTTTTAATTTAATTTTTTCTTGCCAAAACGACCTAGCTTTAATACAATGAAACTAGTGTATAAACAATGAAAAATAAATGAAAATTGGAATTGATGCATCACGCGCGCTGATAAAACAAAGAACTGGAATCGAGGAGTGTGCATATCAAACGATTAAAAACCTTCGAAAACCTCTTGGTGACCATGAAGTTTTTCTGTATGTGAAAGACAATGGCGAAAATAGTTTCGATTTTGATTTGCCAAAAAAATGGAAGATGCAAGTAGTTCCCTTCAATTACTTTTGGACCCAAATAGGTCTCTCTTGGGAGATGCTAATGCGACCAGTGGATGTTCTTTTTATTCCTGCACACACCGTTCCTTTTGTGCATCCAAGGAGAACAGTTGTTACGGTGCATGGACTTGAATACGAACATTGTCCAGAAGGATATTCTTTGTACTCAAGGTGGTTTCATCATTTTTTTGTAACCAGAAGTTGTAGGTGGGCAAAAAAAATTATTTCCGTTTCCCAGAATACCAAAAAGGATCTCGTGAGAATGTATAAGACGCAAAAAGAAAAGATAGTGGTTGTCTATAATGGTTTTAATGTTAAGATTGAGCACTCTAAGTTTTCTGTTAAAAAAAGTTTCAGTAAATATATTCTGTATATTGGAAGACTGGAGGAGCGAAAAAATATCAAAAACATAATCTCCGCCTTTGAAATTTTAAAAAGAGAGTATAATTATAAAGGAGAATTGTTGTTGGCTGGAAAGCCTGGATATGGATATGAAGAAATTGAAAAGAAAATTAACGAGAGTGAGTTTGAAAAAGATATCAAAAGACTCGGATTTATTTCCGAAAAAGACAAATCTAAATTATTGGCAGAAGCAGAAATCTTTATGTTCCCATCTTTATGTGAAGGATTTGGGATCCCAATATTAGAAGCTCAGAGCGTTGGTGTGCCAGTCGTGACATCAAATTTTGGTCCCATGGATGAAATTGTGGGGAATGATGAAGTTCTGACAACTCCAACACAACCAGAGCACATTGCTAAGGTTGCTCAGAAAATTTTATCTGATAGAAATAAATATAATGACGTTGTGAAAAAGGGCCTTGAAAACACAAAGAGATTTTCCTGGGAAAAATGTGGAAGGGGTGTTGCTAAAGTTATATTAGCGTAGCATTAGGCTAAAATTAGAATCGTTTATCTTTTATAAATAAAATTAGAAATGAAAAGTATCGCATTTATACATGACTTTCTTTTGTATCAAGGAGGAGCTGAAAGCACCCTAAAAGCAATAAGTGAAGTTTTCCCTGAAGCCCCAATATTTACATTGCTTCAAAATGAAAAATATGTAAAAGAAAAATTTCCAAATCAGAAAATAGAAAGTTCATTTTTACAAAAGTCCCCTAGTTTTCTTCTTAAAAGGCATAGATTTTTATTTCCTCTAATGCCAACAGCGGTCGAGACCTTTAATCTGAGAGATTTTGATGTTGTTATCTCTTCATCGTCAGCTTTTGCAAAAGGCATTGTTGTTAAGCCGAAAACGAAACATTTTTGTTATACACACACACCAATGAGGTATGTTTGGGATTGGAGTCACGAATATCTGGAGGAGCAAAAACTTAAGGGAAAAGCAAAACTATTGATTAGATTTTTTCTAAGTTATTTGCGGATGTGGGACAGGGCAAGTGCAGAGCGTGTGGATAAATTTATTGCCAACTCAGAGTATACAGCAAGGAGAATTAAAAAATATTATCGAAAAGAATCAGAAGTTATTTATCCCCCCGTTGACGTGAAGAGATTCCAGCCGCAAAAGGAGCACAAAGGTTATTTTTTGACGGCAGGAAGACTTTCCCCATATAAAAGAACAAAGTTAATCGCGGATGTATTTGTGAAACTGAAATTGCCACTTGTGATTGTAGGTGACGGAAAGGAGAAGGAAGATCTTGAAAAGATTGCGAAGGAGAACCAGAATATTCAGGTTTTGGGATTTGTGGATGATGAAAAATTGGCGAGACTTTATGAGAATGCAAGAGCTTTTGTTTGTGCTTCTGTAGATGATTTTAATATTACTGTTATTGAGGCTATGGCAGCTGGAAAGCCAGCAATTGTTTTGCGGGAAGGGGGGACAGCTGAAACTGTTATAGAGGGTAAGACTGGAGAATTTTTTGATGTTCCTCAATTGGAAATTTTAGCGGATGGAGTTAGAAGATTTATTGCAAATGAAGAGAAATATGATTATCTTGAAATTCGCAAACACGCTGAAAAATTTTCGAAAGAAATTTTTCAGAAAAAAATAAAAGAATTTGTTAAGCGAAACATCTAGAAAAAAAGTTGAAGAATGAAGAAAATCAATCAAAAACAGCAGGATTTTTTAGAAAGAACAAGAAAGAGGAATTCTCTTGTGGGGACATATCTTTTTTGTGGTCCGGCAAAAGTCGGAAAAAGTAAGATGGCTTTTGATTTTGCTTGTGATGTGAATGAATTTGAAGATAGAGATGGGATCGATAATGGCTCTAATCCTGATGTTATTGTTGTTGAGCCGATTATTGAAGAAAAAGGAAAGAAGAGTAGAAAAAAGGATATTTCAATTGAACAAATAAAGAGTGCCATTAAAAGTGTTGGTTATTATGCTTATAAAGCAAGATATAAGTTCTTGATCATAAAAGAAGCTGACAGGATGACACTTGCTGCAGCGAATAGTCTGTTGAAAGTTATTGAAGAACCAACTTCTGATACAATTATTATTTTAGTTAGCAATAATGAATTGAAATTACTTTCAACTGTTCGTTCTAGATGTCAAGTGGTCAGATTTGGACTTGCAGAAAAGGAAGAAATTCTTTCTCAGCTCCAATCTGAAAATCTTGAATTCGAAAGGGCAGACCTAGTAGAACTGATTGATTTTTCCCAGGGCAAAATTGTTAAAGCAAGGGAATTGTTGGCTGACCCAGCAAGATTTGAATTGGCTAAAGAAAACCTGAGGCTTTTTAGAGATGCTCTTAAAAAAGGAATAATTGATGGTTTGAATTTGTCAGAGGAACTGTCTGGTGATAAAGAAAAGTTGAGAGAATCTTTAGAAGAAATTGCTTGGTATTTAAGAGAGTTGATTAAAAAACAAATAGAAATTGGTGCTGATATAAGAGTTATTAATAAAATTGCTAAAATAACCGAAGAGGTTATGTGCTTACGTACTGAAATTTCTAATAGCAATGTAAATCAAAGACTACAGCTAGAAAATTTTTTTACACAACTCTAGCAGTCTTTTTAATTGGAATGAAATAAATTTTTAAATTTGAAAATAGTTGTCTTGTTGTGATATGATTACAAATAGCGTTTGATCTAAAATAAACTTAGAAGAGAGGTAAAAAATAAAAAATAAAACCAGTGGAAAATATTAGTAGTGAGGAGAAAAAAAGCTCTTTCCTGGGAGCACTCTTTCATGGAACAATGTTCTATGTTTTTATGGTGGTTATTGTTGCAGGTTTAATATTGGGTTTCAAGTTTTACATGCAGGAGAAAAACATAGAGGTTGTTACCAGTAACACTACTAATCTTAAGTTAGGAGATATGATAACTTTTCGATTTTCAACAAAAATGCTTGAGCGTAGTGTGGAGGAATCAATGTCAATTCAGCCCTCCCTAAGAGTGAGAACTGCTTGGAGTGATTCAAGAATTCTTACCTTAACGCTGCTGGAAGCCCCCTTACCAGAAACAACATACGAGATTATATTTGATGAGGCGAAGACCCAATTTTATGTCCCTCAAGAGAAAATCAAAAGAAAAATAAGTTCCAGTGTCGTGCCTAAGCTAAAAAATGTTTACCCTTCAAATGAACAAAAAGATGTAGACATTAATGACCAGATTACAATTGATTTTGATCAAACAATCGAAGACCCTTTTAAGATAGAAGTAAAGGTTGTTCCGATGACGACCAATTTCAATTATAAATTTAATGAATCAAACACACAGTTAGTTATCACGCCTGAATTAAAAATGGAGAAAAAAACAGAATATTTAGTTACAATTCAGTTGAGGCATAATAATCTTGATTTTTCAAGGGAGTTGTATCAAGGTAAATTCACAACAAAACCGCCACCACAAGTTTTCTATAATTATGGAGGAAACAATCTTCAGACTAAAACTGAAGATCGACTAGAAGAAGTCGAGCCACAAATAGTAGAGGGAGATTATATTGATATAGACCTTTCTTCTCAAACAATGTTTATTTTTGAGAGTGGAAAAGAGAAAGGCGCTTTTAAAGTTTCCAGTGGTAAAATAGGGATGGATACCCCACAAGGAACTTTTAGTGTGATGGCGAAGGCAAAGAGGCCTTGGTCAAAAGAGTATGGGCTATATATGCCTTGGTTTATTCAATTCACAAACAGAGGTCATGGAATCCATGAATTACCAGAGTGGCCAAGTGGTTATAAGGAAGGAACAAATCATTTGGGGATTCCAGTTTCTCACGGGTGTGTGAGGTTAGGAATCGGTCCCGCAAAAACAGTTTATGATTTTGCCGCAGTTGGCATGCCAATTATTATTCATAAATAAGCAAAAAAAGAACTCTTGAGGTATCTGGAAAATATTTATTTAAAAATCCTCTGGACAACAGAGCAAATTATTGTTAAAGTTAAATTGAAATTTTCCTTTAAATAAAGGAAAATAACTTAAATCCCCTTAAATAAATTTCCGATGTTAGAGAATATCAAGCAAGATAAAATTAGAAAATTAAATAACTTCAAAGAGGCTGGAATAGACCCTTATCCAGCAGGTCCTTTTGAGAAAGAAGATCTAAAGGATGTTATCAAGAAAGAAGTTAATTCAGAAATTAAGATTGCTGGAAGAATAATGTTGTTTCGAAATATGGGGAATCTAACTTTTTTGCACTTACGGGATGAAAGTGGGCGGATGCAGGTAGTCTTGAATAAAAAAGAGTTCGAAGGCGATTATAAATTATGGGTGAAAAATCTTGATATCGGTGATTTTATTGCAGTAGAGGGGAAGAGGTTTGACACGCACAAGGGAGAAAAATCTGTTTTGGCAAGCAAATTGACGCTACTTACAAAATCAATTTTGCCAATGCCAGATAAGCACAAGGCGTTGCAAGATGAAGACGAACTTTTTAGAAAAAGATATTTAGATATTTTGTTCAATGAAGAAACTAAAGACATCATCTATAAAAGAAGTATTTTCTGGAATGCTGTGCGTAGTTTTTTGATGGAAAGAGGTTTTATCGAAGTGGAGACCCCAGTTTTAGAAATTTCTGCTGGAGGAGCAGATGCTGAGCCGTTCGAGACTCATCATAATGCACTTGACTTGGACGTTTATTTGCGAATTTCCATGGGAGAGCTTTGGCAGAAACGTCTTATGGTGGGAGGTTTTGAAAAAACTTTTGAAATCGGACGGCAGTTTAGGAACGAAGGTATGGACGCTGAGCATTTGCAAGACTATACGCAGATGGAATTTTACTGGGCATATGCAAATTATGAAAAAGGCATGGAGCTTGTAGAGGAGTTGTATAAATATGTTTTTGAAAAAACTTTCGGGACATTACAATTTAAAATCAAGGGTTTTGAGCTTGATTTTTCAAAAAAATGGGAAAAGTATGACTATACCGAAACAATCAAAGAAAAAACAGGTATTGATGTGAATCATGCAACCATGGAAGAAATAGAAGTAAAGCTAAAAGAGTTGGGTGTTGAATATGATAAAAAAGGCTTTAATATTACGCGAGCAATTGATAATCTTTGGAAATATTGCCGAAAATCAATCGCCGGGCCTGGTTTTTTGGTCGGTGTTCCGTTGGCGGTTTCTCCTCTTGCTAAAAAAGATGTCAAAAATCCAAATATCACACAACGTTTCCAACCAATTATTGCTGGAAGTGAGCTAGGGAATGGCTATTCAGAGTTAAATGATCCAATTGATCAGGCAGAAAGATTTGCTAAACAGCAACAGCTAAGAGACGAAGGAGACGCAGAGGCGCAGATGCATGATAAAGACTTTGTAGAAGCTTTGGAATATGGTATGCCACCAACCTGTGGTTTTGGGATGAGTGAGCGGGTATTCTCTTTTTTGATGGATCGTTCATCGAGGGAGTGTCAGATTTTTCCTCTTATGAAGCCACGAAATTTTTCTATAGAAAAAAATAAAAAATCGAAGACAGAATAGCAGAAAAATAAAAATGCTAAAAGAAAAAGGGCATAAAAGCGTAGGTGTCATAATTCGAAATCAAAAAGGTGCAATTTTGATGATGGAAAGAATTTTTGAACCCTTTGGCTGGGCTTGTCCAGCTGGACACATTGATAAAGGAGAGTCTCCCGAAGATGCTATGATTCGGGAAACCAAAGAAGAGACAAATTTAGATATAAAAGAATATAAACTGCTTTTACATGAGTATGTAGAATGGAATAATTGTCGTAGCGGAGCTGGACACGATTGGTTTTTATTTGAAGCACTGTCTTGGTGTGGCAATATTGAGAAAGCAGTGGAAGAGGCACGTGAAATCAAATGGATTGCTCCAGCAGATCTAAAAAAATATCAATTAGAGGAAGTTTGGAAGCATTGGTTTGAGAAGCTTGGAGTAATCAAAAAATAATTTATTTAAGGTATGAAATATTTTCATATTTCACTTGTTTTTAAGCCCAAAGATTTGCCAAAATGGCTGATTGATTTTAGAATAAAATATGATAAGCCTTACCCATATCATCTAACTTTGAAAAACGAAACGGAAGTAAAAGAAAGGGATGTTGAGTTGCTTAAAAAGTTGGTTAGAAAAATTTCAACAAAATATTTTTTGAAAGAACTTGAAATGGTTTTTAAAAATGTTATTATTAAAGAAACTTCAAAAGGATATTGCATTATGATTACTGCTCAGGAGAATAGCAGTATGAGAAACTTGCAAGCTGAAATTATCGAAGAGACCAGCTCTTTTGGGAAAGTTTATTCAGCAGAACATGCAGAATTTGAAAAGAGCTTTACCCCACATATAACAATCGGAAGGCATTTGACTAATAGACAACTTTTGCAAGCAGAAAAAGAATTGCCAAATAAAATTTGTTTTGAGACTAAACCAGAGAAATTAGTACTAACAATTGTGAATAGACCGGTAATTGAGGAGAGACTAAGAGAGCAGAATAGAAATTATTGCTTCTTTGAAAACTAAAAGTTATCCCGCGCTATTTTAAGTTATATAAAAAGAAAAATCAAAAAATGAAAACAAAAATTAAAAATGTCAGAAATTTTTTTCTCTTGGGAGTGACTTCTCTTTTAATGGGGGTCTATTTCTTAGGACTTCCTTATCCAGCTCAAGCAGCTAATTGTTCTCAGTCTTCAGAAGGGGTGTCTGGCATAAGCATTTTGGAATTTGAAAGAGCTATTGTGCCTTGTGGAAGAAGCTGTGATGACAGTAGGACCCCTTACGATGAAGAAAGTAGCTGCACCCTTTGCCACATGCTTATTATGGTAAAGAATATCTTTGATTTAATGTTTGCTTGGATAATTATTCTTGCAATTTTATCTCTTACTATCGGAGGAGTTGTATATCTTCTTTCAGTGGGAAATCCTGGTACAGCTGCTTTTGCAAAAGGAATTATCACAAAAACATTGATGGGTTTTGCTGGTTTTCTACTCGCATGGCTGCTAGTGTATACTGTCTTGGTTTTTTTATCCGCAGATGAAAGTAATCTTGGAATTAGGTCTGGCGGGCACTGGTATGAATTTAATTGTATTACTGACAGTGTTTTCGATACAGCACCTCCTAGTGCCGCTACAGGTGCAGGAGCAGGCGCAGGAGCAGGAGCAGGAGCAGGTGCAGGCGCAGGCGCAGGTGCAGGTGCAGGTGCAGGTGTTATAACTGCAGCAGAGCAATCGGCTAGAGATAACTTAGCAGCATATGATATTTCGGTTTGGGAGTCTAGTCCAGGAGCCACTTTGGTAGAAGGATTAAGACCAGCAAGTACTAGTGGCGTGATTGGCTTTCAAAGTGAAGTGGGGGTGCCCATTATAGTTACAGGTGCTGCAGAAGGAGGGCCGCATGCTACGGGAGTATTTTCTCACGCAAATGGGTATAAGGTTGACATAGAAGATACTGCAGCAGTTAATACATATATCATTGATAATTATACCTATACAGGTGTTCGTTCAGATGGAGCGCCAATGTATGTTGATAGTAGTGGTAATATTTATGCTAGAGAAAGCACTCACTGGGACGTTTGTTATGGTTGCTGATAAGAGAAATGGTTTTTTGAAAATACAATATAAACAAAAAAACCGACCAAATTCGGTTTTTTTATAGTTTAAACTTTCTAGAAAAGCAAGAATTTCTCTTAATAGGGGGTGGAAAGTAGCTTTAGGATAGAGGCAGTACAGATAGGTTGTTTTTGTTTTTTTGCAAGTAAGTGCACATCTCATTAGTTAAAATAACGGCTATATTTACAAAATTCTTATTGGGGAATTGATATTTGACTAAATTCCTAAGCTCTTGAAATTCCCTTTTAAATATGTAAAAATGGATACATTATGAATACAAACAATTTTTTGGAAAAAGTATTGGCATCTTTATCATCCCCGAGGGGAGATATTTAACAATGGATTTAGTGGGATAAACCCCATAAGGAAAAAAGTTGGAAAAATTATTTTAAATTTAAAACCAAAAAGATGTTGGACATAAAATATATCAGAGAAAATGTAGAGGCAATTGCCCAAGCTGCTAAAAATAAAAATATTAAAATTGATTTAGCACAGCTTTTGGAGATTGATGAGAAAAGGCGAGGGATCATGACAAAAATGGATCAGTTGCGTGCAGAGCGGAACGAACTTGCAAATTCTGCCAAAGGAACACGTCCATCTAATGAGCAGATTGAAAAGGGTAAAAAACTAAAAACAGAAATTGCAAAATTTGAAGAAGATTTACGAACAGTAGGTGTGGAATATGAAGAGTTGATGGTTCAGGTGCCAACCGTGACTGCAAAAGATGTTCCTGTCGGAAAAGATGAAACCGAAAACGTGGAAATTGAAAAAGAAGGAGAACCAACAAAATTTGATTTTGAGCCCAAAGATCACATGCAACTTGGAAAAGATTTGGATATTATTGATTTCGAAAGAGGTGTGAAAGTATCTGGATATCGTGGCTATTACATGAAAAATGAAGGTGCAGGTTTGCAAATGGCACTGATGATGTATGCTTTAGAGAAATTAGTACAAAAAGGTTTTATGCCAATGATTCCACCAACTCTTGTAAAAGAAAATGTGCTTTTCGGAAGCGGATATTTTGCTGGAAAAAAATTTGATGAAAAAAAAGACGAAATTTATAAAATAGAAAATAAAGAAATTGAAGCAGACGGACAATCGAATAAAGAAAATAAATTTTTAATTGGAACAGCAGAGCCATCACTTTTGGCATATTATTCAAATGAAGTTTTGGAAAAAAATAATTTACCTTTGAAAATGTGTGGATTTTCTCAATGTTATCGAAGTGAAATTGGTTCATATGGAAAGGATACTAAAGGACTTTATCGTGTGCATGAATTTATGAAAGTGGAACAGGTTTGTATTTGTGAGGCTGATATCGAAAAGGCTGAGAAATTGCATAAAGAAATGTTGGAGATTTCCAAAGAACTTCATCGAGAAATTGGTTTGCCATATCGAGTTTTGGAAATTTGTACTGGAGACATGAGCGCAGGAAAATATCGCATGTTTGATATGGAAGTTTGGATGCCTTCACGAAATGGGTATGGAGAGACTGGAAGCGCGTCAAATTTTTTGGACTGGCAATCACGAAGATTAAATGTGAAATATAAAGATGAAGAAGGGAATCGAAAAAATGTATTTATGCTTAATAACACGGCGATTCCTTCCCCAAGATTTATCATCGCAATTCTAGAGAACTTTCAACAGGCCGATGGTTCAGTTGCAATTCCAAAAGTTTTACAAAGGTATATGCCAAACGGAATTAGCAAAATCGAAGCGAAAAAATAGAATTTAAAAAGCTCACCAGGAGGTGAGTTTTTTATTCTAAGAGGGGGTCTTTATTATTTTTTTAAAAAAATAGTAATAACAAAAAGTAACTAATAAAAAAAATGGCAAAAATAAAGTTAGCATTACTAGCCGGAGGAATTTCTGGCGAAAGGGAAGTTTCTTTAAACACAGGGAAGCAAATTTTTGAAGCACTTGATAAAGAGAAATATGAAATTTTTCGTTATGACCCAGAAATGGAATTGGAAAAATTTATTCAAGATGCTTTTTTGAAAAAATTTGACCTTGTATTTCCCGCTCTTCATGGTCCATTTGGTGAAGATGGAAAATTACAGGGGCTGATGGATATGATTGGAGTGTCCTATGTTTTCTCTGGTTGTCTTGCTAGTGCTCTTGCTATGAACAAAGCTAAGGCAAAAATAATTGCCAAAGAAGCAGGTCTAGGAGTGGCAAGATCAGTAACTGTTAAAAAAACTGAAATAATAAAAAGAAGAAAGGAAGTGGAAACCTTAGGTTTTCCAGTTGTGATTAAACCAATAGAACTTGGTTCTTCTGTCGGAATTTCAATTGCGAAAAACAAAGAAGAGCTAGAAGAAGGAATTTTAACCGCTTTTGAGCATGATAAAATTGTAATGTTTGAGCAATATATTAAAGGCAGAGAATTGACAGTTTTGGTTATGGGAGCAGAAAACCCCAAAGCTTTTCCGGTAGTTGAAATTGTGCCTAAAAATTCCCAGTGGTTTGATTATGAAGCTAAATATACCTCAGGAGCTTGTGATGAGATTTGTCCCGCGGAAATTATTGATGAAATTCGTGATGAACTTCAGTTATTAGCGGTTAAGGTGTTTAGCGCTATTGGCTGTAAAGATTTAGCAAGGGCAGATTTTATTTGGGATAATAAAAATGACAAAATTTATTTTCTTGAAATCAACACAATCCCCGGAATGACCGCTACTTCCTTGGCACCTAAATCTGCAAAAGCCGCTGGAATGGGATTTTCAGAATTTTTGGATAAGCTTATTGCACTGGCTTATAAATCATAATTTTTTTTGCAAATTTAGTGAGGTTATAATAATTGCATAAAAATACAGGAATATCTTTTTTAAACTATACCCCGGAGTCTTGAAAAGCAAATTTTGACAAAAGCCTTTTTTGGCTAAAAAATAGACAAAGCATGATTTTTTGTTATAATTTAGATGATAAAAAATCAAATAAAACCTCAAGTGAAAGATGAAATTAGAATATCTCCAATAAAGGAGATGGAGATTCGTAGTTCAAAGATTTCAGATGTAGTATCATTAGCTCAAGGAATCCCAAGTTTTGATACACCTCTTTGTATCAAAAGGAGGGCTATCGAGGCGATTGAGGATGGAAGAGTGGCTAGATATTCTTTGTCTCCTGGGATTTTGGAATTAAGAGAAGCAATCGAGTATAGCTTGGCAAAAAGAAATATTTTTTATGATTTTGAAAAAGAAATTATTGTTACAGCTGGTTCAATTGAGGCAATAACGGCAACTTTTTTGGCTCTTCTGGAGCCAGGCGATGAAGTCTTAATTCCTGATCCAACTTACACTTCTTATCAATCTGCTATTAAAACTGCTCGTGGAATCCCAGTTTTCGTGCCCTTGAAGGAAGAAAATGGCTGGGATTTTGATATTGAGGAATTTAAAAAAAGAATAACTCCAAAAACAAAGGCAATTTTATATTGCAATCCAAATAATCCAACCGGAACAGTTTTTTCTCGAGAACAGTTGATGCAATTAGGAGAGCTTGCACAAATTCACAATCTTTACATTCTAGCAGATGAGGTATATAAAGATTTTATTTATTCTGATCAAGACTTTTTTTCATTAGCGCAGTTCTCAGCTCTACGCAAAAGATTCGTTTTTATTTTTTCTTTTTCTAAATCATATGCTATGACTGGTTGGAGGGTTGCATATTTAGCCACTGACAAAACATTAGCAGAGAAAATTTTAGGGGTCCATGACGCTCTGGTTACTTGCGCACCAGTGGTTTCACAGTGGGGAGCCCTAGCTGCCCTTGAAATGGCAGGGAGTGAAATCATAGAATACAAGGAAATTTTCAGACAGAGAAAAGACTTTATTTGCAAGGAACTTGATAAATTAGCCGATTGGTTTGAGTATCAAACACCATCTTCTGCTTATTTTGTTTTTCCTAAGATGAGTGATAAACTGGTTACTGCTTTTAGAAAATATGAAAAGAAAAAGGATAAAAAACAAAACAACCTGAAAGAATATCAGAAAAATTCAATTTCCTGGAGATTTGCAATTGAATTATTGAACACGGCTAAAGTCGCACTTGTTCCAGGGGTAGCCTTCGGGAAAGAAGGGGAGGCTCATTTAAGATTTTGCTTTGGACGTCGCAAGGAAAATATAGAAAAAGCTATGAAGAGAATTAATAAATTTATTAAGTTAATCGAATAACTCTCATTAGAAATAAATGAAAAAAATTTTAAAAGTAGTAGTCCAAGTTTATTTAAAATTTTTAACCAAACTTGTTTTGTTGAGACACAAACCTTTTGTGATCGCCGTTGCTGGGACAACCAACAAAACATTTGTAAAGGAAACTATTTTAGATGAACTGGGTCGCGATGCAGATGTTCGTGGAAACCCCAAGAGTTTTAATACTGAAATAGGTTTGCCATTGGCAGTGCTTTTCCTTCCATCTGGTTCAGCTTCTATTTTTAGATGGGTTGACGTTCTATTGACAGGAACTTGCATCTCAATTTTTTCAAGAAAATTTCCCAAGATTTTAGTTTTGGAAATGGGCGTTGATCGCCCAGGTGATATGAAATATCTTTTATCTTTAGTTAAGCCAAAAATTGCTATAATTACAAACGTTGATAGGAATTTCCCGGGATTAGAGACCACACTTGATGATATAGCAAAAGAATTTGCCATATTGGCAAAAGAAATTCCATCTGATGGAACATTGATTCTAAATGGTGATGACATAAGGACGAAAAATTTAGCAATCGGTCTGAAGTCGAAAACAATTCTTTTTGGAGAAGATGAGTCTTCTGATGCAATTATTTCTGATTTAGAAGAAAGTGATGCTGGTCAAAGTTTTTCGCTTGATTATAAAAAGAAAAAAGAATTTTTTGAGATAGAAAAACACGGAAGACACAATGTGGATGCTTTGGTGGTGGCAAAAATAGTTATTGATGAGTTAGATAGAACAAAAATTAGAGAGAAAAAATAGTGTTTAAAAATTTGAAGAAACTGGAATGAGTGCTAGGGAGGTCTCTGCAAATAAAAATAAAAAAAGGAAAAACAAGAAGAAGTATACTTTTTTTGAACTAATTAAAAAAATTATTTTTTGGTTTATTTTTTTTGGTTTTTCCGTAGCAACAATCTGGACAGTTATATTTTCCCCAGTTATGGAAGTGAGAGAGGTTGAAATTATAGGAGCGGCCGAAGACGAAGCCGGGGTAAGAAATGTTTTTGAAAAAAATGTTTATGGAGAATACTTTAACTTCATTCCAAAGGATAATTTAATTACAGTTCCTTTAAAAAAAATTCAAGCTGAGATTTTTAATAATTTTTTTATGATTAGAAAAATTGAGGTCGAAAGAAAATTTCCGGCAAAGGTAGTTTTTGAAATTGAAAGAAGAAAAAAAACTATTATTTGGTCAAATGGGAATAGTTATTGGTTTGTTGATGAGAGAGCCGAAGCTTTTCATCATGTAAATAAAGAAGAAATAGAAAAATTAGAAAATGATATCTTGGTCACAGACGGAAGTGGTAGGGAAGTTGAGCGAGGAGATGAAATTGCTCATATTGAAATTGTTGATTTGTGTAGCAATCTTCAAAGAACTGTTCAGGAGGAGGGCGATATAGAGATTAATAATAAATCATTATACATCCCTTCACCAGTGTCGGGGGAAGTAAGAGTTAAGACAAAGGAGGGATGGGAAATATATTTCTCCTCTGAAAGGCCTCTGGCAAGACAAGTTAAAATTTTAAAAAAAGTTTTAGCAGCTAAAATCACTCAGGAGGATTTAGTAAAACTTGAATATGTAGATTTAAGAGTTAAGGGCAAAGTAGTGTATCGATTTACTGATTATAAAGAGCGAGAAAAAGAGTTAGAAGAAATAGAAGTAAAAGGAGCTTCTAGTGATAAAGCACAAGAAATAAAAACCGAGACAGAGAAGGATGAAAATAAGAAAAAAAATGATAAGAAAAAATAAAACATTTAATGCCTTGATATTTTTTTAAAAGCTTTTTATTATACGAAAAGATTCTTTTGCTGTATAATAATAAATATTTCCAAAAAAATTAAATTAAAATAAATGAAAAAAATCTTTCCAACAATTATTTTGGTAGCCATTACCTTGCTGGCAGTAGTTTTGAGATTTACTTCGATTATCTGGCAGCGTGATTTTTGGTATGATGAAGCATTTACGGGGATCCTCTTAAAGGCATCATGGGGAGAGATGAATCAGATGATTTTTGCAGATGTGCATCCGCCACTATATTATTGGCTGGTTAAGCCATGGAGCGCTTTATTTAATTATTCTCCAGAAGGAATTCGCTCATTTTCTTTTATTTTCGGAATCTTAACCGTAGTTTCAATTTATTGGATTGGAAAAAGAATGTTTAGTACGCGTGCAGGTCTTTTGGCGGCAGCTATTACGGCTATTTCTCCTTTTGCAATTGAATATTCACAGGAGGCCAGGATGTACTCACTTTTTGGTTTTCTTTTCCTCTGGTCGGTTTGGTTTTTTGTAAAAGCATTGAATGATGACAAGAGAATTAATTGGATTTTATGGGGAGTTTTTGCTGGCTTGTCTTTTTTGACACACTACCTTTCATTATTCTTTTTTATAGTATTCTATTTTTGTTATATTTTATACGGGAGAAATTTTCAAGAGAAAAAGTGGATAAAAGCGATTTTAGGACATGGGAATTTTTGGTTAGGAGTTGGTGTCATAGCAGCTTTTTTTGTTAGTTGGATTAAGTATTTTATCCCGCATATATTAAAGGGAAATTTAGGGTGGATCCCTTCAGCACAAATCAGCGATCTTCCAAAGACTTTGCAAATTTTCTTTTTTGGTCATCAACCAGGAAGTGGAGGGGTGCCAGAATCGGTTGAGTTTATAAAATTATATAAAGATATCCCATTTTCCGATGGAACCTCAATGGGAGTTTTGCTTTTTGCACTTATTATCGTGATGCTAAGTTATGTTTGGTTTAAAGGTAAAGAAAAAAAAGAAGTTTTTGTTTTGGCAGTTATCTCTTTGGGAACCCTTTTATTTCTGATTATTCTTGGGCATTTCAATTTAAAGCTTTATGTTTCAAGATATTTTATGCCATCAGCGCTACTGATATATCTCTTGTTTGCCGGGATGATTACTTTAATTTTTAATTCAAGGTGGGCATGGATTGCGACTTTTGTAATTTATGCAGCATTAATTTTTTTCCTGGTCCCTGTTAAATTTCAAGGTGGCTGGACTGAAGCCTCAGGTTTTATAAAGGAATATCCAATTTTCGAGAAAAGCATTATTGTTACTGATGGACCATTTAGTTATACTTCGGCAAGATATTATTTCGGAGAAGAGAGGGTCCGATACTATAATAGGTCAAATCCAACAGAAGATTTTAGCAAGTGGGTTGTTGTTGGGAATGAAAATAGAATTACAGACCTGGCAGACATTGAGAAAAACAATGAAATGATTGTGGTTGACTGGACTTGTGATTGGGGAAATGAATTGCCGATGGAAGAACTGGGAAATTTTCAAGGAATGAAAATTTGTCAGGTTAAAAGGTAATGTTCAGTTTTGAATTTTGAATTTTCAATTAGTTAGTTTTCGAAAAAATAACAAGGTATGGTTTGAATAACTTAATTTCCAAAAAAGATACCTTTAAAGGTGTCTTTTTTGGAATATTTTCAGTGGATATCTTAACGATTAGTTTATTGAGTGACTATGAAAGAGTGTGAAAAAACAGGAAGATAACATTGTTATCTTCCTGGTGGAACATTAGACCAAAGACTAGAATTTCTTGAAGTATTTAATTTTAGAAAATATTTTTTCAAGAAAAAGTCTTAAAACGGTTATTTTTGAGGGTTTCTTATCCGGAGGAATGGTGGCAAGAGCCTCAAAAAGTGCAAGTTCTCCTGTATACCATGAATTATGTTCCCAAGAAGATTCTTGGGGCATTATATTTGGGGTGATTCTATTAGCTATGTGTCCATAGTAAATTCCTTCACACAGGCAATTCATAGAAATATTGGTTTCTTCTGGGATAAGTTTCATAAAAAACCTCCACTGTGTATGTTTTAAAAAACAAAAAAACCGTCTTGATTGACGGCTTGCATTTATCTAATTTAATTTATATTAAAATGATAGCCGTCGTTTACGGTTTTGATTATTGTTTGAATTGTTGCTATTTCCAAAAATAATTCTCATCTTAACTTAAAATAAATTATATTTAAATAATATTCCTTGTTTAAAGATGTGTCAAGTTTTTGGTGTTTTATTTTTTTGTGCTATAATAAGTGAAACTATTTGTTTTGGGTTATGCTAAAAAGATAAAATTTAGTATAATGTATGTATAAAAAGTCTAATCATTGTTACTGTAAGGTTCCAATAAAGACTTGTTTCTGGAAAAATTAAAATTAAAATATAAGTTTCCGAAGTGGTCTACAGGCGCGATACCTCGACTGCAGGACTAAGCCAAGGCTTAGGAGAAACTTAAATAGAAGTTTTTTATTTTCCGGTAAAGTAGAAAAACAGAATAGTTGAATTTGATGTGATAAGGGTGTTTTCACATTAAATTCAAAAACACTACCATGCTCTGGTAGTGTTTTTTTAAAAAGAAAAAGAAAATCATGTCCAGTTAATTTTTTAAAAAGAGGGTTGTATTAAAAAGAATACTCATGGTGTGAGTCAAGAACCTCTTTTACAATATGTGCTACGTCTGAAGGTGAATATTGTGCTTTTACTAAATAAAAATCAGCATCAAAATGACTAGTTTTATTGATTGATTCAGTATCGTCAAAGTTTGTGAGGATAATTATTGGAATATTTCTCAATTCTTGATCGGCTTTCATTTTTTCCATCAATTCATAACCAGTCATATTAGGCATCATTAAATCTACCAAAACTACGTGGGGTGAAACTTTTTTTAATAACTCCATCCCCTCCAGACCATCACTAGCAGTAAAGACCTGATAATGTTCACCTTCCAATTTAGTGCGATAGAGTTCGAGGATGCTTTTTTCATCTTCTATGATGCAAATTTTAAATTGCGAATTGTCTGATGTTTGCATTTTTTATAAAGTTATATTTGCTTAATTATTCTTTATAGCCATTATAGAACATTATTCTTGCATAGTCCAAAAATCTCTTTTACCATCAGGTGACATTTTTCTTTGAAAGTTGTTCGAAGGACATTTTTTTTGAAATTGCTTTCTTAGTAAATCAGTAGAATTATAGAAAACAAATAGAGAATTTTCGCAATTAATTTCCAGCAGGTCCTCGCTAGGTAACACAAGTGTATAGTTTTTAATTTCTGGGAATCCTGCAAATTCAAAGGTTTTAAAATTTTCTATGGCACCATTTTTTGAGAGAGTTGTGTCTTCGGGTAGAATTATGAAATTATTTTCTTTGGCAATAAGACTTTTGATTATTTTTCCAAGCTCAACCTGTGATTGTTGGAAAGCTTCTACCGTTCTTATATCTTTTGCCCAAATTTGAAAATATAAAGATATTTGCGAAAAACCAGCCAAGACAATCGCAAGGAATAGAATGAGCATAGAAAATTGCATAATATTCCAACGCCACTTCTTCATTGAAATTCTAATAGATTGCTTTAGTTTCTGATACACTCCTAGTAGATGTTCAAAAGGGATTGTACAGAAAATAAAAACAGCTGGAATGGCCCAAGCAAATTTTTTGAAATCAGGAGCGTGATTTGAATAGAGGGATGCTATTAAAATAGCCACAAAAAAAATGCATTGAGCTAGAATTGAGGCATGAATATTTTTAGGAGTACTTGATTTTTCGGATTTCCCGTAGAGTGAAGATAGTATTATTTTGGCCGAAAGAAAGAATCCGAAGAGAAAGAGAACTGACCAAGCCAAGGGTATTGCGGGAAGAGATGATTGGTTGTGAAGCTGGTTGGGGTCTCCAAGATAAAAAAGTGATAAGAAATATGTTAAAGCATTTTTTATGAAAGTAGCGAGGGATAGGTTTGAAGCATCAAAAAGTAAGGCTTGCTTGAAACTGTTTAGGAAGATAGCAGGATTGTTTATAAACTGAAACAAAAGTGGAATAGAAAAAAACAGAATAGATAATGCGAATATGAAAAGCTGACCCTTTAGTTTAATGAGAAATTTTTTATCTAGAAGTGTGGTGAGGGAAATGAATAAAAATGGAATTAAGAGTGAAAAAATTATTAAAGGGTGCATTGAAACTCCTAAGGCGATAGTTGCTCCAGAGAGAATAAAATAAAGATATTTTTTTGAAAAAACTCCACTTAGTAAAAAAAATAAAAACCAAATAATAATAAATGGAATAAAAATTTCAGTACATGCCAAACGAGAAAGGTTTATGTGCCAAAAAGAAAAAGACATAAAAAACGTGCCCAGCAAGGACATGCCAAGAGAATAGTGTAATTTTCTTAGAAGTAAAAAAAATCCAAACACAGTAAGCGTTCCGATTAAGGCGCTTAAGATTCTTAAAGCAAAGATATTGACGCCAAAAACTTTAAAACCAACTAAGATTAGACTGGTAAAAAAACCAAAATCAGGTTTGTTTAAAGACGACAATGTCGTAGTAGAATTTTTATTGCTAGGATCTAAAGCAAGCAGTCCAAGATTTGCTTCGCCTTCGCTAAGTCCAGGAGGTGTTTGTTCTAATTGATACAGTCTGAAGAACAAGGTTAACAACAAGATGAAAAGAAAAGACGTCAGCAGTAAAAATTTTCTTTTGTGTGAAAAAAAAATAATTACAGATGAGACTGAATTTTTAAGAAAATCACTTTTTATTTTTTTATTTTTCACTTTTTATTTTTTAGTAGATTCTTCTTGTCTTTATTATATTTGTTTTGATTGGTATTGTAAACAATCTGTGATATAATGTTATTAAATAAACTAGCGACAATTTCAGTGTTTGGAATTTAAAACCAAAACTGTTTTATTTTGATTTAGTGATGCAAAAAACAAAAAGACAAAAAATTACTCAAAGATTATCACAAAAACTATGCCGGAAATAACTGAGGAAGATGGCCCAACGACTTCTGTAGAAACAAAAGAGATGCTTACCGCAGAAGCTGAAAAAAACCAAAAAAATATCACAAGAGAAGCTGTTGTGAACGCGCTTGATAAAACATTCACTGTGGATGTCATTAATGATTATTTATTAAAACATTCCCAAAGTGAGAGACATGAACTTCAAGAAAAGCTGAAGATTGATTTTGCTGAGCTTGCCGCAAAACTGAAAAGTTCTGCCGAGACAGGTGATATGAATTTACAAAATAAGCAAGCCACAGAAGCAGTTATTTGTGATTTTTTGAGGAGCAAAAGACTTACTAGTTTGGTGAAAATTATTAAAGGAGAGGTAATGGGTTTGGTTGATGAAGATTTTATTCATGAAGCAGAGAATGCTGGCTTAGGTAACAGGCCCTTGTCTGGTGAGGAATATGGGAATGATAAAAAGAGCAATGTTGATGGTGTAGGAGTCGAGAGAGAAAAGATAATTTCGGAGAAAGATTTCTTTGAAATAACAAAAACCAGTCCTGACAGAGTCTATGTTAGCCGAGATGGCAAAAAGCATATGAAAGTTATTGGGTATAAAGATGGAAAAGTTCACATTGCTTTTTTGCCAACTGGTACAAAAGTCGATGAAGAAGGTGTAAACGTAATCAAATTGGGCTCGGATTGGGAAAGCGAAGCTTCTGGCGATGAAAAAATGAAAGTTCCAAAGTTTTTGGAGATGATGGAAAATTATAAAGAAGCGTCTGAGGATAGAGCAGTCTTAAATGGTAAGTTGGGAAAGGATGAAAGTGTCTCCGAGAAAGTTGACTCAATCGAAGTCAGCGATTTAGAAAAGAGTAAGGGTGAGGTTTTGAGTCTGGAAGAATTAACAGGATTATTCGGAGTTGTTGGATCTATTCATAGTGCAAAAGATGGAACTAAAAAACTTGAAATTGTAAGCTATTTTTACAAAAAAGATGAAACCAGATGGGAGATTGAAATTAAGGAATCGGAAAGTGGGGAATCAAAAAAGATGTCTCCAGATCAATTGAGGCATTTAATTGAAAGTGAATATACCGAAACTGATTTTATTCCAGAGGTTGAGGCTGGCGGAATTAGTGCAGAAGATTTTGTTGCTGAATTTGGGAAAAGCAGAGAATTTATTTTTAAGAGTGAAGTCGGGGGCCTGAAATCTTTTGTGATAGAGAAGGATAAATTCTCAAAACAAAGCAAGCAACATCAAGTCAGAATTCTATATACCGGTACAGAAAAAGGAACTTATGTATCAGTGAAGGAACTGAGACAAATGATCTCCAATGGGATGTATCGAAAAGAAAAGAACCCCGAGAAGCTTTCTAATGCAGAAAGAAATGAAGTGGAGGGGGTCTCAGCTAAAGAATCACAGGAAAATCAAGAAGGCCCAGTAAAAAAGGTGACTAAAGAAGGGGAATTAAAAAAAGAAGGAACACACTATCAAGAGTGGATGGACAAAACAGCTAATTTTGATTCCAAAAGTGATAATGAAATTGACACGACTAAAACAAAAACAGAAACGACTGACGATAGAATAGACGAAAATGAGATTGAAAATTTAAAATTGCAAGAAGCTAAAAGGAGTTTCGAGGGGCTTGAAGGAGTTGATGCCCAAATTCTACAAGAAGAGCTCTTGCAACTAAATGAAGTCAGAAATGGTTTGTTACTAGATAGAGAAAGAACGAACGAGGAAAAAAGAGATCAGTTCCAAGAAGTAGAAGCAAGTCTGCGTAAATACAGAGAAGAGCTTGAAAGAAGAGGTGAAATAAGTAGCGTTTCGGAATTGAAAAAAAGAGAGGATTTGAAACAAAAAGCAGAAGGTGAGTTCTCTGATGTAGACACTGCTGTGTTGCAAGATGAACTTTCTCAACTAAATGAGATTAGAAATGGTTTATTGCTAGACAAAGATAAAACCAATACTGAGAAAAAAGATCAGTTCCAGGAAGTGGAGGCTAGCATACGTAAATACAGAAAAGAACTTGAAATAAGAGGAGAGAGTGTTAATGTTTCAAAATCGGAAGAGGAAAAAGCTGTTGAGTCTGAAAGTGCGCCATTGAATTTTGATGAAATTGTTGGAAGAAATGAGAGCGAAGGGAAAAGCCCAGAAGATGAAAGTGAAAAAAAGTCAGAAAAGGGAACTCAAGTAGAAATGAATAGTAAATTTGAGGCATGGAAAAATGCGCAAATAAACTTTGAACAAAAAGGAAATAAACTAACGATTGTCAAAAGAAATCTTGCAAAAATGGGAATTGCTTTTGGTGAGGATGCAGAAGCAATGAAGGAGCTGCAGAATGCAAAAGATGCGATGCAAGAAGCCGAAAAAGCTTTTAAGGACGCGCATGCTGATTTTATTGAAACAAGAGCGCAAAGTAGAAAAAATGCATTGGAACACAGTAAAGTAGAGGGTGAGGAAAAAATTAAATCGATGCGAGAGTATATATTTTCAGAAAAAATTATTGATTTAGAAAAAACCAATGAAGCTGGAGAGAAAAAGATAGAGAAAATAAGTTTGATGCAGGACCTTAATAATAAAATGTTAGAGTTGAATCAGGCGAGAAAAGAAATTCTAAATGAACGTGATAAGGGAATTGCTGAAAAACTTTTTGAAGGGTATCAGAAAATTCCAAAGAAATGGAAAGTTGCAGGTGGCATAGCATTGGCAGGTGTTCTTAGTGGAAGTATCGCCTTGGCTGGGGGAGCTGCTGTTGGTACGGCCATGGGAGCTGGCGCTTCAAGCTTAACAATGAGAACAGTCAGGTTTTTTATAGGTGGCAAGTTTAGTCGTATGGCATTCAGAGATGTCTCTGTTTGGGGTGAATCAACAAGAGAGAAGAGAGGGGAAAAGATTGAGAAAAAAACTGTAAATAAATATTTTGAGGAAGGGAAGATGGATATGGTTTCGATGATACAAAAGAAAATGAATCTCGAAAGGAATGATAATATAAAAGCTATGGCCGCCGCTGGAATTACTGGCTTTGTTGCAGGAGGGGGAATAAAAATGCTCGATATGTATTTTGACCTTAGCTCTCTTACCTCTATAGATTCGGGAAAAATAACAACAGAAAATCATGCTGGTGAAGCTAGTGCAGCGACAGTCGAAAGTACCGATAAGTTAGGAGTCACAACAGAAAAAGTAAACAATATAGCTATTGGTGGCAGAGATTTTGAAGCAACCAACGATGAATTGGGAAAAACGGGATTTGCCGGAACCAAGGCTTTTGAAGAATATCAAAGGAAATTTAGTGTTGAAGCACATGATAAATTTATTGAAGAACATGGGGGAAAATCTCATGAGAATGAAGCAGCTTGGCTTAAGCTCATAGAAGATGAAAGGCCTAAATATCTTGAGCAAGCCAGACTTGAAACAACCCCGAGCGCTTTTAGAGAAGGAGATTTAGCCAAAACCAAGGCATATCAGGAATTTCAAGCAGCACATGATAAATTTGTTAATGAGCATGCGAAAATAATTTCCAAAGAAAAGGCAGAGGCTTTGTGGAAAGAGAGAGTCAAACCGTTGGAACAAAGTTATCTTGAAAGAGCTAAGGCAGAGTTGCAGGCGAATCAAATTGCTGAAACTGATGGAGGCGCGAGTGTAATAAATGATTCTGAAAAAGTTGGAGAAGTAGCACACGAATCTTTGCCAACAGAAGAGCAAGAGGGAGTGGTAACCAAGAGACAATCAGGTGCTTCTGATGAAATGATAAAAGAATCTTTTTTAGATAATGCTGATAGTGAATTTAAAATCCTGACAGCAGATGAGCTTAGCGAGAAATTAAAAGAACTGAAGATTAATGAAAAAGATGAGGCCTGGAGAGCTATTAGTAAAATGACGCTAAAAGAGTTAGATAATTTTCCAAAAACAAAAGCTGAAGCAATTGATGCTTGGAGGAGTAATGCGCTGAACTTATCACTGGAATCGAAAGCTGAACTAGACTTTGTTGATATTAGAGAAGTTGAAAGAATGGCAATAATGGCAAAGATTGCTTTTGATGAAATCGATAAGGACATGATAAACACTCCAGGAGAAATTAGGCTGGAAAATGCTTTGAGAGGAGATTATGCTTCAGAAAAAGTGAGGCCAGAATCTTTTCAAGAATTTGAAAGGTCTATTGAAAAGGGTGACAACACGAGGACAGTAGAAAACGGTATACTTTCTGGGAACGATCTATTGCAACCAAAAGCCATTATTCTTGATGAAGGAGATGAACAATTTATTCGGGAAGGAGAAGAACAGTTTTCAGAAGAGAAAATCTCAACTCCAAAAGATGTTGAAAAAACTGTTATATCACCCGAGAAAAGTAAGCACATAAGTCGTCTTCAACAAGAAAAGTTAAAGGATGAACAAGAAAATGCAATTATAGAAGAAGAATTAGAAAGCGCAAAAGATGAAACTGAAGTGAAAAAAACAGCAGAAACAGAAGGAGAGCAACTGGAAAAAGTTGCTGAAAAAGCAGATATTAAGGAACTTATGAGTCAACTCTCGGCAGAGGACGAAAAACTTCTTACCGAAACAAAAGGCAATGACCTTTTGGCTGAGGTAAAAAATGTTGTTTTGGCTAAAGAAGCAGCTGAATCTGGCGATGGGGATGAAATCGATTTTTATATAGAACATGCTAAGGCTGTTGATATTGCTCTAAAGATTGATACGGAAATAGGATTCAAGGACCATAGTATCGGTGAGAGCATTTCTCAATATGTAGCAAAAGGAAACACAATAACAAAAGAACAGCTTGAGGAATTAGCTAAACTAGTTAAATATCTTGAGCAATATAATAAATAATTTTAAATAGTATGTCTTTAAAAGAAAATATAAAAGCTGCGCAAATCGACTTAATAAAGGAGCTTGGGATTAATGAGCTTCCAGAAGAACAAAGAGAGGAAACATTAATTCAAATGGGAGAAATAATTCAACAGCGAATTGTTCTGAGAATTGTTACTGAGCTTCCCGAAGATAAAAAAGTCGAATTTGCTGATGTAATAAACTCGGATGATGAGAAGGGTGAAGCAGTCGATGCATTTTTGCAAGAGAATCTTCCTGGAATCGAGGAGCTTATTTTAGATGAGATAGGAAAATACAAAACGGAGATGAAAGAATTTATGGATAGTGCCGGAAAAGAAGAAACCAAAACAGGATCTAAAACTGATCAAATTGTTGATGTAACCGAGGAAGAATAGAGCTTGAAAATAATGAAGAATATAAATAAGTAAGGTAAAAAAATGCCAGAACAGGAAACGAACATTGAACAAGAAATTAAAAATGATTCAGAGGAATTTGCGGAAAAGCTAAAGAATGCCCAGAAAGCTGAAGATAAAGGGAGTCATGGGGAGAATGAATTGGAAGAGCTTATTAAGAGGAATCAGGAGATGGTACATAGGAGTGAGGCAGTGATGGAACAAGCCAAAGAACAAATAGCAAAAACACCATCGCCAGTAAAGACCGTGCAAAAAGATGACGATGGTGATTCGAAAGGAAGTGACGCAGATAAGCGGAGGGAGCATGTAAAATTTCATGCCAAAGATGTTTCTTCGTTGCAAAACCCAGAAGATCAAATCGCAAAAATTGTTGACCTAGCTTCCAAAAAGGATCCTTATTTTGCAATAAAAGTAGCAAAACACATCGATAATAACTATATTTTAGATCGAGTGCATGACCAATTAGTCGAGACCAAGGTCCGAGAAGCTTTGATTGGCAAAGGACTGTTGGAAGAAATCAAATAGCTCTCTGGTTGAGTGTGGGTAATAAAATAGAAATAAATTTTTAAAATAAAAAATAATGCAAAGTTTGTTTTTTGGGCTTTCATTCTTTACTGGGTTTATAATGCTTGCTTCTGGCGCATGGTTATTGCTTCAAAGATATCTTAAATTCAGAGCAAATTTAACTCAATCTCTAAATCAAACACTTGATGTTATTAGAGTTGTAAAGCCTAAATCTCAAAGTGGACAATCTCCAGAAACTAAGGGAGCGGCAGAAAAGGAAGAAATTTCTAAAATGGAACAACTCCTATCTTCTCTTTCAGATTTGCCACAACACAAGGATTTTTTTCATAGAATTATTTTTGGGGAACCTCACATTGCTCTTGAAATTGCAGTTTCTTCTGACAGTGAAAGCATCGTATTCTACGTAGCTATGCCTGCCCGCTTCAAAGAGGTGATTGAGAAGCAAATCCACAGTTTCTATCCTTCAGCTCACATCGAAAGTGCTTCTGAGTATACAATATTTAGGCCAGATGGTGTTACTGTTGCAAGTCGTTTAAGGCTTAAAAAAGAGGACTCTTTTCCGATCAGAACATATAAACATCTTGAATCAGATCCTTTACAGAACATTGCAAATGCTTTATCAAAGCTTGAAGATGAAAAGGAGGGAGCAGCAATCCAAATTATTATACGTCGCAGTAGTAAGAAATGGAAAGAGCAGGGAATAAGAACTGCTCAACAAATGCAACAAGGAAAAAGACTAGGTGAAGCTTCAAGTTCTAATGCTGGTCATTTAGCTAGAGGGCTTGGTTCGGAATTATCAGGGGCTCTTACTGGCAGAACTGTTCAAGAACAAAGAGACAGCAAGACACCGATTTCATTGACACCAGAAGAACAAGAAGTGATATCAAGATTGGAAGCTAAGGTGAAAAATGCACATTTCGAAGCCAACGTGCGTTTGGTTGCATCTGCTGCAACCAAGGAGAGAGCAGAAATGATATTAGCATCACTAGAAAATGCTTTTGTTCAGTTTGAGGATGCAAGCTTGAACAAATTTATTGCCATTAGAAACAAAGCTAAAAACGCACATAAAATTGCGTATGATTATATTTTTAGAAATTTTTCCGATAAGCACAGAATGATTTTAGATACAGAGGAACTGGCAAGTATTTTTCATTTTCCAATTTCCACCACAGAGACTCCAAAAATAAATTGGCTAAAATCTAAAACATCTAATCCGCCGGTAGACATCCCAAAAGAAGGTCTGGATATTGGCTTCAGTCAATTCAGGGGTTCGAAAACAGAAATAAGATTGTCTGAAGATGATCGAAGAAGACATTTATATATTGTAGGACAAACTGGAACTGGTAAGTCAACTTTTATAGAAGAGATGGCAAAGCAGGATGCTGAAAAATCTGGAATGTGCGTGATTGATCCACATGGCGACTTGATTGATCATATTTTGGAAAATATCCCTAAGGAAAGGGCTGATGATGTAATTTATTTTGATCCCTCGGACATGGAAAGACCATTTTCTTTAAATATTATGGAGTATGATCAAAAACATCCAGAACAAAAAACTTTTGTTATCAATGAGACTTTGGCAATTTTTGATAAACTCTATGATTTGAAATCGACCGGAGGCCCGATGTTTGAGCAATATATGCGTAATGCTATGTTGTTGGTTATGGATAGTCCTGATATTGGATCGACTTTAATGGAAGTTCCAAGAGTATTTCGAGATCTTGAATTTAGAAAAGAAAAGTTGAGGCGTTGTCAGGATTCAACAGTTGTTGATTTTTGGGAAAAAGAAGCTGAAAAAGCCGGAGGAGATGCTGCATTGGAAAACATCGCACCATATATCACTTCGAAATTAACAACATTTATTTCAAATGACATTATGCGTCCTATTATCTCACAACAAAAGAGCACTTTTGATTTTAGGGATATTATGGATAAACAAAAGATTCTTTTGGTAAACCTTTCAAAAGGAAAGATCGGAGAAATTAACAGCCATTTGCTTGGGATGATTATTGTGGGAAAGCTTTTAATGGCAGCGCTTTCGCGAGTTGATATTGATGAAAAAGATCGAAAGGATTTCTATCTATATATAGATGAGTTTCAGAATTTTACCACAGACTCAATTTCTCAAATTTTAGCAGAGGCAAGAAAATATAGACTTGCGCTTATTATTGCGCATCAATTTATTGGTCAACTTTCGGATAATATTTCCAAGGCAGTTTTTGGTAACGTTGGTTCTATTTGTGCATTTCGTGTTGGTTCAGAGGATGCAGAATTTCTCGAAAAACAATTTACTCCCGAATTTGATGCTAGTGACTTGATTAATGTGGCAAATTATCAATGCTTTGCGAAGTTATTGATGAATAATAAAACTTCAGCTTCTTTCGATATGAAAACATATCCACCAACAGAGGGAAATAAGGATATGCGGGATGCTTTGAAAGAGTTGTCTAGATATAAATATGGACGCGATCGAGAAATTGTAGAGGCAGAAATTAGAAAAAGAGCTGGCCTGAAAGATTTAAGACAGTTATCAAAATAAATAAAAAATAAGTCGAGTTCGAAAATTTTCGAACTCGACTTATTTCCACAGTTTGTGGTTTGAGATCTTTTTAGCCAGCAACACCAGCTATTGAAGAGATCTGTAAATCATATGCCTTGTAAAATTTTTTCAAGGCATTGATGTATCTATTTCTTATATCCCTACTTGTCTTGCTTGTAAAATTATTTAGGAGTATTTTTATGCGGTAATTCCCAGGAGATCCTGACATCAAAAGAATGTCTCGGGACAAAATGAGACCATCCTCCAAAAGTGCTTCATTGTCAACGGCCTGAAGCACATTTTTTAAAGAAAGCATTCTGGCAAGATTTTCCTCTGCCGTTAAGCTCATCTTCTCATTTATATTTAATATGAAGTCACCAAGCTCCATTGAATAATTGAGCTTCACTTTTTCGTAGTTATTTTTTTGGTTAGCATCAAATAACAGAAATACAAAAGTTAAAAGTAGGGCTATTGAGTATAATACTTTTCCGATTACAGGAAAAAATTTTTCCAGAAATGGAGCACTCAAATTTTTTGACATAGGATTTCCTCCCTTGATTTTTAAACTACTGAAAATTGCTATTTACGAAAATAAATCTCAACATAATACTATCGCACACAAACTAGAGATTATCAAGCTTAAAATTTGAATCTGCTTCTAGGTTTTTCCATTCTGTTTCGAGTTGGTCTAGTTGCCCAAGCTTTTTTAGTTTTTGGTATCTCACAAAAGCAGCAGCACCAATCATGGCGGCATTGTCACCGCAAAACTCCAATGCTGGTTTTAGAAACTTAACATCGGGGAAATTTGCTTGCATTTCCTTTTCGAGAGTTTCTTGTAAAAATAAGTTTGCCGAGACACCCCCAGCTAAAATAACAGTTTTTGGTGACAATTCTTTTGTGGCTCTGCTCATTTTTTTTACTAAAACATCGACTGCAGCATCTTGAAATGATTTACAGATTGCCATTTTATATAACTCCAAAGTTTCGCTATCCAAATTCATTTTTTGAATGTTTTGGAAGAAGTAAGATACAGACGTTTTTAAGCCTGAAAAAGAGAAATTAAAATCACCACTCGCAAGCATGGGACGGGGGAATTCAATTGATTCAAGTTTCATTTTTAATTTTTTATTAGAAATTTTTTCTTTTTCTAGTTCAAAATTTTTGGCATATTTAGAAACAATTGGCCCGCCAGGATATCCAAGTTCCAGCATTTTCGCGACCTTATCAAAAGCCTCACCAACGGCATCATCTTGGGTTTGTCCAATTATTTCGTATTGTAATTGATTTTTCATTAAAACAATCTGCGTGTGTCCACCAGAAACCGTGAGTGCTAGCAAAGGAAAATAGATTTCTTTTGAGTTACCATCAATTGTATGAGCATAAAGATGTCCTTCAACATGATGAATTCCAAGAAGCGGTATCGACTTAGCATAAGACAGCGCTTTGGCGGCATTTGTTCCAATCAGTAGCGCTGGAATCAGCCCAGGACCTTTTGTAACAGCTATCAGATTAATATCAGCTAGATTGCTATCACTTTTTTCAAGCGCCTCTTTGGTAACAGGAGTAATATTCTTTAGGTGTTCTCGTGCAGCTAGATTTGGAACAACTCCTCCCCATTTTGAATGAAGTTTGATTTGAGAGGAAACAACATTGGAAAGTAAGTCAATCCGATTTGTTTCCTCATTGCAAAGTAGCACTGCAACAGCTGTTTCATCACAAGATGTTTCGATAGCTAGAATTTTCATTAGAAAAGAATTGTAAAATTTAAAATCTATTTTTTAAAACGGAGAATAAGAAAGATAATAACAGCCCCTGTTATTATCATACAAAAGCACAATAGTTGGCCAATTGTCAAGCCCAAAGCAGTGAATCCTATTTGTAAATCAGGCTCTCTAAAGAACTCGATTACAAATCTAATTATTCCATAAAAAATCAACCAAAGAGGAAACATAATCCTAGGCCCAATTTTTGTTTTGTTAAAAGTCCAAAGAATTGTAAATAAAATCAACCCTTCTCCAATAGCTTCATATAGTTGAGAGGGATGTCTCATCCCAAGGTTACAATCCCCAGCCCTTGGAAAGCACATCCCAATGGAGCTTTTTGTGAATCTCCCATAAAGTTCGCCGTTTAAAAAATTTCCAATTCTTCCCCAAAAATAACCCAAAGGAACAGCTAAGATGACGAAGTTGGCAACACTGAAAAATTTCAAAGAATGTTTTTTGCAAAACCAAATGCCTATCAACACAATTCCGATAACAGCGCCGTGGAAAGATAGTCCAGAGAAACCGACGAAAGATCCTTCATGAAAAGGATTTATTGATTGCAAAGGGCTCGAAATAAAGTTTGAAAAATCATAAAAAAGAATAAATCCTATTTTAGCACCTAAAATCAACCCAATGATTGAATAAAGAAAGAGGTTCTCAAAAATCAGAAAGGGCTCTTTGTTTTGAAAAATTTCTTTTGCAAGGGAGTGCTTTTTTTGAACCCGTAGTTTAAGAAAAAAATAGACAGTTAGAAATGCAAAAAGATAAGAAATTGAATACCAAAGAATATTGAAATTGCCAATTTCAAAAGCGACAGGATTTATTTTTTGTGGAAGGCTGGACCAGAAGGAAGTCATTTAAGTTGTTTATAAAATATTTTAAATTATATAGGAAAAAATAGATAACTTCAATTCCACTTTTTTATAAACAAAGGCCAGTCCTCGTTTATCTGAAATTTTTTAAACAGCTTTTAAGTTTTGCGCATACGTTGTATAATGTATTTGTATTTGTGTTTTATGAAAAATAAACAAAAATGAATTTGATTCAGAGACTGAATGCGATATTTTTAGGAATAATTCTCCTGACTACTTTTTTTGTGAGTGGGCTATTTTATTATACAAGCAGAGATAATCGGGAATTTAAAAAAGAGGGGTTAGATGCTGGGGAAAAAAATGTTCTTGAATATAAGAAAAATTTTTCCGGCAAGATAAGCTTAGGAACGATTAACGGTGTCGAAATACTAAAAAACGTCAGCAATGAAGATGTTTCGATTGTAGATGTAGAAAATGAAAATAATAACAACGAAGAGGACGATGGGGAAGAAAGAGTATCATTAATTTTCATCGGAGGAGAGTTGGAGGAAAAGAATGATAATAAAGCCATGGAAAGTTCTTTGCAAGAAATAGCTAATTTAAATATTAGCCCAGTTATTTTTACAGGGGATCTTGTTAAATTTACAAATAAAGACGATGTTGATATCGAAAGAATAGAAAAAGTAAAGAGTATACTATCACTCGATTTTAAGGGAAAATTCAACATTGCTTTTGGGAAAGGTGATATTGCTTGTGGAGAAAAATGCATCAATGGCTGGAGTGAAAGTTTGTTCGGTAAAAAGATCGCTACCGAAGAGATTGGCGCATTGCTTTTCGCGCATTCCTTTGAATATAAAGGCGCAAAATTCATATTATTGGGGCCCAATTTCTTTGGAAAAGAATATCAAAAAAGCCTTGACTGGCTTGAAGGCGAACTCAAGAACAATAAACAAGAGAATTTAGTCGTGGTCTCACATAACTCAATACCAGGTAGCAAGCAAACTTTTTCTCTGATTGATTGCAATGAAGATTGCTCTGAAGTTATGGGGTATAAAACTGTCGAGTTATTTGAAAAATATAACGTTAACCTGGTTGTTTTTGGCGATGAAGATAAGTTTTCTTATTATAAAAAGGGAAATGTTTCGTACGTATCTTCCGGAAATTTGAAAAATTCGATATTAGACAAAAAAGAAGTTTCTTTTTTGAGAACTGATTTTAATGAAAACGAGATGATGCTTTTTGCGTATAATAATATGCAAGAAAAAATCGAAGAGTTCAAAATAAGGTAAAGGAAGATTATCTTTAGTTTTTATATTAAAATAAAAAAATGCTTGATTTTGTGATTAGCTTGGGAGTGTCAAAGCAGTATATAGGAGATGTTTTGGTGCTGCTTTTCTTTTTGGTTGCAAGTTTGCTTTTGGTTTTTATAGCTAAACGACAAAATTTGGGTGCTCTAATTGCAGCTGTGTATGGAGCCTATGCAATCCAAACAAAAATGTTTTTTGTTTGGATGGACGAGCCGGAAACAAAGTTTATTTTTCTACTCCTGGCTTCTGCATGTTTATTTTTTGTTTTTAAAAAGTTTTTTGGAGAGGTTACGATTGGAAGTAGCTTAATTTCGGAGTGGATTAAAACGATAGTAGTGTCATTTACGATAGTTGGTTTTATATCTAGTATAGTAATGCAATGGTATTCAAAGAGTTTTTTGGGTGAGATGTTTTCAAATGTTTCTCTGGATATTTTTCACTCAGATGAAGCCCAGTTGGCTTGGATGATTGCTCCAATTTTGGTTATTTATCTTTTGAATTTGAGAAGATAAATTCAAAAGACTCGGAGATTGCAACATTTGATTAGTTTTGTTAATATTGCTAAGTTGCTTTGCGAAATATATATAAATAAATTTTTGGAATTTTAAAAAAATGTTGAGAAAGAAAAGGGGGTTTGGTGTAGTTAAAATAGTTTTAGTTTTGATTATGATTGTTTTTGTTTCAAGCATAGGATTTTTTGCCTATCATTGGAAAAATGGTACCATTGATAAAACTTCTGTTATTGTTAATACACTTTCAACTTTTGAGAAAATTGTTAAATTTCTTCCAATAGAGCAAGACACTAAAAAAGAAATAGAAACAGTCGATAAACTTGTAGAGCATGTATTTAAAAAAGATGATATTGAGAGAAGATACATGCTGTTATTGCAAAATAACATGGAGCTTCGACCAGGAGGAGGATTTCTTGGGCAATATGCTGTGGTCAAGATTAAAAATGGTGAGATGACTGATCTTTTTATTGAGGATGCTAACTTGCTTGATCAGAGAATTACAACAACAGTAACTCCTCCATATCCCCTCACCAAGATGATGCAGATTAAGAAATGGAAATTTAGGGATTCTAATTTTTCTGCAGATTTCCCAATAAATGTTGAAAAAGCAAAATATTTTTATCGTTTATCTGGAGGGAACAGTGATTTTGATGGAGTTATCGCAGTGAATGCCTCTGTTCTAAATAGGGCTTTGGAAATTACGGGTCCAATTGATTTGGGAGGATATGGCACATACAAAAGTGAGGATGCAGTTTTGAAACTTGAAGAATATGTTGAAAAGAAGTATCTTATGGATGAAACTCTTGATACCCAAAACAGGAAAGCAGTGATGAAAAAATTAGCACCAGCAGTTGCTACGAAACTCCTTAGTCCTGAAAATTTAAAAAAAACAGCTGATCTTGCTTTGGCAGAATTACAAAATAAGGATGTAATGATAAATTTTGAAGATCCTGAAATTCAGAAAATGATTGAGGATGTTGAATGGGGAGGGATTGTTGATACTGCCTGGGATGGTGATTATTTAATGTTGGTAGATGCAAATCTTGGCGCGTTGAAGTCTGATTATTTTATGAAAAGAGATATCAATTATAGTGTTGATTTGACGCTGGAGAAACCAACAGCAACATTAGAATATACATATACGCACACCGCTACATATGGCGACTGGAGAACAAGCGACTACCATTCTTATTTGAGAATGTATGTCCCAAAGGGCTCTAATTTAGTTGACAGAAAGATGGTTAGTTACCCAAATATCCAAGAAGAATTTGGAAAAACCTATTTCGGTTTTATTGCACATACCCTCATCAATCGTCAAACAAAGGCTGTGATTACCTATGAACTGCCAGATTTCGTAAAAGAAAATTACAAGCTCTATATTCAAAAACAATCAGGAGTGGGAGATGTTCCAGTTAAGGTTCACGTGAAAACTGCTGATGGGGAATTTGATCAAGAGCTTGTCTTGAAAAAAGATGTTAAACTTGTGTTTGAAAAATAACAAAGGCATTTCTGATTTTGAAAGAGCTGTTTATATAGCGCTTTTAGATGTCCCCAGAGGAAGGGTGATTTCATATGGATCCTTGGCAAAAAGAGCTGGATTTCCGGGTGCCGCAAGAGCTGTGGGAAGCGCGCTGAATAGAAATCCTTTCGCACCCAAAGTTCCTTGCCACAGAGTTGTAAAAAGCAGTGGAGAAGTCGGAGGGTTTGCTCATGGAGTAAAGCGTAAAATCGAAATTTTAAAGAGTGAGGGAATCAAAATAAAAAATAAAAGAATCATTGATCTTGAAAGTGTAAAATTCGAAAAATAACTTTCTTTGGAAAAAACAAAACCGCCTAGCTAGATTTTCTTAGCATAGAGCGGTTTTTTGTTTGTGGCGTTTATGCCGGTTTTGCGTCGGTGAGAATCTCGCTAACAATATTTTTGTTGATATCATCATCGAGGGCTTTTCTTAATGCACTAGTAAGTTCAATAAACTTCTCCGGAAGACAAAAAGTATGAGCATGGGTTTCCAGAAGGATTTTCCTTATAATCGCTAAAATGGCCTTTTCTTTGTCTTTGCCAATTTGTATTATTTCTGCTTGAGAGTTACCTTTTTTTGAATAAATGGAAAATTTACCATTTACTTCAATTAAAGCAAAGCAAGAAACATCTTCCAGAGATCCTAACTTAGGATTGCGCTCTGAATTTTTATATCTTGTATAGATGTTAGGGGAGAGCGTTTCAGCGCCTTTATAATAACGAGCTTGGCGCTCTTTGTTCTTCCAATCACCAATGGGTTGAAGTTTTTTTATTTCGGCTGAGTTTGGCATTTTTACGACTCCTTTAGACAGTTGTTTTTCGAAAATACAGTAAGAAACTAAACTATCTTTAACATCTAAATTATTCCTCCTGGTGGTTAATTTATAAAACCTGATTACTTTTGTAGGTACTGATAAGCTAAGTTAGCAGAAAATCGCTAAATTAGCAAGGGTTTTTTCGCAGGGAGAAGTTTTTCAGGCACGTTTTCTATTCAATACCTTGGAAACACTTTGCTAAAATTTCATTAGGAGTTTGTAGGTTAATTCCAAGATGTAATCTCTCATTATTGTAGTATCTTAAATACTCAGGCAAGGCTTTATTATATATTTTAACACTTACC
>JBFHIG010000001.1:0-149120 GCA_041596615.1 Candidatus Moraniibacteriota bacterium | reverse complement strand
GATTTCCTTTTGTTCAATCTTTGAATTTAAATATAAATCGCTCACGACATCAAGTGCCATTTCAAAATGTTGCACTGGAACTTTCACCCAATAACCAGTTTGTTCTTCTCCTGTGAAAGCGTTATATTCTCCGCCAACACTATCCATCTCTTCAGCAATTGCTTTTGTGTTTGGTCGTCTTTTAGTTCCTTTGAACATCATGTGTTCAAGAAAATGTGAAATTCCGTTGTTTTGCTTGGTTTCATATTTCGAACCAGCTTCTACTAAAATTTGAACTGAAACTGTCTGCACACTGTCCATCGGTGCAATCACAACTCTCGTTCCATTTTCTAGGATATGTTTTATATATTTCATTTATTTCTTTATTTTTTTAATTCTCGAAACTCTTGTAAGCCCTGCGAACGGAATAATCTCAATTCCTTTTTTCTCTAATTCATCCAAAACAATATTCATTCCAACTGAATCCGATGAGATATGTCCAGCAATTACCACGTTTACATGAGCTTTCTCAGCTTCTTTCCGATGAGCCTCGCTTTGGTGCATGCCAATAATAGTTCCGATCCCAACATTTGCCATAGCTGCATATATTTCTTTTGCGCCTTCTGTTCCCCCTGTTATCTCTGACGGCACAACCTTTCCGCAACGATTATTCGGAGCACCTACAAATAAAGTTGGTCCTACCCCTTGCTTTCTTGCCTCCTGATATTCTTCAATTGAATTTAACACCTTCAAAATATCTTTTACGTATTTTGGTTTTGCCTCTTCTATTTTCTTATAGATAAACTGAGCCACACAATTATCAGCTGGGGTGTGAACATTAATTAGGTTTATATTTAGCAGTCTTGCTGCGTCAACAGTTACGTTGTGATTGGATGGGTTTATACCTCTAGTAACTTCTGAAATTCTTTTACTAATCAATTTTTCTGCAATATTAACTGGCACGCCAAATTTTTCCATAATATCAATCTGCAAGTTCATCACGTCGTCAAGATTTGCAAGTGCACTTCCAATCGGATGGTGATTGATAACCAAATCAACTCCCAATTCTTTTGCTAGCAGAATCCCACCCATTGATATATCAATTCCAGCTAATATTTTTTTAATTTCTTTTTTGCCATTATCAAAATGGATTCTTGAATCTGAATATGGATTGGTTAATTTCTCTTTATCAAAATAAGGCTTTTCTTCTTCGGACAAAGCCTTGAAGTTCTCTCTGGTTTGTTTTAGATATTCTTTAATTTCAGCTTTTGTTCTAAAATCATTCTCTATTCCAATCTTCACCGCAAGATCATAAATTTGTTTTACATTCATTCTTATATATTTTATATTTTATATAAACGGCATCCAATCTACAAAAACCGCTTTTTATATCTAAATTCTAGCACTTAAAGCACAAATACTCAAGGTTAGTTTATATTTTATGTCATAAAAAAATAAAAAATAAAAGCCTACTCACCACAATGGGTTTTCGGCCTTACTTAAGGTGCTTTTTAATTATACACCTTGAGAATCTTTCTGGCTAGCTCAGAGTCTATGAGCGCCAGCGTACAAATACTTACTGAGTTAGCGCCTAATAGGAGCATTTCCTTCACGGCGTCGCAACTTGTCACTCCACACCCCATAATAATTGGGAGTGTGGTCTCCTTTCTTAATTGCGAAAGGTAACTCTTCGCTCGCGAGAAAGCAGCTTCACCAGAGACACCGCCGCCGCCGACATCAGCTAAAGGGGATGTTTTTGCGTAATAAAGCAATTCATATGGAATCGTATTGATTCCGTGAATCACGTCTGTTCCGGCATCCTCCAATTGACGATAAAAAGAAAATGGGTGCACAATGCTGGTTTTTGCGATTACAATCAGGTTAGGAAATTCTGATTTGACAGCCATTATACAGTTCGTTGACATCTTCATATTGTCAGCAATTTGTTCTTTTGAATTTGGGCAAGATAAATTCAGTTCAATCGCCCAAATAGGAACTCCGGTTGCGATTAACATCCGGATCGAGCTTAGAATCTCTTTGATAGCAATTTCCTCTCCTTTTGCGAACTCCGGGTAAAGATTCGGAATTATGTTGGCCTTGTTTCGGCATATATTTTCTGAAATCTTTTCCGCCACTGAAACAACTCCTTCATTCGTAAGCCCATAAGCATTCAACATACTGCAGTTTCCAAACTTTTGAATAAATCTCCAGGTTCGGGGATCTTTCAAGTTGAAATTTCCCCTCCTAGAAAAACGTGTCATCGATTTTGTAATTATTGTGGTTCCAGTACTATTGACTATTCTCAGGAATTTCTTGTAACCGGGACGAAGCGTGTGAGGAAAAATTCCTCCACCACTTGTTCCTAGCGCTGTTGAAACAACAATCTTAGAAATTTCACCCTTTCCTGGGAATACAATTCCTTCATTAGACATATCATTAACTCCTTTTCTAATTGTTTTTATCACACTGGCATTAGCAATCGCGAGCCTACCCATGGATTCACAACCTTTCCATTGTTGTAGGCAGGCAAAACTCCTCTTGTTTGCCAACATAATTCCACATCCTTCAGTTTTCTTGAGACCTTGGGTAACCGAAAAAAGTCAGCCACGTTGAATGACAACAGTCTTGCAACTTGTTGGGCGGAAATTTTGTTTTGATGTGCCAGCGTCAAAATTACCGGAACCATTTCTTGATTAGAAGGGATTCCTCCCAATCCTTTTTCAATTTTTCCTTTGCGAGTATGACAAGCACTGTCAGACCCCACAAAGATAATCAAATCTTCTCGTTTCAGAAGACCAAGCAAAAAGGCTACATCTTCAGCTGGTCTCAACTTGTTAAAGCAATGATAAAAAACAGCTGGCAAATCTGGATCCCAGTTTTTTCCAGCGTCATCAAACCATAGATGATGAGGAGTGACTTCAATTGCAATCTGCAGTCCCTTTTTTTGTGCTTGAATTATTAATTCAGCACTTTTTCTGCATGAAACATGGCAAATCACCAAGCGTGCATCTGGAACAGTCTCTGCAATTTTTATCATCTTTTTTACATATGAAACCTCTGCTTCAACTGTGTTTCCCTCGACTTGAATCACCAAGGGATCATCACAATGAACTGCAATAACTTTTTTGCTTTTGGCAGTAAGTATCATCGCCTCGCGAATGATTTCCATGTCACTGACTCCTATAGAACCAGTCGTTACTGTCTTGCCGCCCTTCAACTTCGGATATACTTTAAGCCCAACTACAGATTTATTTCCAAGTGCATCTTCGCACTCGGGGAGATTTGTATCCGTAACTCCAAAATATACATACTGAGGATACGGAATCCCAAAATTATCCTTAACTTCAGCAATCTCTCTTAAATACCAAAGTAAACTCCCTCTATCTATTAAGGGAGGATTCGTATTCGGCATGAATACCGTGCTTGAGATTCCTGCCAAACCAGCCTCCCTAATCACTTTTTCTGGAGATGTTTTTTGGGATTCATTCCCCCCCCTTCCATGACAATGCGAATCTATGACAACATCTGGTAACTGAAACTGTATTCTTTTTCTCTCTTGCATTCTTTTTCCCCCAACTTGATTTTATCTGAGAATTTACCCTACCACTTATTGTTTTGTACCAATCTTTTTCAAAGAACTAATTAGAATATCTTATCCTAATTAAGACAAAAAAGAAAGTTTTGTTTAAAAATTGATTTTGTTTTTTTAATATTATTCAAACCCAAAATTTGGCTACATAGAAAATAACTTAAAAGTTCCCCTATCGTGAATTTACGATCGGGGAACTAGTCTAGGAGTTTATCCTAGGAGTTAACGGCATATGGATCTAGCTCTCGGACCTCTCGTTGAGTTTTCTGATGTTCTGTTATAATAAGAGTAAGCGGATGGGTGTCATAGGGATCACGACCACCTTTTCTTTGCTGCTCAACCTCCTGCTTAACCTCATTGTTTTGATTTGAAAGTGGTTTTCCGTTTTCACCGTTACTTTTCACATTGACCTCCATTTTCAAAAAGTTTAACATCTAGGACGAGATAAACACAGACTACGCACATAACTAAAACCATGGTTAATAATGACAGTAGGTCGATGAATTGTCAATTAGAAGCGATAACAATGCGTTCTTTTGTTGATATTTTTCTATTTTCAAATCTTCTTCAAAACTTTTCTTAAAATATTTTCAATGGAATCAGCAACTATTTCAGCACTTGCGGAAGTATAGCCACCCGAAAGCACCATTAAAATTGGAATCTTACTTTTCATGGCATATTCGAAAACAATTTCATCTCTTTTTATCATTCCTTTTCTTGTTATATTCATTTGTCCCAATGCATCCCCTAAAAGAACGTCACTCCCTGCATTATAGATAATTAAATCCGGCTGAGAGTTTTTAATTGCCAACGATACACTCTCCAAAACAGTCTCTAGGTATTCCTCGTTATTAAGACTACCAACTGGACGATCAAAATCAATAAATTTTTTAACTTCCTCATCCCGAGGGTAGTTATCTCTCTTGTAGATATCTAGGATGAAAATTCTATCATCACTTCCAAAGATCGATTCGTTTCCATTTCCTTGGTGAGCATCAAGATCGATAATCAAAACCTTGAGTTTTGGGTTCTTTTTCCATAATTTTTTAATGGCGACTGGGACGTCTGCAAAAAAGCCAAAACCTCCCCCACTTTCAGCCTTGGCGTGATGATATCCCCCCGCAAGATTGATTGCCCAACCTTCTTTCATTGCTAGCTCTGCGCCCAAAATTGTTCCCTCTGTAGCGAATCTAATTGAATCCAACAACCTCTCTTGAATAATAAAATTGGGAACATTTTTCAAGACTCCCATTTCTGAGATTCGAGAAACAACGCCTGAATCATTAAGTGAATCTAGATATTTTTGAGAATGGACAAGAAGCAAATCATCATTCCCTACTCTCTTTGGTGCATGGAAACTTTCTTTGGGAATTCCCAATTTGTTGTTTAACTGAGAAGCAATCTTGCTATATTTTTCAGAGTCAAAAGGGTGTAATCTTTGCAGGCCAAACAAGGTAATGTCATAATTATCAGAATAGACGATGGGAATTTTCTTCTGCGTTGTTTTTGACCAGTCGTCTGGGAATTCATAAAAAACTCTTTTGTATAAAAAGACAGAGCTAACAATTATAAATAATAAGAAAATCCATTTCAACTTTCGCATTAAACTTCTTGGGTTTAATAATACATAAGTCTTTCTGCTATGTTCCTATTGTAGTTTTAAAAACGTTGCCTTGCAAATAGAAAAGAAAAAGGGCAGCATATCTTGTTAAAGTATGCTGCCAATTTTATTGAAGTCCCGCTAGGTCGTTTTGTTTGAAACTTAGCGGGACATAGTTTCAATGCTTATATAATAACACCCTCATCCTTTCGGTCAATTTTTCAAAAAAGAATTCGAAATGAGTACAAAAAAAGACGACTTCCACTATGGTTTCGTCTTTTTTCTTTGATATTTTAAGCTTTGCAATATATTAGCCTTTATTTCCCAACCACTCTTCTACTGCCCCTTTATAATTTCTCAACTTTGGGAATTTGGTGTTCAGAAGCACCGTTGAAGAAGCTCTTTTTGCTGGTCTTGGGAATGCATCGGCACCGACTGGATTCACTTTCACATTTTCAACTTTTGCAATCTTGAAAAGCTCCAGAACTCCTTCATACCAAGTCACTGGTCCTTCATTTACCAAGTGATAAATCCCATATTCATATTTTTCTTCATAGAGCTTTTTGACTGCATTTGCCAAATCAACAACATAAGTGAAACAAGAACGCTCGTCATCGACAACACTCAGCTCATCACGGTCTTTTGCAAGTGTGAGCATCACAGAGAAAAAACTTTTTTTAGCATCTTCGGAAATTCCAGGATCTCCAAAGAGCTTTGAGATTCGTACTAGATAGAATTTTTCTCCTATTGCCTTGACGTTCTCCTCCCCCATTACCTTTGAAATACCATAATTTGAAATTGGAGTTGTCGGATCAGTTTCTGTATACTCCCCTTTCTCACCGTCAAAAATATAATCTGTTACAAATTGGATAAAAGTCGCATCAAGATTTTTTGCAAGTTCTGCCAAAAATCCCGGCACTTCCCCATTCAATTCCTTTGCTAATTCAAAAGATTCTTCGTCTTTTTCGGCAGCATCAACATCGTTAAAGGCTACACAATTGATGATTAAATCTGGTTTTGCAAGCGTGATATTTTCTTTGGCAGATTTTTTGTTTAACAAGTCCAAATTCTCTTTGTCCCAAGCCTGCACATCATATTTTCCGTCTTTATAAAAAACTTTCACTAATTCCTTTCCGAGCATACCTTTGGCGCCTAGAATTAGAACTTTTTGTTTCTTCTCCATTTTTTATTTATTATACTGTTTTTTATAATAATCCTTATATTCACCTGATTTTATTTTCTTCCACCAATTTTGATTGTTTTGGTACCACTTCACTGTATCCTCAAGACCATTTTCAAAATCAATTTGTGGCTCCCACCCAAGTTCGTTTTTTGCCTTTGAAAAATCAATTGCATATCTCAAATCATGACCTTTTCTGTCCTGAACATATTCAATTTGCTCTTCATTTTTCTGCATAAGACCTAGAATCAAATTAGTGATTTGCATATTAGTTCGCTCCGATGCCCCACCAAGACAATAAGTCTCTCCTATTTTTCCTTTCTTAATAATCATCTCCACTCCCCTGTTATGGTCATCTACATGAATCCAGTCTCGTATGTTTTCGCCTGTTCCATATACCGGAATTTTTTTTCCTTCTATCAAATTTGTCACGAAAAGTGGAATCAATTTTTCTGGAAATTGATAGGGTCCATAGTTGTTTGAACAATTTGAAATTGTAATTGGCAGTTTGTGCGTGTGAAAATATGCTCGCACAAGATGATCTGATGCTGCCTTTGAAGCTGAATATGGGCTCCTCGGGTCATAAGGAGTCTTTTCATTAAATGGATTGTCATTCATTCCTAACGCGCCAAAAACCTCATCGGTTGAAACATGATGAAATCTCACATTTCCATTATTTTTTGCTGCATCAAGCAAATTCATTGTGCCGTTGACATTTGTTTCAATGAAATCTTTACTGCTCAACACTGAGCGATCAACATGTGATTCTGCTGCAAAATGAATCACCAAATCAAATTGCTCCTCCTTAAAAAGATTATTCAGAA
This sequence comes from Candidatus Moraniibacteriota bacterium, assembly GCA_041596615.1. Taxonomy (GTDB): domain Bacteria; phylum Patescibacteriota; class Minisyncoccia; order Moranbacterales; family DUUL01; genus UBA2772. Next base: position 141,948 of record JBFHIG010000001.1, on the reverse strand, counting down.
ATTCTGCATCGCAAATACTCCCTTTAACAAATCGATGCTTTTTATTGTCTTCCAGGTCTTTAAGATTTTCCAAATTCCCAGCATAAGTAAGCGCGTCAAGATTAACAATCTCATCTTCTGGGTTATTTTTTATCCAATAATGAACAAAGTTGGCACCAATAAACCCAGCACCTCCAGTAACTAAAATCTTCATTTATTTTTTAAATTTAAACTATTTTTTAAATGGCGTTTTAAAATCTTTAAATTTTTGCAATTTATTATCTTTCTCAGAAATTATTGGCTCCTCATCAAGTGGCCACTGAATATTTAACGTTGGGTCATTCCAAACAATTCCACTGTCTGATTCTGGGGCATATAGGCTATCAACCTTATAAACAAACTCCGTATTTTCTTCCAAAGTACAAAAAGCATGCGCAAATCCCTTTGGGATATATAGCATCTTTTTGTTTTTAGCAGAAAGTTTAAAACCTTCCCACCTCCCAAAGGTCGAGGAATCTTCTCTTAAGTCAACAATTACATCATAAACACTGCCCGCAATAACCCTAACCAACTTTGACTGGGCATTTGGTGGAAGTTGAAAATGCAACCCTCTCAAGACGCCCTTCTCAACTGAAAGTGAATGATTGTCTTGCACAAAATCATCTACAATCCCATTTTCTGCAAAAATTTTTTTGGAATATGATTCAAAGAAAAAACCCCTGTGATCTTCAAATACTTTTGGTTGAACAAGGAAAGCTCCTCCAAGCTTTGTTTTAATAAAATCCATTAGCTATTTATCTTAGAATTAGTTAAGTAAAATAATTTTAGCACGTGAAGTTTATTTTTAAAAGCATTCCAAAAATCTAGTTTTGTATAAACAAAAAAGATCTAGCTCTTAAAACCAGATCTTTTTGCTATTTTTTGTCTTATTCGTTTCTGCTAATTTCCCAATCTTCTTTTAACTCCACAGCATACCCAGTCCCCTTCCCATCTTCATCAATAATCTTAATTTTACCCTTAACAGAAGGGATGCCCGATTGTTTTTGAATTAGAATTTTATAATCTTCAAAGGTTATGTTTTCTGGTAAATCATAAACAAATGACACAGTTCTTATCGTCCCCATTGGAACATTTACAATTCCACCAAAAAATTTCTTATTGTTTTCCGTGCCGTATTTAAGTTGTGAAATGTTTTCTGATGTTACTAGCCAACTTTCATTTGGAACAAAAATTCTTAGATACGAAGTATACTCTTTAATATTCCAAGTACTCTCTCTTCCCGTGTGGCTATAAGTGATATCTAGAGTTGCTCGTGGTTTTTGACGGGAGAAATCAACTGTATAATCAAATGTACGCTTTATAACTTGGTCTGTTTTATATGAAGCTAAGTTTGCATCAACCATCATCAAGAAATCTTTTTCGGCGTCCCTCAAATCTCCATCCCAGCCAAGCTTTTTGATTTTCTTTTGAAGCTCAGGGTCCTTAAAATAAACCATCACATCTTTTTCATTCAAATGTTTTTCCATTTTTTCAAGCAGGCTCTTTTTATTCGAAAGACTTATTTTTTCAGCCTTTGCTAAAATTGCTTTTGCTAAATCTTTCATTATATATTTTCGTTCTCCCTCTAATATCTCTTGGTCCACATAGCCCTTTTCAACTTGATATTGAAGTTTTTCAATGGCATTTTCAGAATTATATTCACCAGGAAAACCAGCAATCGCCACTGGGCCCGTTATTTCCAAAAAGGAAGGTAACAATTTTGTTGAAATAGCCACTACTCCATCGAGCTGTTCTTCTCCGCCCTCAAGATGATATAATTCTTCGGCGCGAGTAGCATTTGTTGCAAAATCAGGAGACCAGTTTGAGTCCCTCAATTCCCAATCAGAAATTTTTAAAAATTCTTTCATTGGGAAAGGTGGTTTTATCTTTGTCTCACTCCCAGAATCAAAGATATTTGTATCATGTGTGTCAATTGCAACAACCTTTTCTCCCTTAATTTTCAAAATCCCAAAAGATCCTATATAGCCACCTCCTGGGCGCAATTCGTTATTGTTTTGAAACAAAATCAGAAAAGTCTTCTCCTCCTTTGTTGCTATTTCTGGAATTATACTAAAAATCGTAGTGAGTTCCTCTTTCCTTTCCTTTTCAATCGGCAAAACATTAACCACTGAATTTGCAACCTTGCTAATTGAAACAATTTTATCTGCCCCTATTTGCAGGAAAAAATACCACCCTGTCAAAAATATGATTGCGATAACCCAAAATTTCAATAAAAATTTATTTTGACGTCTCTTTTCTTGATTATCTAGCATATGTTTAAATTAAACTTTTTAATAGAAATATCCACCCTTGGTTAGGATTAATTTATTAATCTTGTTTCTGTGAGTCCAAAAATAATTTGTCGCTGTTTTAGATTAAGTACTGCTCCATACAAAACCCAAAAAACTAAGGCTGCTGGTCCAAATAACAACGTGTTACTAGTTAGGCCCATCAACAAAAATTCAAAATAAATAGCTATAATTGCTACTAACCAAATCCTTTTTACACCATCAGATCGGATGTATACCGACCTTAAATCCTTAAAGTATTGATATAAGGCTCCCAGAAAGATTGTTATTCCAATTAAACCAAAATTGTTCCAAATCACTAGATAAGAATTATGTATTCTCTCTTCACTTCCAATTTGATTTTCTTTATCCACCTTCCATCCACTCCCCCAAATAAAATTTTGTTTCACTTGCTCAAAACCAGAAAACCAATTCTGCAAACCGTCCTTTTGCTGAGTATCCATAGGACGAAAAGCTGGCAAGACCAAGGTCAAAACAATTAAAAAACTTGCCGTTACTGAAATCAGACGAGCATTTCTCAAAAGTATTCCTATAATAAAAAGACCAATCCCTAGAGCAATTAATGCTACATATGAAAAAGTTAATATGAGTGCTATGACCTGAACTATTAACAACAAGCTCAACATTGCCTTGCTTCGCAAAAATTTGGAAATATTTTCACGCACAAAACTTTCTTTTATCTTTTGAAACAACTTTTCTTTCAAAAAATTGGCTCTCTCGATTGAATATGCAGAATCAAAAAGCTTCGCCTTTTCCTCAATTATACTTAGTGGTCTGACTCTCTTTGCTCTTTTTTTAGCGCTTATCAACATTCCAATTGTAATCGTAATTGAAATTAAAAGCAGTGGCGCAAGAGCATTTGCCCCAATCCTCAAAATAAATCCATCACCTAAAAATCCATTTATTTGACATTTAACAGAGGAAAAAATTAAATTTTGAACTTTACCGGTGGAAATTCCTAATCCACTAGAGGATTGCCATGAGGTAAAAAAAGCTATAATCCCAAAAAGCGAATGGGCAACGCCAGCGGTTATAAGAATGCTAAAAAATCTTTTTAAACGCTTTTGTGTTTGAAAAAAATAATGAAAGGTTGTCAAAGTTAACCAATAGAAGAGAATTGAAAAGCTGAGCGACCAAACACTACTGTCAATTTCAACCCCAAAATATTTTCCAAAGAATACTATACTTACACCCGATATTAGTAGTAATAAAAAATAAAAAGTCAACTTATTTAAAGAGACCTTTACATTTTCAAAAACAATAGAAATTAAGCCTATAACCGCAAGCAGGGTCAAAAGAATATCTGAAATAGTTGCAACATGTGGCGTTATTTTAGTCGAAGGGAACATAATTACGATCAAAAAAAGAAAAAGCCAACCCCTCGAAAAGCTTTTTTGAAAAACAGCAACTGAAACAAACAACAGCAAAGTTGCTGCAGCTAATGTAAAATTTAATGTTGTAACAAGAAGTAATGCAAAAGCAACTATTCCAGTTGCTAAAGTAATCGCGGTTTCCTTGAAAGTGCTCTTAACAAAATTTACCAATTCCACTTTACTATAAATTAAAAAATTTAGACTTTCTTTTACCCTAATTTCGAAATTATTATAATATAGCATAAAATCAAATATTTGGCAAGTGTTTTGTAAACTTGAACTTCCAGGGCCAATACTTTATACTTCAGGTGCAAGAATTGAAAGATTTTTTCTGGCATAAAAATGAATATATATATAGCGGAAAAACATTCTTTTTTGGAATTTATTTAAAATAAAAACTCTTCGATAAAAATGAACATAAAAAAAACTTTAAGATACGCACCTCTACTATCTGCGTTGCTTTTTTTAGCGACAATTCCTTTTAATATCAGGACTATTTTCAATTTTGATCAGATACAACAAATTGATGGATTCCGTGAAAATGTCTCATTTTCACTCTTTTTTTTTGATATTTCTTTTCTTTTGTTATTTTTATCCCTTTGCTATGAAATATTTTTCTCCAAAAAACCTATTTCTAAGGAGAAAAATTATTTAAAATTATTTAAAAACCCCCTTTCTTTGTTTATTGTATGGCTAGTTTTCTCTGTTTTTTTTGCAACAGACTTGTTAGTTGCTGCCTATGTAACAAGTCGTATTTTAATGGCCATTTTAACTTTCTTAGTCTTGCGCAAGGTATTTGAATATAAGCGAAAATCTTTTATTTATGCCTCTTTTGCCTTACTTGTTTCAGGGGTAATTCAAAGTGTTATTGGTATATTACAGTTCGTTTTTCAAAAATCAATTGGCTTAAAGCTTCTTGGGGAAAGCACCATTGCAAATACAATTCCTGGTGTTGCTAAGTTTGAAGTGGCTGGAAGTAAAATAATCAGAGCATACGGAACATTCCCCCACCCCAATGTTTTTGCGGCTTTTTTACTACTTGCCTTTGCGGCCGGAATTTGGCTTGTTATCTATGCCAATATCTCAAAAAAGTCTAAGGTTTTAAATATTTTTTTGCCCAGCTCTCTGGCTATAATTATTACTGGTATTGTTTTTTCTTATTCTCGTTCCGTAATTCTGGTGTTATTTATTTTTATACTAATTCTTATAATCGTTCATAAAGAGAAGTTTTTTTTGGTGTTTAGACAAATTTATGAGCATTTTTATATACCAAGAGTGTTACAAGGAACTTTCAGTATATTGTTGCTCTTTTCATTGCTTTTTGTTTCCTATAACACCCTCTCACCTCGTATTTGCTTTAACCATTGTGCGAATGACAATTCTATAAATTTGCGCGTGGAGTACCTAAAAACAGCCCACTCTGAGATCGTCTTACATCCGTTGCAAGGAGTTGGTATGGGGAACTTTGTTACTTTTCAAAAAGAAAAAGCTTCTAAGAAAATTACCTCTTGGGCCCAACAACCGGTGCACAACCTATATCTTTTAATTGCTAGTGAAGTTGGATTAATTGGCTTGGCGCTATTTCTTTATCTCCTTGTTCACTTAGGGCAAATTTTCAAAAAGGGTTTTTTTGGAAGGCTTCACAACCCATTTATTTTATGCTTCTTTGCTTTTTTAGTGCTTGGTTTTGCAGACCATTATTTTTGGACACTACCTCAAGGAATCCTTATTTTCTGGGTTTGTCTTGCATTTTTTCACTCATCGGCTAAGATTACTAGGATAAATAAACCAAAAAAATCAGCAAAAGGTAACTAGTTTTAACTTCACATAGAAATGTCAAAAAAAGATAATCTGGAATTTGAAAAAGCTTATATCCCAAAAGATTATGAGCAAAAAATTTATCAAAAATGGGAATCTTCGGGTGCATTTAATCCTGATAATCTTAATCTCTCAAAAAATGCAGAGAAATATTCTATTGTGATGCCCCCGCCAAATGTTACAGGGACTTTGCATATGGGACATGCTGGGATGTTAGCATATCAAGACATTTTAATACGGTTTCACAGAATGAATGGCTTTAGAACACTTTGGCTGCCCGGCACTGATCATGCCGCTATTGCAACACAGACTAAGGTTGAAAAAATCATCAAGGATGAAGGTCTTTCGAGACACTCCTTGGGCAGAGAAAAATTTCTTGCCCGAGTTGATCAGTTTGCACAAAATTCTCACGATACTATCGAAAATCAAATTAAAAAAATAGGTTCTTCTTGCGACTGGTCAAGAGAAGCTTTTACTTTAGATACAACCAGAAACAAAGCTGTGAACTTGGTCTTTAAACTGATGTATGAAGATGGGCTGATCTATCGAGGAGAGCGTGTGGTTAATTGGTGTCCTCGTTGCCACAGCACACTAGCTGATGATGAAGTCGAATACAAAGAGGAGACTGGCAAACTTTATTGGCTAAAATATGGCCCTTTCGTGCTTGCAACTGCCCGACCAGAAACAAAACTTGGTGACACAGCAGTTGCGGTCCACCCTGGCGATAAACGCTACAAGAAAATGGTGGGAAAAGAATATGAAATTCAGGGTGTACTCGGGAAGTTTACAGTCAAGGTGATTGCGGATCGTTCAGTTGATCCAGAATTTGGATCTGGTGCTGTAAAAGTAACTCCCGCGCATAGCTTTATTGATAGTGAAATGGCGTTAAGACATGATATTCCTACAAAAAAAATCATAAACGAAGATGGGAAAATGATGGAAAATTGTGGAAAATATGCAGGAATGACCACAATTGAAGCCAGAGAAGCTATTGTTGAAGATATGCAAAAAATGGGTTTAATTGACCACATAGAAGAGAATTATGAACATAAACTCTCTCTTTGCTATCGCTGTGACACCGTAATTGAACCGCTTCCTTCCTTACAATGGTTTATTAATGTTAATAAAAAAACTGATAGTTTGGATGGAAAATCAATCAAGGAAATTAGTACCGAGGCCATTAAAGGTGGTGTTTTTGGAAAAGAAAAGATAAATATCGTCCCTGAACGTTTTGAGAAAAACTATCTCAACTGGATGAACGACCTAAGAGATTGGTGCATTTCTCGACAAATTTGGTATGGACACAGAGTTCCTGTTTGGTATAAAGGCGAAGAAATTTTTGTAGGAGAAAGTGCCCCTGATGATGGAGATTGGGTTCGGGACGAAGATACTCTTGATACCTGGTTTTCTTCAGGGATGTGGACTTTTTCAACCCTTGCGGAAAACCCTGATCAGATGAAAATTGTAGACGGAAAACTTAAAATTAATTCCACTGATTTCAAAAACTTTCATCCCACCAATGTCCTGGAAACTGGTTATGATATTATATTTTTCTGGGTGGCTAGAATGATTATTATGACTACCTATGCAATCGGAGATATTCCTTTTAAAGATGTGTATTTGCATGGTCTCATTCTTGATGAACATGGAAAAAAGATGTCTAAATCAAAAGGAAATGTTATCGACCCACTCGATATGATTGTAAAATTTGGAACAGATGCAACACGACTATCCTTGATTATAGGGTCCACACCAGGAAAAGACATTAGACTTTCTGAAGAAAAAATTGAGAGCCTAAGAAACATGGTAAACAAGCTTTGGAATATTTCAAGATACATCATTCAAACAATCCAGGTCGATGACGCTTCTATTGATAAATCAAGCCTGACAATACCCGATAAAGCCATTTTAGAAGCAACCAGAAGTCTGATTGCGGAGGTTAGTTCTGACTTAAAAGCCTATAGATTTTCCAAAGCAACTGAACTTTTAAGAGATTTTTCCTGGAATGAGCTTGCTGATTGGTATCTGGAGGCAACAAAATTCGACAATAGTACAGAAAAAAAGAAAATTTTAACGCTTGTCTTAAAAGACCTTTTGAAACTTTGGCATCCCTTTATTCCTTTTGTAACAGAAACTATTTGGGAAAAATTCAATAGCTCTTTACTCTTAATAGAAAAATGGCCTTCAACGAGCAAATATGATAATATTCTTGGTGATTTTGATGATTCAGAATTTTATCTCTTTAATAAAACGAAAGGGATCATTTCTGCGATTAGAAACATTCGTGCCGAATATAATGTTTCACCAGGCAAAAAAATTGAAGTTGTTATTTATGCAGGCGAACAGACGGAATTTATTCGTTCTCAGGAAATGCTCATAAAAAGCCTGCGTACTGGAGTTGAGAAATTAACAATCAAAGAATGCGGAAATAAAATTCACAACTCTGTTTATATTTCACAAAATGGAATTGAAATCTACATTCCTCTGGGCAGTTTGATTGATACTGAAAAAGAAAGGATTCGCTTAGAAAAAGAACTTATTGATACCAAAAAGTATCTCGTTTCAATTGAGGGGAAGCTTAAAAATAAATCTTTTATTGAAAATGCTCCGAAGGAAGTCATCACAAGAGAGAGAAAAAAAGTTGAATCCGCAAAAGAAAAAATCCAAAAAACAGAGAATTTCATCAAACAACTTTCATAGAAAATAGAGGATCTGATCAAAAAAATAAAAACAAAACCTAAAGTGAAAATCAAAACATTGCAAACGATCTTAATCTTCTTTGTATTCGGCATCATCTCTGGATTTCTGTCCTTGGTTTTAATGACTTTAGTCCCATTGAAATTTGCCAACAATGAAACCGTCATTAGCATCTCACTATTGGCTTCTATAGAAGAAATTGTTAAATTTTTCTTTATTTACTTCATTTTCTCAACACATTCCTTGGGGGAATTTCCAAAAATTCTAAAGTTAATTATTTTCCCTATTTTTTTGGGTTTGGGTTTTAGTTTTTTTGAGCTTTCTTTGATTTTTTTCAGACAAACAAGTTTTCCGATAGAAGCTTTTTACCCAACAATTGTACATATATTATCTGCTATAATACTAACCAGTGCAACTAATTTAATTCTTCTGAAGCGCTTTAGCGTATATGCATTTATGTTATTGCTATTGTCAGTTTTTATCCATATATGTTATAATGTTACCATCGTTAAGATTATCTAACCTAAGGGTTTGAAGGATTATAAAAAATAAAAGTAGAAAATGACAAAACAAAAGAAATCCTTTTTTGAAAAGCTAACTGGCATCAAAAAAATTACGGACGAAGATCAATTTGAGGAATTGGAATTACAAGAGTCACCAGAGGGAGGTTTCGTAACACAATTTGAATCTCAAGAGGAAGATATGTACGAATTCCCTGAACAACAAGAAGAAACAGTTTCAGCACCAATTCAACAACAATATTTACAAAAAGAACCTATGCAACAAACACAACAACAAGAATTTGAACAGCCAATTGAGTCAGAAGGACAACTAACAATTGATGTTTATCAAACCAATGATGATATTGTTATTAAATCAACAATTGCCGGGGTGAAACCAGAGAATCTTGACGTGAATATTAATAATGATATGGTTACAATCAGAGGAGAAAGACAACAAGATGAAGAAATTTCTGGCGATAACTATTACTATCAAGAATGTTATTGGGGACCATTTTCAAGAAGTGTAATTCTCCCTGTGGAAATTGTTGCTGATAAAGCAGAGGCAACAATGAAAAATGGAATTTTAACACTAAAGTTGCCAAAGGCTGACACAACGAAAACCAGAAAAATTCAAGTCCGCGGCTTCTAGAGAACTGATTTTAAACTTTTTATATTAAAAGCCAGCCACAAGCTGGCTTTTATCTCCCAATTTATTATGGTGCAATATTTTTGCCAATCTTAGACTTGAGAAATATCTATTTTAGTTTATTCTAGATATATGAATTTCAGCATAAACAGAATATTTTTAATGACACTCCTTCTTGCCCTTCCTTTGGTAAGTGTTTTTGGATATTCAAATCAACCCCTAAATACTGCCATGACAACAAATGATGAGTTGTTGTTCACAGATAATTCACGCTTGCAAGAATATTTGGAAACAGAATTTGTTTTACAATTTCAAGACGAGAAATTCCCTTTTAAACCGGTAGATTTTTCTAACTGGAAAGTACGCTTTTCACTGGAAGAGGAATATTCTTCCGAAATAGAAAGCAGCGACCTTTGTCAGGACTACAATTTTCTATCTTCTTATACGGGACAATCCCCCGTCGATAATTACCTTTCTGTTTGCAATTTGACCAGCGCAACAAAATCTATTGGGCATTTCAAAAAGGGTGCTGTTTTGAAAATAAACAAAAATAAGGTCACTGATTTTGTTTCAAATCTAAGCGAGGAAATAGTTTCTGCACCAAAAAATGCTAAGATAAAAATGGAGTTTGAAAAAAACATAGACGCCACAGAAACACTTATTAATGAGAAAGCAATTACTGAACCCAAAGGAAAACTAACAATTGTTGCTCCGGCAGAATCTGGCTTTTCGCTTGATGAAAATGAGACCAACAATCTCATTTTGACGATATTACAAAATCCAGAAAAAGGGAAAATTTTCCAATTGCCAATAAAAGAAGAAAAACCAAAGATTTCCAAAGAAACCCTCGATAATTTAGAAATAAGCGAACAAATTGGTCATGGTGAATCAAATTTTGCCGGTTCACCAAAAAATAGAATTTTCAATATTAACATTGCAACTGATAAATTCAATGGGATTTTATTAGGACCTGGTGAAGAATTTTCTTTTGTAACAATTTTAGGTCCAGTTGAAAAAGAAACCGGCTATAAAGAAGAGCTTGTAATTAGAGACAACAAGACGATTCCGGAATATGGTGGCGGTGTATGTCAAGTGTCCACAACAGTTTTCAGGGCCGCTCTAAACGCTGGTTTAAAAATAACTGAGCGGCAAAATCATTCCTACCCCGTTGAATACTATAGTCCGCAAGGAACTGATGCTACAATATATCTTCCAAAGCCTGATTTGAGATTTATTAACAACACCCCTAATTATATCCTCTTTCAATCTTCCATTGAAGGAAATAAACTGGTCTTTGATTTCTTCGGAGAATCCGATGGCAGAAAAGTAGAAATGGAAGGCCCAACAGTCACCGAGAGAACTTCGGAGGGAATTTTGAAAGTTAAACTCAAACAAATAGTGACAAGCGCAGATGGCAAATTATTATTTGAAGATACGTTCGATAGTATTTATGATAATCCAGCCAAGTACCACGAGACTGAGCTTCTAAAAATAAAACCGGACAACTGGTCGGTTCGCCAATGGAATGATTATAAAAAAAGTCACAATATGTAAGTTATTTAATGCTTAAAATCTAAAATATGTACCTATTATTTGATATTGGTGGAACAAAAACTAGAGTAGCTATTTCAAAAGATAAAAAAACTGTTTTAAAGTATGAAATTTTTACTACTCCTGAAGATTTTGAAAGGGGCGTAGAAATGATTATTTCTGCTAGTAACAGGCTCTTAAATGGAGAGGAAATAACAGCAATTGGTGGCGGGATTGGAGCTCCTTTGGATAATGAAAAAACTGGTGTGGCAATTTCCTATCAAAACGTTGACAAGTCTCTTTCTGGTTGGGCTGGAAGGTCTTTGTCTAGTGAGCTCAAAAATAAGCTCCAATCAACTGTTTTTATGGAAAATGATGCATCAATCATTGGGCTTGCTGAAGCCTCTAAAATCGAAGACTATAAAGAAAAACTAATTGCTTATTACACAATTAGCACAGGCGTTGGAGGATCCCTTCTCACTTATGGCAGAATTGCACCAAATAAATTTGGCTTTGAACCAGGCAATCAGATCATTGACCCTACACAAACACTTTGTCCTGGATGTAAAAAGCCAGGAAGACTAGAGGACCTAATTGGAGGAAGTTATATCAAACAAAGAACTGGAGAGTTGCCAGAAGCGATTGATGATGTGGAATTCTGGGACAATATCACAGATTTTTTAGCAATTGGATTAGCAAATTCTGCGGTTCACTGGTCTCCCGATATGATCATCCTGGGTGGATCCTTAATGAATAAAATTTCCATCGAGAAACTTCGAGGACTTTTCAAAGAAAAACTTACAATATATCCTCAAATTCCAGAATTGAATGTTGCAAAATTGGGAGATTTAGGTGGATTGCAGGGTGCTATAGAATATTTAAACTCTAAGCTGGAAAAATAAGCATTCTGTAAATACTTTGGAGTAAAAAAGCAAGGTATCAACAACCTTGTTTTTTTGTATATTCCTTTTTATTTTTATTGAAATATCCGGACTGTTTTTGCTTTGCGTCCAATTTCTTCTTTTGTTTCTCTTACAGAGATCATCTGTCCAATTTCTAAATCTTCCAAAGCACCAGTAACATCATCGGCACTTTCTTTTGTTTTATTGTCTAAGATAAATAACGTTTTTAAATCAAGAGCAAAGGCCAAAATTCTATCACCTTTTATTTTTTCCGACTCACAAGCCTCCAAAATAATTTCCTCGGGAGAAATTGCCAATAAAAAGCCTTTAATTTCTTGGCCCTCTTTTTTTTGATCTTTTGCCTCCTTGGGAGTTGCCATTTTTAATAGCCCCACTCCTTCCGCTTTTTGATCTTTTTTAACTATTTTTGCCTCAAAATTCTTGTTTTTTATTTGCCTGATGCTAAGTGTTGTTGTAATAAAAAACAAAAAAAAGAAGATTGTTCCTACTACAATAAAAAAATTTAGTGGCAAAATCTCTTTTGTTTTTTTTGAAGACATTTTTATTTTTTGGTTTTTGCTTTTAAGTTATGGGCGACTAGAGGGAATTGAACCCTCATTAGCGGTACCACAAACCGTCGTTCTACCATTGAACTATAGTCGCCATGATCTTCAATTAACAAACAAACTGTTTGCTACAAAGAACATTGTATCATAAATAGTAAAATTGACAAGAGTTTATTTTAGTAACTGATAAAAATGCCCTACAAAAGGTATTTTGACAAAAATACCAATTTTTATGACCATTCTATCTAAATAAGCTGGGTGCATGTCAAGAAACAACATTCGTTTCCTCTCCTTTTCCAAATCTATTTATATTTTCAATTGTTGTGTCATAGATTCTTTCTATTGCTTCTCTACTGTTGAAAGCATTGTGCGGTGTGAATACAACATTTTCCATTTCAAAAATTGCTTTATCTCGGAAAACTTCCCTTAATCTCTCCGTGTTTTTTTCTGATGACAAGAGCTCCCTCTCTTCCTGAATCGACTCTTCTCCTTCAATTACATCTAAGCCCGCTCCAGCGATTTTACCACTGCTCAGGGCCTCGTATAGAGCCTCTGTGTCTACCAATCCCCCCCTACTAGTGTTGATCAAGATTGCTGAGTCTTTCATTTTTTTGAATTCTTCACTTCCTATCAGATGAAAAGTAGCATCGTTAAGAGGAACGCTCAAAGAAACGATGTCTGAAGCCGTTAATACATCATTCAAGTCGTTTGTGTACTTAAAATTCAAAACTTCAGACAAGATTTCGTCTCGATATTTATCATAAGCAATCACGTTCATTCCGAAACCTTTAGCAATTTTAATAATATGCTTCCCAATGTGTCCCACTCCAATAACCCCCAAGGTCTTTCCTCGAAGATCGAATCCCTGCAAACCCACAATTGAGAAATTATTTCTTTTACTTCTTAGATAGGATTTATGTACATGTCTTGATAATGATAGAATCAGGGCAAAAGTATGCTCAGCAACTGTATTCTCTCCGTAAAAAGGTACGTTTGCAACTCTTATCCCGCGTCTTTTGCATTCTTCCATATCAATATGATCAAAGCCAGTTGAACGAGTGGCTATCAGTTTTAGGTTATGAAATTTATCCAAAACATCTTTGGATATTTTGGAATATATAAAAACGCTAATAGCTTCTGCGTTTGCATAGTCATTTTCACTGACTTGCGCTTCATTGGCTAATTCTTTGTGGAAACTAATTTCATGTCCCGCCAATCTATCTTGGATAAAATCCTGAAATTCTTCCTGTGCTTCAAAAAATAAAACTTTCATATTTTTAAATTTATTTTATTACATTAACTTAATTGTAGCATCTTTGCTTTTCAAAAACTAGCAAGTTCAAAAAATAATGTTTTTCAAAAGAGATTTTGATTTTAATCCAACAAAAAAGTAGGGGTTGTACTAATAAACAACCCCTACTCATAATTCCTGCCCCAAAATGTCGTCAATCAGAAATGACGTATGACACGGCTTTCAGGATGAGTTTGATATCATAATGCAAACTCTTATCATCTTCGATCGGCAACAAATCACCAGGAATAATAGAAGTTCTTTCAAAGCTCCAGCCAGTCAATGCGTCATCTCCCTTCACCAAGAGAGCTTTTCCATTTCCCAGAAAAATACCTGTTCCTCTTTTTTCGCTGTTTTCCTGTAAAAAAGAAAAACGGTCACCTTTTTTAAGGATTACTTGTGCTTTTGACATAATATAACTCCTTGTGTTGGTGGACTTACGTCCCTTAATATGTACTACTTGGTTAACATAGAAGATTAAAACATATTTGTTGCTGTGTCAAGACGGATTTGCAATGTGTACAGACATATGGCGGTTTTTCGCGCTGGAGCGGGCTTGCTTGCCCGTACTGGTTCAGGCGGGTAGCCCGATTCATTGGTTGCATTTTGCGTTAAAGTGTTTTTTATTTGAAAATTAAATCATTAGAAATTGAATCCTCTTGATTTAAGCTCCGAACATTCTACTTGTCATGAATTTATCCTCTCCAATCTTTAATCATAAATCCACCATGCACTCTTTTCACTACTAGCTTCTGTTTCTTTCTCCATCCCAACTCACGCACATCTTCGATGGGAAGCGTCAGGCCGACTGATTGTTTGCCAATTTTGCAAAGCTTTCGGATATTTTTTTCTTCTGCTTTTCTGATTGCCATGTTTTTGTTTTATTTTATTGGGTGGGTATTTAGATATGTATTTAAATATTTATCCCGTTAGACATTATCTGACTGGGACCCACCTCCATTTTACCTTTGCTTAAAGAATTTAGCAAAAATCCTCACCCACTAAAACAAAAAAACGGCAATAAACCGTTTTCACTCTCCATACTAAATACGCAATACTAACCCCTGGTGCGCCCGGCAGGACTCGAACCTGCAACCCTTTGATCCGAAGTCAAATACTCTATCCAATTGAGCTACGGGCGCATATAATAATCCCACAAGATTGTGAATATTGTACACCATGCAGGATTTGAACCTGCGACCGTTCGCTTAAGAGGCGACTGCTCTACCAACTGAGCTAATGGTGCATTGTTGTTTTTCAATAATACTACAAAACTTAAACTACAAAATTCAGCATAAACGAAAAAAACTTTTCCGTCAATGTTGATTGGCTTTTCATTATATAACTTTTTTTATAATATCTTTATAATCAGTAAGATTGACTATGTATTCTACTACTCTTGCCAGCTTCTTATGGTCATGTCTAATTAATGATCTTACGTGGGAGATTTTATCTGCTTTGCTATATTCTTGCTCTTTGCCCAACAAATGTGACGTTATGATTTTGTGTCTTCGTTTTTTCTCGTTGGAAGGTTTTTTAAATTGTAAAATACCTTCCCCTCTTTTTTCATATTTCCTTTGCAGCAAAGGTGTTGGTTTTTGTGTGTTAAAAATAACATAATCTACCCGCTCTTTGCCAATAAATTCATTTATTGAATTTATATAATCTTCTAGCGAAAACTCTTCCGTATGTCCCTTTTTATTAACTAAGTTTGCAACATAAACAATCCTTGCTTTTGTTTCAAGTAGTGCCTTGGAAATTCCGCTTACTAACAAGTTAGGGATGATGCTACAATAATGATTTCCTGGCCCAATAACAACTACGTCTGCTTGCATTATTGCTGTTATTGCTTTCTGATTTGCTCTAGCAAAAGGTTTTAGGCATATTTTTTTCAAACCCACCGACTCTATGTTGTTGTTTTTATTTATCTCAGCCTCTCCTGAAATTATACTCCCATCTTTAAGCTTAAGTTGTAGATTAACATTGCTTCTTGTTACTGGGATAACCTTTCCCTTAACATTCAACGCTTTCATTGCCACATCGAGTCCTTCGGAGAAATCACCCTTCATCTTTTCCAAGCCAGAAAGAAAAAGATTGCCGACAGCATGACCCTTTAATTCTCCAGCCTCAAACCGATAATTAAACAAGTCTCTCCAAATAAGGGGCTGCTCACTTAGAGCAACAAGACATTGCCTTACATCTCCTGGTGGCAAAACGCCCAATTCATCTCGCAAACGACCCGTTGAACCCCCATCGTCGGCCATGGAAACAATTGCGCTGATATCAAAGTCAAAATCTCTCAATCCTGATAACAAAACAAAACTTCCTGTGCCTCCGCCTATTGTCACAATCTTTTTCTTCATCAGTTTATTTCGTAATCTCTTTTTTCAATTCCTCCAATCCTCTTTCTAGTTGAGGATCTTTCTTGTTTTCATAATCCTCATTTGTCATCTTGACTTCAACATCTGGTTCAAGACCAAGCTCATGAATAGAAGTTCCTTTTGGCGTTAACCATTTTGCGATTGTGACTTTTAAATTTGACTTATCACTCAGTTCCACAACTTGTTGAACTGAGCCTTTTCCAAAGCTTTTCTCACCTACCAATTTAATTCCTCTGATATCCCTCAGTGCCCCAGCAAGAATTTCTGAAGCGCTAGCGCTTCCCCCGTTCATAAGCACAATAACTGGCATATCTAGCAGTTTATCTTCTTTGCCCAAAGCCCTAAAAGGAGTTTTGTCATCATTCCTTTCTTCCTCCCAAACCACAACTTCACCTTTTGTGACAAATGTTGAAGCCATATCAACTGCAACATTCAAGAAGCCCCCAGGGTTATTCCTTACATCAATAACCAACCCTTCAACTTCATCAATTATCGCAGTACTAATTGCTTTATCAAATTTTTCTCCTGTATTCTCAAGAAATTTAGAAACTTTTATATATCCGATATTTCCTTCTTTCTTTTCATATTTGACGCTCTCCAGTTCAATTATTCCTCTGGTAATCTCAATTTCGATAGTCTCTCCTGTCTCGCTCCTGGCAACGGTAAGCTTAACAACGGTCCCTTTCTCTCCACGAATTCTTTTTACCGCATCATCAACGGTCATATCAAGAGTAACTTCATCAAAAATTTTCACTATTATGTCACCAGCACGTAAATCAGCTCTTTCTGCCGGCGTGCCTTCCAAAGGAGCAATCACCGTCAACATACCATTCTTCATTCCTAATTCAGCGCCAATGCCTTCGAAACTACCTATCATATCAGTGTTAAAATCCTTAGCCTCTTGCGGATCCATATACGAAGAATATGGATCGCCTGCTGCCGATACCATGCCCTTAATTGCACCGTATATTCTTTTTTGCTTGTCTAACTTTTCAACATCTACGAATTTGTCATCCATCTGCCTCCAAGCTTCCCAAAAAATATTAAAATCATCATTTTCAGGAATCAATTCATCATTTCCTAAAAAAATATTTGATTTTGTTGAGGGATTTATAATAGTTGAAATTTTATTCGATATTGTGTCTCCTTTTGAAAATTTACTACCAGAAAGAAAGCCAACCAAAAAAATAATTACTATCAAAAGAACTGTCCCAAAATAATTCTTTTTTGTTGAAATTTTATGAATTGAACTCAAAGTATTTCCATCCGAGTTGTTGGGCAAAACATCTTTTTCTGTTTTTATTTCTTTTGAAAATTCAGTATTTTTTTCAACTTCTGTTGACTCAGAGTTCTCTTTCTTTTCTTCTTGCATATTTTTAGCTATTTTTCTTGATTAAATTCATCGTGTGGATTTTTTTTGCCCATAAACTTAGCAAAATATTTGATAGCACTTGTTATATGAGCCCTGGTATACTTATTAAACAGAACTGAATTCAAGGCATTCTTGCTAGCACTTTGCCTTCCGTGATAATGAAAAACTTTTATGTTTGGATTGTACACTACCTTGTATTTTTTCTCCCAAAAACGCCTACACCAATCTACGTCTTCAAAGTACATAAAATATCGTCTGTCGTATTGACCAACTAAATCCACAATGCTTCTTTTCGTCATCATAGCGCTTCCCATCACCCAATCTGCAGTAAAAGGTTTATTTAATTTTTGCTCCTTTTTCATCAAAAATCTCTCTAGATGTTTTTTGGCAAATTTCATCCTGCCCAGAAAGGTCCTTCTGTAAAAAACTGTTAATGGTGAATAGAATTTGAAGCAAGATTGCTGTACCGAATTATCAAAATTAATCAATTGAGGCGCAACAATACCAACCGTATCATCATCCTTAATAAACTTAAACAGTTTATTTACAGCGCTGTCTTTAATTATTATATCAGCATTTATAATAAACAAAAATTCGCCCTTAGCTTTTTTAAGACCTTGATTAACAAGACCCCCAAAGCCTTTGTTTTTTAGATTTGGTATAAAAATAACATCTCTAAAGCCTTCTCTGAATAAATCATATGTTTTTTCTTCAGTACTACTGTCTGCAACAATCACTTCGTACTCTAAGTCTTTAATGTTCTTCTGAATTGACTCTAAACAGAGTCGAAGTAACTCAGTGTTTTTATATGATGTGATTACAATTGATAGCTTGGGTTTATTTACCCTCATGGATTGGGGTTATTTTTTACTTTGATGTTTCTATTTTCAAAACAGTCTTGGTTCCAGTGTGTGAAATCACCTTCGTTCCTTCAGGAATATTTAGGTCTTCTATCTTAAAATTAGTAGTTCCAGTCTCTTTTATTTTACTCAATTTACTAAGATCAATTGTAATTTGATTCTCACTGTAGCTTCCCTCTATTTCAATCTGGAAAATCTTTTGAGTCACTTTTGTCTTATAACCACTAGAAGCATCAACCGAACCAGTAACTTCAACAGGGATAGTTCTAATTTTCCTTTGTGGTTTAGCGTATTGATTTACTGGATCAACATCACTTTGTCTTGCAATTGTAAAAATATTCTTACAAACATCCTGGATTTCTGAATAATTATCCCTACCAGCTCTTGGTACAAGAACATATCCCGCTCCTTGTATATCATCAGGCACTGTCAACAAACCTTCTTCTGTATTCTCTAGAACTCTTTGATAAATTTCAGCATTTTGCATTCCCACATATTCATCAAAGAAACCTCTCATTTCACTTGGTGGCATGTCAGTTTTGACATTTTCCCCAACTGCATCCAATACCTTTCCAACTCTTCCAAAATCAGTTAGTGTTCCGAGTGAAATCATTTTGTCTTTTAGAGACTGTAAAACAACTTGTTGCCTTTTAGCTCGGTCAAAATCAGAGGTATTTTCTCTTGCCCTAACATAACAAAGTGCAGTCTCCCCATCTAGGTGATTATCTCCTGCTGGCAGAGTGAATTCTCCTCCACATTCATTCCCTTGAACAAACTGAGAAACCTCATAAAATGGTGTTTCCAAGTTAACATTCACGCCATCAACTGCATCTATAAGTTGCTTGAACCCAGTGAAGTTAATTGAGGCAGCATAGTGAATGTTCATACCAGTTATCTCACCAACGATTTTTTTCATCTGATCCAGACCTTCGTTTTTTTCACCCTGCTCACCATATGCATGGATAGCGTTTATTTTTGAAGAATTTTCCGATCCTGGAATTTTTACGTATAAATCCCGCGGAATTGAAACTAAAGCAATTTTGTCTTCATCTTTCTTCAAAGAAATTACCATATTAACATCAGACAAAAGATCTCCTCCTAGAATGTTTGTACCTCTTACTCCCAAAAGCAATATATTAGTTCTTCCATCGCCCTCTTGCTTTATTTCGTCTCCCGAAGCAACACCCAAAAGACTTTTTAGGGCTGATTGATTGCCTCCTGATATTTTACTTAAAACGCTTCCTGATTTATACAAGAAACCCCCTCCTATAGATAAAATAGCAAAAACAATAACAGCAAAAACCCAAAAGATTTTTTTCTTATAAAAAGCCCCATTTTGCTTCTGACTTCGAAGTCCTGTTTGTCTTTTTTTTCTTAAAAATGTCTGCATATTAAAAAAATTAATTTAAATTACCTAAACTGTTACCACTCTTCAAACTTAACACATCAAATATACACCTTTTACTGTTAAACTTCAATAGTGTCAAATAGTCTTAGTGTTAGCTATTTCTTTATTTTAGTTTCTTATACACACCCATCACTTTGTCTGCAGTTCTCTCCCAGCTGAAGTCCTTTGCTCTTGCTTTGCCTTTTTTTATCAAATCTTCTGCACAATCTTTATCACTAATCAGCTTAAATAATTTTTTAACAAAATCACCATCTTCATCCTGTTTATATAGCATTGCAGCATCTGAGCAAATTTCTGGCATGCAAGAGGCATCGGTTGATAAAACAGGAGTTTCGCTTGCCATAGCTTCAATTGCTGGCAATCCAAATCCTTCATATCTTGAACAAATGCATATCAATTTTGCTGCTTTATAATACATTGGCAAATCCTTATCCGGAATAAAACCTGAAAAAATAATCTGCTTTGCAATTTTTGGCGTTTTTCTTTCAACCTCCTTCATTACTGAATCAATTTCCTTGTCATAATTATGTCCAGCTCTATTCCCCCCTATAACCAAACACAAGTTATCAATGCCTTCTTTAGTGGTAAATTTCTTTTTAAATTCAACAAAGTTTCTTAACAAAAATGGGATATTTTTTCTTGGTTGCAGAGTGCCCACGTATAAAATAAATTCCTTAGGTAATTTATTTTTTTTTACGAAATTGAGAATCTCCTGGTCTGAACTTTTTTTAGAAAAAACTTCTGATGCGCCACCGTTATAGACAACTTCAATTTTTTTTTCATCAATCTTATAGACATCAACTATTTCTTTTTTTGTGAATTCTGATACTGCAATTATTTTATCCGCTCTTTTCAACGACAAAGGGATAAAGTTATTCAAAAGGAAAAGATCTTTTTTATCTATAAATCTAGGAAATCTTGCAAAAGAAATGTCATGAATTGTTGTCACCAGCTTTACTTTTTTGGGAAGCCAAATTGGTGTTATATATTGCACATGCAATATATCAACAGGAAATTTTTTTATAAAACTAGGCAAAGACCAAAGTGTCCAAAGTGCCTTCTTAGCAGGTAAAACAGAGTGAACTTTGAAATTATTATTTTCTTTAGAATCAAACTTTTTTTCAATTTCTTCTAAAGTAGATTTTTCTTTTGTATCTGTGTACAAAGAAAAAACACCCCTTGCCTTGGCTTTCAAAAGATTAGTCACCAGTTGCATTGTAACGGTCTCATCTCCCGTTCTATTTTTCCCTACAGTTCGAATGTCAAGTCCTATTTTCATAAAAATTTAAGACTAAATATTTAGTTTTCGTTTTTATTTTTTCATGCAAAGATACAATATCACTTACAAAAAAATTGTAGCGGCGAGAGGAGTTGAACCTCTGACCTCGGGCTTATGAGTCCCACGCTCTAACCAACTGAGCTACGCCGCCATATTATCTAAATTTACATAAAAAAATCAATTTTCTTTGAACAATTTTCAACTTGCATATGAGATTGAAAACTGAGAATTGAAAATTGAAATCTGAAATCTTGTTGCGGGGACCGGATTTGAACCGGTGACCTACTGGTTATGAGCCAGTCGAGCTACCAAACTGCTCCACCCCGCGATTAAATTCGCACATAAGTCGTCTAAACCAACTTGAATTCATTCTTACACAAAAAACTTTCTCTGTCAATTAAAACTACTTTTGCCTCACTATGTGTATACCACCTTTTCTTAAAGTGTTTTTTATTTTAGCCTGAGCATGAGCTGTTTTTACAAATTTCAACCAATCACGACTTGGCAATTTTTTCTCTTTAGATGTAACAATTTCTAATAAATCACCGTTGTGAATAACATAGTCAAGGGACACCATCTTCCCATTTGCCTTTGCACCCATAGCCCTGTTGCCAACCTCGGAGTGAATTCTGTAGGCAAAATCTATAGGAGTTGCTCCTTCTGGCAACTCTATGACATCCCCACTTGGAGTAAAGGCAAATATATGATTTTTAAAAAAATCAAATTTAATTGAGCGCCAAAAATCATCACTCTCTCCTCCCGTTTCGGTGTGCCATTGTTTTAATTGCTGGACCCATTCTAATTCTTTTTCCGGAACCTCGCCTGATTTCGGTTCTCTTCTTAAAACAATGTCTTTCCAAGTTCTTCCTTGCGTATATATCCAATGAGCAGCAATTCCAAATTCAGCCTCATCGTGCATTCTTTCTGTTCTAATTTGAATTTCAAGTATTTTCCCTTCTGGTCCAAAAACGGTTGTGTGAATTGATTTATATCCATTTGGTTTTGGCAAAGATATATAATCCTTAATACGCCCGATAAGCGGTCTGTATTTCCTATGCACAATTCCCAGTGTCTCATAACAAGCAGCGACTGTTGTAACAACAAGCCTGATTGCGACCAAATCATAGACTTTGTCAATATTCATGTCATATTTCTCAAGCTTTTTGTACAAACTGTAGTACCTTTTTGCCCTACCATGAATATCAATTAATTTTATCCCCGTAATCTTCAACTCTTTTTGCAACTCTACAATTGCAGATTTTATATATTGTTCTCTTGATTTATATGCTTCTGTTTCCAATTTAACTGTAAAGTCATATTTTTCAGGTTCAATATATTTAAAAGCCAAATCTTCAAGCTCTCCCTTAATTTCTCCAATTCCAAAACGATTTGCAATTGGAACAAAAATCTCCATTGTTTCCTTTGCAATTCTAAATCTCTTGTTTTCTGGCAATGCCTCGAGGGTCCTCATGTTATGAAGCCTATCGGCAAGCTTAATCAAAATTACACGGATATCGGCTGCCATTGCCATAAACATCTTTCTTAGATTGTCTAGATAATATTCTTCAATACTACCTTTCAATCTAACATGCCCCAACTTTGTTACTCCTTCAACAATAAAAGCGATTTCCTTTCCAAAAACATCTTCCACATCCCTCAATGTCACTTTCGTATCTTCTGGAACATCATGCAAAAGTGCGGCCGAGACAGTCACCGAACCAAGTCCCATTTTTACCAATGTAGCAGCAGTTTCAACACAATGAACAAAATAATCTTCACCAGATTTTCTCTTTTGTCCCTCATGTGCTTTTTTAGCAAAATCATAAGCGATTGTTATTCGCTCGATCCTCTTCGCATTATAAGGAGTTTTCCTTAAGGAAATAAGCTCTTTTAATGTTTTTGGCTTTATTATTTTCTGCATTAAGCGCTTCTGACTAATTTTTAATTTCAAAATCTTAACATTGCCTCAAGCTTTTCGCTTCTTTTGCCCTTCATTATCACTTTTTTTTGGAATATAGTCAATCCCTCCCTTATTCCAGGGGTGACAACGAATAATCCTACGGAATCCTAAGTAAGAACCCTTGACTGAACCAAAGCGCTGGATTGCTTCTAGGGTATATTGCGAGCAAGTAGGATGAAACCTACAAGTTCTTTCGCTATAAAAATAGGAGAGGAATCCTGTATCTCTCGAAAGTGTTTTTTGATATAGTTTTATTAAAAAAATTAGAATTTTTTTCACTAATTTAAACTTAAAAATTGATTCTCTTTTCTTAATTAAATACTCTTTTTTAAATTTAGCAAGCTAACTGTATCTTAATTAAAAAAGAAAACTTTTAAATAAGGATTTTTTTTGCTAGAATAGTTACAGGCGATAAAAATACTAACAAAAAAACATAGAAAATTTATGGTGAATGAAATCAAGGGAAACAAGATGACTTGGTTTGATATTCAAAATCCAACCCCTAAAGATGTTCTATACATAAAAAATAATTTTAACTTAGACACGCTTGTTCTTGATGAGTTCACTTCCCCGTCACAACGACCGCTTGCGCAGGAATTTGATAATTGTCTTTACCTGGTTATGCACATTCCTCTTTTTGATCGCAAAAAAAGAGTCACTTCCCCGGGAGAGCTTGATATCGTAATCACAAAAGACCATCTATTCACTGCTCATGTTGGGGACAATATTCCTCTAAAAGCAATTATAAAAGAGTTTAATGAAAATGAAAATGCAAAAAATAGAGCAATGTCAAACTCAACAGGATTTCTTCTGTACTGTATACTTGAAAAACTCCTAGACTCCTGTTTCCCAAAAATTGATCATATCGACGAACAATTGAGTGAAATCGAAAAACAGATTTTCAACGGAAACGAAAGAAAGATGGTCTATGAAATATCTCTTGTAAAAAGAGATATTTTGGCTTTTAGAAGAACTTTAAAGCCTCAAAGAAGCATTCTGGAGTCACTTGTTCAAAAACATTATGTACTTTTGGAGGATAATTTAAATAAATATTTTCAAGATTTAATTGGAACCAATATCAGGGTTTGGAATGCACTTGAAAACACCAAGGAGGTTATTACTTCTCTTGAAGAAACAAATAACGCTCTGGTTTCATATCAAACAAATGAAGCTATGCGATTTCTAACATCAATATCCCTGATTACTTTTACACTTTCCGTGACTGTGGGAATTTTCAGTATGGCGCCTTTTGAGTCTTTCACAATCGCCAGCAAAGCAGTTACCTTCTGGGTGATTCTTGGCTTTATGTCACTTACAGTCATTTTTCTGCTTACATTCTTTCGTAGGAAGAAGTGGTTGTAAGGTTTGTAGGAAGCTGAGTGCCTATAAAAAAATAAATAAAGTTTATGTTATTAAAATTTGTAGTTGGTAATCAAGATCAATATAATATTGAATTTAAATTTAACAAATTCACAGGTAAATCAGGGTTCAAGGTTAATGGAGAAGCTGCTGGAGATTATTTTATTTTGACCGCGAAAAAACATGAATTGATTATTCGTGAAGAGGCAGAAGAACATGAAATAATAATCGAGATGATAACCCCTAAATTTCTTGCACCATTTAAGAAAGGATGGAAATATGTTGTTAGCGTAGATGGCCTAGAATTTAAAACATTTGAAGATTAATCTCTACACTGTAGCGAGCTTGTCCAAGTAGCCTTTCATCAACCGAAACTACAAAAAGATTCGCGCTGAAGCGGGCTTTTAGCCCGGTTCAGCAGTTGTGTTTCATGGCCAGATAAATGCTTTCACTTAAAACAAACAAAGAAACTCAGACAATAAGTTTCTTCTCAATATTTAAAATTAAAAATAATTTTACAACTCCACCATGAACGAATCACCAAAAACAGGGGTACATGCAATTATTATCACAAATGATGATAAAATTGTGCTTCAACAAAAAGATTTAGCCTACAACATCAACCCCATAAACAAGGGAAAAGTTAGTATGTATGGAGGTGGCATGGAAAAAGGTGAAAGTCTTCGAGATTCACTTAATCGTGAAATAATGGAAGAATTAAATCTAGATATTTCCAACCATCCTGCAAAAGAAGTGGGTGTGTTCCAAAAAACGCTAGAATATGATGAGTCTGAAGACGTAGTGCATGTTTTCCTGCTTAAAAATATTGACCTCGCGACTCTTGATCCAGACTTTTCTGACGACGCAGAGGCAGCTTCGATGCTAGTAGTAGATACTCTAGAAAATTTACTTGAAAGGCAAGACCTAACGCGCATAACAAGAATGGCTCTGGAGAAATGTTCTAAATAGAAAAAATACTAGAATAGGTCTTTAAAGGATAATTAAGCAACCATAACTAAATTATGATCAATAAAAAAACAATAAGCGGAATTTTATTTTTAATAGGTGCAATATTTATTGGCATTGCAATCATTTCACAACTACCATTGATATGGGCTGCTCCTTATAATTTGACTAGGCTGTCTTCATGCCAAGGCTCATCAACTGTTGAAAAAGTAATGAACCAAGGAATGAGCATTGCGGCTGAAATTGGCGAAAAGAAAATTTCCATAATTGCTGGATCATGTCTCGAAAGAACCTACTTGTGGGAGAGTGAGAGCTGCACCATCCTTCAGCAAGCCAGGAAAAGCCGTTGGCACGGAAGTTATGGTATTTATTCTCCAAATACAAGCAGTTGGAAACCTGGAAGTTGCAAAACACTGGAGCATGCAGTCACAGAAGAAGGTCAGCAACACTTCAACAGCACAAAAGAAGCAGGTATGTGGCTAGAAAGCTTTGACAGAGCAGAAACTGTTTACACAAATGATGGCCTCGTGGTCTCCTGGGGATTGAATTCTTCCAAGAAGGAACAAGTATTAGATGTTGAAGTTTGGCAAATCTATATAAATGGCGAGAAGCCAACTCAACTTGATGGCGCTCAAGATGATAAAATAAAAATTAATAATTATTTACAGACAAACAAAAAAATAACTGTAAAAACGTCTGAACCAAAAATAATTGATGGGCGTCTTTTTTATGGCAGGGTCATAGATTATATGTCAGAACAAAAAATAGATGCTTCTGCGGTAAATAAGTTTATTAATGATTGTATACGCAAAGAGCAAGTGAAAAAGAATGGCATATATTCAGAGTGTGTAAATGTGTCAACAAACAATGGCCCTTTATTCTTTGTACAAATGGACAGCGAAGGAAGTGTCGTAACTGTGGGTCCATAGACCATTTGATTGCTGGAATAAAAAATCATATTTTACACGATATCATTGTATAAACCATCTTTAATTATTTTTTACTACAAAATTATGAATAATTTTGATCCACAACCAGGGGCCGAGTTGTTGAGTTAGCAACAATGCTACGTAATTGCACAATGTTATCTGGCCTGATTACGGGCGCGATAGTGTGTTGGATTATTAAACATAAAATTTGGATTGCGCTAGTGGCATCTTTTGGAGGATCTCTGTTGGGGTATATAATGGGAATCGTTTTGAACTTATTAATTTATCCTAATCCTGGTGGAAATGTTTTAATTGCTAAAATTGGTACATCCACTATACCTCTAGCGCTCAAGGGTGGTCTTCTTAGATCTATCTTAACAGCAACGCTAATGGCAATCATATTTTCTTTGATATTCAAAACCCCCCTATCAATAGGTGTTATACCTGGGATTATCATCGGATTATTAATTGGACTCATATTCCCCATTTTAGCTTCTGTATTATAATTATAAATTATAAATGTGCTCTGGAGTTGGAGTTAAACAAAAATTGTTTGTGAAAATAGATATTTTAGCATAAAATAATAATCTAGGTTGTTAATCTTAAAAATTGCTTGATTAACATTTAATCCTTGTATTTCCATCATGTCTAACTTTTTATTGAAATCAACTTTCGTCGTTCTTTTCTCTGAAATTATTTATAACCTCTCTGGTTACATCATCCATGCTGCCGTGGGACGACTTTTGGGTCCAGCTGATTACGGACGTTTTGCTATCATTGTGACACTAACAACAATGACCATAGTGCTCATTGGACAAAGCATTCCAACCGCTATGTCGAAATATCTAAGCGAAGTTTTTGAGAATAAAAAAGGACTCATTGGGATTATCAAATGGCAAACAATCAAAATTCAAGCAACCCTAGTTGGTGGCATGACTGTTCTATTTTTTCTTGTCTCACCGCTCATTGCACTGGCTCTCGGCGACTCAAGTCTCACTAATCTCTTCCGTTTATCCTCACTTGTCATTCCTGCTTTTGCAGCTGCTTCTTTCTATTTCTATTATTATACTGGCTTGCACCGTTTCAAGATTCAAGCATTCCTCAAAACAAGCCGTGGGGTCTTGAGAATAGTTTTTATCATTGGGTTGGCATTCGCCTTAAAACCATATGGTTTGGCCATCCATGGTGCAATTTTGGGCTATGCCATTGCTCCTTTTGTTTTGTTCTTGATTGGCTTCGGAATCGATAAGTTCAAGGTTCAGAAAGAATTGCAAATTGAGTCACCAAAAGAAGACAAGAAACTGTCATTCGATTGGAAAAAGTTAACGTCTTTTGCTTGGCCAGTAACGATTTTTCTAATTGCCTATCAACTGCTAAACACCATTGATCTCTATCTTGTAAAAGGCATCATGCATTCCGATATACAGACTGGCGTCTATAACGCTGCATACACTGTTGGCTCTATTCCCTACAATCTATTTTATGCGCTTACCATTATTCTTTTGCCTGCCATTTCCAAATCAACATCCTCCAATAACGTAGAGGAAACTAAAAAGATCATTGGTCAGTCTTTGCGCTTTTTGGCCATGTTTCTCATTCCAGTGTGTTTGCTTATGTCATATTTCTCTTTGCCACTTGTTAATATTTTTTACTCAAGCGAATTTTCTGCGGCCGCACCAGTCATGTCAATTTATGTCATCGCTGAGGGCTTTCTGACTGTTTTCTATGTCCTAACCTTCATCTTAAACGGAGCTGGTAAGGTGAAAATTCCAATGTATGCTGCACTTGTTGGGTTGATGCTTAATGTTTTTCTCACCTACTTCTTGATCAAGTCTTATGGTCTCTTGGGGGCGGCTGGTGGAACTGCCATTATGTCTTTGATTATCATGGTTTTTGGATTAATCTACACGCACCGAGAATTCGGATATCTTTTCCCACTTAAAAGTTTTTTCAAAATCACACTGGCATCTTTTTTGATGATTTTGGCAGCTTTCCTTTTCCCACGTACCGGATATTTGTTTATTGTCTATTCCGCTCTCCTTTTTGCTTTCTATATTCTTTTGCTTTGGGCTTTTCAAGAATTCAAAAAAAATGACTTGGCGATTTTCAAAAATATCCTAAACAGGAAAAAGCAAAAGAGACTTGGAAACAAATAAATTAGAAGCACAAAAATAGTAAATAAATGAAGATCAAATCAGTAATACTTAAAATTTCAATCGCATTAGTTGTTGTTTATTTTTTCTTTGGGTTAGTCCTCTTGCTCAATCAGAAATCGATGCTTTATTATCCAAATGATCAGAGTTTCAAAAACTGTGATGGATTCAAAGACTATCAGGCGACAGATTTTGGTGGCACTAGGTTTTATTTAAAAGAAAATTCCAGTGATACCATTATTGTTTATTATCATGGCAATGCAGGCTCAGCTTGCGATAGAAGTTATACAAAATCAACACTTGAGAAATCTGATGCATCGTTAATTTTTGTGGAATATGCTGGGTACTCAAATGACGCCGACAACAAACCTTCTAGGGATCTTATATTGAAAGATGTCCAGAACATTCACAACTATATCCAAACCAAATCATACAAAAATATAATCGTATATGGTCAAAGCATAGGCTCTGGTGCGGCAAGTTATCATGCCAGCTTAGGTGATGTTAATAATTTAATTCTAGTCACACCATTTTCAAGATTAGACGAAGTTGCACAAACAAAATATATTATCTACCCCACATCTATTCTTCTAACAGAAAAATATGACAATGTAGCTTGGCTGAGTAATTATAATGGGAATTTATTGATCATTCATGGGGACAATGATGTTGTCATTCCAAACAAATTTTCGCAAAAACTATATGACAAAGCTCCAACCAAAGAAAAAGAATATTTTTTAGTTGAAGGAAGTGGGCATAATGATATCTGGAACTCTTCTGTTTTTAGAAAGAAACTCGTTGAATATATAAACGAAAAAAGCTCCCGTGGTTTATAACCGCAGGAGCTTTTATGTAAATTGTTGTCAGGCTATTTTATCAGCCTGATTGTTAACGGATAGTGACAATCCTTTCCGTCGATTGCGTTTGCTATAGCAGCTATTACAAAAATTGCTATAGCAAGACCTATCAACATCGAGACTGCCATTGCTGCTATTAATGCCCCAATTATTCCTGGGGCGATTATTGTTTCAAAATGATCCTTCATTGTCATCGGATCAATTCCAACTAAGAGTACTCCTCCGACAAAAAACACTACTACGGCAATGAAAAAGATGATGATTGCGTAAATCGTTATGCTTATATAAAAATTCATCGCCTCCTTTGCATGCTGATTGAGTAGCTCTCTGTCTGGGGCTTTTCCAAAAGCCCATATAACGAGCACTGCTACAACACCACCAAGTCCTGGAAAGAACGTACTTCCTATCAATGCACCTATGTGACAAAGAACTGCCAATGTTTTTTCCTTCATTTTCCCCTCCCGTTGATTTATAGATTTCTGTCCCTTTATTCCAACATTGATTGTGAATTATAGCATATTATTGACTTTATGTCAAGATGTGGAGCTTTGACACAACCAAAAAAATATCCTACACTTAGTTTGTTCTTTATTTCATTTAAAAATCTTGACCAAGGAAGCGTGCGCCTTGTTCGTCTATGTAGATAGGCAGATTGCAGGATGATAAAATCCAAAGAATATTTTGGCCAAATCTTGTCGGGAAAGCCCGTAATAGCTAAATTAAGATTTCTTTTTGATTTTTTTCAAAAGAAATGAATAAAGGTGGAACCGCGAAATCTCTCGCCCTTTTATGAAAAGTATTTTTCATGAAGGACGAGAGATTTTTTGTTTTATAGCCACCCAGTAACAATCTAGCAAAATGAAAACAACCACAGACATCACAAAATTGATTGGCAACACTCCCCTGATAAAATTGGGTTCTTTCTGTGGTGAAAACTTTGACATCTATGCTAAACTAGAGGGAGAAAATATTGGAGGGTCCATTAAAGACCGTGTTGCTCTAGCGCTGATTTTGGATCTGGAAAAAAAGGGATTACTTGGCGAGGGAAAAACAATCTTCGAACCTTCATCTGGAAACACTGGGATTGGACTTGCTATGATTGGGGCAAAAAGAGGCTGCCCTGTCAAAATCATGCTTCCGGAAAATGCCACACCAGAACGTATAGCTATTCTAAAAATGTTTGGGGCTGAGGTCATTTTCTGTAAAAAAGAAGAGTGGAAAGGAGATACAGCAATAGAAATAGCAAAGAAAATGGCAACCCAAGACTCTTCTCTGGTCATGCCAAATCAATACGAAAATGAAGCTTGTGTGCAAGTGCATTTTGATACGACCGGAAAAGAAATCGTCGAACAGCTTCCAGACATCACTCATCTAGTGGCCACAGTTGGTACAGGTGGTACAATTACTGGGGTCGGGAAAAGAATGAAACATTTTAACAGCGAAATTCAAGTTGTGGGAGTTGAAATAGGACAAAACTCAACAATCCCTGGTCCCCGAAATCTAGACACCTATGTTCCCAAAATTCTCAACTATGATTTTATTGATAGGAGCATAAGAATACAAGACGAACCAGCTGTATACAAACTACACGAGCAACTTTGTGTTAAAGAAGGACTCTTCTATGGAATCTCTTCTGCGGCGACTCTCCACGGGGCTTTGGAAATGGCCAAAAAAATCAAACCTGCTGGGGAGAAAAAAGCTCAAATCGTTTGCATATTCCCAGATCGTGGAGAAAAATATCTAAGCCAATTCATCAAATAATTACTATACTATAAAAAAATGTTCAAACTATTCAACACCCTTTCGGGAGAAAAAGAAAAGTTCAAATCAATTGAAAAAGGCAAAGTTAAAATCTACACTTGTGGGCCAACTGTCTATGACTATGCGCATATTGGAAATCTTTGTGCCTATATTCATGCTGACACCCTGCGAAGGTATCTTGAGGTAATCGGCTATGAAATTCGCCACATTGTCAATATCACCGATGTTGGACACCTGACTGAAGATGATCTAAACCAGGGTGATTCTGGCGATGACAAGATGCTCAAAGCTACTCTTCGTGAAAACAAAACAACTGAGGAAATTGCAAATTTCTACACAGAACAGTTTTTCAAAGACAGCAAGAGCTTGAATATCTCAAAGGCGAGCTATTATCCTCGAGCAACAGCACACGTTTCTCAAATGATTGAAATCATTAAAACTCTCATAGAAAAAGGTTTGGCCTATGAAAGCAATGGTAACGTTTTTTATGATGTTGAAAAATTCATAGGCTATGGAAAGCTGTCTGGCAAAAAAATTGAGGAACTTAAAAATGGTGCACGACTTGAGGAGCATCCAGACAAGAGAAAGCCCTATGATTTTGCACTTTGGCTAAAAGCACCCAAGGAACATATCTTAAAATGGGAAAGCCCTTGGTCGCTGGGATATCCCGGTTGGCACATTGAATGTAGTGCGATGTCGATGGAATATCTCGGTGAAACATTAGACATTCACACTGGCGGCGAAGATCACATCTTTCCACACCACGAAAATGAAATTGCTCAATCTGAAGGATGCACGGGAAAAACATTTGCGAACTTTTGGTTTCACAATCGCTTTTTGCTTGTGGATTCCAAGAAGATGTCGAAATCTAAAGGGAATTTCTACACGCTAGAAGGAATCACTGCTAAAGGATTTTCTCCAATGGAATTTAGAATGTTGATTATTAGCTCACACTATCGCACGGCGATGAATTTCACTTGGGACGGGATGGAGCAAGCTAGAAAAAATCTTGAGAAAATTTCTCGTTTTGTTGAGAATATAAAAGAAATTGAAGAAAAAGGTGAAACTGCAATTACTGAAGATTCTTTCGATTTGAGCAAATATGAATCTCGTTTTTTTGAAGCAATGGATGATGATTTGAATGTTCCTATGGCGCTGGGAGTCTTGTTTGAACTAATCACACAAGTTAATAAAAATGTTGCTGAGAATAAATTTTCTTTAAAAAATGCAACTGAAATTCTTGCTTTTTGGAATAAAATAAATAAGATTTTAGGACTAGAATTGAAAGAAAAAAATGCAGCACAAATCCCAAGTGAGATAATTGGACTAGCAAAGAAGCGCGAGCAATCACGCAAAGAAAAAGATTTCGAAAGCGCAGACGAATTTAGAAGGTTGGCAGAGGAAAAAGGGTTTCAAATTTTAGATACACCAACTGGCTTTGAGATATTCCGTAAGTAAAAAGCAAAAGGTGACCTAGAAAATAATATTTCCTGGTCACCTATCTGTTTGCCACTTCTAGTGGCGTTGCTTTCATTCCGAACTCCATTTTACATCATCAGAGCTTCACGCTCATAATGTGATTTGATTGGAATCCAATTCATTTTTAACTCCATCTCCATTGCTTTTGCCAATTTTGTCGTATCTTCTGAAACGATAGTTCCTTCTGCTTTCAATTTCTTCAACATTGTAGAGAAAGATTTGAGAGCCTTAGGAACGTTTTCTTCTCCAGAATCAAGAAGCAACATAGCAAAACCATTCGCAAGCGTTATAACTGCTTCGCTTTTAATATCGACTAGCCAATCTTTTGTAACCTCAGCGGCTTCTTTCATTAATTTTCCCATAATATTTTCTCCTATGAGTATGAAAAAAAACTTTCCTAAATTATTCCTTGCCCCAATGGCAGGAATCAGTGATCTTCCATTTCGGATTATTTGTAAAGAACTCGGAGCAGACGCTCTATATTCCGAAATGCTTTCTTCAACTGGTGTCAGCTTCACATTACAAAAAAATATTGAATTTGTCAACTCTTGCAGACAAGACTTTCCGCTTATTATCCAGCTTTTTGGAAATAACCCAGAATATTTTGCGACTGCGACAAAAATCATTGACAGATTACCAGAAATAACTGAAATTGGAGAATCCATAACGCCACGTCGACCAGAAGGAATTGATATCAATTTTGGTTGCCCTGTCAAAAAAGTGATGAAACAAGATAGCGGTTGCGCTCTTATGCGAGACCCAAAACATGCTAAAGAAATAATAAAGGCTGTGCTAGACAACACTTCCCTTCCCATTTCAATCAAAATCAGAGCTGGGATTGATGGAATTAATGCATTTGATTTCCTCGACGAAGTTGGAGGTTTGGGTTGGAAAACAATCATGGTTCACGGAAGAACTTTCAAGGAAGGTTTTTCGGGTGGGATTGACCTCGAATTAATTAAAAAAATCAAGGAAAAATATCCCCAAAAAGAGGTAATCGCTAACGGTGGACTTTTTACTCCAGAGATTGCCAAGGAAGTTTTTGAAAAAACAGGCGCTGATGGACTTGGGATTGCTCGCGGTTGTCTTGGAAATCCTTGGCTCTTTTCTCAAATCAAGGAATATTTCCAAACAGGAAAATACACCGCCCCATCATTAGAAGAAATCAAAAAAATCGCACTGAGACATTGTGAATTAATTGCGAAATACAAAGGAGAAAAAAACATTGTTGAAATGCGGAAACATTTAGGTTGGTATTTCAAAGGATTCCCAGATGCGAAAAAACTACGCGCGCAACTCTACACGGTTGGAAGTGTGGAGGAGATTAAAAAAGTTTTGGCTAAGATTTAGGTATCTTAAAAGGTACCTTTAAAGGTACCTTTTTTGTAAAAAATAAATTACACAACGATTTGCGCTAGTCCGAGTTTGCCTGCCCCAGCACAAATTGCCAAGTCTTTTCCTCCTTTGAGAAGGCCCGCCTTGGCAAGTCAGAGTGAGACAGGGGGACATGGGTTTTTTTTGGGGGCTCGTTTTAATATTTGGCCTGGGCCGAGCTCAAAACGCAAGCTACAACAAAAACCCTTGGCCTCTCTTTACTAATGAAGGAATGGCACAAGAAATTCTCTGTCTCATATTGACTCACTAAAGAAGATTTTCGAAAAAGTAAGAGGTAATGTATTGCCAGATGTCTATACTCATTGCATATCTTCCTTTACAATGACGGGTTTTTATGCCACAATAAAACGTTATTTGGGAAGCTACCTCAATCAAGGAGTTTAAACAGAACCAAATGGTTCATTAAAATTTTGCAAAGGGAGATGCACATATGAAAAAGATATTTATAATCTTATTATTTACGATCTTTAACTTCTCTATTTCCATATCGGCAGAGGGGGTTAAGGAGCTTGAAAGTCCAGATGTTGAAATTCTGGAAAAACCCAGGGTGATAAGCACCAAAAAGAAGGATTTTTTTCACATCACAACGACATGGGAATATTCAAACCGCACTCTACGGGATGGCAAAATATTTCGAAAAGAGGGTGTGTCTTACAGGGAAACCTCTGAGAATTTTGCTCCAAATGCTCTTATGCTATTTCCTGCAATAGTTCTCGTATTATTTTCCTACCTGACGCTTAGTTTCACAACAAAGCGCAAACGTATAACGGGAAAAGCTATGCCTTATGAAATTTTTTCCTCATACGTATCACTAACAATGACTGCCTTTGCAAGCGTTTTGCTGGGAATTTCCTCGTTGTTTATGCTTTTTGCATTTCCTACCACCGAAAAGTTCCATGGGCTAATGTCCCTAGGCTTAGTGCTCTTCTCACTTTTTATTTTCCTGGGTTGTTTTTTCTCAGGATTTACAAGGAAAGTCGAGAAAGAAGCAGGCGATCTAATGTTTTTTATAAAAAGCTTGTTTTTGTTGTTACTAATATATATCTTCGTGTGGGCTTTCTTTTTCTAATTCCAACTAGCTACAACTGCAAACAAAAATCCCTTGTACCGTAACTACCGGCGCAAGGGATTTTCTTTTTGTCTGTATTAATGAGCCAAACTATAAACCTTTCTGCATCTGCTCCATTTGTTTTTGAATTTCTTCCATGTTCTGAGTTTGATTCTGCACACCTTCCATCATTTTGCAGGTGTCAATAAAATTTACATCAGTTGGAATTTCAAAATCAATTGAATCTACTTCCTGACAACTCATTTTCATTTCACTTTCTTGCCTTACAATATCATCCACGCTGTTAAACTGATTCTTTTCTTCAGCAGTTTCGTTCGCAGGTGAATTTGTTTTAATATCCTCCAAACAACTCCTTGTCATTTTTGTTCCTTGTTTTGTCTCTCCTTTTACCCAAGAATAATAAGCGTCACCATCGAAAACTGAAAAAGCTTCCATTTCCCCGGTATTAGTTTCTGCCCTGAACTTCTCACCATCGATGTACGTTGTCACGTTCACTTCTCCGTCTCCTTCTTTCATTTGATATTCACACTTTACTTTCGCGCCTCGTCCTATCAAATCAGCGAGTCCGCTTTTCTCCATTGTTTGCATCATGGAATCATCACCATTATTTTCCGCTATATTTCTTGTTTCATTCGCCTTTGAATCACCAGGCAAATCTTGGTTGACGCCTTCATCATTTGTTTTTTTACCACAGCCAGTTAAAGAAACACAGAACAAACTAGCAACCAAGAGCATTTGAATTTTTTTGCTCATTTTTTTGATATTTAAAACTTAATATAACCTAATATTAAATTTCTTTCCTGCCATCCAGGGCTCCCAGTAGGGTCATTTCATCAGCATATTCAATATCACCGCCTGTTGGAAGTCCTCTTGCTATTCTGGTTACCTTAACATTCAGTGGTCGCAAGATTCTACCAAGATACAAGGAGGTAGTTTCTCCGTCAGTTGTTGGATTTGTTGCGATTATAACTTCTTTTATTTTTTCATTTTTAACCCTGTCAGCCAACTCATTAATCTTTAGCTTCTTGATTTCGGTTGGACTCATCACGCTAAGATTTCCACCAAGAACATGATATAGACCAAGGTAGCGGCGAGTTTTTTCAAAAGCAATCACATCCAAGGGTTCTTCCACAACACAAACGGTAGTTTCATCTCTCTTCTTACTTTTGCAAATTGAACACTCCCCCTCCTCCTCAGATATATTATAACATCTTGAACAATAATGCACATTAGTTGCAAAATCATGCAGGTCTCTTGCAAATTGTTTGAGACCGTCAGTGTTTTGCTTGAAAAGATATAAGACCAATCTTTCAGCCATTTTTGGTCCAACGGAAGGAAGTGCTGAAAATTGATCTATGAGTTTTTGAAATGTCTTTGGGAACACTTTTTTAATTTTAATTTTAATATACTACAACACACTTAATTTTATTGTTGGGAGTGGTGTTTATCTAGTGAATGAAAGGATGTTGATTCTTCATTGAAATACAAACTAACTTGCCCGGTTGGACCATTTCTATGCTTTGCAATGTGAACTTCAATAATGTTTTTGTTTTCTGTATCAGGATTTTCTCTGTCCTCACGATATAAAAACATCACAATATCGGCATCCTGCTCAATTGACCCAGATTCTCGCAAGTCAGAAAGTTTCGGAATTTGTGGACTTCTCGACTCCACAGCACGAGAAAGCTGAGAAAGAGCCACAATTGGAACATTGAGTTCTTTCGCAAGATTTTTTAAACCTCTTGAGATTTCTGAAATTTCATTAACACGGGATTCTGACTTTCCACGACCCTCCATAAGCTGCAAATAGTCTATAATTAACAGATCCAGCCCATGCTCCGCCTGCAAACGCCTTGCCATTGTTCTCATCTCCATAATATTAGCAGTAGCACTATCATCTATATGTATTGGGGCTTCAGATAAAATTCCCATTGCCTCTCCTATCTTTTGGAAATCATCATCCTCTTCATCAAGATTTCCTGTTCGCAAAGCCCACAAATTAACTTTAGCCTCAGCACTTAACATCCTATCCACCAACTGATCAGAGGACATCTCCAAAGAAAAAACGCCTACTGAAGCTTTTGTGGCCACTGCGGCGTGACGAGCAATTTGCAAAGCAAAAGAAGTTTTTCCGATAGCTGGTCGTGCAGCTAAAATTATTAAATCCGATTTTTGCAAGCCAGATAAAAGACTATCTATGTCTCTCATTCCTGTTTCCACACCTCTAAATTTATCCTTATTTTTATGCATATCATCGATTCTCAAAAAAGCACTTTCCAAAAGAGAATTCATTGAAGTAAATTCCTGCTTTGCTGAGGTGCTAGAAATTGCAAAAAGCTTTTGTTGAGCGTTATCCATGATTTCGTCAATAGGGCGTGATTCTTCATACCCCATCTCAACAACATCAGAAGCTGCTGAAATTAAACGCCTTAATGATGATTTATTCCTAACTAATTTCGCATATGAAACAACATTTGAGGCGCTAGGAACTGCATTGATAAGCTCTGTTAAATAAGTCCTTCCACCAACAGTTTTCAATAGACTTTTCTCTTTAAGTCGTGACGATATGTTCAAAATATCAAGTGGCGATTGTTCATTATATAGCTCCTGAATTACTTCAAAAATAATTTGATTTTTATCATTATAAAAATCGCTTGGTCTGATAATATCAGCCACCTTTACAATCGCATCCTTGTCCAACATTACAGAGCCCAGAACAGACTCTTCAGCCTCATTGTTGTGAGGTGGCATACGCAAACGATCACGATGAAGGGATGTTACCTGTTTTGATTTATTTGTGCTTTTGTCTATTTTTTCCATTTATTTTAAGCTATCTTTTTCATATTCGCAGTTCTACAGTATATCCAATCCTTCTGTTTTTTACAAGCACCATTCTAAGAGATAAAACACTTACCCAATTTTGTTCAGTCCTTTTATTTTTCTAGAATTCTGATGACAAATCGCTACGGCCAACGCATCTGCCGCATCATCCGGCTTTGGGATTTTTCCAAGCTTCAAAAATTGCTTAACCATCTGCTGGACTTGAGTCTTATCAGCTTTTCCATATCCAGTAAGCGCCTGTTTGACTTGTAATGGGGTATATTCACCAATTGGCAACCTTGCCCTACTGCATATTAAAAGCATTACTCCACGAGCCTGAGCAACCTTAATTGCTGTCGTAACGTTGTTGCAAAAAAACAAATCCTCTATTCCGACTTCATCTGGTTGATACTTCGCTATTATTATTTCCAAATCATTAGCAATCTCTTTTAGCCTTGCGACACCTTCTTTGTTCTTTGAGGTCTCAATCGCACCATATGCAACAACGTCACAATTTCCTTTTTTTTCAACAATCACCCCCCATCCTGTGGTGGCTGTCCCTGGATCAATTCCTAAAATTGTTATTTCTTTTTTTTGTTTTAAATCCATTCTATATTTGCCTTATGACAAGTTATCAAAAATATCTACAACGTCGTCTTGTTCATCAAGCGCCATTAAAAGTTTCTCATATTTCTCTTGTGTATCCTCATCAATTTCAATTGTATCCTTTGCAATATAACCGATTGAGGCAGCTGTTATTTTCAATCCGGCACTCTCAAGGGATTCTTGGACTTTTTGAAGTTTTGTCATATCCGTATAAACAAACCAAATATCTTCCTCTTCCTTGTAGTCCTTTACATCCGCTTCAATAAAAATCATTTCTAGCTCTTCCTCGTCCATTTCCGGTTTTTCAACCTCCAGGACTCCCACTTGCTCAAATTGCCAACTAACACTCCCTCCCTCAACCATCTTGCCTCCATTTTTATTCAATGCATTCCGAACTTCAGCGAGAGTTCTGTTTTTGTTGTCAGTAGCAGTCTTTACAAGCATTGCAACTTGCCCTGGGCCATACCCTTCATAAACCAGTTCTTCGATAACAACGCCATCTTTATTCTCTCCGGTTCCAGCTTTGATAGCTCTTTCCATGTTGTCCTTTGGCATATTTGAACTTCGCGCGCGATCCATCGCCATTCTAAGCTTAAAATTCATATTTGGGTCGCCACCATCACGGGCTGCGATTGTAATATCTTTAGCAAGTTTCGTAAAAACATTGGACCTTTTTGCGTCCAAAGCTGCTTTTTTATGTTTAATTGTAGACCACTTTGAATGTCCCGACATATATATTTACCTTAAAATTGTTATTTCAAATCGTTTGTCATTATAGCACCAGAAAAAGGAATTGTCATCTCTTACTCCTCAATCTCTTGCTGGTCGTCCTCCTCGGGAAGATGGGATTGTTAAAGTGTTTTTAAACTGAAAATTAATACGACACTCTATGGTGAACTATTTAATCCCTCCCAATAACAGGAGTATCTTCTGGAATGGCCTCATCTGGAACAACCTCCACTGGTACAATTTCTGTTTCTCCTTCTTTTTTGATTTCCCCCCGCTTTCTATCAAAATACCATTCGTAGATTTCTTTGGTGATTGGCACTGCCCATGAATGCCCCTCTCCTCCACCCTCAACCAAAACAATCATTGCTAGCTCGGGATTTTCAAATGGCGCAAAAGAAGAATACCAAGAATGTAATTTCTCGTCCGCACCAAATTGCGCCGTCCCGGTTTTGCCAGCAGTTTCAACCTTCAAACTTCGCAAACTTGAGCCTGAGCCACCATCGGAAAAAACGGTGTCCCTCATTCCTCTACGAACAACGTCGATAGTTTTTTGTGAAACCACCTGTGCTTCGATTATTTCTGGCTTCAAAATCTCTTCCTCTCCTGTGTCAGTGTGCAAAATTTTGTCGACTATTTTGGGCTTGATTGATTTACCTCCATTGGCAATAATAGAGATTGAATATGCAACCTGCAAAGGTGTTGCTGTAACATAACCCTGCCCAATTGCAGCATGGTAAGTATCCCCAATATACCAATTTTCCCCAAAACGTTTAAATTTCCAATCACCACTTGGTACATTTCCACTTTGTTCTCCTGGTAAATCAATACCCGTTGGCTTTCCATAACCAAACATGTTGGCATAGATTTCCATTCGCTTGATACCAAGACCACCAATGTCTCCCCAGCCACCAGCTACCGTATAGAAAAAAACATCACAACTTTGAGCGATTGCCTTTCTCACGTCTGTTATTCCATGGGTTTTCCAGTCTGGAAAAGCCCAGGCGCCTACATGAATCGCCCCTCCACAATTAACCTGGGTATTTTCAGCAATAACCCCTTCTTCTAAGGCTGCTGCTGCCATCATAATCTTATAAGGCGAACCAGGTGGATATTCCCCCTTAGTAGCTCTATCCAAAAGCGGTTTTTTTTCGTTATTAACAAGCTCAGCATATTCACTGTTTGAAATTCCCCGCGCAAACATATTGTTATCAAAACTTGGCAAGCTCACCAAAGCCCTTACGCCCCCAGTTTGCGGATCAAGAGCCACAATCGCTATTCCTGTTGCGTCCTTGTTTATTTCAAGAGTTCTCTTCGCAATTTCCGTCGCCTCTTTCTGCAATTTTGCATCAATATTTAAAATCAACCCGTCCCCTGAAACTGGATTTATTTCTCCAAGATCCTCTTTAATGTTTCCTAAGGCATCCACCTCAAAACGATGCATCCCATGCTCTCCATGCAATTGTTTTTCATAAGTATATTCTATTCCATTTTTACCAATATAATCAGTCATTAAGTATGTCGGATTTTCCTCCAGTTCCTCTTTGGTTATCTTTCCGTCATAGCCAATTATTTTTGAAAATATCTCACCATCCACATATTCTCTTCTGGCGGTCTTCCCTATATATATTCCAGGAAATTCAACTGAACGCTCAATAATTTCGAAAGCCTTGTCCTGCTCAACGTTTTTTTGAATCAAATAACTTCTCTGGTCAGTTTTTGAAGCTTGCATCATTTGAGAAAGAACCTCTTCTTGATTTAAATCTTGACCAAGAAGCTCTCCTAGTTTTGCCACCAATTCTTTCCAGGCACTTTCATCTTCTGGTAAATTCAAAGGAACAAAAGTAACTTCGAAACTGGGTATATTAAGAGCTAAAACCTCCCCATACCTATCACGGATAATCCCTCTTGGGGCTTTAACCACAACTTCTCGAACCCGATTATTTTCTGCAACCTCCTTATAATAAGGTCCCTTAATAACTTGCAGGAAAAAAGTTCTGGAAAATAAAGCTATTAATAGAAAAAAGGTTGCGATCCACAATAATTTCTTATCGTTTTTTGTAGAATCAACATCTTTTTCGTCATCCTCAAACACAAAACTAGCATCCTCTGAAACATATTCCAAGGGATTTTCAATATCAAAATCTCTAT
Organism: Candidatus Moraniibacteriota bacterium; assembly: GCA_041596615.1. Taxonomy (GTDB): domain Bacteria; phylum Patescibacteriota; class Minisyncoccia; order Moranbacterales; family DUUL01; genus UBA2772. The sequence continues at coordinate 100,764 of JBFHIG010000001.1, read as the reverse complement.
TTGTAAACCTATTTTTCTTATTATTAAACATCACATTTTATCTATTTTAATCTCCCTAGAGCCGATACCAAAAACTCTTTCAATAAATATAATCAATTGGTAAAACAACAAACCAACCACCGACAAAACCATGCTTACAAAAAAATATTTAATTGAAAAATTAAACGTTTGCATTTGACTTGTTATCTTAACCCAGGAAAGGAAGCTAAAAAAAAGCGTTGCTAAAATATCCGAGACAATTACTCCTGCAAAAACAATCAGCGACACAGTAGAAAAGTGCATCTCTTTCAGGGCAATCTTCCTCTTGAGAATATCGACCAAAAAAATCAAAATCGTGAAATTAATTATATAAAAACCCAGAGGTGCTTGAGAAAAATAATCCATTAAAAGTCCACCAAAAATCGCCCAGCCGATACTCTCTAGATAATTCCTGCGAAGAAACACTACCAACAAAAAACTTAATAATAATCCTGAGTTTATAGCCCCTAATCCATCAATCATAGAGAAAAATGAATATTGTAGAAAAAAAACTAACAAAATAAATATAAAAATTGTTTTTTTCATCTGGTTTATTTTTTACCATCAACAATCCATACCACCCTCAGTTTATCGAGTTGAAATGGCAAAATTAAAGAAGTTTTTTGAAAAAGCTGATCGGAAGTTGGGATTGGCTCTTGCGTATACCCGATTAAAAGTCCTCTGGGCAATATGCCACCAACACCAGATGTTATCACGGCGTCCCCATGTTCTATTTTTACTGCTTGAGGAATCATATCCAAAACAATCGAAGTTCCAAATTGACCCCTTGCGATTCCCTTCGCACCAGTCTTAATTATTTCTGCGTTTATCTTTGAATTTCTATTTATAAGCAATTCTACGTCACAAGAATTTTCAAAAACTTCCAAGACTTTACCTATAAAAATCCCTTCTCCAACAATAACTGCCATCTGCTCTTTAATCCCATCCTTTTTTCCCCTATTCAAATGAATCATCTCTCCTTGATCCTTCAAATCCTTCCCAACAACAAGAGCACTTATTAAAGAATATTTTTCCCTAGGAGCCAATTTGATCTGATTTCTCAACTCTTCATTTTCCTTCTCAACATCTTCAAGTTTTGCAATTTTTGCTTTTAACTTTGCATTATCTTCAAACAAGGTTTTATTCTGATTCTTTAAACTACCAATCTCTGTTAGAAATGAAAACTTGTCATCCGACCACACTCCTATTCCTGAAAAAAACTTAGCCACGGGATTTGCCGCAGAACGAATTGGGCTCTCCAATGGCTTATTTTTAGCATTTCTATTGAAAAACATTAAAATCATAACACAAAAAATGACTATGAATAAAATTGCTAAATTGCTTTTTTTTGATAAATTCATATTCTTTTTGTGCTTTTATCTGTACCTTTTTATTACCAAAGCCTTTTGTCATCGCTAGACTCCATCAGAACACCTCTTAGTTCATCCAAATTTTCCAAAACAATTCCAGTGCCCCTAACAACTGCTGTTAAAGGATCCTCCATTCTTTTCACTGGCATTTCTGTTTGTTCTGAAATCAAACGATCCAAGCCTCTAATCAGACCTCCTCCTCCAGCTAAAATTATCCCTCTTTGCATAATATCTCCAACCAACTCTGGAGGAGTCTCTTCAATGGCTGATTTAATACTGTTCACTATGATTTTAATGGATCTTGACAGTGCTTCTCTTACTTGTGTGTCATTGATAACAACCTCTTTTGGCAAACCACTGATTAAATCTCTTCCACGAATAGACATTTCAAGCTCATCCTCCATTTTATATGCACTCCCAATTGCGATTTTAATATCTTCAGCACTCCTCTCCCCTAAGAGCAAATTATGCTTATCTCGAGCAAAACGTATTACATCCTCATTCATTTCATCTCCAGCAACCCTCAGGCTTCTGCTGATTACGACTCCGCCCAAAGAAATAACTGCAACTTCAGTTGTCCCGCCCCCGATATCCACAATCATGTTTCCGGCAGCATCTTGAACTGGCAAACGAGCTCCAATTGAAGCTGCCATAGGTTCATCAATCAAAAAAGCTTCTCTGGCACCAGCACTTATAGTTGCATCAAACACAGCCCGTTTTTCAACTTCAGTAACACCAGAAGGAATTCCGACAATAACTCTCGGTCTAGGCAAAAGAGTGAATGTATCAACGTGAATTTTTTGAATAAAGTATTTCAACATCTGTTCGGTCGTCTCATAATCTGAGATAACTCCATCCACCAAGGGACGAGAAACAACTATATGGCCCGGTGTTTTTCCAACCATTTTCCGAGCCTCTTTTCCAATTGCCAGAAGTTGTCCGGTTCTTTTATTAACAGCAACGACAGAAGGTTCGTTAATTACAATGCCCTTACCCTTAACATAAACAAGTGTATTCGCTGTTCCCAAATCTATACCAATGTCATGAGATATTCTTCCAAAAAATTTATTCAGTATATTCATATTCTTTTTCCGACTTTATATTATATTTATAAGAAACAGCACATTCGACTTATTTAATAACTTCAAATCCTTTTCTTTGCCAATCTATGAGACCAAGTTCTAGGTTATAAACATTCTCATATCCCCTCTCAACAAGCTTTTTAGCGACAAAAGCACTTCTGCTTCCACTTCTGCAATACAAGGCAATTTTTTCGACTTTCTTTATTTTCAACTCATCGAAAAATTCATCGAATCTTGTAGAGGGAGCTAATATGGCATCTTCGATGTGACCGTCCTCAAATTCATAACTCTCTCTAACATCAAGGTTCCAGACTTTTTTATTCTGGATAAGTTTCTTGTATTCTTCTGTTGATAGATGTCTTATCATGTTTTTGTCTTTTAAAACTGCCCCACCTTGTTGTGAATATTTTATTTTAATAGCATTTCGAATAAGGATTCCTTCTCAATTATCTGTGCATCCTTCTCTGCTCTTTTTTTAAACTCCACCTTCCCCTGTTCGATTGTCTTTGGACTAATTACAATTCTATAAGGACAACCAATAAGATCTGCATCGGCAAATTTCTCTCCCGGATTTATATCGCGATCATCATATAAAACCTCGATTCCTTTTTCTTGAAGCTCTTTGTAAAATTCGTCAATCTCTTTCCGTGCAGAGCCATCTCTCCCAGGTATTCCAATTAAATGAACTTTAAACGGAGCAATTTGCGAAGGCCAAATAATTCCTTTTTCATCATGATGCTTCTCAACAACCGTTGCAACATTTCTCCCTAAGCCAATTCCATAACAACCCATATAATATTGATTCTCCTTTCCTTCCGCATCAACAAAAGTTGCGTTCATTCTAGATGAATAATGTTTCCCAAGTTGAAAAATATTCCCCACCTCAACACCTCTCTTTTCTTCGAGTTTTTGCTTCCCATCTTCAGTCAAAAAACCATTTTTTGCCATTGCGATATCAGCAATAATTTCATGCTCAAAATCTCTTCCATAATTAACATTGATTGAGTCAGTTTTCTCCTCTTTTTGTCCACCGATAAAATTTTTCACCGTCCTAAGCGATAAATCGGCAATGTATGTGCAATTTTTGTGACCCCAGGAATGAACATATCCGGTCTTTGTTCCAATAAAAGCCAGGTCTTTCTCTGTAGCATCTTCGAGCATCCCAACCATGTCGAGAACTTGTTCCAGTTTTGTTTTATTAACCTCTAAATCACCCCTGATCGTTGCAATTATAATTTCCTCTGAAATACGATTTTTATACACAACATTCTTTAAAAATCTTGAGGCTGGCAACTTATAATGCTTTTGAACATCTTCCATTGTCTTTACCCATTCTGGTTGTTCAATGATTTCAAGATTTTTTATTTCTTCTTCTGAATTAACATCTTCTCTTTTAAATTTAGCTACATCTTCATGGGCAATATATTCTTCATCTTCAGAAACAAAAAATACACTTTCTCCAGCCTCGCATTCAACAACAAATTCGTGACAATACTCGCCACCAATATATCCATTATCTGCCTCTACAGCATATGACTTCATCCCTAGTCTTTCAAATATTCGAGTATATGTATCCCACATACTTTGATATTCTTTCTTGAAACATTCTTCGTTGGCATGAAAAGAGTAGCCATCTTTCATAACAAACTCTCGTGCTCTTAAGAGCCCCCCTCTTGCACGAAGTTCATCGCGAAATTTTGAAGAAAATTGATAGATGTTAAAAGGCAAATCCTTATAACTTATGTTATATCCTCTGACAAGGTCAACTATCATTTCCTCTGCCGTCCCACCGAGAGCAAATGAAGAGCCACGACGATCTTCAAGGGTCATAAGTTCGAACCCAGCTGTGTCAGTTCTATTGGTTTCTTTCCAAAGCTCCAAAGGATGTAAAGCTGGGGTAATCATTTTTTGAGCACCCGCTCTGTCCATCTCCTCCTCGATAATTTTTGCGACCTTATCTCTGACTCTGATTCCAAGTGGCAAAAAATAATACCTGCCAGCAGTTGATTCGCGAATAAAACCTCCTTGGTGCAAATATTTATGACTAATAGCTTTTAGTTCTTTTGAAACGGTTTTTGAAGTTTTTCCAAATAGCCTTGATTGACGCATAAATTTCATTGAATTATATTTATTTATCTCTTCTTAAAATCAACTTTCTTTAAGTGCTTTTTCTTTATAAAAAACCAAAGACGACAAAACACCCCAATTTATCCCTATCTTAACGGATAAATTGGGGTGTGTCAAAGCAACGAAATTCAAATTAGAACAGATCTTTTATTTTCTGCAGAATCTCAAAAGTTTTAAAGTCTTTTATTGTTATTAAAACCATCATAGACATAAGAAAAATAAAACCTATGGTATGCACCATTCCTTCGAATTTTTCACTAACAGGTCTTCCTTTCAACTTTTCGATTAAAAGAAAAATTATTCTTCCACCATCCAGCGCTGGGAGTGGCAAAAGATTTATAACTGCTAAATTCACAGAAAGCATTGCTGCAAATTGCAAAATAAATGCCAATCCCATCTTAGCTACTTGTCCTGTCATAACGGCAATCCCTATAGGACCAGCAACTTCAGAGGTCATTGGTTTCGGGGTAACCAGCCTCACAATTAAGTCACCAAGAAATTGAAAAATCGCAACAACAATTCTTCCTGTTGTTTCAACGCCCATCCACATTGACTCAAAAAATCCATATTTTGCGAACTGAGTTCTTATCAATTCAACACCTATTGCTCCTTGACCTTCAGGGATGTCGTCTTTATTTCTAACTAAAACTGAAACTAGCGAAACATTTTCATCACCAGGATGAATTACTTGTATATCCACTTCTTGACCTTCCTTCCCTTCTGTTGCGAGCCTTAAATCGGAAACTTTTGATATCTTTATTTCCTTGTCGTTATCCACAACAGCAAATATAACATCTCCCGCTTTAAGTTTTGCTTCTGAGGCTGGAGTATTTTTTGCCACAGCAGTAATCTGAACTTTTGCGTTTGTGGCCGTGTCTTCATCGCTAATAGCCTCTGGCAATCCCAACCAAAAAGCAAAACCAAAAAAAAGTGCTCCAATAATAAAGTTCATCGCTACACCAGCAAAAAGAACTTTAAACCTAACAAAAATTGTTTGACTCGCGAATGAGTCTTTAGCATCTTTATCTTCCCCGTCCTCTCCTTTAATTTTTACAAAGCCTCCAATGGGTATCAAATTCAAAGAATAAAGTGTTTTGTCCTTGCCTTTTACATCCTTGGTGACTTCCTTGCCACCCCAAACCCATCTCAACTTTCCCTCTTTATCTCTATAAAAACCAGCGACTCTCGGGGGGAATCCGAGTCCAAATTCTTCACAGGCAATCCCATTTTTTCTGGCGACGAAAAAATGACCTGCTTCATGAACAAAAACAAGTGTTCCAAGAATTACTATAAAAACTATAACTGCTATCATTTATTTTTCTTTCTTTTAAATTTTTTATCTAATTCCAAAATACCCCAAAGGTGCTCTCGTATCGAGCAACAACAGCTCTAAACCTGCATAACTTCGACTTCTTTTTCTTTTGAAATTTTCTCTATTAACTTATTTTGTTCATCCACAATCGATTGAAGGCGCTCTTTTTGAATAAACTTTTCATCCTCGGCTATTTCTCCATCTTTTTCCATTTTTTGAATCTTGTCCCAGGCCTCTTCGCGGACTTTTCTGACTTTAATTCTTGCATCTTCAGTCTTTTTGCCAACGATTTTGACCAGGTCGATTCTTCGTTCCTCAGTCAAAGCCGGAAATGACAATCTAATAACATTCCCGTCGTTTGTTGGGTTGATGTTTAGATCAGACTCTCTAATCGCCTTCTCAATATCAACAAGACTGTCCTTGCTCCAAGGTGAAATAATTATAGTACGCGCATCAGAAGTAGTAACTGAAGCTGCTTGTTGTAAAGGAGTTTTTGCTCCAAAATATTCAATCTCTAGATTGTCTACCAATCTCACGTTTGCCCTACCTGTTCTAACCGTCTTTAAATCATCTTTAAAAAAATCAATAATCTCTTTGAAGTTCTCTTTCGCTTTCTCTAAAGTTTCGTTATTCATTATCTTCTTTTAATATTTAGGTTTTCTTAGAATGGAAACAGCCCGCCTAAGCCACTGTTTTGAGTCAGTTGTTTCGTTCCAATATAGATTTTATTGGTATCATCTGGATCCACTATGATCATTTCAATCTTCCTCGAGGGGACTGAAAATTGGATGGGTTTCCAGCTTTCTCCGCTATTTTCAGTTTTATAAATTGCACCTCCTGATACGAAGTATATTATTTTATCATTTCTAGGATCAATTGCAATCCCCTTTGAAGAAATTGCCTCTGGGCGCACCAAGGTATTGATTGCTTCTAATGTTGCTCCTCCATCAACACTCCTGTGCAAACCATTGTTATCACTTAGAAAAACAACCCCTTCTTTATATGGATGTGGAATTAAATTATAAATTGTTCCTTTGCTTGATATAGGACTGAAAGTTGCTCCTCCGTCATCTGATCTTTTTGCTCCTGTCGTTGTTGTTACAAAATATAATTTATCTGTATTAACACTATCAAATTTAATTAAATTAATCCCGCTTTTTTCCCAAAGAACAGTTTTCCATGTTGCACCCGCATCAGATGTTTTGTATAAAGCTCCTCCAGAATCCCCAGCGAATAACTCCTGTGGCCTTCTTGGGTTTAGTGCAATATTAAAAACTGAGCCCTCTTGCGTTCTTTGCGTAAAAACTTCTTCCCAATCTTTCCCCCCGTTAACAGTTTTCATTATCTTCCCAACCCCATTTACTGTTGCAGGAACATATATTTCATTGGTATCGTTTGGGTTTATTTCAACATCTCTGACGTTTTGAAAATTATTAGAATCTTTCACCCAATTTTCTCCCTGATCCTCACTTCGATAAATTCCACCTGGTGTCCCGATATATAGAACTTTTGAATTTCTTGGGTCCATGGTGAAGGATAAAATATTTGCAGTACCCAACGTTCCGCCTCCTGCTAAGTTTGCTTTTTGCTCAAAATTCAAAGCCGCATTATCACTTCTGTAAACTCCACCTCTTGTGTCTGGAGCTTTTTGTTGAATTCCGCAGCCAGAAAAAATAACTGGCAAACAGAAGGCAAAGACAATTGCTATCGCTTTTTTTGTTTTCATTTTTTGTTTTTATGGAGTTCTTATTTTAGACTTACTTATATTTTACGATATTTCTTACTTTGTGGCAAATAAAAAACTCGCAACAAAAGTTACGAGCCTCTTTTTGAATTTTTCAAAAAATTCTATTTACATGAACTACTCAACAATTCCTAGAATCATATTCTTAGCTGCATCCAAAATCACAAACTTTTCGCCATCGATTTCAATTTCAGTTCCGCTGTATTTTTCATAAAGAACTGAAATACCTTTCTTGATTTGCTCATTTATTTTCTCACTTTCACCAACTGCGACAACTATCCCAACTTGTGATTTCTCCTTTGAGGCTGTTTCTGGGAGAACAATTCCTCCTTTACTAATTTCCTCAACTTTTGGCAACTTAACTACAACATTACTACCAATTGGCGTTATTTTTTTCATATTTTTTCACTTTTATTTGTTTATCTAGCAAACTACCTTCTCGACTGCTAAAATTCTACCAACTATACTGCAATTGTCAACTCTTAATCTTTATTTATCTGCCTTGAGTATGGTGTTGACTTTTCTTTCCAAGCGGACAAGTATTTTTTGCACTTCTTTTATTTTTCTCTCGGAACTTCTGTCTGTTGCTAAATCTATAATTGCTCTTTTTCTATCACGATCAGCCTCTCTGTTCTGACTCATCAAGATTATAGGAGCTGTATAAGCAGCCATCACACTAAGGGTAAGATTCAAAAAAATAAAAGGATATGCATCCCATTTATAAACCCACCCCGCTATATTAAGGGCTATCCAAATGATAATGAAGAATGTTTGAAAAAAAATATAATACCAACTTCCCAACGTATTGGATGCCATATCTGCAAATTTTTGACTCATAGTTCTTTTTGCATAGCCCCTACCATAGACTCTTCTTTCCTTAATCAAATCTAATTCTTTTTTGGAGAGTTTATTTTTTACAGTCCTATTCATTTTTTTAGTATTTTTTTATTTTTATTTTAGCAGAATATGTATTAAAATTATAACAGAAATACAATATATGGGAAAGAAATTATCGAATATATTTATATAAGATGAAATCGTTTGTAATTTTAACTAGGCGGGATTATATAAATACGTCATCATCAGGATTGAACTCTGGGGAACAAATCAAGAAAAACTTGAATTTACCGATGAAGTTATAGACCGTATTCTTCGGAACAAAAACAACGTCATTTGCTTCTATCTCCAGAACCTTTTCTTCAATCACAAATTTACCAGTACCGTCGATGATGAAATAGACTCTATCTTCATTTACACATTTCAGTTTGCCGTGATCTCCATCGATTTCGATTAGAGCTCCACTAAAGTTGGGATTTATTTTATATTCGTTGATTTTCATTGGACCAACTATTTTTTGATTTGTTTCCTGTTTTTTTATAAGCATTAGTTTTTTATGTTAATAGCCGAATTTTACCTAATTTGTTTTTATGCAAGTTTTTTGTTCGCATAAAATATTCGTCTTTTTTCCAAACATTATAAACACTATACCACAAAAGAAATCTAAATAAAAACCCGATTAAGCCAAAAAAGAAGCCGGGGTGTTTGTGACTAAAGTCAAACTATACTACAATAAAAGAATCTAGTAAGTTGGCAATAAGGAAATAATAAAGTAAAAAATGAAGCTATCGGCAACCAAAACCTTCGAGTCCTACAAAAAACTACTCTTTTCGATGAAAGTTTTGTTTGGGAAATTTATTTTTGTTTTTTTGCTATTCTTTGTCACTCTTGGAATTGGGTTCTTTGTTGCACAATCAAATATCGATTGGACCGAGGAGTTTGTTGCTCAAATGGCTGAAAATTTCGTTGGGTTATCGGAAAAAAGTAGCTCGACTTTGTGGTTCTATATTTTCATTCACAACCTTTCCATCTCTCTTATGGTTGTGGCCCTTTTTTTTCTTTTGGGGATTGCTCCGATTTTAACACTTTCATCCAATGGATTGGCTGTCGGAGTTATAGTCGCTTATTCAATCACCAAACTCAGCGCCAGTGAGGTTTTTCTTGCTATTATCCCTCATGGAATTTTTGAAATACCAGCATTTCTAATCGCGACTTCCTTGTCCCTCTATCTTTCTAAACAGTTTTTGCTATTTTTCAAAAAACCACGAAGAAAATTCAAACAAGACCTCTTCTTTGCGCTCAAAATAATGCTTTTTGTAGTTACGCCATTATTACTTGTTGCCTCAATAATAGAGACTTTTATCACTCCACTTCTTTTGACTTTTTGATTATATTTCTTCTATGATTTTATCAACCTACTAAACTGCCCAACTTTTGGGTAGTTTGATTTTTCTAAAAGATTCTTTTCTTTAACTATATCAAAATGAAACTGGGTCTTTCCTATGACTTGATTTTTTCTACCTCCCTCAATTACAACTAAGAGTTCTTGTCCTATAAATTTATTCAGATATTCATTCTCCAACCTAACTGAAACATTTCTGAGTTTTTGAGCCCGTTTCTTTTTATCTCCATTTTCCACCTGATCTTTCATTTTAAATGCTGGGGTTTTTTCATGAGCAGAAAACTGAAAAACATGTATTTTGCTAAAATTAATCTCCTTACAAAAATTTACTGTGTCTTCAAAATCTTTTGATTTTTCTCCAGGAAAACCAACAATTACATCTGTGGTTATTGCTAAATTGGGCATTAATTCCCTAGCCTTCTCTACTCTTTTTTTAAAATAGTTTGTCCTGTATGGCCGATTCATAGCTTCTAATAGCTTGTCATTTCCGGCTTGCAATGGAAAATGCAAATGTCGGCAGATTTTATCACTCTTCGCTATAAGAGCTAAGAGTTCATCGCTGACATCATCTATCTCAATTGAACTGAGTCGTACTCTGCCCAAACCTTTTATCTTAATAACTTCCGCTAACAAATCCTTAAGATTACAAGTTGAGGAATCTTTTTCTTTTCCATAAAGCCCAAGGTGAATTCCACACAGCACAACCTCCTTATAACCAGCCCCTATAGCCACCCTAATTTCATCCAGAACCTCTTTTTTTGGTCTAGACGATAGTTTGCCTCTGGAATATGGAATAATGCAGTAGGAACAAAATTGTTCACATCCATCCTGGATTTTCAAAAAATAACGAGACCTCTCACCCTCCCCCGGAGGAAGTATTTTCAAAGTATTTATTTTCCTATCTTCCTTGTCCAAAAGAAACTTTTTAGAACTTCCAAAAAGTTCTTTGATCTCATCGACAAGCTTAACATGACTACCAACTTCCCAAATCAAATCAGCTTTTGCTTTTTTCATTTCCTCGGGATATATTTTCGCCCAACAACCCAAAAGCACTGTTTTGGCATTCGGATTTTCTCTTTTTATTGCAGCGAACATTCTTCTGCCCTTGGCGATTGAAGTCTTGGTCACGGCACAAGAATTTACAATCGCAAGCTCAATTTCATCAGAATCTTGAAAAGAGTGCTCAAAACCAGCGTTTAGAAGTAATTTTCTTAGCGCCAAAGAATCATATTGATTAACCTTGCAACCTAAAGTTTTTATAACAAATTTTTTCACAAAACTGAAGTTTAAATTTAATAACTTAGAGTCTAACCCGAAAATGGTTTCTTTTCAAGGAAATGAAAAGGTACCTTTAAAGGTACCTTTTATTTTATTCCTCCTTGACAAGCCAAAACGAGACGGGCGATTGGGATAGTGTGTAGCTTTCCCCTCCCTTAGCTTGAGGGAGGGTTGGGGTGGGTTGCTACGTTTGCGTAATTCTAAGTCTCCAAGAACCCTAACCCCTCCTAACCTCACCTTGAACTAAGATGAGTAATAAAACCAAAGGCCTTGTGTCGCCATCTCCCTCCTAAGGAGAAGGCATGGGGTGGTTTATTTTGAGTTACTTTTCGATTACAATGAAATCCCCTTCATCTGGCGCATGAATCGGAAGTGACTTATCTCCATGTTCTTCCAACTCTTTTTTCGCGTTTTTCCAATCAATCGGACCCCTTGGGTCATCATCACCATAGGTTCCCTTGAAATGAGGGATAAATTTAATTGGCAAGATTCCAAGACCATCCAAGCAGTCTCTCCAATCACAAGTCCAGGAAGAGGTTGCTAAAATACTTGAGCCTGCGGAGCTCGTAGCCACAACTTTTCCTTCGAAAATCTTTTCAACATCAAATTGATCAAACCAAAATCGCAATAAATAGTCATCTCCTCCTTGAATAATGATAATATCATTTTTCTCTACCTGTTTTTCAAAAGTTGCTGGAAACGCTAAATCAAATATCAATTCATTTTCTTTACCGGTCAAAGAAGAAAATCTATTGCTATATCCTTCAAATTTTACCTCCCAATTCTCTCTTGGTTGTGCGAAAAAACAATAAAGAATCCTGACTTCACCATCAAAGCCAGCGAGAATTTCATTTAAAAAAGCCAATTCTTTTTTGGGATACTTTTTAGCACCACCTGAATTTAAAATATATTTTGTCATTTGTAGGGTAAATAAAAATTAAAAACTTAAATTTATCTTAACAAACTTAGGCAAAAAAACAAAAAATCTCCGGGCTTTGGAGGAAGTCGGGACCGAGTTTATAAAATAAAAAAGTGACTATCAGAATTATTCCAATAGTCACTTACTGCGAGTTTGTAACAAAATTATCAATATGACAACAATGATTCATCGCCAAACTTTGATTTGATGAGCACAGTGTATTCCTCTCTTTCAGTGATTCTGCCGACTCGCTTGGCATCTATTTTGAAATCTTTCGCGAGAGCCAAAAATGATTCTGCCTCGCTCTCATCGACAACCACAATTGCACCTTGTCCACCATTCCAAGTCTTATAGCATTCTCGCGGACTCATCCCTCTCCACTGGGCACATTTTTTCATTATTTCTGGTGGCTCAAACAAATCGTCAAGCTCAGCCGACAGATTCAGTGGCTTGAGCATATCATCACCCAGTTTTGACTCAAATGCACCTCCTGAAAGATGCACTCCCACATGCATTTTGATCAGAGCCTGTAAGGGGTCATCATTAAACCACCCATGAGCTGTGTTGAGCAGTCTATCGTATTGTGCGGAGGGTGAAGCACAAGCAATTACATCCTTAAGCGATTCGGGATTGTCCCACCATTTTGGTCCGTACTTTATGGCCAAAGCTTTTCTAACTGAGCTTATGCCATTACTGCGGAAATCATCTCTCAAAGCGATAATGACCTGGCCTGGAGCAAGTGTATCACCTAATATCATCTTGTCTGGATGATATACTCCGATCATTGCCCCGCCCCAGTTGAACATCAACTCTGCATTAGGGTTTTCAGAACCCACACAAAGACCAAGCTCGGCAGTTTCTCCTGTAAAAAGGACGTATTTATGCTCGTGAGCAATAGCTTTGAGGCCAACCATTACTTCCTGACAAAGGCCAAACGTTTCGCTACCAACTTCCCCAATAGTTCTGGCATCAAAAATATTGATGAAAAGTAACGGAAGACCGCCCCAACGAGTAACATCCATAGCTGTCATTGCGATCACATTACTGGCCGAGGTCACAACTTTTCCTGAAGCGATTATAATAACAACTTTAGTACCGATGCCATCCATTGCCGCAGTTTGAACAAACCCTTCTGGTAAATTTTCGAAAGTGAAACCTTTTGGTCCCCTAAAGTTTCCGCGGGAAAGATCTGCAATCCTGACATAGGGAGATAGGCCGTATGTGCTCTTGTTTATTTCATTGCAATATCTAGAAAAAACATCTCCTGCCTCAATGTCTACTCCATCCTGTTTGTATTTGTTGTTATTCATCTATCCTTCCTCCTGTGGTTGATTGAGATTTTGGTTTTATATTAATAACAAAGGCGTTATTGCCTTGAAATATCTAAAAGAGCTAGTTTAATATAAGCAAGAATAATATGATAAGTCAATCAAATAGCATCAATCCGAGTTTGCCTACCCGTAATGGTTCAGGCGAGTAACTCAGGCCGTTTCTCTTAAAAAACGGTAATAACAAAATGATGTTGATTCAAAATATGGGCCCGGGTCACAAATCCGCTCCAGCACAAAAATCCATTGGGACTTGGAGATTAGCTCTTTTGCTTCATCCCTGCAAAGGCATTGATCCAGGTTAATTCTTAATATTCAGAAATTCAAACTGCAAAACACAACATAGGCCTGAATTCCTGCCTTCGCAGAAATGACAATGCTTTCGGAGTGTTCTTAAATTGAAAATTAGTTTATTGAAAATTCGCGCTGGAGCGGGCTTTTAGCCCGGTTTATTGGTTATGTTTTGTTTTGAAATTTTTTTGAATTGAAAATTAATTAATTGAAAATTCATTGAATCCGCCAGCTGGCGGAGTGAATTGGAAATTAATATAACATACTGTCAAGAAATTATATAGCATCTACAGACAGACAAAAAGAACAAACAAAAAAACCCCTCGCATATGCGAAGAATTTCTCTTTGTGTGGACCCTAGGGGAATCTCACGCGCTCCTTTCGTCGCTTTTCAAACCCCTCGGTTTGAATGATTCCGCCATGGGGGAATATCTTCCCCCAACGCCCCCTTACGTTCGAATCTACTACAAAATATTTATAAACAAAAAAACCCCTCGCATATGCGAAGAATTTCTCTTTGTGTGGACCCTAGGGGATTCGAACTCCTGACCTCCTCAGTGCAAATGAGGCGCTCTACCAACTGAGCTAAGGGCCCGCGTTAAATTTTCAATTACCAATTTTCAACCAAAATACTAAATACACTATACTACATACTATTCCTGTGGGCAATCCAGGAATTGAACCTGGGACCTCGTCATTATCAGTGACGCGCTCTAACCATCTGAGCTAATCGCCCTTTATTTTTTACAGGCCAAAGGTGACCTCATTATGATTGAGGATTTGAGAATTTGACTAACAATACCCCAATCCCTACCATTAGAAGAGCCGACAGCCCTTGTTTTGTAAAACTTTCGTCACGATTAAACATCACAACAGAAGTAATTATAGCAAAAAAAATAAGATTGTCCAGTCTTAAATTTAATTGCTTTTTAAAAATCTATTTTATGCTTTTTTAAGGCATAAATATAATATCTTTTCGTAAACATTTTTGGTTGACCTGCGTTAGAAAAAACTAGAATGATTGGGCTATTGCCAATTCAAGAATATTGTGTTAATCTAGCTCTTGTCTAGGAAAAAAGCACTTAGTAACTGTTCAGAATCTCCGTATTCTACTGCAAGTTTCAGATTTTGGCTTTATTGTTATTGTGCAAAATTTAAAATAATTATATCATTGAAATATGAAGAAAGGAATCCACCCAAAATATAATGAAGAAGCAATCATTAAATGTTCTTGCGGAAACGTTATCACAACTGGCTCAACTTTAGAAAAGAAAGACATCGAAATTTGTAGTGCTTGTCATCCTTTTTATACTGGAAAAAAGAAACTTATAGACTCAACCGGACGAGTTGATAGATTCAAGCAACGAATGGAAAAGTTTTCTGCAATTGAAAAAGAAAAAGAAGAAGCAAAAAAAGCTGCAAAGAAAAAAACTAAAACAGTAGAAAAAAAGGAAGAGAAAAAAGAGACTGTTAAAGCGGTTAAGAAGCCAAAAAAAGTAGCCAAAAAATAGTAACTAGTCAATTTTTTATAAAAAACAAACCCAAAGAAATCTAAAGAAATCTGGGTTTGTTTTTTATTACAAGAGAAATGTTCTTCACATATTAACATCTTGATAATAATTGTTTCTAGTCCTTAGAACTTTTTATCTGTTCTGCTTCAGCCATCTGGACAAATCTAATACAAAATAAATTGAAAGCGATTACAAATGGAGCACCAGTTGATAACCAGGTTATCAACTTATTCAAGCTCACAGTTTCATTTATTAAAAAAAGGAACCCAAACACAAAACCAAAAAACATATAAGCATTAAACCATCGCAAATCGACTTCAGCTTTTTTATACTTAAAGAAGAAGAACATTGGAACAAAAATTAGCCCATAAAAAATTCCCATAACAGATTTAGGGGCTTCATTTGCATAAAATGCTCCGACGAAAACAAAGGTTATTACAAAGACGAAAGTAAAAACAAATAAATAATGTTTGCTGAAGATTTTAGGGTTAAGCATGGGACTTTAAATTACTGCTATTTTTATTATATTTTAACACATACATTTCCAAAACCAAGGCATGACTTTTTTCAGAAAAAGAGTGGTTTTGAATTTCTTTTTCTAAATGAGCAATGGTCATTTAGATCTAACATCATAGTCTTACTCTCTGGCCATGGAGTATAAAATCTAAATCACATAAAACAACTTTATGCATGAACCTAATTCCGGAATCAGGGGCATCCCAAGAGCTTCTTTAGGAGAAACCCATTTAAAATCTTTATGCTCTTTGTCACTGATTGAAACTTGCACCTCCTCTTCTATTTTAGTGTGGAATATGTGATATATGAAATCATACTCTGAGTATCTTACATAAATCTTTTGAAAATATACAAGTTCTTCAGCCGACAATTTAAATCCGGTCTCCTCCCGCAGTTCCCTTAGCATCGCCTCTGCTAAATTTTCACCTTCATCAATTTTTCCAGCAGGAACTCCCCAGGTATTTCCTTCGGGCTTATCATCTTGTCTATGGAGTAATAGAATTTTATCAGCACACTCAAAAAAACAGCTGACTATTTCAAATCTAGAATTGAAATTTTCTGGTCTTTTTTCGTAAATCACGTGTCTTGAGGGAAAGGAATTAACTTCTAAATACGTCTTCATTATAGCAATAAAAATCTTTTGTTACAAAACAAAATTAAGCAGATTAATCAGAATAAGTGTTTACAATGCGCTTGAAATCCTGTATATATAAAGACAGTTATTTGAAATTAGGATATTTAAACTTTACTTCTATTAAATCTTACTAAGATATTTATTTACTAATAAATATCGGGAGGAAAATTATGAATATGGCTGCTAGCACTTTTGGTAAAACTGTGACTCGATCCCTTCCCAAGAAAATGCGAAGAGGATTTATTAGTTGCTTCAAAAGTTTTCTGGGAATAAAAGATGTAAAAGAGTTCAATGAAACAATTGGCGTAAAGGAACAACTAGACTTTGACGAAAATGGAGTTTTTCCCGAGAAATGGATAGATATAGCTCTTGAAAAAGCTGGTGGGGCTGAATTTTTGGCTCCATACCAAAGAAGAACAAATGTTCTTGCGGAGGGGGGCTTGTCATCAAAAAGACCCCCTAAAATATTTTCTAGAAGGTATCCGGAAAAAGCACTTGTGCCGGAGGACTTAACAACTGGTATTTTACTTGAAATAGAAAAATTAACTGGGCTCAGCAATGAAGATTTGGCTAGTATTTTAGGACTTACTTTAGAAAGATACATGTACATGTTCGGGGAGAGAAAAAAGAAAAGGCGACTTCACATTGTTCAAGTTGAATACTTAGCAGAAACCTTCGGTTTTTCAAGAGACGCTTTTTTCAAAAAAATTGGACTGGAGGATAATGCAACTCCCAAGGATTCTAGCGACAGCGAAAAAAAGTTTGTGCCCAGAGAAATAACAGAGAAGGTTTTGTTTAAAATCCTAGAGGTGAGCGGTATTAGCAAACAGGATGTGACCGATGCTTTAGGTCTTCGCTCTGATAAATTCAAGTCAATGAGCAATGGAGACACTCGTCTTCACATTGCTCATGTTGAACTCTTGGCCGAAGAGTGTGGGTTCGCAAAGGATGATTTTTTTGCAAAAATTGGACTAGGCGATTTAGTGTCTAATAACCCCAAAAAGCTAGACCCTGCTATTGCCTCTATTATCTCAAAGCCCCTTGTTACTGCTAGCGAAAGAGAGCTAAAAGAAATGAGAAACGGTCTTCCAGCGGTCAATGCTTCCAGCGGAAAAATTCTAGGAACAAGAAATAAGACTCCAAAGACTCTGGGAGATGCTGTCTCCTTAGACATAGGCAGAGATGATTTGACTAGAGTTTTTCAAGCCATTCAGTGTGGGCTTCTAGCTGCAGGAGAACTCCCGAGAAACAATCAAAAAGTGTTCTTTTTGGGCTTTTTGATGACAAAAGTTCCTGAGTTTTCTCCCTCGCTTACAAGCGACGGGCAGAACATCAAATTCGAAATAATAGAGGGGGTGGTCACTACCATTAGCATTACCCACCTTAAATTCCCTTGAAATTGAATTCCCCTGAAACAAAGGGAAGGCAAAAAAGCGCGAAGTGTATATTATATAGACCTCGCGCCTTTTTTATTCCTATTTTCAATTTTTAAATATATGGTGCGAAAAAGAAAATTAATTGATAAATTTCTTTTTATCAATAAACCAAAAGGATATCGCCAGAATAATAAACAAAAATATTCCTAAAGCAGCATATCCCAGCATATAAGAGTAGTTCATAATAAAACCAATTGAAAAAGGCACCACAAATTGAAAAAGCAATCCAATTTGGTTTTTAATTGAGAATATTGTTGCTTTATAATTTTTATCAGAAATATGATTATTTAAAATATGACTCTCAATTATTTGCCCTCTTCCCCACATATAACCAGTGATAATTATCATTACCCCCGCAATTAAGTATGGATTAGTCAAATAAGCTACAATAAAAAAATAACATGGGAAAAGGAACAATTCAAAAACCAGAAGCTGCCTTATTGTGAAATATTCTTCAACTAAATGTGCATGCCTTCCAACAAAAAACCAAACCAATCTTGACAACCCGAAGACAAATCCGACCCAAGCGATTGGGTATCCCAACGATTCCAAATAAACATACCTAAATATGGCCTCTGCTATTATGAAACCTGAGATAGCACTCGTAAAAACAGCAAATGGAAGAAAATTTAATTTTCTCGTATCCTTAAAAATTCTTATTATAGACTTGATTTGATTTTTTGAAATTTTAATTTTATTTTTTGGATCTATAAAAGTAAAGACGACTACAAGACCCACAACATCAAGCACTAGACTCGCATAGAATGGCCAAATAATGTCTATTTTAGCTAGAAAAGGGAGTAGTATTATCAGAAAAATACTAAACAAAGAAACATTCCCCCTCATTCTTCCCATCAATTTAGAATACTCTTTTCCTCTATTTAGCTTCTCGAGAGTTTCTTGCATAAATGCTGAAACTGTTCCAGAAGTAAAAGCGAATGAAATACTCATGCAAATAGAGCCCAGCGCAAATCCATAGAAATTTTGAATAAAGATAAAAGAAAATGTCGAGAATAACATCAGAATTTTAGACAAAACTAGAGTCTTTTTGTGTCCAAATCTATCAGCAAAGTAACCTGAGGGAATTTCAAAAAAAAGGCAACAAGATTTCCAATACCTGAAAACAGGCCAAGCATGTTTGCTGTTGTGTTTGGCAAAGTCAAAAAATAGATCGAGAGTATCGAGATGTAAGCTCTTCTGCCCGTAAATATATAAACGAACATTTTCCAAATATTACCCTCCAAAGATTGCTTCATGTTACTGATTTTTTACAGCCTACTTTTTATATACTCCAATTCTTTCCTTTCCTCTCCAAATTCATCAAAAGTGCTTTCTATGATAATTGGCACTTCTTTTTGTAACAATGTCTTAATAATTTCGTCTTTTCTTGTTTTGAAAAGTGAGTAATGCAGAAAATTTTCATCAAACCCGCTAATGTGATATTCAACAATTCTGTCCCCAAATTCTTCTTGGAAATCCAATGCCAATTGCAGAGATTTATCATTCACAAAACAATGTTGCAAATCGAGCGTTAGTCCAAAATCGTACTTTTCTAGGATAGCTTTTACGTCTGCCACTGTTTTGCCAGATTTTTTGCGGTCATCCATATTCTCGATTGAAATTGGCAAAATTTTATAATCATCAAAAATACTCCAGTCAAGAACTGTGTCCGTATGAAAAACTAAATTGTTGATTCCATACTTTCTGGTCAATAGCCCAAGTTTATCTAGAATCCTCCTAGAATCCTTGTTTTTTGTATAAGCAAAACTCGGTGCATGCAAAGAAATAAACCTGAAATAGACCAGGTTCAAATTCTCAGCAGAAATGATAAGGTCTAGCGCATCTTCATTTGTACAGTGCAGTTCGATTGCGTTTGCCTCTCCATTAACTTGCAAACGAGTTATGTGTTCAAAAGTAAGCCTATCGTTCGGACCGGTTTCTATTCTATAAAAACCACCATTACTAAATCCTATCGTCATTTTTAGAAGATTTGGGTTAAAATTTTAATCAATTAAACACTCTCATTCCCACAATTTGGACAATGTGATAAATATCTAATTTTTTGCTTCCCACAGTTTCCGCATTCCTCTTGCAATTTAAGACCACAATCTGGGCAAAAATTATGTTTCGAATTTATTGGGAAAGAACATCCTGGGCATTTCTTGTCTTTCAACCTTCTGATTGCAACTTTTCTGGGGCTAAAAACTCTCTTCTGGATATAAAATACAATTCCACCAAAGAGTCCTATCACCAAAAGAACAGAACCATAATAGATAACATACCGCAGAAAAGGAACTTCTAAGAAAAATCTAAAAATCCTAGCGAGCCACTCTTTCGGTAGAATGTCGTAAAGAAAAACCATCACCACCTGCAGAAGCAAAATTGAAAAAGCAGTAGTTGTTGCTGTTAAGATGATTGTGTAAGGACTATTTTTTTTCTTCAATCTTAAATACATAAAAACAGAAAAAGCAAAAAATGGCAAAACAAAAATCAATGTTAAAAGGAAAGATTTGAATTTATACCAGGATTGTTTATTCTTATAATAATCCATTGCCTCACCATAGCTCTTTTCTAAAGAAGATATTTGTGCTGTTAAGTCTGAGGAAATACCACTTCTCTCTCTTTCGAGATAGGCAACTTTGCTTTTTGCCGTGCTTATTAGTGTTCTTTGAGCTGTGATATCATTTTTAATCCTCTCCGAGTTCATGATAGCTGCCTCCCCTGCCATTTTTTCCTGTAAACTTAAGTCGTAGTCTTTGTTTAATTTTAGAATGTTTTTTTCAGCACTTGAAATCTCACTCTGGGCAGAGTTTATATCTTGATTTATAGAAGCGATTTCTAATAACTGAGGTTTTAAACCGGTAAATTTCACATCTAGTCCAAATTTTATATCAACCGTATTAAAGAGCCCAGGGTTACTCTGATTATAGTTATCAGAATAGGAAGGATAGGAATACGAACTAGATCTAGAACTAGGACAGTTTAAATTTGATAACCGCTCAAGGTTTTGCACTGAACTCAAAATGCAACCAGATGGCATCACTGGCTTTTCTGGAATTTTTTTCAAATCAGCAAAAATTGTCTCCCCTACCGACACAACAAAAAATGCCATTAAAAACAAAAGGATATATCCGAGTTTAGATGTCCTTTTTTCACTTATTTCTTCCCCCTCTTCATTCGAGTTTTTGTAGACTGTTTTTTCTACTTCTTCGTTTTGCTTTTGCTCTTCTTCTTGTTGTTGAAATTCCACTGTTTTAGATTAAAAATTATTTTTGTTTTAGCTACATTTAATAGATTTATTATAACATATAAATTCAAGACTTAACGAATAATAACCTAACATTTTTATTATAAAATCAAGAATATCTAACCATTATATTTTTTTAAATTTTAAAACTCTTAAAAAAATATAATGGTTAAATATGCCCACCCAAAAAAATATTCATTTCAAACAAACCAAAATGATTAGATGAACTCTATTTTTTCTTTAATGAATCTCTAATTTCCCTCAAGAGCAAAACATCTTCCGGTGTTGCGACTGGTTTTTTCTCTTCTTTTTTCTTCAATCTATCAATTTGCTTAATTACAATAAAAATAGCAAAGGCTATAATCACAAAGTCCACTACGGAATTAATAAACAAACCATAGTTCATTGTAACTGCTTCTGTTGTTGCTGTCGCTTTCTTGAGAGTAATAGCAAGATTTGAAAAATCAACACCCCCCAAAATAATTCCGATTGGTGGCATGATAATATCAGCAACAAAAGAACTAACAATCTTTCCAAAAGCAGCACCAATGATGATACCGACCGCCAGATCAATAACATTCCCCTTGATGGCAAATTTTTTAAATTCTTGTAGCATATATTTTCTATTACTAATTATTAACTATTATACACCATTTGACCTAAAATATAAAATAAGTTGTACATCAAAGGTCTTAATGATAAAAGATTCTAAGCAATTTTCGATTGAATTTTGAGGACAGTTTTTTTGCAAATAGACTGCCGACAAGAGATTTATTAATCCTTGTTGCTGTTGGATAAGGATAGATTTTAGCAAAAATTTGATCTATTTTCAGTCCTGCACTTATAGCAAGAATAAGTTCTTGTGCCAATTCTCCTGCCCTAGGAGCAACGATGCTGCCGCCCAAGAGTTTATTGTCCTTTCCGACATATAAAACTACCAGGGAGTCTGGATAGTCATCAGTGAGGGCCCTGTCATCGTCTTTGAAATCTTTTTCAAGCACTGTGTATTTCACGCCTCGCTTTTTCAATTCGTCCTCACCAATTCCAAATGTTGCAACTTCCGGATAAGTGAAAGTAACCCAGCTAAACTTATCATAACTGAGTTTTTTCTTAAAAGGCGAGAAAAAGTTATTGAGAATAATAGATGCGTGCAATTCGGCTGCATGTGTGAACATCAAGCTTCCTGCCACATCGCCTGCAAGCAAAATGCTTTTGTTGGTGGTTTGCAGATATTCGTTTGTTTTGATTTTCCCGTTTTCCGTTTTGACGCCAGCCATCTTGAGCCCAAGTCCCTCTGTATTCAACTGGCGACCGATTGCAACAAGAACGGCGTCAAAAAAAACTTCTTTCTTTGAATCATTTTTACTATTTTTCAAGACCGCCTTATCAGCAGAAACAAACTCCTCAATTTCTGAATTATAATGGAATCGCACGCCATCTTTTTTCAACTGTCTAGCAAGAATCTCTGAGATATCCGCCCTTTCTTTCCCGAGACCCTTTCCTCCTCTATGAACAATCTCAACTTCACTGCCCAAGTGTCTGAAGGCTTGACCGAGTTCAACTCCAATTGGCCCACCACCTACAACCAATAATTTTTTTGGAAGCTTCTGAATGTTAAAAATTGTCTCATTGGTATAAACCTCTACTTTTTCAATTCCTGGAACTTCTAATTTTCTTGGCCTTGAGCCTGTTGATATCACAATCTTATGTCCTTTGAATTTTTTGCCACCAACTTCTACCTCATTTTTCGAAACAAATTTTGCCACGCCCAATTCGATTTGCATTCCTTGTTTTTTAAAATATTCAGCATTTTCATGCTTTCTAATTTTATCTTGAACTTTTTTAATATATTTTTTTATTTTTTGCATATCAGGCAAGTCACTTGTTTTGACGCCATACTTCTCTGCATCATTGCTAGTTTTGATTGTTCTCGCAACGTGAATCAATGCCTTTGAAGGAATACAGCCAAAATTAAGACAATCTCCTCCGACACTTTTATTATCTTTATCAATCAATAAGGTTTTAAGCCCTGCTTTATTCATAAAACTAGCGATGTTTAGTCCTCCAGAACCAGCGCCGATCACAATAATATCAAACTCATTTTTCTCTTTTTTTCTAAATTTATTATAAATAGGATAAACTGACGAAAGTAAAATCAAGAAAGTTGTTGCTATAAAAATATTCGCAATACTTGCATTTGCCAGCGAATTTCCAAAATAAACATATGCGAAAGCACCCGGAATAATTCCAAACAGTGTTGCCACAAAATAGTCTTTAAATTTGATACTGGTCAGTCCCATTGCGAAATTAAGCCCATTAAAAGGGAAAAGCGGCACAAGTCTAAGAAAAAACATAATTCTCAAACCATGCTTTTCCATTTTCTTATCATAACGATTTAATGTTGTAAATCTACCAGCAATTTGTTTTTGTACAAAAGATCTTCCCAAGGTACGAGTGAAAAAGAAAGCGACCGTGGCGCCAATTGTTGCTCCAATAACAACATATACAACACCCCAGAACGTTCCAAAAATTGCACCGGCAACAAAATCAAGTGGAGTAACTGGTAAAAATACAATTGCCACCAGAGCAAAAATAGCAATAAAGGCGATTGGCGCCCAAACTCCAAATTCGGAAACTCTATCCTGCACCTCCATTGCTGAGAAATATTCCTCTAAACCAAACTCTCTAACAACAAAACCCATAACAAAAATTAGAATCACCAACAATATAAATTTAAATATTCTGCTATTTTTCATAAAATTTTTTGATATTTCACTTATAAAATTTCCTTAAGATTTTTTCATAATATTTGTTATTCGTGTACCAAAAAATAAGCCCAGTAAACACCCTGTAAATTACACCGTGGAAACTAACGGGGTGAGTTTTGTTACCCACCCCTTTGAAGAACCTCCGAAACTCACCGTTCATCTCTATACGACATTCAACTTATTTTTCCTTGTCTTGCCAAATGCCGATAGTATTGCCCTCGCTATCTTTTACATAAGCATACCACCCCATGTCACCCACCGCCATTGGATCCATTATTTTTTCACCGCCATTTTCTTCTGACATTTTAATGGTCTTGTGAATATCATCAACTTGCATAGCGATTACAGTTCCTTTGACTTTATTTGTTTTTGGCATAAGACCTCCATTGATAAAACCTTTTTCCATTGGCATACCTTTTTTGTCAGTTGGTCCTGTGTGGGCCATGAAATATTCCATACCTTCCATGGGCATTTCTTCGATTTTCCAACCGAATATTTTTTCGTAGAATCCACTTACTCGATGCATGTCATCGTATGGTATCTCGAAATGTACTACTTTTTTCATATATTTGAGTTTAATGAATTAATATACTTTAATTGGCAATCTTTTTCTTTTAAAATAGCTTACCAATTGTTATATACCAATTACTCAAATAATTTCAAATATTCTACATACCCACTTTTCTCTAAATCTTCTTTAGGAACAAATCTAAGCGCAGCTGAATTCATACAATAACGTTTTCCGGTTGGAGCTGGTCCATCGTCAAAAACATGTCCTAAGTGAGAACCTGCTTTAGCGCTAAGAATTTCTATTCTGGTCATAAAAAGTTTTCTGTCGTTCTTCTCAACTACCACTTCTCCTGAGATTGGTTTCGTGAAACTTGGCCAACCCGTACCAGAGTCATATTTATCCCTCGAAGAAAATAATGGTTCTCCGGAAACAATATCAACATAAATCCCCTCGCGTTTTTCGTTCCAATATTGATTATCAAAAGCCTTCTCTGTTGCCCCTTCTTGTGTAACTTGATATTGAAGCGGGGTTAATGAGCTTAAATCGAATCCCGTAGCTTCTTTCAAATAAGCATTTGTTCTGGGATCATCTTTTTTCCAAACAGATTCCAGAAATTGATCTCTCCCTGAACCATTTCGATAAAATTTATACCTAAGAGGGTTTTTCTTATAATAATCTTGGTGATAATCTTCAGCATTATACCATTTTCCTAGCGACAAAATATCTGTTGTTATTTCCTTGTCAAAAACTTTAGCATCTAAAAGTTTTCGTTTTTCTTCTTCTGCGATTTGCCTTTCTTCTAAATTGCCATAAAAAATAGCTGAGGTATATTGTTCTCCTCTATCGCCAAAAGATCCATCCGGATCAGTTGGATCAACGTGACGGAAAAAATATTGCACCAATGTGCGATAATCAACTTTTTTGTCATCATAATACACTTGCACTGACTCACGATGCCCTGTGTTTCCAATGCTAACTTGTTTATACTCAGGATTTTCAAGCTCACCACCCGTATACCCTGATATCGCTTCTTCGACTCCCGAAACTTTTTCAAAATCCGCCTCCACACACCAAAAACATCCACCAGCAAAAGTGGCTACTTTCAAACTACTCAAATCTTTTGTTGTTTTTGCTTTTCCCATCAACATACTCGTGATAGTCACAATAGCGACTGTTATTAATAATATTGCAATT
The DNA here is from genome assembly GCA_041596615.1 of Candidatus Moraniibacteriota bacterium. Taxonomy (GTDB): domain Bacteria; phylum Patescibacteriota; class Minisyncoccia; order Moranbacterales; family DUUL01; genus UBA2772. The sequence continues at coordinate 75,239 of JBFHIG010000001.1, read as the reverse complement.
ATTTTGAAATTATTTTTGTCTTTCATATACTTAACTTTAAAACATTATTTCTTCTTTCCAATCAAATTTAGGTCAAAAGAAATTCTATCATCCACAATGTGCATTCCTAATTTTGAGAAAAACTTTTCTGAACCATATTTAACATCCCAATCGGTCCTGTCTATGTCAAAATATGCTGTTAATATGACGCTCCCTTCTATTTCGTGAATAAAAGCTTCGAAATCAAATTCCCTAGTGATTCCTTTTATCATCAACAGCGCTTTTACTCTAAAATTTGGCCTACTTGCAATCGCAAATAATTTAGCCGTTTCTTTAAATATTAATTTAGCTTCCGGAAACTTTTCAACTGAGAAAAAGTCATCGCTCTTGAGATGCTTAACAAGGTATTTGGCATGTTCTTGATCTAAATCTTTATTCAAAATGCTATTCATATCAAGAATCACTTCCCCGCTTTTCAGAAGTCCCTCTTTAAAATTAAACCTTCCTCCTTTCACAAGAATTGTGCCTATATGATTTTTACCTACTTTCCGCCCTTTCCACTCCACCATGCTTTCCTCTGAATCAATTTCAAAAATTCCTTCACTTTTTTCAATTTCATCGTTAGCTTCTATTTTACCGCCAGCAGTTTTCCAGGCCTCAAGACCACCTTCTAGGATGCTTACATTACTATATCCAGCACTTATTAGAAGATGATGTGCACGATTAGCTTCTTCTGTCTTGTCGCTCCAACCATAAATACAAATCGACTGCTCTTTTTTCGGATAACTTTCCTGCATTTTATCCAAAAATGCAATTTCATAAGCGCACAAGTTTTTTGCACCCTTTATGTGCTCTTTTTCAAAAGAAGAATTCGAAAGAATGTCCACTAAAAAAGCACCGCTGGGAATATTTTTCACTATTTTTTTCATTGCTTTTGTGCTGTTGAATTAGAATTTCAAAAGTTTATATAGATAATTGTCTATAATTTATTCTTTGTTGCTGGAATAAATTATCTACAAATTTTTATAAACCTAACTCAACAGTACAGACACAAACACACAATCCAATATTTTATAATGTGTCTATATCATAACAATGAAAGCTCTTTTTTGCAAGCTAAAACAACAAGAGGTTGCCTAAAGTTAAAGGCTTAGGTGTTTACATCATGTCTTATATACTTGTATATATATAGTTATTTAAAAGACTGGAAAATCAATAATTCACCAACCTTTAAACGAGCCAAAGGAGGCGATTATGAAAAAAATTGAGGCGCTGCCTCTTAAGGTAGCTGTGAGAATAAGAAGCCCCAGGCTGTTTATTTTTAATCTTTGTTTATTAATTCAATCAAATTTGAACAAAAAATTTTGCCATCAAGATTTGTTGGATTTTTTAGAAACAAACGATTGCGAGATTTTTGAATTTACGGAAAGTAAAATACCTCCTCTGAGCTGGCTAATTAAATTAGATCAGACTCAGAGAGGGACTCAACTGCTTGAGTTTTTTGACATTTGGAGCGGTTACAAGGGCCCCTTATTCCAGGACTCTCTCAATTCAGACTCTAGCCAGGAAATGCTTCTTGAAGAAACGGAACTTAATAAGTTAGATAGAGAAGAAGCTGGTCCTCCAATTGTCAATGACATCCCCTTACTAAGTGGTAATGATATTGATGAATACCTATTAGAATTGAACAGAATTGCACTGGCCTTAGCTTCCGAAGATCAAAGCATAGGCGAATTAATTGCTGACAATAAAAGATTAAGGGAGAAATCTATGAATAAAATTATGCCCGAAGAAAAAGAACTTTTGTTGATTTCCATGAAATATCGCCTCTACTTTTTAGATGGTGTTCGAGAATTTTTAGAATCATTTGATGGTGTCATCTTCGAAGAAATCTTTTCATCAAAACAACAAGAACAATTCAAAAAAGATGGGGTTGTTCCAGAGGATTTAATCGCTTTTGTTTTATCCAAAGAAAATGGTGTGGAATTTTTGACTGACTACCAGAAATTATCTTCTGCTACGAACGTTCTGAATTCATATCCACCTCTCTCTGATCGTAAGCTAATAGAAAATAACGACTTACTGGTTTCAAAAAAACAGGCGAAAGACAGTGAGTTAGATTTGTCAGATGTTTTTTCAGAAATTCATCATGGGCTAATCCTTGCAGCTCTTTCTGTCGATAAAGATATGCCTGGTCTTCAAAAAGGCGTTTTCATCGGATTTCTAATCAGCCATTTTACTTCTAAATATGAGATATCTCTTTTGAAGAATGGGGAAAATCTTTGTTTTAGAGAAACTGGAGGAAAAAGGGCCACTATTGTTTTTGACATAAGTCGAATACCCTTAATATAGCGTAGTAAAGTAATATGGCATAAGATTTAAAAAGCAAAAAAAGCGCGGAGTAGATATTATTCATACTCTGCGCTTTTTAAATCTTATCCTCGCTTTTATGGCGTCACGTCTATCCAAGTTGGATGGCTAACGCAAGGCTCTTGGTTGCAACTCTTATAATCAGTAACATAATTACAATCAGAGTCTAGATGAATTCCTGTTTGATTATTAGGAACTCCTCCACAAGTCACTGGGCATGCATTCCAGACCGTACTGGTTGGAGAACAACTGATATTAGCTGTCACCGTATCAAAGGATGTGCCTGTAATATTAGAACATTCCAATTTGTAAGTGTAAGAAGTTTCCGTTCCGTTAACTGGGACGTTTTCTGTTCCGTTTGGTAAATCAGTAATTGCTTTAGTCCAATCAGTTCCATCTGCAGTACAAGAAGTCGCATTTTCGGTCTCCCAACTAAGATCCACATTGTTGGTAGTGTTTTTATTAATTGCTATAGCTCCTGATGATCCATTTATTTTCAAGTTAACAGTCGGGAGAGGCAAACTTCTGCTGGCTTGGCAATTCAGATCACTAGCTCCCGCTCCTGAACCCAAACAACTCCATTTGGAAGTTACATCTCCTATACTTGGGAATGTTATATTCCCATTAGGAAAATCTGCTGTTCCAGCAACACACCAGGAATCAGCGTCCCAATCTGTCACTGTGCTGCTGTCAGTATAATTTTTGCTTTTGGTTCCACAAACTCCATCCACACTAGCAGCAACCACATTAACCATGAATGTTCCACTACCCATGTAGTATTCAGTCCAAGACCCGTGAAAATCAAAAACTCGTGACGCCATAAGAACAGCAGTACCAATATCCTGCGACCCAACCGTACCAAAAGAACCCAGATTTAATGAAACACTCCCAATGAAGTTTTCAATTATAAAATCTGTTGAACCAGTGGCGTCTGATTTTATTCCTGCACCAGCCGTATATGGCCCCACCATTTGGAAGGGAGGATTAATCTTTGCTATGGGCTGAAGTGCAGGAGGAGGAGAAGTGGTGTCTGGTGCGTCCTCATAGAAATAATCACTATATTCCACACCACCTATTGTGAATCTAGGCTCCTCATCTAACTTTCCCATCACCCAAGCACTCTCAAGTAGGTTACTACAAGCAGTTAGCATTAAATTACTAAAGTTCAAAAATACATCTTCTCCCACGGCATATTCAGTTTTAGAAGGTGATACCACGCCACTAAGACCAACAAAACCATCAATCGGGTCATCATACCCCATAAAAAAAGTGTCCGCCCTAGCCGAGTTGCTTATCCCAAAAGACCCCACCAAAAACATCAAGCCCAATACTACAATTATATTTTTTCTTCTAACAACCCAGACTATTAAAACAACTGGAATCAGTATAACAAGTGCTATGGCAAGCTTGTCCAAAAGACTTAGTCCTTCCTTACTTGGCGCTGTTATTTTGTTTTCATTAGGATTTTTTGCGTTTTTGCTTATCATCGAAACGGTTTTTTCATCCAAAGTTTTCCCTTCTGAACTCAGGAGAGTTACTTTTAGGGTTGGATTGAAACAATCTGACTTAACAGCCAAGTTGAAATCGCTCAAACCGCTGGCATCGCTTTTAACGAGAGGAGCTTTTTCTTCAGCACAGACCTCCCCTTCAGAAGATAATTTTAAAGCAATCGTTCTCCCATCCTCGCTTCTTTCGGCCCGGTTTCTAGCTTGAGGAAAAGAATCTGCAGAACCACTGACTAGAAGTGAAACTTTCGCAGTTTCCTCCTTTGTATAATAGTCTTTATCTAGAGTGATGTTGTTTATTGTTCCTGATTCACCTTGCACAACATAGTGTCCAAGACCTTCATTAGAAACTGTTTCCTTATTAGCGTTTTGGAAAGATATTACCACCTCATAAGCCTGAGGATTTCTTTGAATTGAAACAGGCAAAACAATTTCGGTTTCTTGTTTTGGTGATAGTTCATATTCCCCATTCAATTTTTCTTCACTTATTATTTTTCCGAAAACAGTTCTTTCGTGGGTTTGTAGATTAGCAAAAACACTCATGTCCACATCAGAATTGTTTTTAACTGAGCAAACCATTTCTAATTTCTCAGTAGTAGCTACATCAACTCCAGAGCCACTGGCATAATCCTTTCCATCAACTCTCATCAGACAAGAACCTCCTAATATTTCTACATAATTACCATCTCCAGATAGAATAACCTTCTTTCCTATTGGGGAAAAAGCTAAGGGCAATCCTTTTTCGTTTCTACTTACTATTGCTAGTGCATATTCACCACTAACCCACTTGGGAGCATTGTAGTTAATATTTTTTTGAACGCTATCGTTTTCGCCTAGATTCACAACTTCATTGTAAATTTTTTGATCAACTATTTCATTATACACACCGTCTTTTTCTTTCAGCAGTTGAACGGCATAGCGAACATCTGGCTGAGCCTTTTCTCTATTAGTAAGCTTGAAGCTTATTTTGAAATCATTTTTATCTTGACTAACCACCATAGCTTCATAAATGTTGACAGTGGCTATTATTTCCATGTTTTTGCCGTTTGAAAACATTCCCTCTTGAGCTAAAGAAAAATTGTACCCAAACAAACCTACGAACAATAACAACCCGAGATTAAAGATTCGTTGTTTCATCTTTTTTATTTTTTATTTTTAAAAGTTTTTAACTACCTTTTTATTATATCACGCATTATAATTCTCGTAAATAAGTTTTCAAAATTTTATTATCAAAGAAGGAAAAAAGCCTTAAAAAAGACAAAAATAAGTCCAAATAATATTGGGGTAAACTCAACTAATTCACAAATGATCAAATTTTTTCCTGCACGATTTCCCAATAAAATTTCTACTCATAAACATTATCTTTTCCACAAATCATTGTGCAAATATTTAGTCTCCTCTGGATTAGGAATACTTTTTTTAGGTAATAAAAATGTTTAAAACTTTTATATTTTTCCATATTTTTATTTTTAATTATTATCTCCTTTTTGGCTTACTCAAGGCCAATTTTAATAAGCTGACTTTAAAAATTCTTCAAGTTTGTCTCTCAGGTCATCCAATCCTTCAAACTCAGCTTTTTTATCAGCACAGCCAATTGCAGAAGAGCTTACGGTCTCCCCTTTCTTGAACAAAAACCATATTGGGATATTTCTTCCATACGCAATCCCTTCTTCTATTAATCCCCCTTCCAAACCTTTTTCATAAATTACAATGAGAATATCTGAAGATTCTATATGTTTTTTCACAAAAGGCATCCAGTTTTTCGCTGAAATTATCTTTGCTTTATCTATCTCCTTATATCCAGTAAAGATTTTGTGCCCACTTTTCTCGCATTGTTGTTCGATTATGTCTACTAATTTTTCTTGTGAAGCGTTGTTGTTTTTATATTTTGATACAATAAAAATTTTCATATTTCTCTGGGTTAAAATAATTAATTTATCCTTAGTTTATTTATGATATTTTCCCAAAAATTCTTCTTGATAATTTTAACGCCACCGCCACTTCCATGATACGTTTCACATGACAATTTTATCTCATTCTTGCAGTTGACACATCTAAAATAAATCTCCATGAAATCACTCGGCCAAGGCTTATTTCTTTCAATTTAAAATATGTTGTTTTGTTTTGGGTGAAATTCGTCAACCCCTTTTTCAATCTCAACAAGATCTCCTTTTTCCAAGGCCTCTTTCAAACTATCCGAAACTGCATATATTTCTTCGGAGCTACTGATTTTAATATTATCAAATTTTTCACATTTAATGCACATTGGGTTAGTTTTAAATTTTTATTTTTTCCAGTTCTCATTTTAAAGATTGTTAGTATTATAGCATAAATAGTTTGCTACTTATCATGGTTTCGCAAAAGACAATTTGTTTTTTGTTGCTAATTATAGCTTTTTGGTATATAATATAGCCACAATAAAATTAATATTTCTCACCTCTGGTCATTTATTGACCCAAGGAAAGATTCCAAAAAAAATGAATAAAAACATTATCTACGGCCTTATAGCCATCATAGTAATAGCCCTTATTGGTTATGGAATTATGACAACCAGCAAAACTCAAGAAGCAGCTGTTCTTAAAAGGGAATTACCTACCCCGCAAAATCTAACACCTATAGAAAAAAAAGAGCCTGTTGAGGGCATGAATGTCCCTCAAGTTGGGATTGATCTTACAAACTCAGTAGTCAGATGGGCAGCCAAAAAAACATTAGTCACGACAAATAACCACATTGGGACTGTCCAGTTTGTAAACGGTTTTGTAAATATGGAGGAAGGAACAATCCATGGTGGTGAGTTTACCATTGATATGCAGTCTATTGTCAATGATGATCTGACCGGGGCATCAAAAGAACGACTTGAGAAACACTTAAAAAGTGCTGATTTCTTTGCAGCAGAGGAATTCCCAACTTCAGAGTTTGTTATTACGAAGATAACTCCCTTGGAGAATTCTCAATTCATGATTGTTGGAGATTTAACCATCAAAGGCATCACGAATGAAATCGACTTTCCAGCCACTATAACAAATGATGAAAATCTTTTTCTAAAAGCAGATCTTGAAATTGATAGGACTCTTTGGGATATTCGTTTTGGCTCTGGCAAATTCTTTGAAAATCTGGGAGATAATTTAATCGATGATATCGTTGGACTTACGTTGGAGATTTCCGTACCAAAGAAATAACTATTGTACAAAACAAAAAAGCATGTGCCCTGGGCACATGCTTTTTAAAATATCTAAAGATGCTCAATAGCTATAATTATTGTCTAGAATTAAAATAATTTTCAAGCTGAAGATACAAATCATCTAAACCAGTCTTTTTGTTTAGTTTCGAATATTTTTCTTTTAATTTGGCTTCTTTTTCATAAAGCTTCTCTGACTCCTTCGCTAATGCGCTATACTCCTTATCGTACTTTTCAAGAGTTTCTTGAATTTTGTCTTCTATTTCTTTCATTTTCTTTTTTTCTTTCTCAGAGAATGTATCGAAAATTTGTGCCCCTACTTCCTTCATAAAAATTTTTATTTTTTAATTAAACATACACGATTAAATACCCTAGTTATCTCTGTCTTCAAAATCTTCCTTCTTCTTGTCCTCAATTCTCTTGAAAATCAAATATATAACACTTCCAATAATCAAAATCCAAAACAAGAAATTAATACTGTGCTCTAACATACAATTAATTGATTAATCTATTTTTACAGCTGTACCATATACCAATATCTCAGATGCTCCTTGCATAATCATCGAGGTTGTTATTCTCATGTTTATGACAGCGTCAGCACCCATCTTTTCTGCATCTTTTTCCATGCGCTGCATCGCCTCTTCGCGAGCATCGGCCTGAAGCTTGGTATATTCGCTAATTTCTCCGCCAACCATGTTTTTGAGTCCAGCAAAAATATCCAATCCAATATTACGAGCTCGAACAGTGCTACCACGTGAAATTCCTAATATTTTAGTTATTTTCTTTCCAGGAATTTGCTCCCCTGTTGTGATTATCATATAATTTTATTAATGTTTAATTCTTACCCCTCTTAATTATAGCATGGAAAAATATATGTTCTATAAATCAAGGTTTTTTTTGAATTTACTTACGTTAATCTTAATATCGTCCTCCCCAAATTGATCAAAGGGATTTTCAAGATGCTCTTGAATATTATCGAGACTCGTGAAAATCAAGGAGAACAAAACAGGCAAAATAAAAGCAAAAGATAGCTCTTTTCCTTCGGCAATAAACGCAAAGTATGGTGCGTATATTATCGGAATAACGTAAATAAAAACACGACTATAGGTCCTTAGCGTTCTTGGGGTTCTATACTGAAATATGTGCTTTAAACTTTCGAAAGAGATTATCAACTTGGAAAGAAAAGAATGAACACGTGATACCTCGCTCCCGGAAAGACCCCTGTTTCTTAAACCTTCCACTGTCTTTGAAAGGTTTGAAAAAATTCCATAAAGCTCCTCTTCTTTCTTGTTCTGATCTTCTTTCGTTTCTGATAAAAAAAGTTCTCGGATACAACGTAAGGTTTCAGTCAAAAAGAATTTAAAATCCTCCTTATTCTTTTCTGCGGCTTCCCCACCATCACGCAACCAATCGCGAGAAGCAAAGTACATCATCCTTGAAAGTGCCTTAATGTTTCCATAATAAACCAATGCTACTTCCCTGCGTTTATATGCTCCACTTATTGAAAATACAATTGGAAAAACAACCGCGACACCAATAATGGTCATTGGAAGATTTATTTCCCAAGAAAAAATTATACATATATATGTCGCAACACTTGAAAGCACAATTAGTATTGGGGTGTTCCAATTGAAGATATTTTTAAAACTAATGATAGTTTTTTTCATATTCATGTAAATATTTCTGAATTATCTTTTTAGTTTTCATGCTTTTGCAATGTTGTATTATAGCATTTTTGAGTGCAAAAAATCAAACCAGGGTTTCTGATTATTCTTTGAGTGTTGTGTCATATTTTACTTTTAGATATTTTCATCAAAACCCTATTTTAAGTATTTCCCATATTTTTCAACCGGGTAGTAACAATGTGGGTTTGGATATTCATCTGGGTCCAAGCAACACTCCATATCCAAATGCTTATTTTTGTTTTTCTTGCTCTTGCTGGGCTTGTCGTTTTTCTTAGCGCAAATCAACCTACCAATACTATCTTTCTTATAAGAGACTGGGTAAGGAGCTGTTATTTTTGGTGGTGCTGGAGCTTTTGGTTTTGGTTTTGGTCGTACTATTTCAATATTCTCAAACTGAGAAATCGCCGAGAAAAATTCAGGCAAATCATCGCTGACTCCAATCATCGGATCCCCGTTAAATTCAGTCCCTGCTCTTAGAACAGGAGCAAGGTTATATATATATTGCCCATTTACTACACTAAAAAAGAAAGTTTTTTCATAGCAATCGTCTGCCAAAGGTATATAGATCTCTTCTGCCGGATAATCTCCCGTTTCAATAATGTGCCCTTCTATAATCTTGCACTGTTCTGAATCCTTTAATTGCTCGGTCTTTATTTTCGGAAATTCATCGGTCGCAGAAAGCTCCTTAATTTTGTTTATATCATAAACTGCCACATCAAAACCAATAAAATTCTTGTCTTGCCTATTACTTAGAAAAGAAACTCTGTAATCTGCTCGAGAGCCCTGCCTTACTTTGTTTACCAATGGATATTTCCAATCTTGAGGATATTTTATTTTGAAACCATACCAGTTGCTCTTATATTCTTTCCATGTAGTTGGGTCAAATCTTTCTTGAATTGCTAAGACTCTGCCTGCGTTTTCTTCTTCAAACTTTTCCAATGCGTCTTGACGGACTGCTTCTTGAATCATTTTTTTTGCCGCCTCGATCTTCTGCATATTCTCAAATTTTGTTTGTTTCGAAAAATACCAATTTGCGCCCAAAGCAATTATGGATAAGCCTATGGCAAAAATAATTATAACAATGTCTCTTTTAGCATTTGTCTTGCAAGATATCCCTGTACAAAAAATATTATTCCATCTCTTTAAGGTTGAACCAATTTTTTTATAATATTTTTTCATAGCCTTATCGATATTTTCCTTCTTCTTAATCATATTTTTTTGATAGGATTATCTTATCAGTAGATTATCTTAGCATATATTTGAATTTTGAGTCAATTTTTTCAAAAAAAGCTTCTCTTTCGAATAGATTAAGCTTCTCCACTTTAGTCAAAGCATCTTTTGTTGTATACTTAAATCAACCGTATTAAAAAATAAAATCTCAAGATGAAAAAACAATTAATTTTTTTGGATACTGAAACTACTGGAAATGATTTGGAAAAAGACAGACTTTGCCAAGTGGCCTATAAAAAAGGTGCGAAGATGAAGGTGAAAAATTTCAAGCCGACTGTTCCGATTTCAGTCAAAGCAATGAGCGTCACCCATATCACCAACAAAATGGTGGAAAATGAAGAACTCTTCGCTGGCACTAAATTTGCCAAAGAGCTAGAAAAGGTTCTGGATAAAAACATTCTAGTCGCCCACAATGCCAAATTCGACATTGCAATGTTGCAAAGCGAAGGGATAAAAGTTCCAGAATCGATTTGTACCTTGCGTTTGGCTCGCTATTTAGATGATGAACAAGAAATCCCTGAATACAATCTACAATTCTTGAGATATTATTATGAAATTGAAGTCGAGGTCGCTCCACACAGCGCTGACGGCGATGTGATTGTCTTGGAGGCAATCTTCAATCACCTTTTGAAAAGTGCTCAGGAGAAAGCACCACAAGCTTCAGAAGAAGAAATCATCCAGCGTATGATCGACATCTCAAACAACCCAGTTTTGATTAAAAAATTCACTTTTGGCAAATATGTGGGAGTGAAAGTCGAAGACATTGTTCAAAAAGATCGTCAATATTTGAACTGGCTCAAAAAAACCAAAGAAGATGAGGGCACGGATGAGGATTGGCTTTACACTTTAAAACATTATTTGGGATAAAAATAAAATTAGTTCTATATGAGAAAGCCATCAAGAAAATTGATGGCTTTTTTGGACCCAATTCAAATTTTCCAGTTGACATCATTTGTTTTTTAAGGTATATTAACCCGAAGCGATATAGTACTTTTATTTACGAAGGGATAATAACTAGTGGCTTTTCTTATCATCTTACACTCCAGGGAGGAGAAAATTATGGTTATGGATAAATTAATAGAGTTGCTTACTGGTGCTGATAGTTCCAGCGGACTGCTGATGGTGCTTGGGTTTTTGGTCATCTTTTTGCTGCTGTGCATAGCCTATCAGTATTTTGGATTTAAAAAAGCTTGGGAAGAAACTCTTTCTTCTCTCATTGACGATATCGATTCTTTAGGGGTCGAGATTGTCGACAACATGATTGCAATTGCAAGATTCCCCGATGATGATGAGGGCTATGCCTTGGGTTGTATTCACACTAGAGCTTTAGCTAAAAAGCGTTCCTTAATTTTTCACGAGGAACTTCTGGTGATAATACAAGAAATAAAGGTTGCGTATAACGGAAAAAATTTGAACGGTGCATATACATCAGCAAAAAGCGTACTGGCAGATGTTGAAATTCTTCTAAAGAAATATACTTCTTGCAAAAGGAGCTACCAAAGCTTCCGTCAATTATCCATTGATGTTGATGGCGTAGGCAGAAGACTTATTGCCTGCTCCAATGCTTTGGCATCGGTCCGTGCAAGACTCTACCCACCAGAAGAAAATCTCGAGAAAGATACTAAAAATAACGAGGGATAATCCCCCTCTCTCACAAAAAAACAGGAACTCTGTGATTAATTTTTATCACAGAGTTCTTTCTTTTTTGCGCCAAAATGGATTCGAGATACAAGAACTTGAATTTCTCAACAATCTATGTTAAGAAATAGCTAGCACATTAAACCAATTATTTCAAAATCATCCTTGGGAGCTATGTTATGAAGCTAAAAAATAAGAGAAAGCGTTATTTTCACAATCCTTTGCGACCAAAAATAACACTCCGCGAATTGGAAGAAATGTTGACAACTTACAACCAACTATGCAAACGAGCTGATGAGATACTTAAAAAGTACAATCCTTGTAATTTTAAAAACGGAATATGTTTGCGAGGCTGGCACTGTTGCAATGACTGCGAATTTCTCTCAAGAAAAAAGGGTTGCAAAGAAAAATCCCTAGCTTGCAAATTATGGCTTTGCGATAAGGCACGAGAAACATCTCCAAAATGTGCTATTTCTTTGGATGAATTGGAATTGGTTGCCAAAAAAAGTCCTTTTATACTTTTGGGATATCGAACTATAAAAGAAGATGCCATCATACATTATGAAGTTGTTGAATGAAAGCACCGAGAAGAAATTTCTTTGTTGGTGTTTTTATATTTTAGAAAGAAATAAAAACTCTGGCAGAAGATTTTTGAGTTTCTTATTACACACCCTCTATTAAGCAAAGTGCTTTTACCATTAAGACTGTTCAATTTCCATCAATGCTTTATATAAATTTTCAGTTATCTCAAGTGATTCCTCGGACAAATGTCTTTCTCTGGAGTTGTTAGATTGCTCCCCTGCAAAAAATATTTCCTTAAAACCATTCTCCCTAGGAGCATTTTTAAGCTCCTTAATTGCAGTGCCGATATCATTCTTAAAATCATTCAGAGGCCTGAACATTGTTGGGTCAATGATGATATAAAAAGATCCCCAGCCTCCAGGAATACTATTACCCACCCCCGAACCTGTAAGCGCTCCTCCCAAAAGTTCAATAACAAATGCAAGCCCTGAGCCTTTATGCCCGAAGAACGGCAATAGACCACCCCCGTCCATTACTTCAGAAGGATCAGTTGTTATCTCTCCAGAGCTGTCTATGGCCATACCTGGCTTGATTTGCTTCCCTTCGTTTTTTGAAATTAAAAGATCCCCCCATGTAATCTGGGATGAGGCCATATCCAAAATTACAGGAGCGCCTTCCGTCGGAATACCGACTGTAAAAGGATTTGTTCCCCACATCTCTTGAATTGTCCCGTAAGGTACAAGTCCACCCGGCGAATTATGAAAACCAATAAATATCAAGTTTTTCTCAGTAGCTTTTCTAGCGTAATCACCTATATAACCTGAAACTTGAATATCCTTTAATCCCACACAAACAACTTTCGATTCTTTGATTTTATCAAAAGCTATTTCAAGTGATTTATATATAATAGGTGTACCAAGTTTTCGATGACCATTTATATAAAGGGAATTGGCAGTTTGACTTATTATATCAAGACCTTGATTATCACTATTTATAGTATAATCATCAGTTTGATTTTTAAAGCTAATGAGTCTCAGTAGTCCATGTGTCTTTTTTCCAGCCAATTCTGCTTCTATCAAATTTTCCGTCGTTAACATTGCCTCATCCAAAGAAAGACCGGCTGCTTTGAGTATATCATTTGATATTTTTTTAGCCTCTTCTATGGCTATTTTCATATTTTTTTAGATTACTATTAAAATTTATATGGCCTCAGGAAAAATTCTTAAAAAATTAACTTTTTTGCATTTCTCTTGAACGGCCACTTTATTTCCTCCACCGCTCCAGCGTTGGGATCCTACGTGTCAATATCCATGCCACAAATTTTGGTATTTTTTGCTCTTTCATTTTCTCAATGCAAAATGTTTGCATCTTTTGTGGCGTATCAATTTCTGGACTAGTGAACTCGCCTTCCTGGTAGCAATATGAACAATACTTAATATTTTTTGTTCCATCGATTTCGGTCCCTCCTTTTTGAGGATCCTTACTTATGGGCATTCCACAGCTTTGGCAAACTTTATTATTTTTCATAACAGTAATTTTAATATTTATATTTAAAACCGAACTTTAGGAATTTAATGAAATTTTGAAATTTAATATTTCCAAGACCAATTTGTTTGTTCTCCTTATCGAGAAGCGTTCCAAACATTCTGTCCCAAAAAGAGAAAACCACTCCGTAGTTATTGTCGTGGTCTGCCCTGTCGATGGAATGATGTGTCTGGTGTAAATACGGAACAATTATCAGCTTTGAAAGCATCTCTTCTCCTCTAAAGGCAATGTTCGTGTGATGAAACATTGAAAACAAAATCACCAAACTCTCACTGATTAATATTATATCAATTGGTATTCCAAAGACAACCACTAGTAATAAAGATTTGAATATGACTGATAACAATAACTCACCAACATGAAACCTCAAACCACTCATCGCGTTTAAATAAACCTCAGTGTGATGTGCCTTGTGAAACATCCAAAGAAAAGAAATTTTATGGTTGAGTAAGTGCCAGAAATAAACCAAAAGATCCAGAAACACTATCATTCCGAGAAAAATAAAAATATTACTAAAATCAAGACCGGAAAGTATATGCAAGCTGAAAAATTTTTCCAGAATATAATATAAGCTTCCTATCGAAAAAATAAAAAACAAGAAATTATTGCTAACAATAATAAGCCCGTCAGTCAAATATGACTTAATTTTTACGCTTGTTGAAAATTTCCTTTTAGGGAAAATCAACTCCCATAAAATTAGAATGCAAAATACCACAATTGAGATAGCAATAACTCTACTCATAAATAAAATTTCCTATTAATTTAAAACTACCATCTCCTTGAGCCAACACTGGTGGTCAAGCCCGCTCCAGCGCCAAAATATTTCGGCGATATTACCCAATATCTTCTGACTATTTCTTTTCAACTGGACATGTCGAGATGCCCAAAAGTGTATATAACGGACAGAAACTAACCATGCTTGTCAAAACAAATACCATGGCCAATATGAGTAAAACGATTCCGAAAGCTCCAGAAACAACTCCAGCAAAATAAAGTATCACGAAAATGATTGCCAGCACCGTTCGAATGGCTCTGTCGGCTGAGCCCATGTTCTTTTTCATAATGTTTGGTTTTTAATGCTTAAATCTACTTATATTATAGCAATTTTTGAGCATTATTACTAGCCAGATAAGAGTTATTAGAAAGCCTCCACACGTAAAAATCCGCCAAACACAATTTGCATTTGGCAGATTTCCAGAGCATTTGCTCTACAGTTATTCCCCATAAGGAATTACTGTTACAGATGTTTTTGTTGATCCGTCTTTGGGATGTAACTTTTTCATTCTTTCTTCTCCAACTTTTTTGGCAGTGGCCTTGTCTTTATAAAAGCCTATCTCCGCCCACTTATTCTCAATACGAGAACTGGAGGACATTTTCACATTCCCTTGGTCAATTTTAACCTCCTGGGTTTTCTCGACGTGGTAGCGGATGATAAACCGCTGCCCCTGATTGGTTTCTTCACAATGACCCAAAACTGGTCTTCCTGCAACAATTGCAATGACCAAAATCATGATGTAAAGAAAAATTGCCATTCCGTTTCCTATCGTCGTTTCTTTAGCCTTTCTCATTTCGGATTCCCCCGTTTTTTTGCCTGAAAATTCAGGCTACCTCATTAATTGCCTATCAATAAAATGATGCTTCATATAACATAGCACATTTTATGCAATTTGTCAATGGCAGCAACTTTGTATGTGCTTTTTCATGGACCCCAAAGTAAAAACCCACTGAACACAATTTGTATTCAGCGAGTTCCCAGAACTATTCTTCTGCTTCCTAATATGGTTTAATCTCAATCTTTTGATTGATCCATCCATCTTTTTCAGGGTAAAGATCCTTCACCCTTGTTTCAGCAACCTTTTTGACAGCAATCTCACTTTCAAGAGCATATATTTCACTACTCTGTGCTGGCACAGGAGTGCTCATGGGTATTTTCATTTTCCCTTGGTCACTTTCGGCATCACTGCTTTTTTCAGCACTGTAAGAGACTATAAATTTCTTTTCTGCTTGGTCAGCTTCATCACAATAAGCTACAGCAGGTCTTCCTGCTATGACTGTAATGACCAAGATTGTCAAAATTGTTTTGCAAAGAAAAAACATTCTCTTCCCTATTCTTGTTTTCCTACACTTCCTCATTGCAATTTCCCCCGTTTTTTTTGCTTGAAGATTCAAGCCATCCTACTAATTATTTATGGAAACAATACCATACATAAAATGGCACATCTCAAGCAATTCGTCAACAAAAATAACCTCTGTAAGTAAACCCGTTCCAGCACACGCTATTTGAAACTCTCCTTGCACATAAATCTGCCAAATGCAAATTGCGTTTGGCAGATTTATGAAAAAATTTCAACTTTATTCAATTTCCAAATCAATGATTTCTGCTTCCTTTGTTTGAGTGTCAAACAGGGCAACGGTTACGGGTACATCGCCTGTTTCAAACATATAGCCGACTAACGAACCGGGATTGATAATTGTTGTTTTGCCACTTTTTTCAATCAGGGGTTTGTGTGTATGCCCAAGACATAGAACATCAAACAACTGTGATTCTACCAAACATTTGTTTAGATTCTCATCGTCACCATGAAATACTCCAAAACGTACGTTATCAATAGTAAAATCTTGAAGGTGAGGCGCTAAATCTAGATTTACTTCTTTCAAAATCTCTAGGTTTTGTAGTTGATATTTAAATTTTTGGATATCTGGGTCTCCGTTTCCCAAAACGCCTTTGATTGGACATTCAAGCGGTATATATGTCCTCATGGTAAATGGCATATCCCAATCACCACAGTGAATCAAAAGCTCAATATTCTCTTTATTGAAAAAATTGATTGCCTTATTTAAGTGTCTCAAGTTGTCGTGCACATCTGAAATTATTCCAATTTTCATAGAGGTCAGTTTAAAATTTATTTCCAACGCTATTCAATTGATGAGAGAATTTACTTTCAGTTTACAATTTTTGCTCTCATTTGACTAGACTTATTTTCTTCTGCGCTGGTCCGAGTTTGTAACTCGGACCTTTGTTTAAATCCAACGAAAACAAAAATAAAACTAATTCCACAAAGCATCAACCCTCAATCTACAATTTGGATTAGCACTAGACCAGTACCAATCTTCTGCTTTTCCCACATATCTTTTTCTAACGGGATTATTGTGAATATAGTCAAGTTTTTGTAATAAAAATTTTTCAGAATTAATAACTTTTGGCATATTGCTAGATTTCCAAAATTTGTATGAGCCATCTTCTTTCGAAAATAATTCAATAATGGAGGGTTCATTCAATTCAATATTTTCACGCAATTTCTTAGAAGTGAACTTTTTGAAATCTCGAACAAATCCTAGTGCATCATCAGACATTATCACTAAATGAATATGATTCAACATAAAAACAAATCCAAACAGCTTTAATCCTTTTTTCTTTTGACAATATTCCAAAGAATCGGCTATAATCTCCCAACGATTATGTCTATCAAAAATATAATACCAATTTTTGACAGTCAGCGTAATAAAGAAACTACCAGAAGACATTTTCTTATCAAACTTTACGGAAGGCATTTTGTGTATGTATCAATGATTTGTTTTTATTTTAGCATACTGCAGATTCTATTGTGTCTTGAAACAAAGGTCCGAGTTACAAACTCGGACCAGCGCAAAAATATCGGCTCAGCTAATACCAAGCTGTTCATCCAATGGCGGATAAGAAAAATAAACGCGAACATTGAAGCCAGGATCCATAAGTTCAATCATTTCAAATTCTGGCCGTGTTATCAATTTAAATCTATTTTGCTGTAGATATTTATTTTTAAAACCTTGATAGTCGCTAACCGTAAAGTCCGCGTCTCCACGTTCCGGCTTGGTCTCGTCGGGGCGTCTTATTTTTAATAGTTTAAGCTGACCGGAAACAGTGTCTATCGGCCTGATGTGATAAAGCGGACCAGACGGTGTATTCTCTATGACTTTGCCAATTTTACCTGCGAGTTTTTTGAATTCTCTGTATTCTTCATCGTTTTGACAAAACACACAAGCATAGTTAACTGGGGCGTTTGTAGCGTCGGTAAATTTGTTTTTTAACTCACATGCTTTTTCAACAATATCGGCAACAAGATTAATTATATTTGTTTGGTTCACGTAGATATTTTTAAGAAGTTTTTGTACTGGAGCGGGCTTTTGGCCTGGTCTATCTTTTTATTAATTTCTTTTTAGTTTACAACTTTTATTGGCGCTTGCCTATAAAATATTTTGCTTTTATTTTAGCATATTGCAGATTTTGTTGTGTTTTAAAATAAAAGGTCCGAGTTACCCGCCTTGGCAAGCCATAGCGAGACAGGCCCGCCTGAACCAGTGCGGGCAGGCAAACTCGGACCAGCGCAATATTTTAATCATAACGAATTTGCCATAATTTTAACCAATTATTATTTCACCTTTTATCATGCCCTCTATAACTTTCAAAACAAGCACTAAAAATAAAATCAGCACAACCCACTTAATAAACCTAGCAACAAAATTTTCCCTCAAATCATCATAATAAACATTTTCAATCCCCTCATTTTTTGCTGCAGTAATCATTCTTTTATTGAAATCATATTTCTTATAAAAGAACGCTAGTAAGCCTGAAACCAGAGTAAATGTTAAGACAAAAAATAAAATTTCAGCCAAGAATATGGATTTGGATTTGGAAAGCGCTATTATTATTACCGAAGGAAAAACAGCGTAAATTAAAATAAATATCCTCACTTTCTCCCATCTTTTTTTGATATCGATATAATGCATATTTTTTTATTTTATATTTATGGTTTTTTATGATAACTTCTTTTTCGTAGCCTCGACGGGAAAAACATCTATTCTGGCTGGAGCGGATTGGTAAATAAAGATTTATTTACCATTTACTTCAGCAAAAGATAAGGGGGATGTGCTTATTCCCCAAGCATCAGTATCGATTTTAAAATATGAACTCTCTGCTTGCATAGGTGGATCAGCCGAGGAAAGTAAATCTATCCTGCCATATAACATTTTTTTATCATCTGACCACTTAATTATTTCTGTATATAAAGAATATTGCGTAGGCACAAAAATATTTTGTAAATATTTTTTTATATTTTCATTAGAAAGATCTTTATATAGATCAAATATCTTTTTTTCCCCGGTTTTTGTGTCTTGAATTATCAAATCATCATGGATATTCAGCGTAGGGTTTTCATCTCCGATTGAATATTGAAGTATATCTTGTTTCGGCGAAATACTAGCAGTAAATTTATCGTGTATTTCACTTACCTTTTCAATTATTGTGGCGTTGATTATTTTCTTACACAAAAAAGTAGATGTTTCGCTCTTTTCACACTCCCCTGCGGGTCTTTGACTTATTTCGTCACAATTCATATCAATTTCTTTTGTTTCAATGACTTCATCGCCTTTTATGGTAATCAGTTTATCTTTGTATTCATTGATATTTACATTATCTTTGAACTGGATATTGTATTCAAACATATTTGAGCTGTTTTCTTTATTGAAAACATAACCACCTGTATGACAATGTGCATAATCATAGTTGTCGAATGATTTTATCCATGAATATTCGTAGACAGAACCTTTCAGGGTAACTTCTTCTTTGGTGTTTGTGTCTAAAATTTTGTCGCTTCCTTGAAAGATCTCTCCTTCGACATTCATAGCTGAAATTTTATCATCTGGTTTAGTAGGCTTCAAGATAAAAAATAATACAAAACTCAGGATTAATATGGTTGTGCCACTTGCGATGATGATTAGTCTTTTGCTCATGTAGTTATAATAATTTTATTTTAAATTAAAGTTCCTAGATTCGCTTCTTTAGTATACCAGAAAATTTAAGTTTTAATAAATATGAACTCAAAAAAATATCTTGGATTCGCTCTGGTTCTAGTTTATCCACCAGCGTTGATTCAGACTGCCAACTCCGATTTTTTATTGCAAGAGATTGTCAGGAAGTTGCACTCCCCTTTTTTAATCAACCTTCGTGTGATTTTTCCCTTTTTGTTTTTAGATGCATCTATAGAGTACTTTATAGATGCATCTATTTAGAATAACTGCTTTGTTTGTGCCCATATTGACTTGAATTACAAAACCTGACCACAGATTCAAATCAGTACAAGGAAACAAACCATCACTAGCTTAGAGATAAATTCCAATAATTATATTTTTTATTTTCGGTCTTCAAAATCCAACCAGTCTTTTCATAATAATTGTTAAATTTTGAATTCAATGGGCAGAGAACTTCAAAGTTTTTGTATCCTGTCACAAATAGCATTTTCTTTAGAAAGTTTTCCCCTCTATTTTGTTCATCAATAGCAAATTGATAAACTGACACAACGCCGTCTCTCTTCCTGGGATAGAATCTGGTCGCTGCTACTATTTTTTTGTCATCATCTAGAATAATGATTACCTGTTTTCTTTTTATAGCAGCTTTCACTCCAAATGGACAAAAAAATTCTTCACAGGTGATAGCCTCATTGTTTTTGTTTAAATGAGTTTCAAAGAAAATATTTATTTCGTCTTCGTGTTTTTTGGTGGCTAATTTGGCTATCATTTTTCATTCTACAATTGAAATATGCATAATCTCAACGACAAAGTTGGTAAATATGTTAGGTAAGTCAAACCAAAGTTCTTTGTCTGACCAGCCGCCTCTTACGATTTGAATATCTTTATTCTTTGCCCATTTTTCTATATTATCAATGTCCATTTTTGGGGAGTCTGATAAAAAAGCAATGTGCGTATTGGTTTTTATATCCAATGGTATTTCTTCATCTTCAGTTTCAATAATTTGTATATCAACTGGGATTGGCTTTTGTTCAATTTGGCACCATCTACTGTTTCCTTCTCTATATGCAATAGTACAACCAAGTATTTCAAACAATTCCAAAACCAACTCTAATTGATTGGGTCTTATATTGTAAGCGAAGTGGTGCAAAGTTGTTTTCATTTATTTTAGACTAGGGGTTAATTTACTTGTTTTTTGCACTGCTCCAAGTTTGCCTGCCCGTACTGGTTCAGGCGGGCCTGTCTCGCTATGGCTTGCAAAGGCGGGTAACTCGGACTGTTTATTTTAAGACACGGTGTAAATATTATAATGTTGGTTTGAAATATAGGACCGGGTTGGAAACCCGCTCCAGCGCGAACTGAGTTGCTCCAGCGCAAAAATTTAGACTGTTATTTTTTGCCGTTCCATTCGTCAAAGAATTCTTGGAGAAATAATTCCATAAATTCATGTCTCACATCAGCCATTTTCTTCGCTGTTTCTGTGTTCATGTTTTCCTTTAGTTTTAGGAGCTTACTATAAAAATGATGTATCGTTGAAGGATCTTTCTCGGATTCGTCAAAGGTTTTTCTATTAAAAGGTTTCTCTGGAATCCACATAACTAATTTATTTGCTCCTCCGAATGAAAAAGTTCTTCCGATGCCAATTGCTCCAATTGCATCAAGATTGTCAGCATCTTGTAAAACTAAAGTTTCAATATCATTTACGGTTTTTCCGTTATCAGAGAAATTATATTCCTCATGGTATTCGATACAATGAAGAATTCCTTCCTTTTGTTCATCAGTTAATTCAGTTTTATCAAGCATGTCTTTGACTTTTGGCAGTGAATCTTTTGGAGAACAAAATTTTCCAGTATCCTTTTGAATAATCCTGTGGATGTCATGTAGAAATGCGGAAACAGCAATAATTAATCTGTCTCCTCCTTCCTTTTTTTGAAGTGTTAACGCGATATTCAAAACACGCTTCAAATGATGAATGTCATGACCACTACTTTCTTCATGAAAAAGAATTTTGATTTCCTGTTCAAGCTGAGGGATTATTTCTTCTATAAACATAATAAGCTAAATAATTATTAATAAATTCCACACTAGTCCAAGTTTGCAACTCGCTCTTCTTCTTATTAATTCACTTATTTTCAGTTTACAACTTTTATCAATACTTGCCTAGAGAATATTTTCTTTAGAACGCCTCGATTCACGTATTTTGCTGTCACAATAATCCAAAAGCATATAAGAGATTAAACCTACTCCCAGGAAAAATAGTGGACTGTATAATAAAAATAAGCCTGACGCTACCAAGATGACTTTCCATTTTCGCGCTGGAGCGGGCTTGTAGCCCGGTTCATTAGTTTGTGTTAAAGTTCCTATTCCCACAAATAATTTACTTTTAGTCTACAACTTTCATTTGCACTTGACCAATACCAATCGTCTGGCTTTGCGCTGGTCCGAGTTTGCAACTCGGACCTTTTGTTTTAAGACGCGGTGAAAATATTATAATGTTGCTTTGAAGTATAGAACCGGGTTGCAAACCCGCTCCAGCACAAAGATGTGATTCCTTCAAAAAGTTAGTTTATATCCTTTTCTATCTTTCCTAAAAAATCATCTATAAATCCGGACTCAAATTCATCGTAATGACCAAATGAAATTATAACAACGTCTTCGCCTGTTTTAAATATATAAGAATCAGTTTTCATTCCTTTTTCATCGGCATATTCATAGTTAAAAGCTTCAACTCCCAAACCTTTCAAGCTCTTTTTTGGTTTTACTTTTGCATCAGCTTGAATTGCCTCAACCAAATCATCGTATTTCTCCTTTGGCATCTTTGTAACTTGCTTATCCATGGCACATGTTGTTTCTCCAGAAGGACATCCCCTCAAACTATAGTCCATAATTGAAATATATGGCGAATCACCCTTTTTCTCTTCTGAAGAAAATATAAAATGAGCACTGCCCCGATCCGTATCACCACAACAATCAAATTTCCAGCTCGAAGGATAGGAGAATTTTATGTTCGCAAATTTATAATCTGGAGTAGCAAAAAGCTCAGGATTTTTCCAAAAGTTAGCATGTGTAATTTCTTTCCATTCCAGTCCATCAACCTTTGGATTAAGAACTGTTGACGAGATTTCGACTTTTTTTTGAACTGGGGCGATTGGCGTTTCTTGTTGGTCAATTATTTGGCTAGTGACAGCGGCCGGAGATGTCTCTCTTGCTACAAAAAAGCATAAAGCTATTCCAGCTGCAACAATGAGCATAAATGAAATCAGAACAACCATCTTGGCCCCTCTGAAAAGTTTGGATATGTTTTTTGCTTGTTTTTGTTTTTCCTGCATTTTTTTTATTATTTACGTTAGTGCTAACTTGCCTGTCTCTTGCTTATTTATAAGGTTATTCATGAGCAACATGGCTTATCGAGAGAAACTGTTCCATTCTTTTTGCTAGTTCATTTGTTTTCAGTTTACAACTTTTATCAGCACTTGCCCGGGAAATGCTTTGTTTTTATTTTAGCATATTGCAGACTTTATTGTGCCTTCGCGCTGGAGCGGGCTTGCCTGCCCGTACTGGTTCAGGCGGGTAGCCTGGTTCATTGGTTCGTGTTAAGGTTTTAATTCTCACAAAGAATTTATTTTAAACTTATAACTTTTATTGTTCATTTTGATTAAAGGCATTTTTTGTTTTTTAGACAGAAGCTCCAACCATGGGAGCGGGCTACAAGCCCGCTCCAGCGAAGAAATTTTTCCCTATCCAAAAATTTATTTTTCAAGACACCTTATTCTTCTTCTGGTAATGCCTCAAACTCTTTTCTTTTACTTTCAAACCATTCTTGCGCGGCTTCGGGTTTTTGCATCATATCTTTCATCCTACTCATTGCTTCAAGATTATACTTATCACCTTTTTAAAACATCTCGGTTCCATGCTTTTTACTCATTTCTGCAATCTCTTCAAAAGAGTTCGCATGAAATTCTTTATCGCAAGCACCATCTAGCTGATTACATATCATTGTTTTCATAATATTATTTTTAAAAATTAAAAGTTTATAAAATTGTTCACCACCGTTTTGAACTTCACTGTCTAACTCTGGCTTATTTATTTGGGATATTTTTTACATTGGTTTTGCGATGAGGACAACCTGACCAGCAACAAGGTCTACGTTTTCCGCTAAGAAGCTCCGCGCATAAACGAGCCAGATGATCTTTCCTTGTTTCTGGCTTCTTGACGATTGTAACCCAGCATATCCATTCATTACGTGCTAGCGGTGTGAGACTGTTCCATCTTTCTAATATATTCCGGCTGGAAATTAAAGACTCCCTCATATCAGCAGGTATTTTATGAACTACACCAGTTGCAATTTCTTTTTTTGTCAGTGATTGATTCGCATTCATATTGACTCCTCTTAAAAAATTACTACATTGGCAATGGTTGAATGATGCTTACACGATTTCCTTCAGTATCCATAAAGGAAACAAATGCACCAGTTCCTGGAATATCCATCGGCTCGCCCAAAACATTGCCACCGTTCTTGTTGATAAGTTCCATTGATTCTTTGATATCATCAACCGCAATAACTACGGATGGATATTGTGCTGGCCAGTCAGGTTTCTTTGAAAAAAAGCCACCTCCGATTGTCCCCCTGGCTACATCTTTAAGCATCGTATCTTGCTTCTCATTTGCTACAGCTGTTTTTGCCAGCACATAGTCCATCATATCAGATCCAAGCTTGGTCATCTCCCAACCAAAAACAGTTTCATAAAAAGTAATCATTCTCTCTTTGTCTTCATAGGGCATTTCAAAATGCACTACGGGATCCATCTTTTTGTTGTTAGTTTTTTTCATATTTGGTGTTCAATTTTAAACATACTTTAACTTACATTGAAGCTTGTCACTTGCTTTATATGCCTAAGCCCGTGCGATGATAACGTTCACACGTGAACTATTTCTCTAGATTTTTGATTATAATTTTTTTCATGCTAAACATCTGCTTCATCGCATAATCTTTCTTTTTTTTATTGGTTCCTGTGGACAATTCCGTTAATCTTGTTGGTATCACTTGCCAAGACAAACCATACTTGTCTTTGCACCAACCACACACATTCTCTTCTCCACCGTTCTTGGTTAGTGCCTCCCAATAATAGTCGGTCTCCTTTTGATCCTCACAATTTATAGTCAAGGAAACAGCCTCAGTAAACTTAAACATTGGTCCAGCTGCCAGTAAGTCATAATTTTTGCCAAAAATCTCAACTGTGCCAAATTGATACTCACCACCCGGGCCAGTTTCTTTATCTCCTAGATAGACTACTTTGAAATTATCTTTAAATATATTCTTGTAATATTCGATCACTTGAGGCAGGTCTTTCTCAAACCACAAGCAAGCGGTGATTTTATTTTTCATTTTCATATATTTTGAATAATTATTATTTTATTCCTTACTCGCACAATTAAACATCCATCGCACACCAAATTTATCTTGGCATGAACCGAAGTAGTCACCCCAAAACATTTCCTGGAGTTCCATATCAACTTTTCCACCCTCTGATAACGCCTTGAATAGACGGTATGTTTCTTCTCGAGTGTCTGGTTCAAGATTTATAAAGACATTATTACCAAATGTCACTTTCATACCCATTGACTCTAAAACATCAGTGCCCATTAATTGGATTCCACCAAGAATTGGTAAAGCCACATGCATAATGAGATCTTTCTCTTGATCTGAAAGCTCAGGGAATCCAGCTGTTTTTGGCATATCACCGTTACGCACGAGATTACCAATAAAGTCCGTCCCAAAAACAGTTTTGTAAAAGCTAAATGCCTCTTCGGTATTTCCATTAAAATTTAAGTATATGCTTGTTTTTGACATAATATTTTTATTAATTAGTTATTATCTTCTTTGATACATTTATTGCTAATTAATTGGCCACTTAAGCCTCAACAGTGCCCGTTTTAATCTCTCCTGCTCGTTTGTAATTAGCAATAATCACACCACTTGGTGTAACGGAACTCTCTGCTAATTTTAAAGCTGCTGAAATTGTGCCGTCTCCAAATAACTTTTTTCCCTTGCCAAGTGTCAACGGAAAAATTTTGAGCCAAAGTTCATCCACTAAATCATGCTCGAATAACAGTTGCGCGAGCTTGCTACTGCCCCAAACTTTGATATCAGAGCCTTCCCCGTTTTTGAGTTTTTTTATATCCTCCAAACTTTTTAGAAATACCGTATTTTTCCAATCTGACTTTTTCATGGTCTTGGACATGACATATTTAGTGACATCATTGATGCCTGGCCAATTGTCTGCATGTTCGGGCCAATAGGAGGCAAAAATTTCAAATGTTTTTCTGCCCAAAAGAAGATCCGCGGGGCTCATTTGTTTTTCCATAATCTTACCAGCGGCTTCGTCAAAATATGGTGTAACCCAACCTCCGTATTTGAAACCACCCGAAGTGTCTTCTTTGGGTCCACCAGGCGCTTGTATGACCCCATCTAATGTAATAAATTCTATGACAATTATTTTTCTCATTGTATTTTTGTCAATAATTAGAAGTTCTATGAATACTTCACATTGAAGCTGGGTTTCCTCTAGATTTATTAATTCTTCTTAAAGCTCCTATACTCACAAGGAACCTACTTTTATTATACAATCTCTCTTTGTGTTTGACCAGTATTTCAACTGTATTATTTCCGTCTTCCCCTCTCTACCAAAAACAAAAACCATCCCCAACCCATTCAACAAATCCCCCACGTAAAAAACCACTGGGTGCAAATTGCATACAGCGGTTTTTCGAGCGTTTGCTCTGTTTTGACCCTAATTTGAGTCTTTACTCTTTGCGGATATTGGCCAAGAGCTCTTTCCTTACTTTGTCCGTAACGATTGTATAGTCTCCCCATCCATCTTCTGGGCTATACATTTTTTTCATATCTTCCATCACAAATTCCTGCGCCTCTTTTTTGTCACTGGCAATTGTGATAACTGAGTTTATCCCCGCATAGGATGCATAAAGGATTCTTGGTGAACCCTTCTTTGCAGAAAAAGTAGTAAGGTATACATTTTTAAATTCCACTTTTTGTGGAAAGAAATAATTTTTACCTTCGATAAGTCCAACTGCCAACATCATTCCAAACAATATCCAACCAACATTTTTATAAATTTGCATTTCATTCCCCCGTCCTTTTTGCTTGAGAATTCAAGCCTCTACGTTAATTGCATATTAAAATGAAATTATAGACACCATAGCACATTTTAAGTAATTTGTCAATGGCAACTAGCGTTCTAGGCTCCCTCTTGAAAATCCCCTCCAAATAAGCTATATTTAACTATTGATAGGACTTGCGCCTTGTTTTTGTTTTGAATTGGGTGCAAATAGACTAAATTAAAGACTTTCTAAATATATTTATGAATCCGAAAACCGAATCCTTTAAAGAAGAACTTGCCAAAATTGAAAAGGAACTAAACGATCCTAGCAACTTTACCAACTCCTCAAAGATGAAAACTTTGGCAAATCGCCGAAGCTATCTTTTGGAAGTGATTGAAAATAGCGAAAAAATCTCAATTCTACAAAAAGAATTCGTTGAAAATGAAGAAATGGCTGCGATGGAAGAAGATGAAGAAATGGCAGAAATGGCTCGTGAAGAAAATGTTCGCATCCAAAGTGAAATCGCAAAAACAGAGCAAACTTTGAATCTGCTTTTGATCCCCAAAGACCCAAATGATGAAAAGGATATCATCGTTGAAATTCGTGCTGGTGCTGGTGGTGATGAAGCTTCTTTGTTTGCGGGAACATTGTTTCGTATGTATTCTCGTTTTGCTGAAAAAAATGGCTGGAAACTTTCACTCTTGGATTCACACCAAAATGAAGTTGGTGGGTTCAAAGAAGTCAACTTTGAAATCACAGGAGAAAATGTCTATAGCAACATGAAGTATGAATCTGGAGTTCATCGTGTTCAGCGAATCCCTGAAACTGAAAAACAAGGACGGATTCACACTTCGACTGCAACAGTTGCTGTTTTGCCTCAAGTTGAGGATGTGGAACTTGAAATTGAAGCTAGTGACCTTCGAATTGATACCTATGCATCTTCTGGACCTGGAGGACAGAGTGTAAACACCACAAACAGCGCTGTGCGAATCACACACATTCCAACTGGCGCAGTTGCCTCTTGTCAGGATCAGAAATCCCAACACAAAAATAAAGACAAAGCGATGAAAGTTTTGCGAAGTCGAATCTTGGCAATCAAAGAAGAGAAGGAAATGAAAGAAGCTGGAGAAGCTCGTTTGAGTCAAATCGGGACTGGAGACCGAAGTGAAAAAATTCGAACATACAACTTTCCTCAAGACCGCATCACCGACCATCGCATCAAACAAAGTTGGTCAAATATGGAAGGAATCTTGAACGGAGACGTTGGAAAAATCATTGAAGCAATTGTCGCGGAAGATCAAAAGAGAATCCTGGGAAAAGAAGAATAGAAAAAGGACCATTGCAATTGATTTAATTGCAATAGTCCTTTTGGTGGACCTTGATAGATCTTTTTTACTTGCGCCCCTTTCATACAGGGAAATGTTAGAGGGAATGCTCGACTGCTTTCATGCCAGGGAATGCCTGCTCATAGAGCTCGCAGAGTTCAGAAGAGTAGCTTGGTTTTTCAAGATATTTTCTGATTTCACCTGCATTAAAGATCACAGATTCGATATATTTAGTCGATAATCCCCCAGCAAAACATTTCACCTGCTCCATAGCTTCAAAGAACTCTTCTGCGTCATTAAAACGAACAAGATAAGTTGCAGCCACCCAAACAAACTTCTGTACATACTTTTCTCTGGACCAAAAATTTCCTTGATCTTTTGGCACATTTCGACAATCAATTCTTTCTGAGAGAAGCATTATGGATGTCGGTTGGAATACTCCTTCCTTGGCGTACTTGTCGAAACTTTCGAGCATCCCAAGATCATCTTCTTGGACTCTCTTTTTCCAGAAATCAACATCCACCACGACTCCATACCCATGCATTGCAACTCCTGAATTTTCGATAAAAACAAAGTTGCCAACGGGCACAACACCAGAATTTTTCTTCATTTTGCCACCAAACGTAGATTTTTAGGTACTTATATTACTTTCTTCCGCCAAGCAAATCACCTCTTCCAAATTGATTCATCAGAATAGCATCCAAAAAAGCCCTCGTCAACAAAATAAAACAATTTTAGCCATGAATGAAATCTCTCAACAACTAAAAGCAGCAACTACAAAACTCGAAAGTTGTTCCATCCCGCTCCCCCACTTTGAGGCGGAACTTTTGCTTTCTTTGGCGACTGGGAAATCTCGCGAGGAAATTCTTGCTCATCCCGAAACCGAACTTTCTGATACTGAACTGCAAAAATTCAAAGGATTTGTTGCTCGTCGTGCAAAAGATGAGCCTTTTTCACATATTTCAGGCGAAAAAGAGTTTATGGGACTTTCCTTTACTGTCACACCCGATACTCTCATCCCTCGTCCAGAAACAGAACAAATAATTGAAGAAGCCGTCAAAACAGTTAGGGATATTGGGGAAAAGAAGATTCTGATTGCTGATATTGGCACGGGCTCTGGTTGCATCGCAATCAGCACTGCTGTTTTTTTGCAAAAAGAAAATCTCCTCTCCCCGGAAGCCTCAATTGTGGCCTGTGATTTTTCAGGTTCAGCTCTTGAAATTTGCAAACAAAATATTATCAGACACTCTCTTAAAAAAAATATCTCTACTTTTAGTGGCGACCTCTTAGCGCCAATAACCAAAAATAATTTGCTTGATAGTAAAGAGGTTTTGGTTACTCTTGCCAACCTCCCCTATCTTTCAGAAGAAATCTATCTTGCCACACCGAAAACAGTGCAGGAATTTGAGCCAAAATCAGCTCTTTATTCACCAGAAGATGGACTTTTCCATTATAAGAAAATGCTTGGCCAACTTTTAGAGATTAAAAAAAACAATTCTGACCTTGAAATTTTTGCACTTCTTGAGATTTCACCTGAACAAAAAGAATCGCTTTCGACTTTCGTTACCCAAAATTTTGACTCAAAAAAAACTAAAATGGACTTCTTTTTAGACCTTGCCGGAAAGTGGCGCTTGGCTAAAATTGAGATTAAATAAGACAACTTTCAAAAGACTACTTTTGGTGGTATAATTGTTTCTGAAAGACTAAAAATTGCTTCTTGCGTATTTTTTAGTTTCACAAACAAAACAAAAACGCTAAATGATAAACAAAACCAAGGGACCTTTAATTAGGGTGGAGAAAGTTGATGTTACCTATAATCAAGGCGAATCAAATGAGGTTCGCTCTCTTGTTGATGCAAACCTAAAATTATACCCCGAAGAATACGTAATAATTTTTGGGCCTTCTGGTTGCGGAAAATCAACGCTACTCTATACAATAGCAGGGCTTCAGAAGCCTTCTGCGGGAAAAGTAATTATTGGAGATCAGTCGGTTTATGATTTGAATAAAAAAGATAAGGTTGAATTTCATAGAAGAAAAATTGGTTTGATTTTCCAAGCTTTCTACTTAATTCCCTCTTTAAATGTCTTGGATAATGTTTGTTTGCCAAAAACTGCTGGTGGAGCGAGCATCAAAAAAAGAAACGAGGAGGCGCAAACACTTTTGAACCGTTTTGGAATCGCAAATCAAGCAACCAAGATGCCTGGTGAACTTTCTGGTGGACAAAAACAACGTGTTTCAATTGCACGCTCTCTCTCAAACAACCCTGACATCATCCTTGCCGATGAACCTGTTGGAAATCTAGACTCTATTTCAAAGCACAATGTAATGAAAATTCTAGACGACTTGAATAAAAAAGATAAGAAAATGATTATCCTCGTTACTCATGATGCTAGTCATCTACGATACGGGGATCGCATTCTGTACATGCGTGATGGCAAAATAATCAAGGAAGAAATTGTAAAAAATAAAATATCTCCTGAAGAACCGATGCCGGAGGAAATTGAGACAAGTGAGAAAATTGCACCTGATCTCAAAATGCTTATGCGAGCCTTTCAAGATTTATCGCTTTCTCAAATTGGTGTCTTGTTGGCACCATTCAAGGCTCAACAACTTTTTTCACATATTATGCTTTCAAAGACCTATGAGCAGATTGACAGGTCCAGTAAAAGTTTGGAAGATTTCCTTTTAGCAAAGCTCTCCTTGGATGAATTCATAGAAAAATTAGATATAGACATGAGCGAAGGTGGCGCAGGTTGGGACAAAAGAAACGCAGAAAATTTTGCCAAAAGAGCGTTGGGAATAATCTCAACTCGAAGAAAAATTGATCTGAAAAATCCAGCGGAATCAGCAAAAATATTTTTAGATTATTTAGTTAATATTTTCGAACTGACTTTATCCGAAGAACAGAAAAAGCGCTCGATACTGTTGCTTTCATTGCGACTTAAAAACAAAATTTCTATTATTGAAATTCAAAAAGGATTTGATCTTCCACTACGCGATGGAGGAGTTGGCATGGACAAAAGAACTGCGGAAAAAATGGCGCGTGAAGTTGAAATTATCATGCTCTTGAACTACGGGTAAAAAACTTAGCATTATTATCTTAAAATGAGATTACTGGATATCTTAAAATTATCAACAAGAATGTTTAAGGCGCGTACCACGCGTACTCTTTTGACAATTCTTGGGATGGGCGTTGGAATCTCTGCAATTCTGTTTCTGGTGTCACTTGGGTATGGTTTACAAAATGTCCTTTTAGAAAAAATCACCACTTCCGACTCCTTGCTTGCACTTGATGTAAGTCCTTCAAGCGAAGGGCAAGCAGTGATTACTCCTCAAGTTGTAACAGAGCTCTCAAGCATAGACAACGTAACCGAGGTGAGCCCCTTGCTACAAATCACTTCTCAAATCAATTTCAACGAATTAACATCTTCGATCTCCACGTATATTGTCACTTCCTCTTTCTTGAAATTGGATGGAATTGCAGTTGATGAAGGAGAGGAACTTAGTGATGAAAAAAAGAATGGTGTAATTGTGACCTCTGCCTTCACAAAAATATTCAAACAAGAAGCCGATCAAATAATCGGTCAAAAAATTGGAATCGAGATTAGAGTTCCTGAAAACACCGGTGATACTGAGAATAGCGTTGCGAATGAATCTTTTAAAAAAGTGGAAATCCCTGAGCCATTTGAAATCGTTGGTGTAATTGAAAAAGATGAGCCACTTGTATATGTAAACATCAAAGATGTCCTTGAATATACGACAATTCCACGCTTTTCAAAAGCAAAAGTAAAGGCAAAAAATTCCGGAGATGTAAACAGACTAAGAGACGTGTTAACAGAAAAAGGCTTTATGGTTTCATCACT
Organism: Candidatus Moraniibacteriota bacterium; assembly: GCA_041596615.1. Classification (GTDB taxonomy): domain Bacteria; phylum Patescibacteriota; class Minisyncoccia; order Moranbacterales; family DUUL01; genus UBA2772. The sequence goes on along the minus strand of JBFHIG010000001.1, from coordinate 43,496 downwards.
CTCAGAAACGGTGGATCAAGCCAATAAAGTTTTTCGTGTAATTCAAATCGTGCTCGGAATGTTTGGAATCATCGCCTTGTTTGTTTCTGCCATTGGAATGTTCAACACTATGACCGTGACTCTCATGGAAAGAACTCAGGAAATTGGAATCATGAAATCAATCGGGGTTTCAAATCAAGATATCTTGCTCACCTTTGTGGCAGAATCCTCTGTAATGGGATTTTTTGGCGGACTTGCAGGAATTTTAATGGGTATGCTCGAGGGTGAGGCTTTTAATCTACTTTTGAATTTTGTTTCTGGGCGATTTGGTGGAGAACCAATAGACCTCTTTTATTCACCACTTTGGTTTATCGTAACAATCGTAATAGCAGCAACTATGGTTGGCTTCGCAACGGGGCTTGTCCCTGCAAAAAGAGCCAGCTCTCTTGATCCGCTAGATGCATTGAGATATAAATAATGGCACCTGCTTATTTTGGAAATATCCTTTTGAAGATTATTTTGCGCTGGAGCGGGTTTACAACCCGGTTCAAAGTTTGTAGCTTGTATTTTGAAAGGGTGTTTTCTTTGTTGTTTCTTGGAATAAAAGTCCGACTTACCCGCCTGAACCAGTACGGGCAGGCAAACTCAGATCAGCGCGTAAACACTTTTAATTATTCCGCATTTTTTGTATTGGAATTTTTACTTCAATATCTCTATTTTTAAGCGTAAAAATACAGATTGCTGAGCATTTTTATAATTGCAAATTTATCCTTTTTGATATATCATATTAAACATAGGCCTTTTGCCTTGTTTTATGTTTGAATCAACTTATCAATGAGCACGCTAGCTAGAAACAGAAAAGCATTTTTTGACTATGAAATCCTGGAAGAAATCGAGGCTGGCTTGGTGTTAAAGGGATATGAAGTAAAAACAATAAAACAAGGCCACATGTCTCTTAAGGGAGCTTTTGTTTCGGTACACAAGGAGGAACTATTTCTAACAAATTCATCCGTTCCGTTATACAAACATGCAACTGTTTCTGATTATAATCCAACTTCCTCTAGAAAACTTTTGGTAAAAAGGAAGCAAATAGACAGACTTATAGAGAAAGTTCGCACGGAAGGATTGACATTGGTACCACTTTCGGTGTATAATAATCATGGTAAGATCAAACTTAAATTTGCTCTAGCGAGAGGAAAGAAAAAGTTTGATAAGCGCCAGGTCATCAAGCGACGCGAAGATGATGTCCGAATCGGACGAATTATGAAGCAGCGCCATTAGTTTGGGGGTGCTAGGCTTCGACAGGTTGTGTACTTTTTAACTAGCAAGTCAAGCTGCCATATTCTTGTAAAACTATGGCAAAAAGTTTAAATGCAAACACATTTACTAAAGCAAAGAACGCAATTGCGCAAGCTTTTGCACCATCTTTCGCTGCCGCTGTAGCCTAAACAGGTAACAGCCCGTTAGCCAAATAATTCTCAATATTTTGGATCTAGCGTCACTTTTTGAGATGCAGCCATTTTCTTCCTTTGAAATGGAACAAGCGCACAGAAGGAAAAAACGTAATGTTATTTTTTGTCTGCTTTAATTAGCAATGCGTAAAAATAAGCGGACTAAGCTTGTAGAAGGTTTCAGAGAATCAATTTTGGACATGGGTTCAACTCCCATCACCTCCACACCAATTAACACTTAAAGTATAAAACAATAAAACCGAGAAAGAATAAGGCTTTTGAAGTCAAAAACCAAACAAGAATGAACGAAACAATCAGGGTTACCCCCATTCGTCTAATCGATGAGACTGGGGAACAATTAGGAATTGTTGAGACTTTTAAAGCTCTTCAGCTAGCTCAAAGCAAAGGTTTGGATTTAGTTGAAATTTCGCCTACCGCAAAACCTCCTGTTTGCAAAATCATTGATTGGGGGAAGTTCCAATATCAAGAGGCTAAAAAACAGCAAGATGCAAAAGGCAAGCAAAAAAAGATTGACATTAAGGGCGTTCGCTTCCGTCCAACGACTGATGAAAATGATCTAAATTTCAAGTTAAAACAAACTGAGAAATTCCTTTCAAAGGGCAACAAAGTGAAAGTTGAAATCGTGTTACGTGGACGAGAAAAAGCCTTTGCAAACCAATCCAGAGAAAAATTACAAATTTTTATTGACAAAATTAAAATTCCCATTAAAATAGAACAAGGTATCAAACGCCAGTTTAATGGGTTTAACGTTCTTATATCTTCTAATAAAACCGATTAATTAGAATTCTGGATATTAATCTTTTTCTTAAAAAATATTAATATTTAGAGTTTTTTATATTATGCCAAAAATGAAAACCAGAAAAGCGGTTTCAAAACGCTTTAAACTTACAGCAAAAAAGAAGATCTCAAAACGAGCTTCTGGACAAAACCATTTCAATGCTCGTGCAACTTCAGATCAAACTCGAGACAAAAGAAAAGATAAACTTGTAAGTGGGAAACTTGCAAAGAACATTCTTACAGACATGTGCAAGGGGTAAGCACATAAAAAAACAACACTAATTAGATAGTTTAAGTTAATAATATGCCAAGAGTAAAAAGAGGAGTTACTGCATCCAAGAGACGAAATAAAGTTCTGAAAGCAGCGAAGGGGTTTAAATGGAGAAGAAAATCGACATATGTAGCAGCAAAACAAGCTGTAATGAAAGCCGGGAAATATGCTTATCGAGACAGAAGAAATAAGAAAAGAACTTTCCGAAGACTTTGGATTTTAAGATTAAACAATGCTTTACGAGAACTGGGATTGAAATATTCAACATTCATCAAAACGATGTCAGATAAAAAAATTGATCTTGACCGAAAAGTTTTGTCACAAATGGCGGTTGAAAATCCTGCTACTTTCAAAAAATTTGTCGAAAAAATGAAATAGGCTCCAGCCTACTTTGATACAAAAAAACCACTGACTTTAAGTTAGTGGTTTTTTATTCTTTATGATTAAAGTGAGATTAGGAATCGCTAAAAATTTGGATTATCTAGGTTGTTTGTTTCAATGTAGTCACTTTCTTCCTTCTCCTTCTCAATAGCGCCTCGCATTATTCGCTCCCTTATTTCATCTGTTATAATTTTATCCTGCTTTTTGGCCTTTGTGATGCTTTCTATCATACTAGTTTCTTCACCTGCCTTATTTTTAATTATAGAACTCTCTTCTGTCTCGGCTTCTGCTCTTTTTTTCTCTTCTTTTTTAAGGGCTCCTATTTCCATTCTAATAGCTCTTTGACATTCATTAAATTCCATTGCACTTAAATGAGTCTGTTCAAAAACACTCCTTAGAAAAGCAGCTGAACCAGGAATAAATTCATTATTTTCCAAAGAAGCCCTAACTCTACGTTTAAATTCTTTATAGTTACCACAGAAAAAAGTACCCACAACCTTTCCAACAACATTTTCTTTTTTTTGTTCTCCTTTTTTTTGCTCAAGATTTTGTTTCATAACCCGCGCTTTAGATTATTAAACTAAACATTCTAGTGAATTTTTTTCGAGATTATTTCCTCTACTGCCTTTAAATTATCGTTTTCTTTTAATTTTATCTTTTTCTGCTCTCCACACTTGTGACATTTTTGTATCACAAACCAATGCCCATTCTGAAAAAATGCTTCTGCAGGCTCCATCATGCCCTCGCAGGTATTTTGGCGATCACCTGGATTAATGTCTACATGTTTTGACCAAAGACACTCTGAGCAGTGATTTGTGTAGCCGCTTCCTTTAACTTGATGTCCACAATTTTCACATTCGAAATCTTCAATTGTTCTTGTAAATTTTTTCATTCTATAAATTCATCTACATCTAAAAATTCGATTTCCTCTCTAGTCGCTTTTAAATCTTCGAATGTAAATTCTTGCGTCTTATTGTCAAAGGCAACGCAACAATCTTTAATTACCTTGATTTTAAAATCTCGGTCATACGCATCTTGAATCGTGCTTCTAACGCATAAATTTGTAAGAATTCCACAAACTACAATTTCTTTACTTTCAAAAAGGTTTTCCTCTAATGAAGTATTTAGAAATGGACTAATTTTGTATTTCTTGATAACGATATCCTCATCTCTCGTGTTTATTTCATCCATAATCTTAACATTTTCAGAATTTTCTGCGAATTCTTGATTTGAATCTTTTTCAATATGAACTACAAAAATTATCTTGTAACCGTCCTTTCTACAAAAACCAATGAGTTGATTAACCCTCTCGATGACATTTGTTATGTCACCAACAAAATAATCTGATTCCTCCGACAGCCATTCTTTTTCAAAATCCACAAGAATTAGTGCCTTTGAGCTCATAAAATTGTGTTAATTGATTAACATAAATTCTTCTTCACTAAATTTCTCCTTCTTTTTTGCAAATTTCCAGATTTGTTTTTTGGTTTCTAAAAATGCATCCTTTTTCATTTTTTCATTTTCTTCTCCATAGCATCTAATGAGTCCTGTTGGTCCCTTGCCATCTTTTATCTCAACTATAATATCGCTTTCTTTTTTTAACTTTTTTATTTGCAAGTTTTCTTCATGATTTCTCCCTAAAACTATATGATACATGGTTTTATTTATTTCACTAAACCAAGAGTGTCTGCCTATTCTAAGAAGCTCAAAGTCTGATTGGTCTGTAAAGTCACTAAAGGGCAATATCTTCCTAACCTTTAACCCAAACTCTTTCTCTGTCAGACGACAGCCTCCTCCTGGGGACGGAAAATCTTTAATTTGATATTCCAAAACTAGTTCCATTTGGGGCTTTCTGCTTTTGCCAACAATACCACCCAAAAGCTCTCTCTTTACCTTGCCATCCTTCTCATAGACTGTCTCAGGGAGTTCTTTGGCGCTTACTGGTCTTAGGATCTGCCCTTCTAGTCCAGTAACTTTCTCAATTAACTCTAGTGCCCTGATGTTCTGAGAAAATGGCCGTTGCCCTAAAACTTCTCCTGAAGCAAGAATATCAAAGCTATCTTTTAAAAATATCTCCTTAGCACAAGAAAACATCAGCGCATGACAATCGATACAAGGATTCACAGAATTCCCATGACCGAATTTTGGTGTCTTTACAATTTCCAAATGCTTCTTTGAAAAATCCCTAGAAATAAGCTCTATTCCGATCTCTTTTGCAGATTCTTTTGCTTTATTATCATCAAAAAAATAGCTGTTAAAAACCAATCCAACAACTTCAATATTTTGACGTTTAAGTATCTTGACTGCCAACATCGAATCTAATCCCCCAGAAAAAAGTAATAATGCTTTCAACTTCTTAACGTCCAAAAATTAATAAGACAATCCCTATTGCCAACACAAATCTATACCAAAAAAATACTTTGTAACTAACTTTTTCAACAAATTTCAACAGACCAGCAATTGCCACAAAACCACTCACTGCAGAAACTAAAATTCCCACAATTTCTGGTATTCCAATTCCGACCTCCAAAAAATCATCTAACTTAAAAATTGTTGCTCCAAAAATAATTGGGGTTGATAATAAAAAGGAAAGTTTAGCAGCATCCTTACGAGTGAAACCAAGTGCCAAGCCAGCTGTGATTGTGATTCCAGATCTTGATGTTCCTGGAATGAGTGCTACAGCTTGCGCACAACCAATTAAGAGCATTTCTTTGAAGGTAATTGAATTTGCTTCTTTTAGGAGTTTTGCTTTTAGGTCTGCTAAATATAGCAACCCCCCAAACACTATTAATGTTATTACAATTACCCAAGGACTTCTCAAAAGAGTCCCTACCTTATCCTCAAATAAAAAACCAAAAAAAGCACCAGGAATTGTACCTGCAATCAAAAGCAATAAAAAGTTTGTTGGATACGTTTTGCCTTCAGAAAATTTACTTTTTATTCCGAAAAAAGCACAGAAAATAGCAATCCATTCTTTCCAAAAAAAACCAACTACTGCGACTAATGTTCCGAAATGAAGCGCTACGTCAAACGACAAGCCTTGATCCTCCCACCCAAAAATCCAAGGGATGAGCACTAAATGACCAGAAGAAGATATCGGCAGAAACTCACCAAACCCCTGAACCAAACCCAAAATAATTGCCTGTAAAATATCCATAAATCCTTTCTAAATAAGCTTTTAATAGAGTCTTCCTTACCGATTGATTCTACCCCAAAAAATATAATATATCAAACTTTTTTAAAAAGTTTGATATTTCTCAAAAATTCGTTCTGCATTTTCTTTTTCTGCTGCTTCAACTTCTTTAACTTCTATAAATATGGCTGATTTATTTATTGACTTTGTGTCTGTGAATGGTGACGAAGCTTGAATGACAGAAACCGAGTTTATGGTTCTGAAAATTGTTCCTATGGCTGAAATCATTTCTCTATCTTCCCCTCTGCGAATTATATGACTATCTTCCATTTTACCTACATAATAATTTATACCATTCCAGACTCCCATAGGAGTGATAAACGCCTTTGAGTATCCTTGGGGATAAATATTTCTCACTACATTTTGAAAATTATCTGAATCTACAAGTTTTGGGGCATTTGCATCTCTAAAACCTTCAATTAAATCAACAACTACATTTTGACTGGTCCCCCATATCATCTTGTTCTCAGAAAAAGCCACATTAAAAGAAATTTCGTCTATGCTTGGAATTTGATAAGTATAAACAGAGCCTGCGTCTGTTTCAACTTGAGAAAATTGAGATTCCTTGATTAATCTAATTTTTTCCTCTATTTCTTTCTGTCTCCCTGAATCATGTAGACGATAATTCATCTGTAAATCATTCTGCGCACCCTCTGCATCTATTTGAGTATTATTGTTCCCTACCGCATTTAGATTAATAGCATACTGATATGGCATCATTTCAACTTCCCTAATCATTTCAACTATTTTTCTCATTGATTCAAGCAACGCCTCTTCGTTGTCAATTTCAACAATAACCGCTCCTTGCGGAGACATTCCTGCTGAGGTAAAAGCAGCGACTGCAACATTACCATTAAAATGATCTATTAAATCCGTCTCTGGGTCAAAACCTAATTGTTGTCGAATTTCACCTCTCGCCTCATTAAACAACTTAAGCCCTTCATCCGTAAAATTATTTTTCTTGATGTTGTAGTAAAAATTTTTCAAACTTGATGTTTCAGAATAAAGGTCGCTCCATCTCCCATCAGCCTTTGTCGGCATCTGCTCAATCAAACCAGCCTCGACTGGTGTATTTTCGACACCACTAAAATCAATTTGATTTGAAGAAGTCCTCAGAACGATACCTTCTGGAGTAGCCCTCACAAGAAAGCCCATGACCAAATCATTCTCTTGTAATTTAAAGATTTTTTTACTTTGCCCTCCTGAATATTCAGAAGGATCTAGGTCATTTAGATTGGCTTTGAGATAAAAAGAAGCAAAGCCATCTTGATTCTGAACTGAAAGATTCTCACTAATAAATTCATAACTCCTGTCATCACTTAATTTAGTCATACTTCCTTTATTTTTTTTCCAAAAAGCTATTTTTGACATAACATGATCTGCTTTCCTAGCAGAAATCATTTCTTTTAAATCATTTTCATTGGTTGCCATAATCCAATTCTGCCCAATAAGAGCATGGTACGTATCTTTTATACTGGTCAAAAGTTGGCTATATTCTTCCTGTTCTTGACTTTTTTGCGTAATTTTATAATAAGTATATCCTTCGAATTTTATCTCCGAAACCTCATATTTATTTCTGTCACTCTTTAATTTCTCCAAGACTCTCTTTGCATCTTTCAGACTCTTGATATTTGCTCCGATTATCAAGTCTACAGGCTCTGATTTTCTTTCATCGATACCGATTCCATCTGCATAAAAGTCGCTAGTAACCCCAAGTACTTTTATTTTTCCAGCATTAGCTATATCACCATCCATCAAAGCTTTTCCTGCATCAGCAACTTTTCCTTCCAATTCCATCTTTCTTAATGCATTTTTAGCTTTTTTACTGCCCTCGAAAACCATCTTCTTAAATTCATTGGTCAATGGCGTTAACCTTGGAATGACAACTAGTGTTTCATCTCCAATAACAGGCTTTATATCATCATTGAAACTTAAGTTTTTAGCAGCCAGCTCTTCCTGAAATGCTTCTGAAATGCTTTTGCCTTCTCCAGCGTCGTCTAGCTCCTTCTCTATCAATTTATAACCTGGGAATTTCCTTAAATTATCATCAAGATATTTATACTGCTCAAAATCAACGTTTGAATTAATACTAAAAACAGCCTGGGCATCACCCTTTATGATTTTCTCCAATGGGATATTTGTCAAATAAACATCTTTTGCTTCTATTGCAAAATAAACTCCCGCTAGCAACAAAATTGATGAAAAAATCGCGCTAAACATCAATACGCTCTTCAAAATCTTATTCTTCTTGTTTCGTTTATTGTCCTCCACTGGACTTCCATTTGCAATCGCAATAGTTGAATCTGGCTTGCTAGAAACAGAAACACCTTTTTGTAAGTTCTCGTCTGGTTTTGCAAGAACAGGTCTCTCTGATTCATTTTTTTTATCAAGCGTCTGTGCTTTAACCTCAATTTTTTCAACAGGTTTTGTATTTTCAGCAGATTCGTTTTCCTCTTTCTTTTCGTTTTCATCAAAAAAAGAATTTTCTATTTTTTCACCTTTTTTATTAAAATTAACATTTTCGATTGTTTCTCTTTTTTTAAGTTGCATTCTTTTTTATTTTTATCTTTGATAAATCAAAATTTAATATATTTTTAGCTAAAGCGTTGTCTTTTGCCGCCAATGCTTCTTTTTTACTTTTCCTCGTTTTCTTTATGCAATTTTGCTTGAGAAAAATAAGTTACGCCAGCAAAAATAGCTCCCAACACTATCAGAATTACATAAATTGCAATATTACGATATTCATTCATTACAAAGGCTATTGTTTCGCCAAGAAGATGGAATACCATCCAAAAGCCAAAAATCAAAAAACTAACTAATAAAGGTTTTAGTTGCAAATTCTTTCTCTTGTAATAAAACAATACAAAAGCCAAAACAAACAATGGGATTATTATCGCTGCATGAATAATTAGTTTGTACATTAAATAACGTCCCTTTTCCTGAGCTGGATAATAAATCTCTGTTTGACTAACAGCACTAACCGAATCTTGCGTCATTTCAAATGAACGACGCGCTGGTGTTTTTGGGGAATCATAATCGACTCCTCTACGCACATCAAGATCGCGTTGATTTTTCCATTGCGTATATTCATTATCAATCACGGGATTAATGTATCTATTCAAATCAAAGATCAGTCTCTCTCCGAACATTACTAAAATTCCAAATAAAATAACTGCCATAAAAATACTCAAAGGTGAATATTTTAATTTTTTCCTCTGAGAAATGTTTTGCTGAGTAATAACCGGTGGAACAGAAAAATTGCTACGTCCCTTTCCTGGCGCTGGTTGAGTTGATTGCTCAGCACTTCCAGTCGTATCATTATTCATGTTTTTATTTTTATTTTTATTTATTATGTATATTATAACTCCAATAGCTACTAGAAGTAACCAAGCGAATATTCCTCCGTCGTTTGCTCCTGGGAAAAACATATATTTTTTACTTAATTTTTAACAAATCTTTATTTTTATCGGCCGCCTTATCGTCTTTAACTTCCTTATTTACTTTTCTTTCATTTTTTTCATTTCTTGCGATTGCAAATAACATGATACCAATAGAACCGAAACTCGCAATCAACAACAATGTTAGTAGAGTCATTCTCTTGCCATCCCCAGAGACGCTGTTGAACTGAGACTGGTCAGCACTCTCCTGCGGATAAATATCTTCATTCATCTGAGCCACCTCGACCTGTTTATACATTCGCGTTAAAAAGTAATTATCTTTTTTTGGATCAATCCAGGATGTTTTTCCATCAACTTTGGCGATGTTTTCAATTTCTCCCTTGCTGATTTGTCCAGCATATTGAAGATCAAATCCTGAAATTTCATACTTCTTATCAGAAAAGATGTAAATCAAAACTCCAACTGAATCTGGTCTTAAGTTGGTTTTATTATGGGAACTGGTTCGATTTTCAAAAACCCTTAGAATATCAATTTTCTCATTAGCTAAATTTACATCCAGAGAATCTTCAAATTTAGCTTCAAAAATTCCTTCCTTACTTGCATTTAACTTCAGCTCGTCAATAAGAATGTCTGCGCTTCTGACAGCTATATAGTCAAGGCTTGGCGCCGGTGGAACATACTCAACTTCCTCCAATGACTCATCTCTTTGAATCCTGTAAGTTGAAATTTCACCATTTAAATCACGATATTGCTCTTGTCCGCCGATGATTAGTTTTGATTTTTGATTTATCTCATTTTCCCTAAGAGAGTTAAAGCCATACGCACTAGTATCTAGAGTCCTCTCAACTCCATCTATAAAAAATTTAATATCTACTATTTTAAAATCATTTTCATTTTCTCTCCAACTAAACTCAAACTTTTGCCATTCATTTTGCTTAAAATCACTGCCCAAGTCTACTTGAGCGGTTTGATGTTGTCCCTCGTTCCTCCAAATCTCAAAAGTGTAAATATTGTTTCGAATATTTCTAATATTAAAACCTTGGTGTTGTCCCAAGTAAGCCTTAGCCTGTTCGAGTCTGACAATTTCTCCCAAACTAGCATTTATTCTTTTTTTCAACTGGAAACTGATACTCCCATCATTTGGATTAAAGCCATCGATAACCTCGTCCGAAGCGATGACCTTATTTGAATCAAGCAAAGCACCTTTTCCTTCTGCTCCTGTAATAAAAGAAATTTCTCCTGCTGGAGCATCATCTTCCATGCCACCTATTGATGAAATTTTCAAAGGAAAAACAGCTTTGTCTGTCGCAAAAGTCAATCTAAGCGGCGTGGCATGACCGCTACTGAATTGATTTTGAACTCTTGAACTCCCAATTTGTTCTTTATCTATTTTAATGGCAGTAAAAGTCCAGTTATTGTGAATATATTCATCAATGATATACTTTCCTGCCTGAGGGAAACTATACCCATTATCATTTAGCCAATTATACAAACCGTCTTTATTCTCAGCTTTCAAAACTGAAATGTCATAATATTCTATTTTTTTGGTCTGTAAAACCTGAACTCCGGATGCATTATCTTCTAATGTTCCCATGAATTGAAATTTATCATAAGAGGTTGGAACTGGATATTCAGGACGGGTCATTTCATCCAGTCTTTCGAAAAGCATATCTGTTGATTTTGTAACTTCTGGCTCAGCTGGAGTTGGCACTATCCAACCAAAACTATCCGCTGTCCCATTGAAAGTAATCGAAAGAAACAGATCTTCAATCCCATCTTCATAAAAAATAACAGCTTTCTGATCTGTCTCATAAGCTTCTGCGCTTGAAGGAGAAACAACCATGCCATCTGCCTTGGCAATTGAGACCAATACTAGTATACATAAAAAAAGGCCAAGAAATGTTCCCGTGAAGATTCTTTTGCTTCTCATTTTTATTTTTATTTTCAATTGTTAACTTTTATTTTGAACGTTGGTACTATTATAACACATTCTTTTTATATTCAAAATTATTTTTTAGCACTTTAACGTTATTTATTTTTATCATGATCTGTTCTGACGAGTAATTAAAAACGACCACCAAGGAGGATTCCTCGGGGGTCGTTTCAATTTTTCGTTCATTGTTGGTGTTAAGAGCGATCAATTTATGTAAAAAGAAAATCATTCTCTTCTTCACGCCAGTCGAGAGCAAGACTATACTGCTCACGCAGATGATTTAATGCTGCGGCATAATTTCCTGCTTCAGCATACTCCCTGATAAGCTTCGTGGAATTTTTTCTATGCTGAAGGTACAACAGTTCTTCCGAACTTTCTTTCAGCGCTACCGTTGAAATCTCTGGAATTTTCGCCAATTCAATCTTCGGCGCATTGACAACGATTTTTTTTAAAAGACTTTGCCACAGCTCATTATCTTTCTTAAAAACAATCAGAGCAGCTTCACAAAGAAATCTTTTGGAAAAAACTATCTCAGTTGCAACCTGCCTCTGATGAATAGATTCAACTACTTTGCCAAATCTTGTCTTCCAAGACAAACCCTCCGATGAATCATTATGGTCGAAATATCTTTTGGCAAGAGCAATGCTCCTTGTGGCATCAGAAATTTTTCCCTCTTCCGCACTTTCGATTGCCTTATCAAAAAGATATTCCGCTCTCTTTTTAATAAGGATTTCTTTTGATTTCTTGATTGTTTTGGAATTCTTGGCAAGCCAGATTCCGACGATAGGGATAAGGAGTAGATCCGATTGTGCATTTTCCAATCCAACTCCGTCAATATACTTGTTTCCCCTAAGAGCAAGGACCAGAAGAATAAAATTAATGAGAATCGAGATAAAAACAATTACAAAAATCACCAAGACTACAACAAAAAGAAATCTCTCGTCACCTTGCAGCTGCGCAGACAAACAAAAATTAATTGCGCTTACGAAAACTATCATTAAAATTGCCCCTTTGCCTTGATTTACAAAAATACTAAACAATGAGTTTTTCATCTCCATCTCCCTTTCTTTTTTGAAAAAAGTTTTTAAAATACTGCTCTTAAAGTTATTTCAAACCTCTAGCAACTTTATATTTTGACACAAAAAAGATTCTATGTCAAACAAATTCACGACTTCTTATTGGACTTTTCACAAACCAAAATAGATGCATCTATAGATACACCTACAGATGCATCTATTTTATTTTTTCAAACTGGAGCGGGTTTGCCCCGCAAATGCTGAGGTGGGAATGACACCCTTTCAATTTTCACAAAACTGTCGGTGAATTAGTTAACATTCACACGGATGGATAACAATTCCTCAAACAGAAAACAAACCACGCCTGAATTTGTAGTTTGTTTTCGCTCTTTCATTAAAAATTCAAAGTTCGAAATTCGAAGTTCGAAATTTCCGCGCAACTTATACTCTCTCTACAATAATCATATTCGTTGAGCCGGATTTCCCAAATGGCACTCCAGCAACAATCACAATCCTCTCACCTTTTTTCGCAAGTTTTTCTTTTCTGATAAATTCGGTTGCTCTAGAAACTGTTTCTTCTACAGTTTTGGAATTTTTGAAAATATATGAATTGCATCCAAACGAAAGTTGTAATTGCAAATGAGTTTTTTCATGCGGAGTTAATGTAATGATTGGTTGTGTTGGTTGATATCTGGCAATCTTTCTTGCTGAATAACCCGACTCTGTCAAAGTCACAATCGCCACAGCATCAATCTCTCTGGCAATCTGGATTGCACTATGAGAAATAGCGTTCACTGTACGTCTTGCATGTTCTTCATCATCGTCTATTTCACGTCCGAGCATATCTTTCTCAGTGCGCCTTGCTATATTCGCCATTGTTTGAATCACTTCAATGGGATTATCCCCCACTGCCGTCTCTGCAGAAAGCATCACGGCATCTGCACCATCCAGAATCGCATTAGTAACATCTGTCACCTCAGCTCTTGTCGGCGTCGGCACTTTGATCATTGATTCCAACATTTGAGTCGCTACAATCACTGGCTTTCCCACGATGTTACATTTTTTAATTATCATTTTTTGTAAATGTGGAACATCTTCGGCTGGCATTTCCACTGCCAAATCTCCACGAGCCACCATAACAACATCGGTTGCGGCGATAATTTTGTCCAGGTTCTCAATCGCCTCTGGGGTTTCAATTTTTGCCACAATTTTTGCAGTCGACTTCTTTTCGACCAAAATTTCTCTCAAATCTTCAATATCCTTAGCACTTCGCACAAAAGAAAGTGCAATAAAATCAACATCGTTTTTGATTCCAAATTCAATTGCATCGTTTTTATCCTTTGATGTGAGCGCGCTACAGCTCAGCCTTGCTCCTGGCACGTTCACTCCCCTTCTTGAACGAATCATTCCACCAACAATAACTTCCGTTTCAATTTCAGTTTCTGTTGTATTCGTAACAATCAATTTCTTTGTTCCGTCATCAATTAAAATTTCTTGCCCAATCTCAACCTCTTTTGGAAGCTTTTCATAGTTAATAAAAACACAGCTTTCACTTCCTTCGCATAATTTCGTGCTGATGTTAAATTTTACTCCCTTTTTGAGCACAATTTGCTTGTTAGCGAAATCCCCAATTCGAATCTTCACACCACCTAAGTCCTGTAGAATAGCAATGTCTTTTCCGGTATTTTTCATTGCCATTCGAATATTTTCAAGCCTGGCTGTATGCTCCTTATGATCACCGTGTGAAAAATTCATTCTAGCAACATTCAATCCCGAATTTATAAGCTCTTCAAGCATTAATACACTTTCAGACGCTGGTCCAATAGTTGCTACAATTCTTGTCTTTTTTATAATCTCTTTAAGCATAATATTTTTTTACTCAGTTCTAATGACTAACAACAAACATCTTTTAATCATAGGCAGAGAAAACAACTTTGTCAAAGGTTTGTGAATCAAAAATTACAAAAAGTGCTTCAAATAAGACATTCTGAGTTTCACCTTCTTGCATTTATACAAAATTGTACTAACATAAAAAAGTACCTACTGTTCACATTTCGGTTGTGTAACAGAATTACTAAATCTATAAAATAAAGATAAAGGCTATGGAAACTACGAAAAACAAGGTTGCTGTTATTGGATTGGGATACGTTGGACTTCCACTTGCAATTCGCTGTATTGAAAAAGGATATAACGTAACTGGGGTTGATCTAGACCAAAGGAAGCTTGATGCAATCGCAAATGGAAAAAGTCCTTTTAAGGAAGAGTTTATTGAAGATCGACTAGATTTATTAAGCAAATTATCTGCAACCAATGACGCTTCCGCACTAAAAGAAGTTGATATAATTCTTATTTGCGTACCTACACCCGTTGATGAACAGTTTTATCCAGACCTCAATCCTGTCAAAGGAGCGATTAAAATGTGTATCGAAAACAGAAAGCCTGGGCAATTGGTCATAGTCGAATCGACTATCAATCCTGGTGTTTGTGAAGAAGTTGTCGAGCCAATGTTCCAAGAGGTTGGTTTAAAGGAAGGAAAAGACTATTATTTAGCACATTGCCCAGAAAGAATTGATCCTGGCAACAAAAAATGGAATGTAACCAATATTCCTAGGGTCGTTGGATCAATGTCTCAAAAAGGAGTAGAGATGGCAAAAGCTTTTTATGATTCAGTTATTGACGGTGAAATTCGTGCAATGAAATCAATTCGTGAAGCTGAGGCCACCAAAGTTGTTGAAAATTCTTTCCGAGACATTAACATTGCTTTTGTGAATGAACTTGCAAAAAGTTTTGATCAGATGGGAATTGATGTAAAAGATGTAATTTTAGGAGCAGCCACAAAACCTTTTGCTTTTATGCCACACTTCCCTGGACGTGGAGTCGGCGGACATTGTATTCCTGTTGACCCATATTATTTAATTGAACAAGCAAAGAAAAAAGGATTTGATCATCATTTCCTCCGAGTTGCCCGAGAAATCAACAACAGCATGCCAAGCTATACTGTAGAACTGATGCAAGATCTTTTAAATAAAGCAAAGCTTCCAGTAAAAGGCACAAAAGTTGGTGTAATGGGACTTTCTTATAAAGCCAACATCGACGACCTGCGAGAATCACCTGCTATTAAGATTATCAAAGAACTTGAGAAAAAAGAGGCAGATATCGTTCGCTTTGACCCATATATTCTGGAAATGTCAGATGTTAAAACAATAGAAGAATTTCTAAAAGAAGTCACTGCTGTTATTTTGGTCACAGGTCACGATGAATTCATGAAAGTGACTCCGGAGCAATACAAAGAAAATGGCATTGTGGCAATTATGGACGGAATGAATGTACTGGATGGAGAAAAAATCAAGGAATTAGGAATTGAATATCACGGAATCGGAAGGAGATAGACCTTGGTTTATATGGCCTTGTTTATAAAAAAAGACTCACACAGGGGTGAGTCTTTTTGATATATCAATATTTTTTATTATTAAAAAACGAAAACCGAGTTATATGCATTTTGTGCTAACTCGGTTTTTGTATTATTTTTATTAATTTTATAAATTTTCAGCGACTAATTTCTTAACACTCTCATTATCTACCGGATGTTTGTCGCTTAGAAATTCCTCTTTGGTCACCCATTTGAACTCTTTGATATCTTCATCAGCAGGATTTTTATAGATATCTACATTTTTATTTTTAGTACGACAAAGAAAAGCAAGGCAAACGACTTGATCATTGTCACTGTGTCTTCTAAAAAAACACCAAGCGCCAAGACTTTTAACAATATCGACATCTAAATTCACTTCCTCTTTTATTTCTCTTTGCAAAGTTTCATATGGCGACTCACTATATTTTACCTTTCCACCTGGAAAATCCCAAACAACGTCATTACCAAAAACCTTTTTAATGATTAAAAATTTGTTACCCCTCTCTATTATTGCCTTAACGGCTGCATGAACTCTATTCACATTCAATAAAAACTAGATGTTAATTTTTAGCTAAAAAAATCTCAAATGTTATCCCCCAGTGGTCAAAATATCTTAGTACTACCTTAGTTTCACCAATAACCCATTTAAAAAATGGAAGCTCCGAACTTTCAAACTCCTGAATGTCCTCTATTTGTTTCAATTCTTCGAGAGAGAGCCCACCAATCAATGTTGGCTCACCAAAACATCTCACTAACAAGTTATAATTGTTGATAAAATCATCCACAGTTTGATTTTTATAGGAATCTTTTCTGGGTATTCCCAAAACCACTCTATTTAGCTTCTTAAAAAAACCATTAAATTCCAGCCATGCTCTAAATTCAATGTTGCTCCAAACATCTTCGATTTCAATAAATCTATTTGGTTTAATATCATTGATATTCTTAAGTTTTTTCTGCCCCTTGTAAAAATCAGAAATTTGTTGAAATTTAGTTCCCCATCCCACGCCTTGTGGTAAATTCAAAAAAGGAATTTCTTTTAAGTTTTTCATCGTTTTTATTTTCTTTATTAAAATAATAATATTAGTCTTTATCATTTTTTTAACTACCGTAAGTTTAACATAAAAGATCTAAATTAAAAAAGCATATTGTTTTGATTGTTTGAAATTACTCCATTGAAAAAAAATTCAAATTAAAGTATACTTATATCAACTAAATAAAAAAAGCATATTTAAAGCAATATCCTCGCAAGGGATTGTTGTGATTTGCATAAAAATTTTAATTCAAATATGAAGCTAATCGTTAACATTCCGGCATACAACGAGGAAGAAAAAATTGCTCAAACAATTGAAAGAATAAGAGATAGTTTTAAAGACGGTTTCTATAAAACAGGAGACGGTTCAAAAATAACTGAAAGGTTGATTCAAGTTGTTGATGATGGCTCCTCAGACAAAACAGCTGAAATTGCGAAAAAGACTGCGGATATATTGATTTCATATAAACCAAATCGTAGACTTGCCTATTCATTCAAACAAGCAGTTGAAAGTTCCTTGGAAAATGGGGCTGATATCATGGTAAATATTGATGCGGATGGGCAGTTTGACCCAAATGATATTCCCCATCTTTTGAAACCAATTTTGGAAGGAAAGGTTGATATGGTCGTTGCTAGTCGTTTTGGAAAACACAAAGTAAAAAACATGCCTCGCGTCAAAAACCTCCTCAATCGAATTGCTGCAAAAATGATTGGCTTTTTCTTAAACCATGAGATTGATGACCTTACTTGTGGCTTTAGAGCTCACAACAGAGAAACTCTTTTGCGTTTAAATCTAACCAATGTTCATTTTACCTACACTCAAGAGACAATCATTGACGCAATTGGTAAAAATCTTAAAATCAAATGGGTGCCTGTAAGCGTGGCCTACTTTTCTGACAGAGAGTCTCGAATCGTAAAATCAGTCTGGCAATTTGTTTCAAATTCAGGTAAAATAATATTAAAAGCAATAAGAGACGTTCGCCCATTGAAATTTTTTGGTTGGCCAGGGATGTTTTTGGTTTTTCTTGGAATTATTGGCCTTTTTGTCTTCCTAGCACACTACCTACAGGAATTCAAAATAAGTCCTTTCCTAAATTATATTATATTTTCTTCTATCTCGATTATGTTTGGGATTCAACTTATAATCTTTGCTCTTATAGCTGACATGATTAAGTCGAATAGACAATTGACAGAAGAGTCCATGTATCAAAACAAAAAAAATCGCTACTCAAAATAAAAATAATTTATTACTTAAACAAAAATAAAAATGCCAAAAACAACCAAGGTTGCTCCAAAAAAAAGAAAAGCAGCTGTCAAAAAAGTTACAGGTACTAAAAAAAAGATTGCCAAAAAAACACTTACTAAGACTTTCTATCAAGCAAAGAAAAGTCAATCGAAAGAAAAATTTTCCTTCTTCTTAGGAATTTTAGTTATCATTACTGGAGCCTCAATTATGGTAGAACTTCTCAGTATTAGCTTCTGTGCTAATAATTCCAGTTTTACAAAAGATTTCTTTCTTTTTCCGATAGCTATGATTTTTTTACTCCTAGGAATTGGGATAGTCACAAATCGCTCTTTTTATTCAGAAAATTAGTCTCCTCTATCACTGAATAAAAACCCCGCAGGAATCCAAAAATAGCAAACTCTAAGCCCGAACTGAATCGATATGAAGATTTTATTTATTTCACATTCTTATCCCCCAATTATTGGAGGAGTTGAAAATCAGAATTTTGATTTATCAAAAGCACTTTCCGATCTAACTAATGTAGAGATTATTGCAAACACAAAAGGAAAAGCTTTTCTTCCTTTTTTTGTTTTTATAACAACAATTAGGGCTGTTTTTAAAATGGGTGAAATTGATGCCTGCCTATTGGGGAGTGGCGTTCTTGCTCCAGTTGGGGCCTTTTTAAAAATATTATTCCCTAACAAAAAATTCTTTTGCGTTGTCCATGGACTTGATGTAACCTATGCAAACAGAAAAGGTGTATTGCCGATGATTTATCGCATCATCAACATAAACTCACTCAAAAAACTAGACCAGCTTTTTATGGTAGGAAATGCCACTATAGAAGAAGCTGTAAAAGTCGGTATTAATCGCCTACTTTGCACCTTCATCCCAAACGGTGTTTTTAAGGAAAAAGTTGTAAGCAACGGAACGAGAAGTGACTTAGAAAAATTACTGGGACAAAAACTGGAGAATAAAAAAGTTATTTTAAGAATTGGGAGATTTGTTCCACATAAGGGAACTAGCTGGTTTTTGAATAATATAGTGGCAAAATTACCCGAAAACTGCATTTTTGTAGCAGCAGGCAACAGGGTTGGAAGTAACACGGCTGGTGATAAGGATGATTTTATTACCTGCCAAGAGATTGTCGCTAAGCAGCACTTAGAAGAAAAAGTGGTGCTCTTCCCTTCTTGCAAATGGGATGATATCAAAACCCTTTTTAACACTGCTGACCTGGTAGTCTCTCCAAACATTAAAATCCCCGGAACAATGGAGGGCTTCGGTATCAACGTTATTGAAGCTGCTATTTGTAAGCGCATAGTTATCGCCTCAAATCTCGAGGGCCTAGCTGATGCCATAAAAGATGGTGAAAATGGCTTTTTGGTTGAACCAGAAAATGTTTCTATGTGGTTAGAAAAAATAAACTCCCTCTTAGAAAAAGATGATTTGTTTATTAAGAATTTTGGAAAAAAAGCATCTGAGTATGTGGAAAAAAATAACACATGGGGTAAGATAGGAAAACAATATTTAACGGAAATGCAAAAATATTAAAAAATTTCAATGATTTTTCTTTTGATAAAATTTCACATAGCCACAGCAATAGCTCTTTTTATTCCAGGGTATTTTTTTGTAAAGGCGCTTTTGAAGCAACATTCCAAACAATTTTCAATAATGGAGTGGTTACTTCTTTCGTTCGGGTTTAGCCTTATTGTTACAGACTTTCTAATTATTCTAATGGATTTTTTATCCATAAAAATAACTGCCTTATCGATACTGGGCTCTTTGTCAATCTTCTCATTTACATTTTATTTATTGTCAAAAAGCAAACGCTCCAAAGGAAAAGAAGAAGTTTCCGTGGAGAACACCCTCAGTTCTTTTAAAGGCTTCGAGAGAAAAAAATTCGCCCTTATTCTTGGAATAATAATCTTGGGTTGTATAATTAGAGTTTTCTATATTTCTGATGGGATTATCCCTCAAACAACAGACCTTGGTCACCACACTTATTGGTCAAAAACAATCTCACAAAACGGTGAATTACCTGATTACGGAATGCCTGATTTTATCATTGGAGAACATATTATTTTTGCGGTAATCCAGCTCTTAAGTGGCTTTTCTTATATTAGCGCATTATCCGTTTCAATTCTGTTTCTAGTCAACGTTTTATCCTTGTTGGCGATTGCCTTATGCGCTTATTATTTAACATTACAATTTTCCACCAAAAAGATTGCCAGTAATTCAGCCATTTTTGCGCTTCTTGTTGCTGGGACATTCTATGCAACGTCATCACCTCAGGCAAAATTTATAGCGGGCGGTGTTATTGGGAATCTAATTGGCAATCTATTTATACCCTTTGCTATTTATTTATTTCTATTGGCAATTAAGAACAAAGACTCGCGTGTGGCAACCCTTTTTTATATTTCCTTGGCAGGCCTTGGCTTTACTCATCACCTTTCAACCTTTGTTTTTCTTTATGTATTTGTTGGTTTTTTTGTCATTTTTCTGTCTTTACTAGCTCTCACTTATCGGTTTAATTTTTCAAAACTATTAAAGGATTTCAGTCCCTACCTACAAATTTTCCTCACGAAATGGAACTTGGCTACCTTGTTTTTAATTATTGGATTCATGATCTTTGTTCACATGCCCTCATACTTAAATAAAACAGCTATAGACACAGCAGTTGGTGCGCCAAGCAAGTCAACTCGTGTCGGTCTTCCTTTCGGAGCGATTATTCTTAGTGTTGGTGCCTGGAAGTTTTTTTACGGGCTTCTTGGCGCTTTCACTTTAATCATTATTTCTTTTAAAAATTTTGCCAAAGAGATCTCATCGAGAACAATACCCTTCCTTGTTTCAACCTCATTTACGCTTTCATGGTTCTTTATTATATTACTAATGAGTGCAAAGCCAGAACTTTTAAAAGTCGATATCATCTCCAGCAGAATCGTTAGCTATATAACTTTCCCCTTAACGATTTTAAGCGCTTTTTTTGTTGGGTTCACCTTTCAGCAACTCTTCAGGAAAAGCTCCCCCATGATTGCACAAATAATCTTTTTCTTAGTTATGGGAACGGGAATGATTTCTGGGTTTGCTGATATTTCAGACTCCGTAAGAAAAAATGATACCTCCAAAGAACGTGCCGTTATTCAAACATACAAAGCCTCTGAATACCTAAATGGCATTGCTAACGAAAGTGAGAATGTTCTCAAGGATCACATCTATCTTGAAGGTGACACCTGGATGAAGTTATTCTTCATGAAAGATTATACATACCCCCTTTCCAGATCATACCTAATGAGATACGATGATTCAGTGAAGCAGAGAGAGACTTGTACACGAGACATGATTGCTATTCCGCATTCAGAGATAGGGGAAAAATGTTTTAAAGAAACTGGTGTTAGTTATATAGTTTTAAAAAAGGGCTTTGATACTGCTCAATTTGATAAATCAGAAACATTCTCAAAAATATACACTTCTTCAAATGTTGTAATTTATAAAAAATACAATGAAAATTAACTCTTTTTTGGTTTACATATTCATCGCTATTCTCGCATCAACAACGTTTTTGTTATGGTATGGAGAAGCAACAATCAACAACAAGGCCACTGTCGGATATTCCATTTTCAGTTTCATAAATTCCTCTAATATCATCCGGGGAGGTAATCCTTCTGCTTTAACCTTTGAAATAGAAAACTTAGAAAAAAACGACATTGAATACAATGTTTCAACTTCCATAAATGACAAAGAAGTCACTTCAAAAAAATATCTCATCAAATCCAAAGAATCACTTACAATTGAAAGCAGTGAGGAGGTCCTCACACAACTTTCAGAAGATGATTTAAATATATACAAAATCACAATTAAGTGGGGTCCTGATGGAAAAAATAAAGAAATTCTAAAAAAACAAATTAAACTACAAAATGAAAGCAAAGAATAACAAAAAACACATTCTAATGTACACTCGCCCAATAGCCCCACCTTGGGACGAAGCATCCAAGGGCCTTGCTTATGATATTGCCATAAACTCTGATGGCACTTTTAATTTTCACCTTCTAACCACAAGGGAGTATGCTCTTGCAATTAAAAAAAGCTACTTGGCAAAAAACAATTCTTTAACAGCTGAACCAATTTTTTCTTCAGCTTCTTTTGGATCAAAGGCGAAAAAATCTCTCTTAAGAAGATTGCTAAGAAAAGAACTCGGCACTGATCTTGTTCATTTTCTTTTTACTCCTCGCCCACTAACATCTTATTTGTTTAGATTTAGATTGCTTTTTTCCAAAGTCAAAACCATTCAAACATTGGCAACTATCGATGATAAAACCATTAAAAATACTAAATTATTAAAGAAAGTTTTATTCGCTGATCGAATTATCGCTCAATCATATGTCACTGAAAGTAAACTTAAAAATGCTGGCATTGATAATGTTCAAGTGATTTATCCGGGAATTAATCTTGAAAGGTATTTTCCTCAACCAAAAAACAAGGAGTTGCTTGAGGAACTTGGTATAAAAAAAGATGAGATTGTTGTTCTTTTCGCTGGAGAATACACAAGACTTAAAGCAATTGATGATATTATCTCAGCATTTGAGCAAATATTCCAAGATTACAAAAAAGAAGCTGAAAAACTTAAACTTATTTTAGCTTGCAGAATAAAATCGCAAGAAGATCTTAAAAAACAAGCACTTGTTGAGGAACATGCAAAAAAAGAAGGATATTTAAATAAAATTGTTTTTCTTTCAACTGTTGAGAACATGCCTAGGCTTTTTAACATCTCCGATATCAATATTTTTCCTGCCCAAGAAATGGCTGGAAAATTTGACATTCCACTCGCCATTGTCGAGGCTATGGCGTGTGAGAAAGCAACAATTGTTTCAGATATTGATGTTCTTACGGAATTTGTCAACAATGGAAAAACTGGGCTTGTTGTTTCGAAGGGGGCGCCCATTCAATTAAGAGACTCTATCCTAAGGTTAGTCAGAAACAAAGACGAACGTGAAAGATTAGCCAAAAGCGCTAAAACATATGTGCAGAACAATTTCGACATCAGAAATGTTGTGAAAAACTATAAAACAGTCTACAATGAACTGTTGAAAGAAAAGGAATAACCGTTTGTTTAGATAAGCAACCTTAAAAATGAATAAAGAATATATGAATAAAGTTAAAAAAATATCCAATTTCAAACAAGTATTAGAACCAACAGCCGAAAGAAAAAACTCTGTAGATTTCGGGGTTTCTGATGAACTAATGCCAGACCAAGCAACAATAGATCAACTTGCAGAAGTTGCAAAAAACAAAGAGGTATATCATCATGTTTCAGCACTAACAGATGTCTGCCAAAAACCTGGAAGAAAAAACCCTTCCGGGACTGTTGTTGCAACAAAAGACTACTTTATGCCACAGTTGCTAGATACTGCTCCAAACTGTGGAATGCGTTTAATATCAACTCCTTTTGATAAAAACGACCTGTCAGAGGACAAAATAGATGAACTTTTTAAAGAACTCATCAAGGTAATCCCTACAAAAACTTATATGGGGACATACCTCCCATACAAAGTCATTGTTGACATCTCAATCCGTGGGAGTATCGCTCTGTTGGAATATTTAAAAGAAGATACCAGCGAGATTAATAGAATCTTGCATGAGGGAAATATGTTCGAGAATGAAAAAATAACCGAGAAAGATTTATACAAAGCAATTCCAAAGATATTTTTTCGAATCGCCCAACTAAGAACAGGGATTTTGGGTGCTGCTGGAAATCATTTCTTGGATCTAATGAGAATCACTGAGGTTGTTGATGAAAATTTAGCTTCTAAGTTTGGTTTGCATAAAGATCAATACGTATTTTTAATGCATACCGGATCAGGACTTTTTGGCCAATACGCAAGTTACTTCTACACCCCTAAAAAGAAAGAACATCTAAGTCAAAAAATGGTTTCTGAATTGGGGAGATTCACTTTTTTAGACAATAAGACTGAATGGCACAAAACCCTAAAAAATGCCATCCCTAAATACAGCAATTCGAATGACTTTTTCAAGATAAAAGCAAATTCAGAACTGGGAAAAAACTATTTCAACGCGCATCGGGCTGCCGCAAACCATGGTTTTGCAAATAGAACCCTCTTACAACATAATTTAAAAATGGCAATCAAGAAAATCCTTGGGGAAGATAATGCCCTAAAGCTTGTTTATGACATGACTCATGTTTCAGCAACCAAAGAGAAACATTTTGGGGAAAATTTAATAGTCCATCGAAGCAATGCGACAAGAGCATATGGCCCAGAAAGAATGAAAGGCCACAAGTTGTTCGAGGAAACCGGGGAGCCAATCTTCATGCCCTCCTCTATGAGCACAGAGGCCTATTTTGGAGTAGGAACTGATGAAAACGAACAAACGTTCTTTAGTGCTGCCCACGGCACAGGAAAGTCAAAAACAAAGACCTCAGAGGTACCAGAAAATCGTGAAGCATTGATGAAGAAAATGAAGGCGCGAAAAGTGCGTCTCTATAATGCAACTTCTAAAGGTATCGAAAATCAAGATGCCTCACATTACAAAGACCCTTCTTTAGCAATTTCTGGTATGGAAGCAAATAAAATCATGAAACCCGTAGTAAAAATGATGCCCGTGGCAGTATTAATGGCTTAAAAATTCATTCTATGAGACTTATTACTATTTCAGGATTGGATGGCAGTGGAAAAACAACTCAACTAGAGAAACTCAAAAAATATTTGGAAGGGGAAAAGAAACGAGTGTATTTCTTTCACATCATCAATTTCTCTATCGCAAATAAATATCTAATTAAGAAAAGCTCAGTCTCTAAGCCAGCCAAGGCAGTCACCAGTGCCACTCCCTTTGCTATTATGTTAAGAAAATTTGCCTTAATGATTGACGCTTTCAGATTTTCTCAATTCATACATGTTCTTAAAATGAATGATGCTTATGACTATGTTCTAACAGATAGATATTTTTATGACCAGATTGTAAATATTCGCTACCTTGAGAAATCTGTCGAGCAAGAAGCTGTTCCTCTTTGGCAGAAAATTACCCAAAGGTTAATGAAACGACCGGACACTGCTCTTTTTATAAAAGTATCCCCGGAGATTGCAATCTCTCGTGACAGGGAAATTGAACAAGGAAAGCAATTTCTAATTGACAAGCAAAATATTTTTGATAAATTCATAAAGCACTGGGAAATTGAAGTTATAAATGGAGAAGATTCGCCCGAAGAAGTGTTCAAGAAAGTCGTGAAAAAAATAAACTGAAAATAAATATTCTTAAATTGTTGTTTGATGGTCTACTAATTCAGAAAATCCTTACTCTTTTCAGAGTAAGGATTTTTTTGAGTTCATTTTCAGTAACAACACTATTCCATACTTTCTATTTGGTCCACGTCTTCATATTCCTTGAAATCCTCTCTAAGCTCCTCGGGAATAACGGTCCCGCCATTTAAACAATTAGAGTTATCTAAGTTCATCACAAAAGAATTATAGTCTACCCCATTTTTGTCTGTATAATAAGTCTTTACTTCAATTTCCCCGCCTATTGTTATCTCACTGAAAACAGCTCCTTTTTTGTATTGAAACTCCTCTTTCAAGTCTTTGTTGGATTTCCAGAAACCTTGTAAAACATAATAGTCGGTATCAGTCCCAAAATTCATTTTGCAATATCTTTCGATATGCCCCGCCAAAACAGCCTCGACGTTATATTCTGAAAATAGTGCTCTTAATTTTTCAGCATCAACAAAAAGTCTGTTTTGCACCCTATTGTCAGTTTCTATTGGTGGTTGATGAATAAATACGATGCTACGCAAGCCATCTGCACTTTTCAGCGTTTTCTCTAGCCACAAGAACTGTTCTTGATTTATACTTCCAGGATAAGAGGAATTATCAGGTCCGGTTTCTTTTCCGGTAGGGGTAAAGTTACCGTCCAGAACTATTATTCTAAAACCATTTGTATCAACTTTATAGTAAGTTTTTTCATTTCCGGTCAGTTTCAACCATTCTTCTTTTGTAAATTTATTCACTTCGTGATTTCCCAAAACATCGTAAACAGGTGCGGTTGATTTGTTTAGAAGCTTTTTTGCTTTGATAAAATCTCCAACGGCATTGCCATCACCACCATCAACGAAATCGCCACCATTAATGACTATGTCCGGCTTAAAGTCATTGTTCATTTTATTTACAAAATAGTTCAATGGTTCTTCACAACTTCTTCTTAAGTCCCAATCTAAAGTTAATTTGTTTTGCTTAGCAAGACAATGCGCATCTGTAATAAAACCTATTTTTATATTCCCCTGTTTCTTTTTCCAAACATAAATATTTAATTTTTGGTTTGTATATTGAGTCTCGATAAGCTCAAACTCTTTCTCCATCAACCTTCTTGCGTCTCCTTGAATATTCGTGTTTTTTGAAAAAATAACCCAGACTTCATCGTGTTTATTTTGTGCTTGAAATATCTTTGTTGGCGTTATTTCGTTATCATCGTTATAAGTAAGAATGTTGGTATTACTTCCCTCTAGGTAATAGTTAGACAACGGTCTTGTAATAAGGATAGCATCTTCTCCTTTGTTTTTTAAAAAATATTTAAAACCTTCTTTATAGTTTGTGTACTCCCAACTCTTAGGACTTTTATAAAAGCCTTCTCCGGAGTAAAAGAAAGATATATTAATAATAAACAGTAAGACTAAAGAAATAATTCCCGGAAAAACTTTTTTATCTGCACTGAATAAACTAGAAACTTTTTTTGAGAAAAAATATATTCCACATGCCACAATCATTACTTTAAAAAGTTGTGTAAAATATATATATTGATCCCCAACATTTCGTCTCCAGGAAAAAATCCCTAGCAACAATGGTACTAAAAATGATAATACCGTCCAAAGACCTATTTTATCATATTTTTTTATCATTAAATACCCCCCAATAACTATAAAAAAGAGTCCCAGAAGAATATAGCTGTAATCAAGAGTAACTTTTTGCAAATATGTCCAATGAAACACCCAGCTAACACCAGCCAATCCTCCGATAGCATTATCGATAACGTAACCAATGATTGGAATATTTTTCAGGAGTGATGCACCAGCAGAAAAGAGGACTGCTGATAAAGAAAATATCCCTATGTAAATTAAATAGCGATTCTTGATTTGCCTTTTGCTAATAGCTAAGTAAATGCCCATGACCACTAAGTAGGCTAAAATTGTTGGTAGAATATTCACTGTCAAAAGATGTACCTTCAAAGACAAATATCCCAAAAGTAGGGCCGGCAAGAACCAAGCCCAGTTCAACCCCGTTTTTTGGAAAATTCTCTCCACGAAACAAGTTTGCTGTTTATCTTTTTTATATTTGCACAATTTTTTTAAAAAAGGAATCTTGATAGCACTTTTTTTATACTCTAGGAAATTATAAACTGCGTAGGAAAGCCAAAGATAAACCGGGGCAAACATAGAATACATTCTCAACTTTCTGTCATATATAAGCTCTGAAATACTAACAGCAGAAAGAAAGAGTGCTATAAGTGCAATTGTCCAGTTTCTTGTCACAAAAAAAGTCACAAAAAATAGTGTAATCATTGCGATCACTCCCCAAACAACACTTACAAGTCTAGCAGTCTCTTCAGATGTCGGCAAAAAATCAAACACTTTTGCAACTTGCCAATAATAAACATTCGATCTTGTGTAAACCTCGTCACTAAGCGTATTTGTATTAAATTCCCAATATTTCCATTCTCCCGTTTTATTGTACCCTGTAGCAATATTAATCCCCAAGAACTCATCTGCAAAAAAGGATTGCTCTCCCAATTTATTTACTCTCAAAAATATTCCCAAGGTCATTATTACTAAAAAAATAATAATGACTCTGTTTAGCATTATTTTTTTAAATATTCTTAACATTTATTATTTGTTTATTTTGCAACTTAATTAAAACTCAGGGCAAACTATTTTAGGATTGCTAAAAGTTCATCACTGAACAACATTTCTTGTATTTACAGTTTACTATTCCAACAATTTTTTTGCAACAATTTTATCAATCAAAAAATCGCCTTTAAAGGCGATTTTTCATCATCAATATTCACTTAGAAATCTCAAACTAACGCTTACTCCATTGTGGAGATTTTCTAGCCTTTTTCAATCCTGGCTTCTTTCTTTCTTTTTGTCTTGGATCTCTTTTTAAGTAGTCGAGATCTCGAAGAGTTTTTTGGAATTCCTCGTTGAACTTAATTAAAGCTCGCGAAAGTCCAAGTTGAGTAGCCTCTGCTTGCCCTCTGATTCCTCCACCTTTCACTGAAACTGAAACTGAAAATTTCTTCTCTGTTCCTGTTGCAGTCATAGGAGCTATAGCGGCAACAGTTAGCTCTTCTGTATTAAAAAATTCTTCATATTTTTTCTCATTTACGAGGAATTCGTTCCCTTTTGTGCTTTCAACAATTCGAACTCTTGCTACAGCCGACTTTCGTCTGCCGATTCCTTCATAATATTGGTCTGCTTTTTTTACCATAGATATTCTAAATTATTGTTTACTCTGCTTGCTCAAGTTGTTTAGCATAAGAGTGATTTTCATCTTTAAAAATTCTTAGTCTCTTATGAGCAGCTGCAGAAAGTTTATTCTTCGACATCATTCCTTTAACAGCTTTTTCTATAACTTTTGTTGAATCTTTTATCATCATTTCCTCAAAAGTAGCGGATTTAATTCCCCCAGGGAATCCTGTGTGATGCCAATAAATCTTTTTCTTAGCCTTCTCTGCGCTTAGTCGAACCTTATCTGAGTTAATAACAATAGCCCAACCTTTCCCACCAATATTTGGCGTATAGTCCACCTCATTCTTTCCAGCAAGATATTTTGCAACTTTGACAGCAAATCTTCCAAGGATCTGACCTTTTGCGTCAAACAACTTGTATTCTGGTTTTTCCTGTTTCATAAAATTATCCTTATTCAAAAAATTATTTGTCTGATTGCTCTTTATCTTTACCATCTTCAGTTTTTTCGACCTTCTTTTCTACTGTTTTGACTTCTGAAGCTTCTTTCTTGGCTGAAGTTTTTTTAACAACTTTAGTCTTTTCTTTTTTTTCAGCCTTAACCGACTCTCCTTTCTCTTCTTTAAACTCTTCAACCCATTCTACCAATGCTCTGTCTGAGGCATCACTTCTTCTATGCATTTTCTTAATAATTCGGAGATACCCTCCGTCTCTTTTTGAAAATTGCTCTCCAAATTTCAAAAGCTCCATCACTGTTTTGGTTGGAAGATCTTTTTTTAGCTCTCTAATCATAGCCATTTTTTTATCTTCGCCCTGCAAAGCCCTTTTAGCTTTTGTAACCATCCGTTCAGCAAAAGGTCTAAGCTCCTTGGCTTTTGCCAAGGAAGTTTCGATTCTCTTGTATTCAGTCAAACTAACCAAAAGAGTTCTTAGGAGCGCTTCTCTTTGAGATTTTGACCTAGATAGTGTTCTTCCTTTCTTTCTCTTATTCATTGATGTCTAGTCTTATTCTAAATTATTCGTTAGGACTTTAGTGTTATACCTAAAGTTCCGATTGCTTTTTTAATTTCCTTGATTCCTTTGTCTCCCATTCCCTCAAGTTCTAGAATCTCTTCTTCGGTTTTTTCAGCAATTTGTCCAACTGTCACAAATTCAGCAGCCTCCAAAACATTCATTGTCCTTGTTGAAACACCGAGTTCGGTTATTGGCGTTTCCTCAAGATTAACCTCTTGTATTTTCACATCTTTTTCTTCCTCAACTTCTTCTGAAATTTCTTCAACTTCAACTTCTTCAACTTCTTCTCCGAGCTTAGCAACGGCAGTCACTTGTTCCAATAAAATTTCTGTTGCTTGAGCATATGCTTCTTCTGGTGCAATTGAGCCATCCGTGACAACTTCTAAAGTAATCTTATCAAAATCAGTTCTTTTTCCAACACGCATATTATCAACAACAAAATTAACTCTTTTAATTGGTGTATAAACAGCGTCTATTGCAATTGATCCAATTTCTTTCTCTTCCCGTTCTTGTTGTTCAACTGGCACATAGCCTAAGCCTTTTTGAACCTTTACTTCTAACTCTAGCTCGGCTGAAGGTGAAGTTGTTCTGGCAATCGCTTGGTCTTCATTTACAACTTCAATCTCAGAAGTTGTCTTGAAATCAGCAGCTGTAACTTCCTTTTCACCCTTAACACTTAGAAAGATAGTGGCTTCCGTAACTCCGTGAAGTCTGAATCTAACTTTCTTAAGATTTAAAATAATCTGAACTGCATCTTCCATTACGCCATCAATTGTCGCAAATTCATGTGTAATTCCTTTGATCTTAACTGAAACTGCAGCATTTCCTGGCAAAGAAGATAATAAAACTCTTCTTATGGAATTTCCCAATGTTGTTCCGAATCCAGGATAACATCCTTTGATAACAAATCTACCAGCGTTTTCACCTAATTCTTCGTGAAGCGGAGCTTGTGGTAATGATACTGAGAGCATTGATTTAACTTAATAGTTATTTTGTATTTGATAATTGAAACGACTATCGAGAATAGAATTCAATCACCAAGGAAACGTTCACGCCTGTTCCTAACTCGTCCTTATTCGGAGCAGCTAAAACTTTGGCACTCATATTATTAACATCAAAAGAGAGCCAACCGGGAACATCGTGTTTCTTTTTTAGAACAGCTTGAAGCTCCTGAAAGAATGTCTTTCCTTTCTTTTGTGATTTAAGAACTATATCATCACCAACCTTTAGAATTGCCGATGGAATATCTAAAACCTTTCCATTAACAGTAAACATACTGTGACTTACTAGTTGTCTCGCCTGTGCTCTTGAAACAGCAAATCCAAGACGATAAATTATATTATCAAGTCTTGACTCAAGACGAATAATCAAATTATCTCCAACAACTCCTGGTTGCAATTCAGCTTCTTTTAGATGCTTTTTAAATTGTTTTTCTGTAACTCTGTAAATTCTTTTCAATTTTTGCTTTTCAGCTAATTGTTTTCCGAAGTCAGACAGACCTCGTCCTTTGCCTCCTCCTGCATTTCCATGTGCTCCAGGAATATAAGGTTTTCTGACCATAGCACATTTTGGTGAAAGACAGCGATCTCCTTTAAGAAAAAGTTTTTCACCTGCTCTTCGGCACAATTTACATTTTGACTTTGCTTGATTTGCCATATATATTTAAAATCTTTAATAATTCTTTAAACTGGTTTAAACTCTTCTTGGTTTCTTTGGTCTGCAACCATTGTGTGGAACTGGAGTCATATCTTTAATCTTTGTAATTCCATATCCTTTCTGAGCTAGCGCTCTAAGAGCAGCTTCTCTTCCAGAACCAATTCCCTTGATATAAACTTCAATATCTCGAAGGCCATATTTTTGGACCTTCTCATCAACATCAGCAGCAACTTGAGTGGCAGCGTATGTAGTTGCCTTTTTTGCCCCCTTAAACCCAAGTAATCCTGAAGATGACCATGCAAGAAGATTTCCGTGCAGATCTGTCAATGACACAACCGTGTTATTGTATGAAGACCTTATGTATGCACGCCCCCTTTGAATCTGTCGTCGCAATTTCTTCTTTTTCTTAAGTGGAGCTGTAACATCAACTTCCTCTACTAATTCTTTTTTAGTTACAACTTCTTTTACTTCCATTACTTCGTCTTTAGACGGAGTTTTTGATTCCTCAGTTTTTTCAACTTTTTTTGTTGACTTAGTCTTAGAAACAGTTTCCTTGGCTTCTGAAACTTTTTCGCTAACTTTTTTCTGAGTAGTTTTTGTATCCTTCTCTTCGGCCATAATAAGCTTTATTAAAATTCAATTAATATTATAGAAAACTATTTCTTTTCAACTGATCTTCGACCACTTCCCATTGTTGCTCTCTTGTTTCCTCGAACAGTTCTGGTGTTGGTCTTCGTTCTTTGCCCCCTTACCGGAAGGCCCTTTGCATGTCGAGAGCCTCTATAGCTACCAACCTCTCTTAGCCTTTTCACATTCATCATCACTTGCCGTTTCAGCTCTCCCTCAAGAACATCTCCGCCTTCGATTTCAGTTCGAAGTCTATTAAGATCTTCTGCTGGAATCTGGTTAGCTCTAATGTCTTTGTCAATTCCAACTTTCTCAAGAATTTTACTAGACTTTGTTTGCCCAATTCCGTAGATATAAGTTAGTGCAATTTCAATCCTCTTTTCATCTGGAATGTTAACACCAGCAATTCTTACTGCCATACTTTTATTTAGAATTTAAATGATTTATTAAGTTTACCCTTGTCGTTGTTTGTGTCTTTTAATTTCACAAATAACAAATACTATCCCCTTTCTTCTGACAATTTTACATTTGTCACATCTTTTTTTCACTGAAGCTTGAACTTTCATCTTTTTGCAATAAAATAAATTATATTTGCTCTTTTCTGACTCTCATACTAAAGCCTTCTGGTAATTCTGCCTTTAGTTAGGTCATATGGACTCATTTCAATCTCGACTTTATCCCCTGGCATTAATTTGATGAAATGAATTCTCATTTTCCCGGAAATATGGGCTAGAACGATATGACCATTCTCAAGTTTTACTCGGAACATTGTACTCGGAAGCAACTCAACAACATCCCCCTCGAGTTTGATTATCTCTTTCGCCATAAATTCCATTATTTTACTTATTAAATTTAAGCAACCAAAAAAACGAAGGTTCTTTTCGTCTCTATCCTAAGTCTTGAATTCATCATCTTTCACCTTCTTTATGCGCTTTTGGTTCTCAAAAGCTACTAAATTGTAACTAAAAAATTTTACTAGTTATTATGATAGCTAAAATATACTAAGATGTCAAGAGACTGCTGTGATAATTCTATATATAGACTCTATTTAATTGACAAAATCAAATTCCAATGCAATCATTTATTGTAAAATAACAAAAAACAGTACTTACTAAAAATCATTCGGCGGAGGAAATCATGCCAAGCAGATTTGCGATTAATAAAACAAAAATTACTCCGATTCAGATAAGACAAGAGGAAGAACCGGAATTGTACGAGAAACTTAGAAAATGGAGACCCGTTTCTAATTTAGCTTGGTTTCTTGCCACACAAGAGGTCTTGCAATTAATTCTAAACAACAGACCATCAACGGATCTGACAAAACAAGCCGTTTGGCATTTCTGGAAACGCCATGAGCAATACACCCATTACAGATCTTTTCATGAAAAAATTGGAAAGGGCTTTCCAAACATTTCCTTTGCCAATAAATGCTTTGCTTTATCAGAGAAAGAGGCTCAGAAAATTATCTATACTAAATTTGTTTGTTCTTATCAATTTTGCAGTTTTAACGATAACCGATTCGGAGTCTCAACTCGACTCATCTTTGAAATTATTCCTATGTCTGGTAAGACTCGCATCATTAACCACATAAGTGGGATGGCTGGCTTACATGGATGGGAAAATTTAGCTCTCATCCTTGGATTAAATTACCGGCTTGGTCTAATAGGTCCCTATGATCAGCAATTTCAAAATATCTTGCAAATTGCTGACAAGTCAGTTGAAAATCAATCAGCTGATTTTCGCCCGAAAGGCAACTCTATCAGTAAATATGTAAGAAACCTTTTTTACCTTATTAACAGAGAGTTGCCACCAAGGGCTGTGTGAAATAAAAAACCTCTTCCCACGTGAAGAAAAAAGGCGAACCAATTAACTTTTGGTTTCGCCTTTTTAGTTTTTTGGATGACTTTTTTCTATTCAACAATTTGCATCTCCATTGTAGAAGCATTCAAAACAACTGCCATGGAATGCATTTGTGAGGTCATTTCTGGGTAGTTTTTTTTGATTATTTCCTGGGTCAAGCCGTTCATATACAAAGTTCTCTCCCTTGCTCTCACCTTTTCGGCAGGATCGGTATAAATAGCAGATGAAAGCAAAATCATTCCTCCCTCGGCCCTACCTTCTTCTAAATTAGTTTTGATTATCCCAGCAGCAGTCTTTATTGGCTCACCAATATTAGGGTCATATGGACCTACGATTAATGCCATATTAGCAGTGTGCAACCAGTCAAATCCTTTGCCCACAGCCAAAACCCACTCTCCATGCACCAATTGATCAGGGGATTTTGCTTTGATTTTATTTTGCTCTATACATTTAATATTCCCTTGCACAAGAGGGATCAGGTCCATTAAAATTCTCTCTGGCATCAAAGGATAAAGTTTACTAAAAATGGCGAATAAGTTTTTTTCTGAGTCATCTGCTATGGTTGAAACATCTTCAATATTCCCGTCTTCTCCGTGAAAAATTAATGCGTCTTTATCAGTTTCCAGCCCCACCAGAATAGGAATTACAACCCCATTGTTTTCACCATAGGTTCTTAGAATCTGTCTACGAAAATTTTCTGTAAATATTTTTGACTCCTCACAATTATAGTCAAATCCAGCACACCCTCTGTGCGGGTCTCCTTCGGAATAGTGATAGGTAACTAAAACCAAAGTACGATTTCCTTTATTAACAGCTTTCTTGATATTTTGGTCAAATGATTCATTTAATAACGGCCAACCTAAATTGAACTTTCCTCCAATGTTTCGAAAAGGACTCATTATCCCAAGTGGCGTGCGCGTTACCGTTGGCATATGGATTCTTCCATCCATGCATTTAAAAACAACTACATTCGTTGGATGATTTGAAAGGTACAAATCTCTTTCTAATCGCTGTGCTTGAAACATCTCCGAATGCTTCTTATTCAGCTCAATGATTAGCTTTTTTTTATTCTCCATATTCTTAGGTTACAACTTTTGTATTTAAGCTATTTGATGACTTTCACTGCTATTTTATCCTTCGAAATTGGAAGTCTTGTTAACCATGATGGTTTTATCAAGAGCTCAATCTTCTCAATTGATGGATATCCAAGCAAAACTGTTTTAATCTCCTCCTCTTTCTTCTTGGCAATGCTTTCTGCAATTTGGTTCGTGTCTATTTTTGGCCAAGCAACTGATGTGGCATCTAGGTACATGGTCATTGTTTTGTTTTCAAAATCCGTAATACTTTTCTTGAAAGTAATCTTGCTTTGCGACTCTTCTATTTCGTAATCCTCATCTACATCTTCCTTTGCCTTCAAAAGAGCAACTGAATTAACATCGGTTGTTGTAAAAGCAACCAATTTTATTTTTTGCTCAACAGTATAAGAAAAGCTCTGTGCAATATCATTAACCTCATTTGTTGAAGAGGTATTTACGATTTCTTTATCCACAGAGTCAAACATTGCGCTCATTTCCCCGCCCAACTGAGCCTTTACCTCTTCTTCTAGGCCCTTATCTAGTGCTATAATTGTTTTCTCACGAGCTCTGGTTATATCATCTGCTGAAATCATTGCTAGCTTTTTATTTGAATCGGGTGAACCTCCGTCCTCCATGGGCTCGAAAGATTTCACTTCAAATTTTGTATATTTAGGATTACCCTTAAATCCTTCGATTGTAAAGGTCGTAGATCCAAGATTAAATTCTTCCCCTGGCTGATCAGCAATTACAGCAACCTCTACTGTACCGGCCTTCTCTCCCTCCATCCCTGGAACAGTAGTGCTCTTGGCAAGTCTGAATAGCTTTCCTTCTTTGGAAAGAATTCTTGTAGTTGCAACTAACGATTGCTCTTCTGTTGAATAGTTGTTGTATATTGTCACCTTGCCCTTTGCCTTTCCGTCATCTGATGCATACGTCTCGCCTGTCGCGTTGAATTTCATGGTCTTCTTGATTGTCATTTCTTTATATTGTCCCGGAATAATGCCCTGTTCAAAACCACTCGTATCCGCACCCTCTTTCACTACTACTTTAATTTCTTTATCGAAATCTTTCTTGTGCGGATAAATAACAATTTCAGCTTGTGGATAGTTAGTATATCCCCAAGCAACAAAACCACCAACCCCAATGAAAAGTATTAGTATAAACATAACAAACCCCCAGCGTGAAAAAAACCCCCTTTCTCTTTCTCCATGATTTACTATTTGTTTTTCTACTTTTTTTACTTCTTTTTCCATTTCTCTAACCACTTCCTTTGTCGCTCTTTTTTCTATTCCAAAAAATTCCTCGGCCTTTCTTGATCTTTCTTCATCAAAATCTTTTAGATTCAGCTCTTCTGTTACTTTAAAGTCCTCTCCTTGTGATGATTTTTTCTGTATATCAAAATCAAAATTTTGGCTTCCGTTACTCCTGCCAACATTTCTTTTCTTTATTTCCTGATTTAAACCAAAATCAACTGGCCGAGAAACAACGGTTTTTCCTCCTTTCGGAATCGCTGTTGTTGCCAAGGTTGGAATTGCTAAATTTTTTGCAACATCTTTTTCTGGAGTACTCATTTTCCTAACTGTTTTAGCTTGACGACCCATCATTGCGGCTTTTTCAACTGAGACAACTCCTTCATCAATTTCATTTTTTGGAACTGGGTTGGGCATTTCTCTTAGAGGGCTAAATTTGGTGCCAATAAAATCACCTTTCGCAATTTCTCCTTCAACAACAGTCTTTTTTTTGCTATATAACTCACTCCTAAGTTCACTTGGTGAAATGAAATTTTTCTCATCAAGCCCTTCACTAAACTCATTTTCTCCCTCATCATCACCCTTCTCTTCTTCCATAATTGAAGCAGGCGCAACTCCATCAAAGAAGCTTTCTGAGCCAATTTCACTTGTTACAAACTCCTCCTTTTCTATTTTAGTAACTTCTTTTGTTTCCTCGAGATTATCTTCTGTATTTTCTATATTTTTTTTCTCTGCAACAATTTCATCATCTTCTTTGATGTTTTTTAATATTGCCTCGTTTTCATTCGTTTTAGCAATTTTAGACGCCCTATTGTTCTTCAAATCAGCCTCTGCAATTTCTTGGGTTTTTATTTCAAGACGCTTGATAACCTTTCTTGCCTGAGGATCATTTGTGGCGATAAGAAGTGTTTTCCCATATTTAGTCACCTCTTTTTTCAACAATTTAAGATTGATAATGCCTTGTGTCAATGCTGCATTTTTTGGAACAACAATACAAATTTCAGTAGATTCTTCATCTCTGATTTTATCGAGGATGCTGGTTATTTCTTCATCTATATCAATGTAAATTGTCTTATGCATAAAATTTCCTTCTTTTATATTATTTTAAATCTAATTTTGTATTATTTTTACAGCTTTTCCAAGCACATTTGAAAGCACTTTTTCCTCACCTGTAAGTTCCAAAACTAGGTTTGCAAGTCCCATTGGTGCAACCATTTGAGGGCTCTTTAATTGTTTCGTTTGATCTACAATATTAACCACATCCCTTGGCTGAATAAAACTTACTTTGGGCTCTGAAGAAATCGGCATATTCTCAATCCACCCACCCTTAGATAAAATTTTCTGAATTCCTGGCAAACCACTTCCGCCTCCACAAAGCAAAATCCTTGGTGGCAAAAGATCATAATTTGAAAAACTATCCAGAGCAATCTCAAGCCCAGAAACCCAAACTTCACAGTCTGGTTCAAAAATTTTATCAATCCGCTGGGTCATCTCCACAGAAAGCATTCCAAAGGAATATTTCATCTTAAGCTTTTCTGCTTCTTCAAATGTCAAGTTCAGAGAGCTAGCAAGTCTTTTCGTAAAAGCTCTTCCACCAAGCGCATACATAACTGTGCCCTCCAGTCCACCATTTCTAACTAATGCAACATCCGTTGTTCCCCCTCCAATGTCAATAATAATTGCACCAAAATCTGGATTGTTGTAAGTACCCATCGATTGAGCTACTGCATACGGTTCTGCGGCAATAGAAAGTAGGTCCAGATTTAATTCATCCGCAATTTTATGCAGAGCTCCTAAATGCATCATTGGCGCATAGGCATTGAAAACACTAATTGAAACATCACGTCCCTGAAATCCCATTGGATCAGAAATGCGATAACCGTCAATCTTAACATTAACAATCGCGGCGTTAATAAGCTCCACATCAATCTCGTTATGACCAGTTTCCCAGGATAATTGTTTTCGAATCCGATCAAAGGCCTTCCATTGAACTTTGGAAATTATATTCTTAAGCTCTGGCATATCAATTCTAATTTCGGGCTTTGCACGTTCATAATGTACAGTTGTTGTTGTTCCCTTTACCAATTCCCCTGCGATTCCCATTATTGCTCTCGGAACGTCCTTTACTCCAGCCATTTCCTCGGCTTCGTCAATTGCAGCCCGACAAGTTTCGATTACTCCACCAATATCACTAACCGCTCCAGAAATCATATTTCTTAACTTTTGTCGCTTTTTTCCTAGCCCAACGACAATCCCTTTTTGATTCTCTTCATCTAACTTAAAAACAAGCACCTTTACAAATTCGGTGCCGATATCAAGTGAAATCACATAATCGTTCCCAGATGATTTTCTGGAAAAAAGTTTTTTTAGTAGTTGCATTTTGTTTTTTAAGGGTGTTTTCGAGCGTTCTTTCCCAACTCATACCTGGAAACTAAACTAGAAATTTTCCTTCTCTTCGTCCTTAAAACATTGTAACATATTTTTTGAATTCTTTAAAATTTCGAACTGGGATTCTTTTCTTGTTTATAAATAAAGCTTTTTTGGGATTTAATAAATAATTTATTTTTTTGGAATTTTTCAGTATTGTTCAATTTAGAAATACTTGACTTTTTTGTTAAAATGTGCTATAAAGATAAACAAAAGGAAAATGGTTTTATTTTCTTACATTCAACCGAGGAGGTGGAAACTATGGGCAGAGGAATGAAAAAATATTTAATTGCACTTGTCCTGATGGTGCTATTTGGGTCTTTATCTTTATTCCTTCTCCTTGGATCCACTTGTTCGCCATGAGACAATAGTGAATCAAGATTTGTTCAAGAAGAATGGATCGCGAACCGTAACTTTACATTTTAAGGAGAAGAAAAGATGAGGAAATTATTGGCTGCGCTAATATTACTCCTGCTGCTAGGGTGCTTGGGCGTTATGATTACCTTCCTGTTTTCGCCAGGAAAGTACAGTAGCCAAAGCTACCTTCAGGACTACGACGTATACCATAGTCGTCTAAATCCTGAAGGAAAGAATTAATCTCGGCCGAATCCGGCCCACCAGCTATCGCAAATTTTCGCGGTAGCTGTGTTTTTTTATTTATTTTAAATTAACAAAAATTCCAAAAAAATGTCCTGCACCAGAGTCAATGTCTGGTGCAGGATGCTTAGGAGATCTTCTTCCTAAGCTTTTTGCTGTTCTGCGATAAAATCTTTACATCCGGCAAACTTTCCGCCACCGTCAGCCACGAATACAGGGCAAGTCCTGTATTTTACCATTCCTTCACAATTTCCTGCTCCCGGCGAACTATTGTGACATATTGGATTAAAACCGCTGGCCCTTCCGGAAGAAGATTTTTCCCCTTTAATTTTTAGAGTTCCTACGTCTACCATCTGACTCCCCCTTGCTTCTGAGTTTTGATGAGTTGTTACTCACCCATAAGACCTGCTTAATACAGATCGCCCTTAAATTATTTTATCTATAGTAAATTACTTTATTCAAAATTACAATATTATTTCGAAATTTCTTTATTTTCACAACCCGTTAGCTCGTTAATTCGTTAATAAAGAATAAATAATTTGGATAAACTTCTAGCCTATAAATTCCTCCGCACTCTTCAAAATCCCCTCTTCCAAAAGCCCTGCCTCCTCTAAAATTTCGTCTCTTCCACCATGTGAAACAAAACTATCAGGGAGTCCCAAGTTCTTAACTTTAACATTGAGTTTTTCATTTAAGACAAACTCTCCCACAGCACTTCCTGCTCCACCCAAGACAACTCCATCTTCTACTGTTATAAAGCATTTATGTGTTTTTGCAAGCTCTTTTAGGAGTTTTTCATCTAACGGCTTTACAAATCGCATATCAACCAGGGTTGCACCTAATTCTTTTGCTGCTTTTTTAGAATTTTCAAGCATCGCACCAAAAGCTAGAATTGCAACCTTTTTTCCTCTAAATATGATATTTGCTTTGCTGAACTTAATTAAAACATTTTCTCTGTTTTCATATTCTCCTTTGCCACATCCTCGCGGATAACGAACTGCTACAGGGCCTTTTTGGTTATAGCCAAACTCAAGCATTGCATAGCATTCATCTTCGGATGATGGTGACATTATTACAAAACCTGGAATAGAGCGCAAAAAAGCGAGATCAAAACCTCCGGCGTGTGTTGCTCCGTCAGCGCCAACAATTCCTGCCCGATCAATTGCAAAAAGTATATCAAGATCTTGCAACGCGACATCATGAATAAGCTGATCGTAGGCACGTTGTAAAAAAGATGAATAGATCGCCACAACTGGTTTTTTATTCTCTATGGCGAGTCCTGCCGCAAATGTCACAGCGTGCTGTTCTGCAATTCCTACATCATGATATCTATTGGGAAATTCTTGACCAAATTTTGATAAACCAGAACCCTCGCACATAGCTGGCGTAACAGAGTGTAATTTTTTGTCCTCTTTTGCTTTTTTACAAACCCAATCTGAAAAAACTTTGGTATAGGTCAATGCTGGTTTTTTATTTTCGCATCTCTTCCCCGTGATGGGATCAAAAGGCTTAACTGCGTGCAAAGAAAAAGCATCCTCTTCGGCAAATTTACAGCCCTTGCCCTTCGTTGTTACAATATGCAAAAATTTTGGTCCTTTTATTTTTTTTAGATTTTCCAAAACTTGTGCGAGAAGTTCAATGTCATGTCCATCAATTGGTCCGTAATATTTGAAACCTAGCTCCTCAAATAAAGTTCCTCTCGTGATAAGTCCTCTGGTATAAGAATCTGCTCTACGCACAAAATCTTGAATCCTGGGAGAAACTTTATCCAAAGCCCTTTCTCCCTTACCACGCAATTTCAAATATGGCTCAGATGAAATAATCCTGGTGAGATATTTCCTCATCCCCCCAACATTTGGAGAAATGGACATTTTATTGTCATTTAGTATAACTAAAATTTCAGCTTTAGTATCTCCAGCATGATTCAGTGCTTCCATGGCCATCCCTCCGGTTAGTGCTGCATCGCCAATCACTGCAATAACTTTTGGCGGATTTTTTTTATCTTTATTTGCAAGAGCCATTCCAACGGCAGCGCTAATAGAGGTACTTGAATGCCCCACGCTAAGAGCGTCATATTCACTTTCGCTACGTCGAGGAAATGGTGAGAGACCACCTTTTTTGCGAATTGTGTGCATTTTATCCTTTCTTCCAGTGAGAATCTTATGTGGATATGCTTGATGTCCAACATCCCAAATCAAAAGATCCTTTGGCGTATCAAAAACACGATGCAATGCAACAGTCAATTCCACAACTCCCAAATTGGAACCAAAATGTCCACCAGTTTTTGAAACTGTTTCAATCACAAAATCACGAACTTCATGACAAAGTTTTTTTAAGTCCCTATCTGATAATTTTTTGATATCGCTAGGAAAATTAACCTTGTCTAAAATTTTTCTATTTTTTCCCTTCATTTAATTTTTTGTGATTAAGAATTTCAATCAAACCTAATCCTGGAGCATTTAGTTATTATTTCTTTCGACAGTTTGAAAATTCGAAAGAGATAATAATTAAATGCGTATCGATTAAAATTGTTCAGAAAAATTTCATAAATTAAGCCCGGATTCCTGCCGATGTTTACCATGTGAATGCTGGGGCAGGAATGACACCCATCTGATTTTTACAAAAACTATAAGTGAATCAGTTAATTTCCACAGGAATAAACCGAGTTCAGGGCATTTGTTTGTTATTTTATTTGACAGTCTGAAAATTCGAATAAAATAACAACTGAATGCGGATCGATCAGAACAAACTTTAAAAGCTTACCACTTTAGCACATATCCTTGTTCTTAAATCAGAGCATCCGACTGTCATCTCGTTCGACAGTTTGAAAATCGAAAAGAGATGACAGTCGGATACGGATCAATCGAACTTTTTACAACTTTAGCCTTGATTCCTGCCGATGTTCACCCCGCGAATGCTGGGACAGGAATGACACAAAACTAAATATCTCATATAAGAAAGTATGGTTACGAAAAACTAAACAACAATGTTTACAAGCTTTCCTGAGACATAAATTACTTTCCTCACTTCTTTTCCTTCAATGAACTTCTGTATATTTTCACTCGTTAGTGCAAGTTTCTTCGCCTCATCTTCAACGATATTTTTCGAGGTTTTGATTTTATCACGAAGCTTTCCATTTATCTGAATCACAAGCTCAATTTCATCATCAATAATTTTATCTTTGTCATATTCTGGCCACATTTGTTCACATACAAAACCCTTGCCTTCAATCTCTTGCCAGAATTCTTCTGCAAGATGTGGCATCATGGGAGAAAAAATAAGTGCCATTGTTTTTCTGATTTTCAAAACCTGCTCCCCATCGAATTGGTCCTTGTTCTCTTTTGCCCAATTTACAAATTCCATCAAACGAGCAACGGCAGTATTAAAAGAAAGTCTCTCCAAATCCTCTCCAACGACCTTAATCGTTTTGTCTATCATTGAAAAATTAGCAACACCCTTACCATTACCTTCTAACTCAAAGAAAAGAGTCCAGACTCTTTTTGTGAATCTACTCATTCCTTCAATCCCAGAATCTCGCCAATCTCCTCCCTGAGAAAAGTCTCCTAAAAATCTCAAATACATTCTTGTGGTATCAGTACCATATTTTTCAATCATAACATCTGGATTCACAACGTTTCCTTTGGATTTTGACATTTTTGCGCCTTCTTTAGTAATAAGTCCATGCCCAAAGAATTTTTTATAAGGTTCTTCAAAATCAATATACCCAAGATCTTTCAACACCATGGTTA
Source organism: Candidatus Moraniibacteriota bacterium (assembly GCA_041596615.1). Lineage (GTDB taxonomy): Bacteria > Patescibacteriota > Minisyncoccia > Moranbacterales > DUUL01 > UBA2772. The sequence goes on along the minus strand of JBFHIG010000001.1, from coordinate 694 downwards.
TAAATCTGGAGTACAACAAATGTAAAACCGTGTGCTCCTTGCCACCGATATAGCTATCAACAGGAAGCCATTTTTTAGTTCTTTCTTTATCAAAAATCACATCATCAAACTCAGCAGAAGGGTATCGGAGGAAATACCAAGAAGAATCCACAAAAGGATCTGAAACATCTGTTTCTCTTTCTGCATCAGCCCCACAAACAGGACAAGTGGTTTTCACAAATTCAGCATTCTTCGCTAGAGGACCTTTTCCGGTTCCTTCAGGAAGAAAATCTTTCATTGGGGGCAATTTCACTGGCAACTGCTCATCTGGAACAGGAACTGCGACTGCTTCACTATTACTAAATAGGTTCTCAAAAATAAAATCTTTTAATGCAGCATTTTCTGTTTGTTGAAAATGTCTATGTCCATCCCAAATTTCAACATTCAAACCATCAAGCTCCATCGCTTCATAATTGCTAGCATCAACATACAAATCATCTTTTGAAACGATTGCGAAAGATTCATTTACTTTTGGATTGATCTTGCTCCAATCCAATTCTGCTTCCCAGAATTTACGCAAAGACTCTACATCTGAATTTTTCCATCGATCTGCCAACCATTTCCAATCTCTCTTTAGATTGCCAATTGCGGAAGCGACTAAGAAAATTTTATCAACTTTTTGTTTGTTTCCTTCCAATAAATGCAAAATTGCCTT